>DATNCJ010000061.1:0-24138 GCA_035607215.1 Candidatus Eiseniibacteriota bacterium
TATCGCGTGCTGTTTGATTCTTCCGGTGGCGTAAACCTGCCGCCGCAACAAAGGCGCGTTGCCTATGTTTTTCAATCGCTGGCGCTCTTTCCGCGAATGAGCGTGGAAGAAAACGTTGCATATGGATTGGCTGACACGCCGGAGGCACGGCGGGGAGAGCGTGTTGACTTGATTTTGGCAGCGTTTCGGGTAGCACATCTGCGCAGCCGTAAGCCGGGCGAGATCTCCGGCGGCGAGCAACAACGCGTGGCGCTGGCGCGATCGCTTGTAACGCTGCCGCAGGTGTTGTTGCTAGACGAACCGCTGAGCAGGCTGGACGCTGAATTGAAGGCGTCGATCGTGGAAGACCTGCGGGCATGGAACCAGACGCAGCGGATTCCGATTCTGTATGTGACGCACAGCCGCGACGAGGTCGACGCGCTGGCCCAGCGCGTCATCGCAATCGAGCACGGGCGTGTGATCGGGCAAGGGCACCCGCGCGAGGTGCTGGACGCGCCTCGGCGCACCAGACTGGCGTTGGCTGCCGGCTTCGAGAATTTACTGGATGCGACGGTCGTGAGCTTGCGCGAGGCGGACGGCGTGATGAGTGCTCGATTGGCGGAGACGGCTGTCGAGATCGAGGTACCACTGAGTTACGCGACGCCCGGCGATCGAGTGCGCATCGCCGTTCGCGCGGGCGACATTATGCTGGCGACACAACACCCGAGCGGCCTGAGCGCTCGGAATGTACTGGAAGGCCAGATCGAATCGATGGAGCACCGCGGCACGCTAATCGCGGTTCACGTCAATTGCAGGAGTGCCGTGTTGATGTCCCACGTGACGCCAGGCGCACTGCGTTCGCTTGAACTATCCACCGGAAAGACGGTTTGGGTGGTGTTGAAGACGCACTCCTGCCATCTGGTCTCCGACTGAGGAGTGGCGTGGTTCTAGTCGCTCATGACTTTGGCTTGGTCGAAGCAGCGGGAGCCGTGCCCGGCGGAGAGAACTTGACTTCGTCGGCCGCAAGAGTGTCGCCGATTGGGGTGGCATGGATGACCACGCGTTCGCCGACGGCGAGGTCGCTCTGCTTGGAAGTTTTTCCATCGCGGGAAACGTACACGGTGTTGGCGACAAGTTTTACCTCGACGCTCTTGCCGTCCGCGGTTTTAACCACGACGGAGTCGGAATTCACCGTTTCAAGTGTGCCAACGATGTGTTTCTTGTCGCCGTGAGCTGTGGCTAGGGCGGCGGTCATGGCGACCATCGCTAGCAAGGTTAGAAATTGAAATCTCTTTTGCATTGATCTCTCCTGACTTTTCCATTTCAACGAAAGAGCGCGCATTTGATCCTGACCTGGGAACAAACGGATCGAATTCTACTTCTTGCCCAGGGCGGAGACAAATTTTACCTCTTCGGCGGTATCGACCCCGTCTTTTACGATGACCTTGATTACGATCTGATCGCCTACGGCAATGTCCTTTAGTTTGGCCGGGGCTTGCGTCGTGCTGTCCACGTACTTCGTTGCAGCGTCTACCTTGATGATCGCGAGGTTGCCGGCCTCCTGTTTGACTTCGAGGAGATTGTGCACCACTCGGTAGACCGAACCGATGACGAGCTTGCGGTTTGGGGTTTGGGCGATCGCCAATACGCCGAACAACAAGAATAAGAGCGTTGCGGCGATGTATTTGCTTGCGGGATTTGGCAATGGGCAAGTCACCGGAGCCTCACCTCGGCGGCGGTCCTCTTTAATGATGATGCTCGGGCTTGGACTTTTGTTGCAGCGGCTCACCGCGCAGAAAGTCCTGTTCCTCCTGCTCTTCGCTGAGGTCTTCGGGCCCTTTGGGGTTGTAACGCTCCATTTCGAGGCGTTCTTCGGCGCCGAGGTTTGGAAGGTGACGGATAAAGAGGACGAGCTTCCAGCTATCGTCCGTTGGGCCGTGGCCACCGAATGCGGGCATGCCTGTGAAGCGAACGCCGTTTTCGATAATCCAGAAAATCTCGCCGTCGGAAAGATTTTGGGTTTCGGACTTACGGAGGTCGGGCGGCTTGGGGTACAGACCCCGCCCCATCATGGAGTTACCACCGCCATCGTTGCTGTGGCAGACGGCACAATGGTCCGCGAAGTGGAGGCGAGCCTCGCGAAGGACCTCGGGCGAAGAGGCGATGGGATTTTTAGCTGTGCGCGCGTCGCGTGGCCACGAAAGGCGGCGCGCGTTGCGGGCCAGTGTGGTTTCCAGAGCGGACGGCGTGGCACGCGCACTGAGGCCGTTGTGCAGGATCGAAGCGGCAGCAGCAGCGAGCAGCCCGGCGCCGGTGACGAGAACCAAAAGGAGGAGAGTGCCGCGCTTCATGTGAATTGGGTCCTTCCATCATAGTAGCCGACGGGCGCGTCGTCATACTAGACGAACCGGCGTTTGAGCCAGGGTGCATCCCTTAGGAGGCTGATCCCCTACGTTGGTTACAGAAATTTTGCGACGCTGCGTAGCGCTGGCAGGTTTGATAGGATAGCTACGAACAGCCCTGATGGAAGCGCCTGCCATGAGTACCCCGCTGCAAGTCGAAAAGAACCCTGCATTTCAAACGGACAACGTCACTGCTGGCGGAACACAAGCTGAACGCGTTCGCCTTGCACTGGCGTCGAGCCCTGAAGCCGTTCGAAGAGTCCTGGAGACGGCGATCGAGGGCGGGGAGCTTGGTTTCGAGCACGGGATGAGGCTCGCTGCCGGTGACGCCACCGCTCTTCACGCGCTCATCACCGTGGCGGATCACTTGCGCCGGGAAACTAACGGCGATGCGATCACTTACGTTGTCAACCGCAACATCAATTTCACCAATGTTTGCTTCGTGGGCTGCAGCTTCTGCGGATTTGGCCGCGGGCCTGGCGCAGCCGATGCGTACTCCCTTTCGCCCGACGATGTGGCGCGCAAGGCTGTAGAGGCCTGGGAACGAGGGGCTACGGAAGTCTGCATCCAGGGAGGACTGCCCCGCGACCTTGACGGATTTTTCTATCGCGACATTTTGCGTGCCATCAAGCGCGCGGTTCCGGCAATGCATGTGCACGCGTTTTCGCCTATGGAAATTTCTTACGGCGTGGACAAGACCGGAATGCAGCTGCGGGACTATTTGTGGATGATGAAGGACGAAGGGCTTGGGAGCATTCCGGGAACAGCGGCGGAAATTCTGGACGATCGCGTGCGGCAGGAGTTGAGCCCCAACAAACTGCCGGTGGCCCGCTGGGTGGAAATCATTACCGCGGCACATGAACTGGAGATTCCAACGACCTCGACGATGATGTACGGACATGTTGAGGAACCCGCTGATTGGGTGCGGCATATTTTGCTTTTGCGATCGATTCAGAAACGCACCGGTGGTTTCACGGAGTTTGTTCCGCTTGGCTTCATTCACGAGAAGACACGGCTTTTTAAGCATGGTGGAGCGCGAGCGGGCGCGGGGCGCGAGGAACATCTGCGAGTGCATGCGTTGTCGCGAGTATTGCTGCACGGCGCGATCGAGAATATTCAAGTGTCGTGGGTGAAGCTGGGATTGGAGACTTCCCTTGCCTGCCTGAACGCCGGGGCCAACGACTTCAGTGGCACATTGATGGAAGAGAATATTTCCAAAGCGGCGGGCGCGACGCACGGCGAATATGTGGCGCCAGCGGAGTTTCGCCGACAGATTCGGTCGATCGGGCGGACTCCGGCCGAGCGTACAACGACGTACAAGGTCCGGCGCGTCTTCGACGTGGATGCGACCGAAGAACATCCGGCAGCTTCGCCTGCCGCGGCCGGTCCGGAAGCGATGGGCGCGCCTGCGGGCCAGTTGCCTTTGTTGCCTGCGGCAACGCATGTTCGCCCCGCAGACGGCGGGTACTAAACGGCTCATGCGCGCACTTTTGCTCCCTATCAAGGACTTGCGAAATGCGAAGCAACGCCTGTCGGGCGTTTTGACGCCGGAGGAGCGTTTTGGCCTGGCGCATGCGATGCTGGCGGATGCAGTACGAGCAGTGCAGGGTGTTCGCCACGCGGCAAGGATTTTTATGGTGACAAGTTACGGTCCGGCGATCGAGATCGCCGAAGCAAACGGCTGGGAAGTTCTCCTCGAAGAACAGCAAATTTCCGAAAGCGTGTCGGTGGATGCGGCTTCGAAGAAATGTTCGGAACGCGGGATCACCGCGTTGTTGCGCTTGCCCCTGGATGTTCCGCTCGTCGAGGCGCGTGATATCGACGAATTGTTGTCGATTGAATGTGCGGCGCCGGGGTTGGTGATCGTTCCTTCCCGGGATGGGACCGGCACGAATGCGATCTTGCGCACGCCACCGACTTTGTTCCCCTCACACTTTGGCAGCGGAAGCTTTACCCGGCACTGCAAGGAGGCCGAACGCGCCGGGGCGAATATCGTTCAACGACGAAATATCCGGCTGGAGATGGATGTCGACGATGAGGCAGACTTGCGGGTCTTGTTACGGCACGATCTGAGGGATACACGGACCGGCGCATGGCTGCGCGAAAATGGTGTGAGCCAGAGATTGCTCCGCGAGTCGGTTGGCAACGCAGGATTTGCCACACAAATGTGAATGTTAACATTCGCAGACTCAACAGGGGACAGCTCTTCGAGCGCCGGATGAAGCATAAAATTTACAGGGATGTCGACGCGATCGTTGCGGATGTTCCCGATGGCGCGCGTATCATGTTCGGCGGGTTCGGTGGCGCGGGATTTCCGAACAATTTGATTCAGGCGCTGGCGCGGCGCGGTACCAAAGGCATCGTGGCAATCAGCAACAATTGCGGAACACACGACGGCGAACTGGGACTGCTGTTCAAACTCGACCGCATCCGCCACGTGATCGCATCATTCCCAGGTCCGCACGCCACGCACTTTCAAGAACGCTTCGCGGCCGGCAGTGTCACGCTGGAACTGGTGCCACAGGGAATCTTATGCGAACGGATGCGTGCCGCGGCGGCCGGACTACTGGGCTTTTACTCTCCGGTCGGTGTGGGGACGGAAGTCGCGGCAGGCAAGGAAGAGCGCCTGATCGACGGCAGACGCGGGATTCTGGAGATGCCAATTCATGCGGATTTTGCGTTCATCAAAGCCCAGAAGGCCGATGAGCTTGGCAACTTGACGTACCGGCTCGCGGCGCAGAATTTCAATCCGATCATGGCCACGGCAGCGAAAACCACGATTGTGGAGGTTGAGGAGATTGTTCCCGTGGGCTCTATCGACCCGCAGAGTGTGATGACCCCGGCGATTTTCGTACACCGCATCGTGCAGGCCAAGGGAGTACGCTATGCGGGATAAAGTGCGGCTCACGCGAGAACAAATCGCGAAGCGCGCGGCACTGGAATTACCCGACGGCGCTTATGTGAATCTTGGCTGGGGCATTCCAAATTTGATCGCCGATCATTTGCCTCCGGGAATCACGGCTTACTTTCACAGCGAAAACGGAATTTTGGGGATGGGAAGGCGCGCGAAAGCCGGCGAAGAAGACTACGACCTGGTAGACGCGATGAAGGTGCCGGTCACCGTGGTGCCGGGCGCTTCCTTTTTTCACCAGGCCGACGCGCACTTGATGACGCGGGGCGGGCATCTCGATGTCGCCGTACTCGGCGGATTTCAGGTGTCCGAGAAAGGCGACCTGGCCAACTGGAAAATCCCCGGCGCAAAAGGCTCAGGTGGTATCGGAGGCGCCATGGACATCGCGGCGGGCGCCAAGACGCTGATCGTTTGTATGGAGCACACCACGAAGGAAGGCGCGCCCAAGATCGTGCGCGAATGCACATATCCGCTGACTGCCCTGAGCTGCGTTGATTCGATCGTCACAGATCTTGCAGTGATCGATGTGCACGACGCAGGGTTGGCGTTGCGCGAAGTGGCGCCCGGATGGACCGCGACCGAAATTCAGGAGCTAACCGGCGCGAGATTCGAAATTCCTACTCGACTTCTCGAAATGCGGCTATCGTAGGTCCATTCATTCTTCGCTTTTTATGCCTGTTGCAAGATTCGCGCGGATTGCATGCCTCGGAGCCGTTCTGGCTCCAACTCTCGGTTTGTGCCCGCTCCATATCATGGCAGCGCAAGATCTGTTGACCTATCACGCCAACTACGATCTGGCCACTCCCTCGATCATTCACGTCTCGATGACCTTTCCATCACCAGCTGCCGCCCCTGTCACGCTCGTGATGCCACGCACGATCCCCGGCGGATACGCGCAGCGGCCATACGACCCGTTCGTGACAAACGTTCACGCTTCTTCCGCAAACAACACCTCGCAAGAAGTGCATCGAGAAAAACTCGGACCACGTTGGGCCATAGGAAAGTCCGGTGATCGCGTAAGGCAGATCGACTACGACGTGGATGTCGCGCGCATGGAGCGAGAAATCCTGGCAGCTTCAGACAGTTCCAAGATCCGACCGGGTTACGCCGGCCTGCTAGGCTACTCGATTTTCGCTTTCGTCGATGAGCACACGAACGAACCGTTGACCCTCAGGCTCTCCGCACCGCAGGACTGGCCGGTGTTTTCGACGCTCGACCCGCATGTCCCGCCTGCCATATCCACGGTCATAGTCCGAGCCTCCAATTACTACACGCTGGCGGACTCCCAGATCGTCATGGGACCCAAGGCACAGCTATCGAAGATCGACGGGGCTCCCCCTCTGTTCATTTGCGCCTATGCAGAGTCCCGGGCGGACATCAAACAGGAAGCCGAGTTGGCGCGCGATGCTCTCGACAAAGTCACGACCTATTTCGGCAAAGCTCCTTTTACTCACTACTCCGTCATCCTGGAATTTCTTAAGCCCCTCACAGACCGTCACCAATACAACTTCAGCATGGAGCATCTCGATAGCGGAACCTTCTACTTCGACACCAATTTCGCTCTCGCGCCCGGCGCAAGCGAAGAGCAGCGTTCGATGCACCTCGGTAACTATGCCCATCACATCGCGCATTCGTGGATCCCCAAGCGCGCTTATGGCGAAAACTATTTGCCCTTTCGTTGGGAGATGACGCCGGTCCTCGAAACGATATGGTTCAACGAAGGCTTCGGTCGTTACATTTCGATCCAGGCGTTGGCCGACGCGATGCCGGCCACCGCGGGTACTCGCTATCGCAAGGAAGAACTCGATTGGCTTCAATCCGTGGTTGATGCTGCGCCGCCTTTTCTGCGCCACATGTCTCTCGCCGAGCTTTCCCGCGAAGGCTCGTTTCTCTATGCCGACGACTTCCGCACTGGCATGAACCTGTTCTCGCGAGGCGCGTTGATGGCGGCGGAAATGGACGACGCGATCCGAGCGCAAACGAACGGGCAGAAGTCCCTGCGCGACGCGCTGCGCCATTTGATCGCCTGGACCTCGAAAAATCACCGCGCCTTCCGGGTGGAAGAATTGCCGCAGATTTTTCGCGAAGCGACAGGCGTCGATACCTCTGTAATCCTCAACCGCCATCTTCAGCCGCTTGCCGTACAGTAACAGCCCTCGATTGCTCCCAGGGTCAAGACCGCACCGATCGGTCCAATCCACACATTTAGACGGACGCTGTCCGCTCTAGTCCCCGCGGTCTGAAGACCGCGGCTACAGGATGGCAGCCAGAAGTGGTAAAGTCAGGTCGTTGATTCCAGCGACGAAACCACACTCCGCGAGGTTCCCCCATGGCCGACGCAACGATCGAAAAGTATTCCGATCTCTTCCACAAAAAGGCCTTTGCCAATCTGAGCACGCTGATGAAGGACGGCAGCCCGCAAGTTACGCCGGTTTGGTTCGATTACGACGGCTCGCACATTCGCGTCAACTCCGCACTGGGCCGCGTCAAAGACAAAAACATACGGCGCGATCCACGCGTGTCTATGTCCATCCAGGATCCCGACAATCCTTACCGCTATCTCGAGATCCGCGGCAAGGTCGTCGATATTACGCAGCAGGGTGCGGACGATCACATCGACAGCCTCGCGCAAAAGTATCTCGGCCAGTCGACGTATCCTTATCGCCAACCCGGTGAAGTGCGGGTGTTGTACAAGATCGAACCACAAAAACTCAGCTCGATGGGCTGAAGGTTTGTCAGACTGCGTACCCAACGCGCGGTCAATGAGAGCCTCCTGATCACCGGTAAAGTACTGCTTGTGGAGCTTTACGCGGGGTGCGGCGTTACCGTCTGGCGAAACGCATCCATCGCCGCTACGATAAGTCGCCTGATCGCTTGAATGGTCCGCCAACCAAACACCATTGCGCTCGCAACTTTCAATTCGCTTACTGCAACAAACGCGCATGCAGGAATTTTTGAAGGCCGGCGATCGGGTTGCTGTCGCCGTCTCGGGTGGGGCCGATTCGGTTGCCCTGCTACATATGCTCCTTGAACTTCGCGAGAAGCTTGGCATTCTGATCAGCCTTGCGCATTTCAATCATCAATTGAGGGGCCGGGCTTCAGACGCCGATGAAAAATTCGTCGCCCAGCTCGCCGTCAAATATTCCCTGGATCTCCACGTGGCAAGGGCTGATGTGGCCGCGAAAGCGAAGCGCGATAAGAGCAATCTCGAAGAGACCGCTCGTCGTGCGCGCTACGCCTTTTTCGAGGGACTGATTTCCGCGGGGCTGGCCACCAAGATCGCAGTGGCGCACACCGCCGACGATCAGGCCGAAACGGTTTTGGCGCACATCCTTCGCGGCACTGGACTGGCCGGTCTGGGCGGCATTCATCCCGTCGCAGGTCACGTGGTGCGGCCTCTGCTTACAGTGCGTCGCAGCGATCTTCGGGCATATCTTCGTGCGCGAAAGCAACCCTGGCGCGAAGACGCCACCAACCGTGACACTACAAAAACCCGCGCGCGCATCCGCAAGAAGCTGATTCCGCTGCTGGAAAAAGACTTTCAAGCCGCGGTCGTGGAGCATCTGGCCAACCTGGCGGATCTGGCGCGCGACGACGAGACGTTGCTCGACGGTATCACGCGCGCTCGTGCCACGGACATCGTCACCAAAGGATCGGACAACGCGCGTATCGGCGTCGCTGATTTGCTTGCCTGGCCAGGCATCCAAAGGCACCATCGATCTCTCAGCAAACGCCTGCTGCGTAATGTAATCGAGGATCTCAAACCGCACGCAGCCCAACTCAACGCGCAACACGTTCAGGCGGTACTCGATCTTGCCGAACGCAGCGAGAATGGCAAATCGCTTCCCCTTCCAGGCGGCCTCGAAGTCCGCCGCGAAAATGACGCCTTGATTTTCCGCGACGCCACGGTAGTCAAGTCCGCTTCCTACGATCCAACCCCTAAAGAATTCACCCATAACGTCGAATTACCCCCGACAGCCGGACCCACCGAAACCGTCTTTCAGGTCCCGTGCATAGCACGCCGCTTCCGCCTATCGGTCATTGACTGGCCCCCTGAGAGGCGAGAAACTAGTATTACCAGGTCGGTCTTGGATCGCGACACGCTGCGGTGGCCTTTGGTGCTGCGGAGCTGGCGACCAGGAGATACGTTTCGCCCAGGGGGCCATCGCAACGCCCACAAGTTGAAACGCCTGTTGAACCGACAGCGCGTCTCACGGTGGGATCGTGATGGTTGGCCGGTGTTGACGAGCGGCGGGGTTCTTGTTTGGGCCCGCGGCTTTCCCGTCGCCGCTGAATTTGCGGCGAGTGAGAAGACCCGAGCGGGAATCTTGATCGCCGAGGAAAAAATTTCGTGAGCAACGGGCCCGCGGCGTATTCCGCCGCGCGAATCGCCACCAGGATAGCGGCGCTGGGCAAGGAAATCAGCCGGGCGTACCAGGGACGCCGCCTGGATGTGGTGGTTACGCTGGATCGCGGCTTTGTTTTTGCCGCTGACTTGATCCGGCGGCTGGACGTTCCCGTTGTTTGCCATTTCGTGCGCGAAGCGGTGCGAGACATTCAGCAAGGCGGGCACTCGCGGCGCGAAGTTTTCTTCGGGACGGCTCCCGCGCTTAAGGGCCGGGACGTCCTGTTGGTGGATGCAGTGATTGACAGCGGCGTGACGCAGGAATTTCTGCTGCGCAGGCTGGGCGAAAACCAGCCACGCTCGCTGCGCCTGGCGGTGCTCCTGTACAAGGAGTCGCTCCGGCGGGTCAATCTGGAGCCCGATTACTTTGGCTTCCGAACTGCATCTAATAAAGTGTGGATTGGCTACGGCCTTGCAGCGGACAATGGGATGGGCAGCGGCATTCCCGTACTTACGTCCCGTGGCTTACCCGCAAGCAAACAGGGGCAGCGGAAGTCGAAGTCGAGGAAAAAGTAGGCCGGGCCAAGGGTCCTGTGTTCCGAGAGGGGCACCATGGGACCTTCGGTGAAGGGTTTGGGCTAGAAGTGAGGCTGACGTGAACTCCAGTTCTACCGCGAAGACTATTTTATTTTGGATCTCCATCGTCTTTTTGGGCGTCATGCTCTGGCGATTGGTGTCCAACAACGGGCAATCGGCGCGTGAAGATGAGCCTAGCTACAGCGAGTTCATGGCCAAAGTAGACGCTGGCGACGTAAAAGAGGTCACCCTCTATCTGTCGCCCAACAGCTACGAGTTGCAGGGCGAATATGTGCGGCCAGCTAACCATAAGTTTCACGTCACCGTTTTCAAGGAAGCAGCGCCGGACCTGACGAAACAGCTGAAAGAAAAGGCTGTGCAGATCAAAGTGAAGGAAGTTCGCAGCGGGGACTGGGTCTTGATTTTGCTGAACGCCGCTCCGCTGATCTTGCTCGTTGGCTTCTGTTTGTTTTTGATGAGGCAAATGCAGGCCGGCGGAAACAAGGCGCTGAGCTTCGGCAAATCCCGTGCGCGCTTGCTTTCCGCACAACAGAAGAAAGCCACCTTTAAGGACGTTGCCGGAACCGATGAAGCCAAAGAAGAACTCCAGGAGATCATCGAGTTCCTGAAAGATCCGCAGAAATTCCAAAAACTTGGCGGCCGCATTCCCAAGGGCGTGCTGCTTGTCGGACCTCCGGGCACCGGCAAGACGTTGCTGGCACGCGCGATCGCCGGCGAAGCCAACGTTCCCTTCTTCTCGATTTCCGGCTCGGACTTCGTGGAAATGTTCGTCGGGGTCGGAGCCAGCCGCGTTCGTGATCTGTTCGAGCAGGGAAAGAAGAACGCGCCCTGCATCATTTTCATCGATGAAATCGACGCGGTCGGCCGCCACCGTGGCGCGGGCCTCGGCGGTGGACACGATGAACGTGAGCAAACCCTGAATGCGCTGCTCGTCGAAATGGACGGTTTCGAATCCAACGAAGGGGTGATCCTGATCGCTGCGACCAACCGTCCCGACGTTCTCGATCCCGCGCTGCTTCGTCCCGGGCGTTTCGATCGCCGCGTGGTTGTTGCTCGCCCCGACGTAAAAGGCCGCGAAGAAATTCTTCGCGTACATACCCGCAAAGTGCCCATATCGGACGACGTTGATCTCTCGATCATCGCGCGCGGCACGCCGGGCTTCTCCGGCGCCGATCTCGCAAACCTGGTGAACGAAGCCGCGCTATGGGCGGCTCGCCAAAACCGCAAATTCGTCATGATGGCCGACTTCGAGATGTCCAAGGACAAAGTCCTCATGGGCGTCGAGCGCAAGTCCATGATCCTCTCCGACGAGGAGAAGAAAAACACCGCCTACCACGAAGCGGGCCACGCGCTCGTCGCCGCCATGACTCCCGGCGCCGACCCCGTGCACAAGGTCACCATCATTCCTCGCGGCATGGCTCTCGGTTTGACCATGCAGCTGCCCGAGGACGACAAGCACACCTACACGCGCGAGTATCTGGAAAGCATGCTCGCCGTTTTGATGGGCGGTCGCTCTGCCGAAGAAATCTTCCTCGGCCATATCACCACTGGTGCTGGCAACGACATCGAGCGCGCCACCGAAATCGCCCGCAACATGGTTTGCGAGTGGGGTATGAGCGAACTCGGACCGCTGGCCTTCGGCAAGAAAGACGAAGCCATCTTCCTGGGCCGCGAAATCAACCAGCATCGCGACTACTCCGAAGACACTGCCATCCTGATCGACAAGGAAGTGCGTCGCATCGTGAACGGCGGCTACGACAAGGCCAAAAGCATTCTGGCCAATAACAAAGAAGTGCTCGAGCGCATCGCGCAGGCGTTGCTGGAGCGCGAAGTCATCGACGCCAACGAGGTCAAGCTGCTGATGGAAGGCAAACCGCTGCCGGAAAAGCCACGCACGCCTCCGCCACCAGTTCAGGCCGCGCCAAGCACTGATCCCAAGGTGATCCGCCCCGAGCTGCGCCCCGCCCCCGGCTTCACCCGAGGCGAGAACCCGGCCAAAGCCTGATCGATCTCAATCGCACAATTCTCAAGGGCGCGTCGCAAGTCGCGCCCTTTCCTTTATGGGAAGGGACGTGCTCCTCCCGGCGTCAACTTCAAGCCCAACGATCAACCGACCAGCAAAGCATTCACCCCAACTCCCGCTCAATCTCCTCCAGCGTCTTCCCCGACGTCTCTGGCACCGTCACACGGACAAACACAAACCCCGCGAAACAAATCCCCGCATATGTCCAAAACGTACCCGCCGATCCCAACGCTCTCTGCAAAATCGGAAAGGTAAACGTCAACACAAACGACGCAATCCACAACGCCGACACCGCCACGGACACACCGAGCCCTCGCACCCGATTCGGAAACAACTCCGAAATCAGCACCCAAGTCACAGGCGCCAACGACAACGCATAAAACCCGATGGTGCACAGCGTTAGCAACAAGATCGGCAATCCCTTCACGCCTGCACGATAGGTGATTCCTAGCAGCAGATGCGACACGCCAATCCCCGCCGCGCCAAACAACATCAATGCCCGCCGCCCCACACGATCGACCAACCCAAGCGCCAGCAGCGTAAACACCAGATTGATCGTTCCGGTAATCACGATATTGAACAGGATTCCGCTGATTCCATAACCCGCGCTGCGATAAATGTCCTCAGCATAGTTGAAAATTACATTGATCCCGCTCCACTGTTGTAACACGGCAAGCGCCACGCCGATGCCAAGTAGCTTGATCAGCTTGGGCGACAGCAGCGCTTGCCAATTCACCGTGCTGCTCGATTCCGCCTCTAGCGTCTGGCGAATCTCCAGCAATGCCAGTTCGCTGTAAGGCTCGCCTCCGATCCGCGCCAGCGTTCGCCGCACACTAACCTCGTCGCCCTTGCGCGCCAGCCATCGCGGGCTCTCCGGAATAAAAAATGTGCCGATAAAAAACGCCACCGACGGCATTGCCACAGCCGTGAACATCCACCTCCATCCGTACTGCCCATTCCACGACGCGTGGATCATTTCCGTCGTAGCGCCATCCGCCACGCGCTCGGCGATCAGCCAGTTCACGATCTGCGCCGCCAGAATCCCCACCACAATCGTGAGCTGATTCAGCGTCACCAGCCTGCCTCGCCACGGTGCCGGGCTAACCTCTGCGATATATGTCGGCGAAACATTCGACGCGATGCCGATCGCCACGCCCCCAACAATCCGCCACGCCACAAACGAACCAAACGTGAACGCCCACCCCGTCAATACCGACGACACCGCAAAAAGCACTGCCGACATAATCAGCAATCTTTTGCGCCCGAAGCGGTCGCCCAGCGCTCCGGATAGCACCGATCCAACCAGGCAGCCGATCAACGCGCAGCTATTCGCCCAGCCGATTGCCCTGTCGGAAGTCAGCTGGAAATAATTCTCGTAGAAGGCCTTCGCGCCGCCTATCACCACCCAGTCGTAACCGAACAGCAGGCCGCCAAGCGCCGCGATCGAAGAAATCGTCCAGACGTACCCGGCGTTGTATTGTCCCGTCCCATCCGATGGAGAAACATCCGCGGGAGCACTAAGCACAGTCAGCCCTGGCAATCGCAGATTGCATTTCGAGTTGCGCCGTCAGGTCGGCAGCCAGCGCATGGTTGGGGTCGAGTTCCAGGACGCGATTCAGTAGCGCGCGTGATTTTTCGACGTCGCCGAGGCCGAACCATGCCTGCGCTCGCAGGAAATGTGAAGTCACAGCGTTGCGTTTTTTCGCATCGTCGTCGAACAGCAGCATCGTCGGCAGAGATGTGGCGAAGTAATCGATCTTCGTTTCCTCGTTCATCAGCGCTTCGGCAAATGCCAGCATTCGGCCCAGGAGTTGCTTGGCCTCTTCGATCCGACCCAGACGCATCATCGCGAGCGCGCTGTAGAGCGTGAGCTCCGAGAATGACGTGACGCGCATCTGCGGAAAGTCGCCGCGGTGCCGCGCAGCAATCTCCCAACTCCGGCGGGATCCCTGCGGATCGCCGGCTGCGTCGAGTGCGGCGCCCAACCAGTAGTGGATATCGCTCTGATTGGCGAGCGGGTGTTTCGCTTCCCCAAGGTTGTTTGGCGCATCGAGTGCCATCTGAAACAGTCGCACCGCGCCCTGCGCGTCGCCTTCGGCTAGAACGAGGCGGCCCAGCGCAACGTGCGTGCGCACGTGCTGTCCGAGTGCGAGGCCCTCTCCACCCTCCCACGGCTGGAATCCCCGCGACCGCACGATTTGCATCGCTTTTTCGTGCTGCCGTGTCTGGTTATA
The DNA here is from genome assembly GCA_035607215.1 of Candidatus Eiseniibacteriota bacterium. Classification (GTDB taxonomy): domain Bacteria; phylum Acidobacteriota; class Terriglobia; order Acidiferrales; family UBA7541; genus Acidiferrum. The sequence goes on from DATNCJ010000061.1 coordinate 14,492, forward strand.
CAAAGTCGCCATCTCTATGGAGAGGTCATCGCGCACCCTGACTAATTCTGGATGTTGCTCCAATTCGCGCAATCGCGCTTCCGGGCGCTCGCCGGTTCGTTTCCAGAGCTGGTCTCGCTCGTAAAGCAGGCGCCCATCGGCAGGATTGGCTTGCCAGGCCCTGTCGAACGCCGTTCGCGCTTTCACTGCGTCGCCCAGAATATTGAAGTAGCCGATGCCGAGATTCCGCCAGACGATCGAAAATTGGGGATCGAGCTGCGCAGATTTTTCCCAATATGCGATAGCTTCGCGCTGCCGTCTCCGCGCATACAGCAGGTTTCCGAGGTAATACGGAGCGCGTGCATCTGCGGGACGCGATTCCACCACCGTCTGTAGGACGACTAACTCCTCGAGCCGATTTGGGAAGCAGTAGTCCGGCGGCGCGGCAGCGGCCTGACCGCGCGCTGTTTTCGCCGCAACGTCATCGCCCATCATCTCGCGGAAGTATCCCAGCGTGTATAGCACCATGGGCACGGAACCATCTTTGGCTCCCGCGTCGGCACGGTCCAAAATTGCGATGGCATCGAAGTACAGACCGGCGCGCGCGTAATCGAACGCGAGGTCGAGAGCCATCTGGTTGTCGGCAGGCAGCGCGTCGACGGACAGATATCGCGCCCAAGCATCGAGAGGATCCAACGCCAGCGTTTCCGCGAGCAGCTGATCGGCTCTTTCCCACTCGCTGTTGTAACGATGCATGATCACCGCGAGATTACGTGCGTTGAGATTGTCTGCATCCAGCCGCAGGCAAGTCGTCAGGTGCTCGCCGGCTTTTCGCCAGTCACCTTGGCTTGCGTCGATTTGTGCCAAGCAGTGACACGCGGCGGCGCGCCATTTCTTGCTCCAAGCGGCCTTCGCAAACGAGTTGTAGGCTTCGTCGTCGCGGCCAAGATATCGCAGCGCAAGACCCAGGTTGTAGTGCGGCTCTTCGTCGTAGGGGTTTGCGTTGCGCGCGGTCAGCCGTGCAATCGCGGCGCGAAAATGCGTCTCGGCTTCAACGAATTCACCGCGGCGCAGATGCCAGGCACCCATCGCATTGTTGCAGCGTGCATCGCCGGGATCGCGGCTCAGCGCTTCGCGCCAGTACATTTCCGGATGGCGCGTGGCGTGGCGGTATTGCTCCAAGTGCAAGCCGGTCACATACAGCTCGTCGTTTCCGGCGATGTCTGCGGGTTGCGGCGGCTCGGTCGCGGCCGCTGGCGGCTCGCCGACGGGCGTTGGCGCGGCGGAGTAGAGTAGGATTTCCCGGCTATGCGCGTCGCTGATGAGCAATGTGAGGCTGGCCTTCTCGGTTCCGGCCGGCAGATCGATCGTGTCTACCAAAGCAGCGTCCGCGAGCAAATCGCACTGCCATTGCTTGATTTCCGTTTCGCCTGATTTCAGCAGGATTTGTGCCCGGGGGAACGCGCGAGTCACGCATACGCCAATGCGGCATGTTCCCTTCTCTACTGTGAGGCTCACGGCGGCATCGAGATTGGCTTTTTGCGCGATGCCAATTTCGCGGATCGGATACCAGTATTGCCTGAAGGATTTGGTTTCGCCGGGATCGAGAAATGAAAAATCAGGCTGATTGTCGGTGAAGACTCCGGTCATCAATTCGATGTAAGGCTCGTCGTTGTCCGTAAGATTTCGGTCCCAGGCATAACCGAACTTGTGATTACCCCAGGTCCACTGCTTTTTCCCGGGCGCTATGTGATGATCCGCCAGCAAAATCAACCCGGCGCGTTTCTTGTGATCGTAACCGCCGGAAAAATCCTCTCTCGATCCCATGGCCATGTAACTGGTCGGAACGGGAATGTTCGCGTACCAACTGATGTCATTCGCAGGATATGTGCCCGGCGGGACAAACGCGTCGGGTCTCTCTTCCTCCGGAATTCCACGCTCCGCGCGCGCCGCATAATTCACGCCGTAGTATTCGCCCTCGCACAACGGGTATTTGCTGATGGCCCGCTTCGCGTGATCGGCAACATAGTGCACGTCGGGCGGAAAAAAGGATTGATACAACTCATGAACGTGCGTGGCCAGATTGGCCCACCACAAAAAGGTCTGCACGAACGGCGTGCGGTTGTAGAGGCGCACTTTCAACTCAATGTAGGCCTTGCCGGGATGCAGGCATACCCCGTGCATGCCTTTGAGCCGGTTCATCGGATCGTGATCCGAGCACCAGATGGTTCGCGAGCCGTCAGCGTGCGATTCGATCGAGACTTCGACGGGCATGTAGGTTGCCGGGCGATGATGCTGCGGCCAGTTGAATTCAACGCCGCCGGAGCACCACGGTCCTGCTAGCCCGACCAGAGCTGGTTTCATCACGTTCTGGCGGTAGAAGAAGTCGTAGTTGTTGGTTTTGTCGAGGCCGATGTGAATGCGCCCGCCAACTTCGGGAAGCACCATGGCGCGGATAAATTCGTTCTCAATGTGAACCGCCTGCCAGGAATGGGGGACGGTTTCGGTGGCGATGCGATCGTAGAAAGGTAGCGGATAAATGGCGCCGCTGCTGCCCTGATAGACCCGCTTTTCCAGGAACATGGGGTTCTTGTCGGCTGGCCTGGGAAGGTAAGTGGGAATGACGACGGGCTGCGTCCAGGCCTTTACTGGGCCGGTTTCGCCGGGTGGAGCTGGCGGGAGGACAAAGGGGGCCATCGCTGCGGTAGTTTCTCGCGAGGCGAAGGTAGGAGCAAGCGTAGCTTTCGGGCTTGACTTGCCGAGAACAGGCACAGGGCTGCTGCCGGGGCCCCATTGCACGCTGAGGGTCAGCTGGATCGGCTGGATGGTGCCAACTGGTTTGCCATTTGCCGCGACTGCTGACGGTTGCAGGACGATAGTAGAAGTGCCTGAGGGGTAGCTAAGGATTGGGTCACTACCGGCGGATTCGGCAAGCAGGGCCATGGGCAATTCGCCTGCGGCCGCAAATTGAAAATGGAAATTCCGGAAAGCGCAGTGCCATCCACGGGAGAGATGAAAGCGCTATTGATGAAACCGGTGGAGGTTCCCCAAGTTTCAAAGAAAAACCTGCCCCGAGGATCGAGAGCGATACTTCTGCCGTAGCGTCGCGCGCCTCCTGCGTAGCCGTTCAGATTGAGCTGGCCGCTAAGCAAATCAATCTTGTAAACGTTCGTTGTGGCGCTCTGAGTATTCGTGAACCAGGTTGGCGCCGCTACCGGCGTATAAGTAGCGTCCCTTGGGATCAGCAAACAAGCCAATCGGCGGAGAGTCGATGTCTGTGGTGGACTGGACAGGCAGCGGGAGGAGCTGGAGATTCGTGGAGTCGATGAGGAAAGCGTTGACGGAGCTTTGTCCAACAAAATTCCCGAAAGCGTAGCCTACATAAAGGAACTGGCCGGAAGCCTCCGTGGCGATGGACATCGGAGAAGTGGGCGCCACCTTCGGATTTTCCGTGGGAACCGCCGAGAACGGAGAAGCAGGAACTTCGTTGAGCGCGCCGGTATTGCGATCGATCTGGAACATGGAGATCTTGCTGGTAGCGGGATCGGGGACAAAGAGGAAACGCCCCAGGGCGTCGACGGCCATGCTGCCGCCTTCGAGTTGGTCGAGAGTGGGTGAGCTAGGGATGAGCGAAGACCCACCAGTGCTGGAATCCTTCGAAAAAGCGGCGATTTCAGGCTGCGGAGGCAAGCGGCACGCCGGCATAGACGTATTGTTGCTGCGGAGTCTGGGCCTTCGTGCAGATGCAGAAGTGAGCGTGCACACGGAAACAAGGAACATCAACAGACAATTGCGAACGGCGACAGAGCGACGGGACTTCCCCAAAAGGGCAAGACAGAGAGGTTGCGCAGACCATGGCCTTCCTTGACCGCCGTGCGGTGCGATTGAAAGTTCTGGGAGGGAACTTCAGCGGGAAACACCATAGACTCGGAGGGATCGGGAGTCAACAGAAGTGTTCTATTTCTGGTTACGACATCAAAGTGATATTCTAAGCTAGCACGACTCCGCGAATTTCGGCTAAGCCGAAGAATAGCTGGAAAGATGTCTAGCGCTACGAATGCCGTGCTAGATCTGAGACTAGAGCGGACGGACTGTCGACTACCGCACACGCACCTTCTCGTCGAGACATGGTGTAACGAAATTTTAATATTTGGATGCGGAGTTTTGCGGTACCTTCCTCGGCTTATGCAAGCTGCGAACCTAGATATTGAAAAACAAGCTTCAAACAACGGCGATTCGTTGGTGACCCGCCTCAGCGGTAAGTTGAGCCTGGAGACGGTCAATCAATTTATTTCAACGATGCGGCCAGAGGTCGCGGCGCATCTCGTGCTGGATATGAGCGGGTTGACCTTTCTGGACTCGGCGGGAGTCGGGGCGCTGGTATCGCTGTTTGTGAGCAGACGGAATCATGGCAAAACGCTGGCTCTGGCGGGTTTGACGCAACAGGGGAATGCAGTGATGCAGGTGTCGGGATTGTTGAAGTTGATTCCAATTTTTCCTTCCGTGGAAGAGGCTTTGAGGACGAAGGCTTAGCCGGGCTCCCTAAGGGCAAGACGCGGACCATAAATGTGCCGCGCTACCGGTCGCCGAATTGTGTGGCTGATATACTCGGCGGATGACCAACACTCCTTTTTTCCGACCCTTAGACACGACCTACGCGCAACGAATACGGGAGAGTTTCGGGCGACAGGGGTTGATGCGGCATTTGGGGGCGCGACTCGCGGACGTGCAGCCAGGAATTACGGAGATTCGCGCGGACCGGCGCGAGGAACTGACACAACAGCACGGCTATTTTCACGCCGGGGTTTCGGCTGCAATTGCGGATAGCGCTTGCGGGTACGCGGCGTACACATTGATGCCTGCGGATGCTTCGGTTTTGACCGTCGAGTACAAGATCAATCTGGTGGCTCCCGCGGATGGCGAGGAATTGATTGCGCGAGCGCGGGTGATCCGGTCGGGACGGACGTTGAAGGTTTGCATGGCCGATGTTTTCGCGCGTCATGGCGATGCCGAACAGCATTGCGCGACGATGCTGGCGACGGTCATGTGCTTGCCCGGTAAGAGCGATCGCCCGAGATAGCAGCGGTACCTCTGTTAGACGATATTTAGCTTGGGGTCCATGTGGGATGCGCGGAGAAGAGTCCGTCTACGACCGCGATCTGATAGCAGAGAAAGAAACCGAAAGCTAGGCTCAGCACGCCGGAGCCGAACACCAGGCCTTTGTTCAGCCACGCAAATTTGTAGCCCGCAAAGGAGAATGGCAGAGCAATTGCCGCGGTTATGAGCATCATGCCGGCAATTGTGCCGACGCCGAAGATCAGGAGATAAAGGACCGCCCAGCGCGGTTCGCGAATCGTTGTGAGCACCAGCAGCGCAACCGCGGCCGAACCTGCAAGCCCGTGAACTAGGCCAACAAAGAGCGGGCGGAGGGTGTGGAATAAGCCAAGCCGCGTGGCCGGTCGCTGCGCCCACTTCGGCGGTTTGAGGCTTTCCGCATGGTGCTCTTGGCCCGCCTGATGGGAATGCCAGTGCAGATGCAACCGGGAGCCATGCTGGTGAATGTGCGCGTGGTCGCCGGGCACCTTGGGATGCGCGGGCGAGAATCTTTCGCTGAGATAGCGCATCGCACCGGTGACGTTGAGGACTCCGAGCAGGATGAGCATAAGCCCGACAGAAAATTCCATAGTCAGGCCGAGGCGAGCGGGGATAGCCAGCCCGAAGAGGATGATGGCGGCACCGACTACGAGGATCGTTAGCGTGTGGCCGATGCCCCAGAGCATACCGATCCAGCCGGCTTTTACGATGGTGCGTTCGCGACTGACGATGGTGGAAACCGCGATGACGTGGTCAGGGTCGGTAGCGTGGCGCATGCCGAGAAGGAAACCGATGACAAGGATAGCGAGGCTGCTGGTCATAAGAGCTTCGAAGCGCGTCGAGTTTATCCTACCGCAGAAGGCTGAAATCGGGGAGCGATCAGGCTTCCTTTAAGATGCGCATAAGCTCCGCGGCGGCGTGGGGGAGACGGGCGCCACGACGGGAGACCAGATAGACGTGGCGCGGCATGTTGAGCTGCCGGACTTTTACTTCTTTCATCCAGCCGTGCTCGATTTCCCATTGTACGCACATGCGCGGCACGATGGCTACGCCCATGCCCATCTGCACGAAGCGTTTGATGCTTTCAATGGTGGGCATTTCGATGGGCATGTTGAGGACGGTGCGATTGCGGGCGAACAGCTCAATCACGCGGCGGCGATAGGGAGATTCGACAATGTGGCCGACAAAGATTTCGCGGCCGAGATCGGCGACGTCGATTTCGCGCCGCTTGGTGAGTGGATGCTTGAGCGGGACGACGAGCGCCAGTTCATCCTTGAGGATTTCCGTGGCCTGCAGCTGCGCTTCGCGAGGCACGAACGAGACGGCGCCCACATCGAGACGATAATTCAGCACTTCGTGCGGGATATCACGGGAGAACATGCGGTGAACGCGGATCTGTACTCCGGGATGGGCTTCGCGAAACCTGGCCAACGCCGGTAGCAGCGCGTGGATGGAGCTCTCGTTGACGCCAAGAGAGAGTTCACCGCGCTTAAGGCCCTCAAGTTCGGTGAGCCCTTTTTTTACTTCGTCGCGGAGGTTGAGAAGGCGCTCGGCGTACTCCTTGAGCAGGACGCCGGCATCAGTGAGGCGGACTGGACGCGAGCCGCGAACGAACAGGGGCTGGCCGAGTGAGTCTTCCAGTTTGCGGATGCCGAGGCTGATCGCGGGTTGCGTGCGATATAAGCGTTCGCCGGCACGTGAGAAGCTGCCTTCCTTTGCTACGGTAAGGAAAACCTGCAATTCGCCGAGATCCACAGGAAGTTAACCTCGATCGGGCCAGCGAGCCCGGGCAATGTATGAGCCGCTTCGAAAAGCGGCCGAAATCAGCCATGGCCAGTATAAGGCACGATTATCAAATCCAGAATAAAGATAAATTTGACTGCGACCGGTGGTTCTGACCTACTTAGGGTGGGGGGAAATCCATGGACGTAGTACGCATCTTCGACACTACCCTGCGCGACGGCGAGCAGTCGCCGGGCTTCTCGATGAATACCGAGGAGAAGATCCGTATGGCCCGGCAGCTGGCGGCGTTGGGCGTGGATGTTATCGAAGCGGGGTTTCCGATTTCCTCGCGGGGCGATCTGGAAGCGGTGCAGGCTGTAGCGAAGGAAGTGCGCGACGTGCCCATCGCGGCGCTGGCGCGCGCGAAAAAACATGATGTGGATGCGGCGATCGAGGCTTTGAAGCCGGCTGCGGCATCACGATTGCACATTTTTCTGGCAACTTCGGATTTGCACCTTCGTGTGAAACTGAATATGTCGCGTGAGCAGGCCATGGAAGCGATCAATTCGATGATTCGCTACGGCCGGCAGCACGTGGGCGAAGTTGAGTTTTCGGCGGAAGATGCCGGCCGAACGGATATCGGGTTTCTGTGCCAAGTCTGCCGGGCGGCGGTGGAGTCTGGAGCGACGACACTGAATTTACCCGATACCGTCGGCTATGCCGTGCCCGAAGAATATGGCGCGATGTTTACGCGGGTGCGTGAATTTCTGGGCGATCCGGCGGGGATTACGCTGAGCGCTCATTGTCATGATGATTTGGGGATGGCGGTAGCGAATTCTCTCGCGGCCGTTCGGGCCGGAGTCCGTCAGATCGAATGCACGGTGAACGGAATTGGTGAACGAGCGGGAAATGCGTCGCTGGAGGAAGTGGTTGTGGCTCTGGCGGTGCGCAAGGAGAGCTTTGGCGTAACGACGAATATCAAACTGGATCAGCTTTTTCCCGCGAGCCGGATGCTGACGGAGATTACCGGTGCGCAGGTGGCGCCGAACAAGGCCGTGGTGGGCGCCAATGCCTTCGCGCACGAGGCGGGAATCCATCAAGACGGGATCATTAAGAATCCGTTGACGTACGAAATCATTTCGCCGCAGACGGTTGGCGTGCCCTCGCGTTCGCTGGTGCTGGGCAAGCATTCGGGACGCAATGCGCTGCGCTCGAGTTTGCGAGATCTGGGTTACGAACCGAGCGATGCGGATCTGGCGGAATGCTATCGGCGGGTGACCGCGCTGGCGGATAAGTCCAAGCTGGTGCGACAGCGCGATCTGGTGGCCATTGCGCATGAAGTGATGCGACGCGGGGCTGGGGCCGTGGCGACCGGCGCGACGTCTGCGGCTTGATCTTAAGGCGCCCGCGCCTTACCGCTTACTGAGAACGCGACATTCGCTATTATTTGCTCGCACCTAGCGCGGCCGGTCATGATTGTACCACTGTGAAATGAGCTTCAAAGCATCGTGATAGGATTTTTCCCATAAGTTTTTCTGACTGGGGTTGGCGATGAAGAAGGCTATTGTCCTGCTGCCAGGAGACGGAATCGGGCCGGAAGTGACTCGCGCAGCAGCGACCGTCTTGCGTGAAGCGGGGCACGAGTTTCACCATCAATTTGAGTTTCAAGAATACCCGATAGGCGGAGCGGCCATTGATGCTGCCGGGATGCCACTGCCAAATGCGACGCTGGAAGCCTGCCGCAAAGCGGATGCGGTCTTTCTTGGCGCGGTTGGAGGGCCGAAGTGGGACACGCTGCCCGTCGGGAAGCGGCCAGAGAGCGGTCTCTTGGCGCTGCGTCAGGGGATGGGGCTATATGTCAACGTCCGGCCCATCAAGTTGCTCGAGCCATTGCGCTGGATCTCGCCGCTAAAGCCGGAACGGCTTGGCGACCTGGATATCGAAATCGTGCGGGAGCTCGCGGGAGGGATGTATTTCGGCGAGCGCGGCACATCCGTGGAAAAGGGTGTGGAGCGGGCCTTCGATACCGAGGCCTACTCAACTCCGGAGATTGAGCGCATCACGACCTTTGCATTTACGCGTGCGGAGAGTCGATCGCGGCGCGTTTGTTCGGTGGATAAGGCTAATGTCCTGGCGAGCTCGCAATTGTGGCGGAGGACGGTTGCGTCGATCGGAGTGGCGTATCCCGACGTGCGGCTCGAGCACATGTACGTCGACAATGCGGCCATGCAACTTACGCTGAAGCCGTCGCAGTTCGACGTCATGCTAACCACCAATATGTTCGGCGACATTCTCAGCGATGCGGCGGCGGCGCTGGTGGGCTCGATCGGTGTGATTCCGTCGGCCAGCTTTGGCTCCGGTGCACCGCTATTCGAGCCGATTCATGGTTCGGCGCCCTCGCTTGCAGGAACGGACTCGGCCAATCCGATTGGTGCAATTTTGAGCGCGACGATGATGCTGCGCGATGCGTTCGGATTGTCGCTGGAAGCAGACTGGGTAGAGCAATCCGTGCTGCGCGTGCTTGGTGGCGGTTATCGAACCTCGGACCTCGCCGGACCAGGCGGTCGGATTGTGGCGGCTTCCGTGTTCACCGAAATGCTACGCGAAGAAATGCAGCGCACCCTGGAACATGCCGAACGCTACGGCTGGGGCGTTTGAGCCGCCGATGTCCTTTCTCGGGCCCGCCAACATTAACCTCTGGCCTTCCGCGCAACATGCCAAGGACTACCTCGAGCGTGTGGATACCATCCCCCACCGACGCGAGGGCGAGGCGACACTGCTCGAGTTTTTGCCCAGGCAGGTCGGCCGTTTCCTGGACATCGGAGCCGGCGGCGGGCGTCTGCTCAGCTTGG
>DATNCJ010000106.1:0-15900 GCA_035607215.1 Candidatus Eiseniibacteriota bacterium
GCCGCCAAGATGGTGATCCTCAACATCGATCACCCGGACATCGTCGAATTCATCGAATGCAAGATGAAGGAAGAGCGCAAGGCCCACGTCCTCATCGAGCAGGGCTACGATTCCGGCATCGACGGCGACGCCTACAGCTCCATCTTCTTCCAGAACGCCAATCACTCCGTGCGCGTCACCGACGACTTCATGCGCGCCGCCGAAGAGGATCGCGACTGGTGGACCCGCAACGTCACCGACGGCCAGCCCAGCGAAAAACTCCGCGCCCGCGACCTGCTGCAAAAAATTGCCGACTCCACCTGGCATTGCGGCGATCCCGGCATGCAATACGACACCACCGTCAATCGCTGGCACACCTGCAAGAGCACCGCGCGGATCAACGCCTCGAACCCTTGCTCCGAGTACATGTTTCTGGACGATACGGCCTGCAACTTGGCCTCGCTGAACCTGATGAAATATCTCAGCGCCGATGGCAAATTCGATGTCGAAGCCTTCAAGCACGCGGTCGACGTCACCATCACCGCGCAGGAAATTCTCGTCGACAACGCCAGCTATCCCACGCCGCGGATCGCCGAGAACTCCCACGCTTTCCGTCCGCTGGGCCTCGGCTACGCCAATCTCGGCGCCCTGCTCATGTCCATGGCCCTACCCTACGACTCCGACGAGGGCCGAGACGTCGCCGGCGCCGTCACCGCGCTGATGTGCGGCGAAGCCTACGCGCAGTCTTCGCGCATCGCGGAACGCAAAGGTCCTTTCCCGGGCTACGAAGTGAACCAGGAACCCATGCTGGAAGTGATCCGCATGCATCGTGATTCCGTTCGCGGCATCAAGCCCGAGCATGTTCAGACCGAGCTCTTCCTGGCCGCCCAGGAATCCTGGGACACTGCGCTCACCCACGGTGAAAAGTTCGGCTACAAGAATTCCCAGGTCACCGTGCTCGCTCCCACTGGCACCATCGGCTTCATGATGGATTGCGACACCACCGGCATCGAGCCCGACCTCGCGCTCGTCAAGCACAAGAAGCTGGTCGGCGGCGGCGTCATCAAGATCGTGAACAACACCGTGCCCCAAGCGCTGATGAAGCTCGACTACACCCCCGAGCAGACTAGCGAAATCGTCGCGCACATCGACAAGAAAGGCACCATCGAGGGGGCACCCTATCTCAAAGAAGACCACCTCGCGGTGTTCGATTGCTCGCTTGCTCCGGCCGGCGGCGGTCGCTCTATCCGTTGGAGCGGCCACGTCAAGATGATGGCGGCGGCCCAGCCCTTCCTATCCGGCGCGATTTCCAAGACCATCAATATGCCCGAGGAGTCCTCGATCGAAGACATCATGAAGGCATACATCGAATCGTGGAAGCTGGGGCTGAAGGCTGTGGCCATCTACCGCGACAACTCCAAGCGCTCGCAGCCGTTGTCGGCGGCGGGTCAGAGGAAAGACGAGAAGAAAACCGAAAACGTCTCTCCCGCCGATCCCGTGCAGCGCGAACTGTTTGCCCGGCAGCAGCGCGAGAAGATGCCCATCGAGCGCGCCTCGGTCACGCACAAATTCAGCGTCGGCGGCCACGAGGGCTACATCACCGTCGGCATGTACGAAGATGGCCGGCCCGGTGAAATCTTCATCAAGATGTCCAAGGAAGGCTCCACGCTTTCCGGTGTCATGGACGGTCTCGCTCTCACCGTCTCGCTCGGCTTGCAATACGGTGTGCCGCTGAAGGTCTTCGTCGACAAGCTGGTGAATACGCGATTCGAGCCCTCCGGCATCACCGCGAATCCCAGCATTCGGTTCGTTTCCTCGGTGCTGGACTACATTGCGCGCTGGCTCGGCGGACGCTTTATTTCGCCCGACTATCTGAAGTTGAGCGCCGAACAGCAGCCCGTGGCCGCCCCGGCATCGGTGAACTCCACGGCGCTGGAAACCATGCTGGCCACCATCAACGCCAGCAATACTTCCTCCGCAAAACAGCGCGACGCTCACGAAGGTGCGCCGGCCTGTTCCGAGTGCGGCATGCTGATGGTGCCCAACGGCGCCTGCTACAAGTGCGAAAATTGCGGCAGTACCTCGGGGTGCAGTTGAGCGGCCCGTACGGGCGACCGAGGACCCCAGGGATGAGCTGGCTCACGACCCCCACAATCCGCACCGTGGGAGTCGTATCCACTAAGCCCAAAGCCGGCGGGTTCTTGCACATCGTTAGGCACGGCACCGGCTCCGCCTCAATGTACGTGGTGACCTATCATCGGCTGCAGATGGACGCGAAGATCATGCTGCCTCAGCCGATGCTGGCCGAAAGCCCGCAACTGCTCATCGACATCCTGGAGCGCGCAGGAGTCGACTTCCGCCTGCGCGAGGTGCGCGGCGCGCTGGCAGACGTGCTCCGGCTAGGCTCGGCGAATATTCCCGATTTGTGGGTCAGCGAGGAAGAGATTGCACTGCGAAAGCAGGCGGCGCTCGGATCGGACTGAGATTTATCGACGATTTATCGACTTCGATAAATAGAAGCCGGAGCGCCATGCTCCGGCTTTATTGTTTTTGGACTGCCCGGCGTTTTCGAGACTATCGGTCGTCAGGCTTTTGTAGCGACCTGAACCACGCAAAAAAGGTTGCCGTCCGGATCCTCCAGAACCACAAAATCATCGGTCGGCTTATACCTCCAGGGGTAACGCGTCGCTCCGAGTAGGACCAACCGCTCCACCTCTGCCCTGTGATTTTCCGCATACAAATCTAGATGCAGCCTGCTCCGCTTGCCGGAACGTTTCTCCGGATATTTGTCCAACGACAGGTTCGGCCCTTTACCTTCAGGATCGCGGAGAACCACCCAGCCGCCCTTTGCGGGATTTCGCGGAACGTAGTGCAACGCTTCCTGCCAGAACGCCAGCATCCTGTCGAATTCATAGCAGCGAATGACAATCGATCCGATCTTCATGTCCTGAGCTCCACATCTGTTTCCAGCTCCGCGCTCGAAGAGTTCGCCAACTCCTTTTCGGCGCGGCCTTAGCGATGCCGGAGCCGCAGCGATTCCCAGCTGCCATCCGCGGTCCAGCCGCCATCCACCGTCAGCGCATGGCCGTTGACGAAGCCGCTCTCCTGCGGATCGGCCAGAAACGCGATCGCTTTGGCGATGTCGTCCGGCGAAGCGAATCGCCCCATGGGCACGCGGCCGGTGATATCCGCATCGGTATAGCTGCCGCCGGCCTGGTCCGCCACATCCATCTCCGTCTTCACCCATCCCGGGCACACCGCGTTGACGCGAACTCCGCGGCCTCCCCACTCCGCCGCCAGCGTGCGCGTCAGGCCGATCAGTCCATGTTTGGATGCGTTGTAAGCGGCGCGGTCCGCCACTGCCACCAACCCAGCCACCGACGAAACATTGATAATGCTGCCGCTCTTCTGCTCCAGCATCAGCGCGCCGAAGGCCTTGGCCAGCAGAAACGGCGCCACCAGGTTGATCTCCAGCACCCTTCTATAATCTTTGCCGGATAACGTCTCCGCCGGAGCGATCATGCTGATGCCCGCGTTGTTCACCAGCACATCCACTCGCCCCCAGCGCTGCTTCACCGTATCCGCAAGCCGCGACACCACCGCGTCGTCCGAAATATCGCCGACGCATTCCAGCACCTCGACGCCAGCGGCGCTTGTAGCACGCACAGTCTCATTTGCCGACCGTAAGTCGCTGAGCGCCAATGAATACCCACGCTCTGCCAGAACTTCCGCCGTCCGTTTTCCGATCCCTTGCGCCGCGCCGGTGATGACCGCCACGCGCTCCGCTTTGCCCATAAATCCCCTCATCTCCTTCGCCGGTAACCCGCCACCGGCGCCCCTGTTTTTTCGGTGCCCGGGACTAGAAATTCAAATCTGCGGTGCTATACTCCCGCTCAGAATACCTTTTTACCCCTTGTTTGCCCTTTCCAGCCTGTGGGCAAACACCGCGGTTCAGATCCGTGCGGGAGGGTTGCGATGGAATCTCTGCACCTAACGGGGCCCCTTTTCTATCTCACAGTTGCCTGGGGTGTTGTCACCGCCGTGTTTATCGGCTTGCTGATCTGGCGAAGCCTGCTGGCAAGTCACGAGGACGATCAAATCTTCCTCGACGCGGCGGAAGCGCACATGGCCAGGGAGCAGCAGGAGCTGATCGCCAAGATCAGATCGCTGTCGCGGCCCATCACCACCAGCGGCATCGCCGCCGGCGGCCTGCTGCTGCTGATCGTGGGCATGTGGCTGTATGAAGGCTTAAAGAGTTTCTAGCTGTCGCATCCGCGAAGCTGAGCGCTCCACCTTGGTGCGCCTGCGCCCGGCTTCAACGCTGTGGCGGCTGCGTCGCTGAAGGAGTGTTTGCCGGCTTGACCGGTGTCAGCGCGCCGTTGGCTTGCACTAGTGACGTGTGATTGTGCGCGATCAGCCACTTCCCGTTCTGCTTCTCGAACACCAGCGTGGTCTGCCCCTGGGCGGCTGAGCCCTGGCCATCGATACTGGCTGCGAAATCCCATTGATAGCAAGCCCATCCAAACGTACCCGCCACCTTGATGTACGTATTTGACCGGTCCATGCGCACTTGTTGCATGTGCGCGCGCTGCTGCTGGTACATCGTCGCAAAATTTGACCAGCCGATGATCGGCGGAGCCCAGTTGCCGCTGACGATCACTACGTCTTCCGCATACGCCTGGTGCAGTTTCTCCAGGTCGTTTACCTGCCAGGCGCCCAGCATGGTGGAAATCAGATAATCGATCTGCTGCTCGTCGCTCATCATCGAGCGTGTGGTGGTGTCGGCCGGTACATCCTTCTTGCTCTTGTTTTTCTTGTCTTTCTGCTGCGCGGCGGCGGGACCCGTCACAGTGCACGATAGTGCCGCGCAGAGCAGCGCGCTCAGCAGTGCGCCAAATACCCGCGCGATGATCGGGCGCAATTCTCGCTTCATTCGCGCCTCCTTCCGTCCGAGTAAAATTCGTTCGCGGCAAGAATAGCACGCACAATCCGGAGGAATTCTGGTACTGGCCCGGCGTTTCGCAGACAGCAACGCCGGCACTGAGTTCAGTTGGTAGGCAAGCACTACTTTGCGGCGAGCAGATTTGCGAAAAGGCGATAGGCTCCGGGCACGCCTTCGGGTACCTGGCGAAAAAAGGCGAGGCCGGTGTAGATGTATAGGCCCTTTCCGTAGCGGGTGTAGACCAGTGAGCCATTTTGTTCGGGCTCGCCGGGATCGTTCATGGCGAGCAGGGGCGTGTATTTGGGATCGAACTGGGTCCAGAAATAGAGGCCGCGTTCCTGGACCCAGCCTTGGAAGTCGTCTTGGGTGATTTTGTTGGGATGGTTCAGAAGCGGGTCATCGGGCTTCAAAAATTTCACCGGGGAATTTTCATCGGTGACGCGCGGCAACCTGCTGCCGCCTCCGATCTTCGCGGGATAGGGCGCGTATTGAGCGTTGTTCCAAGCGAAGTCGCGCTCATATTGGACGACGACCGTGCCGCCGTTTTGTGCGTAGTCGAGCAGGCGCTGGTTGGCGCCGCGGAGATCGGAGCGCAGCTCGTAGGCGCGGACGCCTACGACGATGGCGTTGAACCGGGAGAGATCGCTGAAGGTCAGCGCGGCGGCATCGAGCATCTCCACGTGGATGCCGAGGCGCTGGAGGGCTTCGGGCACCGGCTCGTTTTCCGCGGTGATGTATCCGACGCGAAGGTTCTGCGGCACGTTGATGTTGAAGGCGTGGACAAGGCACTGTGCGGGCTCGCTCCACAACAGCGTGGGCATGGTGGGCAGAGGCGTGAGCGACTGGGTGAATTTTTCCGAGCCGCGCTCGGCGTAGACGCGCAGCGGATAGGTGCCGGGGCGAAGATTTTCGAGCAGCAGCGCGCGGATCTTCACGTAGCGATCACCGGGTCCGGAGAAATCCACCGTGGGAGCGTCGGGACGCTTCCACAGGCCGGGATCATCCACGTTGACGCCCACGGTAACGCTGACCGGTTTGGTGGCATGCGAATGCACACGGACGCGGAGCTCACAGCATATGGTTCTGTCGCCTTCGATGCGAACGATCTGCGGGGGATCGACCGAGAGGGTGACCGCGGGGACGACGCGCAGAGGGACGCGCACGACGTGCGTGGAAGACGCTTCGACGTGCGTGACGGGCTCGTCAACGGTGAGCGGATAGCCGGCGATAGTCAGCTTCTGCTCGGCGAGGTAAATCGGAAGCGGCTCGGGGAAAACACGGTCCGAGACGTCGACGAGGCGCGGGAGCCTTCGGATATTTTTCTGCTGATCTTGACCGAGCGGAGGCTGATCTGGCGCGGGCTGCTTCTGCTGCTTGCGCTGGGGATCGGTGGGCGGAGTGCCGGGTTTTGACGCGGGCGGATCGGGCCGCACTTCGACCTGAAAGTGGTATTCGGTTTTGCCTTCGGGCTGCTTTTCGTTGACCGGGCCTCCAAACCAGATGATGTTCATTTCGCCGAGCTCGCACGCGGCTTCGCGGCGGCACTGCGTGCCGGTGGTGATGTTGAAGGATTCGCCTTCGACGAGCTCACCGCGATCGGCGTCGGCGGTGATGCGGAAGCCGCCGGCGAGAACCAGGGCGTGTTCGACGCGGTCGCGGGCTTCCCAGAAATCGCGGACCTGATCCATGTTGAATTCAGTGTTGAAGGTGGGGCTGTGCCGCGGCGGAACCTGGTGTTGCAGGATTTTCGCGGCGGTGGCGAGATTTTCGGTGGCGGCCTTCCAGTCGAGTTTGAGCGCAGCATCGTGAGCCGCGGCGATTTTGCCATCGACGTCTGGAACCTCCAACGTCACGCAGCTCAGCCGCCCGGCAACGCAACGCTCATGGATGCGCTCTGCCCAGGCTTTCACAGGAACGGCCAGGCTCGCGCCGTCGAACTGGCCGCCGTTTTCCGGAACCAGCGCGATGGGGCGGCGGAAAAACGGCGAGCCAAAGAAAACTGATACTCCCTGGGTGCGATGATTTGAAAATGCGTCCATTCCGATCTCGCGCCACGTCTTGCCGTAAAGCGGGGAGACTTCGTCGAGCGGGAGGACAAAGCCGCGCGGTTTTTCGGAGCCGCGCTCGACATCGAGGATTTGTACAGGAATACCGTCGCCGTTCCACGGGCGGAGCGAGTCGGCTTCGCGGGGAAGCGATTCGCTGGGCAGGGTTTCGCCGAACATGTCGGGATAAGCGCTGGGATCGGCGGCGAGCGCGACCGCCTTCGGCGCCCACAGGCCGGCGGTCTGGTGATGGCCGTGGCCGCCGTGCACGCCGCCGAAATTGTTGATAACGATGTTGGGGCGAAAGCCGCGGATGACGCGGACCATGTCTTCGAGAACGGAGTCGCCCCAGATTTTCTGCGTTTCTTCGGGGGTTTTGGAAAAACCGAAGTCACGCGCGCGCGTGAAATAGAGTTCCACGCCATAGCCGCGGGTGGCGGCGAGCAGTTCCTGCGTGCGGATCAAGCCGAGTTGCGGAGCTTGTTCGGGGCCGAGATCATTCTGGCCGCCTTCGCCGCGCGTCACCGAAAGCAGGGCCACGTCGGCGTGCAGCCCGCGGGCAAGATAGGTGAGCACTGGGCCGGATTCATCGTCGGGATGCGCGGTAATGTAAAGGATGCGGGTGGTGATGCGCGCGCTGTCGATAGCTTCGATGGTTTCGGCGAGGCCTGGACCCGTGCCCGGCGCGGGAGGAAACTGGGTCAGGCCGTGCAAAGCGGCAAAAACGATGAGACCGGGAACTCCAACCCAGGCGACGAAGCGCTTCAACAATTACCTCCGAACGACAGATGCTTACCCAACCTAGCCGGTTACGACGGAGGCCTGAGTTTCCCTGCCCCGAAACGGCCATTCTCTCATCATCCGGGCGCGGATCAGAAAGGCCACGACGCCGACGGCAATCTCCAGCAGGCCCCATTTGCGGGCGGGGCCGGTCTGCCAGAAAAGCCATGCGCAACCTAAGATGGTCAGAATCGCGGGTAACGGGTACAGCCACATTTTGAAAGGCAGGCGTTGCGAGCCCCAACGCTTACGCAACAGCATCACCCCGACGGCCTGACCGACAAACTGCACCAGCAGACGCAGCGCCAGAATTCCGGTAATGGCCGTTTCCAGATCCAGAAAAATGCTCAGCAGGAAGGCCAGCGCTCCCAGTCCGAGCAAGGAAATGTGCGGAAAGCGCTTGGTAGGATGGATGCGGCCAAAGACGCGGAAGAAATTTCCATCTAACGCCGCCGCATATGGCACGCGCGAATAACCGAGCAACACCGAAAACACCGAGGCCAGCGCAATCCACAGCACCATGACGGTCATCACCTGCGCGGCGGTGTGGCCATACAACCGCTCGATCGCCAGACTGGCCAGCGAGGGTGAATTTTGCGCCTCCCGCCAGGGGACCACTCCCAGGATGCTGACCTGCAGCGCCAGATAGAGGATGGCGATTCCGAAGACCGAAAGAAAAATCCCGCGCGGGATATTGCGCTCCGGCTCGCGAATCTCCCCGCCCAGATTGCAAATGTTGTAGTAACCCCAGTAGGTGTAAACGGTCTTCACCATGGCGGAGCCCAGCGCGGCAAACCAAAGCGAGGAGAGATGAAATGCTCCGGGAGGAAAATCGAACGCCATCTTGCGATCAAAGTGGGTAACGCCTCCCCAGATGAGCCACAGCAGCGTGGCCACCACGCCCACCCATAAGAGCAGGGAAATTCTGCCGATCGTCTTGATGCGGCGATAGAGCAAGATCACCAGCAGAATCACCAGGCCGCCGGAAAGCGCCTTACCCTGAAACCTAGTGAGCGGATAGAGATAGCGCGCGTAGTTGGCGAAGCCGATGGATGCCGAGGCCACGGACAGCGGGCCCGCGAGAAAAATCGTCCAGACATACAGAAACGACATCAAACGGCCCAGCTTCTCGGGGCCGTAGGCTTCCCGCAAGAAAATGTATGTGCCGCCGGCACGAGGCATGGCCGCGCCCAGCTCCGCCCACACGAAGCCATCCACTACCGCCAGCATCGCGCCGCCAATCCACGCGAACAGCGCCTGCGGCCCACCCATCGCCTTGATCACCAGCGAGCTGACCACGAACGGACCGATCCCCACGATCTCGATCATGTTCAGCGCAACGGCCTCCTTCAGCCCCAGTCCACGCTCCAGCGCAGTGGGTTCGGATCCGCCGCGGGCTTCATTGGCCGGGCCGCCCGCCTGGAGGCCATCGTTCTTGTTGGGAGTTGTCACTCAGCCCCTGGAAGGACACTCATTTCGCTGCGATCCCATCGCGCCGCGAGAATACCAAATGCCCCGCATCTCACCTAATAGACGTAGCTGCGTCCGGATCGACGTAACGTCGCGTTAACCGGTCATTCGACCGCTGCCGTACTCATCATCAGTTGCGAGTTGCGGCTTCACGCATTTCTTCGAGATCTTGACGATCTGGAAGCCGGTCTACTGGCTCTCCGCATTTGTGAAAGGAGTCATTGCAGCGTCGTTGGTGTGCACTGCCGTTGTGCTCCTGATCGCCGACGACGAAATCACCCTGTTCGTCCGCACCGCTCGCGAAGCCGCCAGCCGCCGCGGTAACGAACGATTCCGCGCCCTCATTCAAGCCTCTCCATTGGCCGTGCTCGCTTTTGACCGCGATACTCGCATCCTCACCTAGAACTCCGCCGCTGTGCGTTTATTCGGATGGGAGGAAGCCGAAATCCTCGGTGCGGTTAGTCCGCTTACTCCTGCGGAGCGCCAGGAACAGCATCGCAGCCTGGTGGAAAAGGCCATGGCAGGCGAAGTCAGCGTGGGTGTAGAGACCGAGTGGGCTCGCGCGTGTTGGGCGCATTCAGCCGGTCGCTGTTTCCATCGCTCCGATGTACGAGGACGGCGACAACCTCACCGGCGGCATTGTCATGTTCGAGGACATCAGCGAACGCAAGCGCATCGAATCCGGGCTCGCGCAACTGGAAACACAAGTCCGCCAAGCGCAAAAAATGGAGGTGCTCGGCTGCCTGGTTGGCGGTGTTGCTCACGACTTCAACAGTATGCTTATGGTTCTCAGCGGCTGCGCCGAACTGTTGGAACGCTCGCTGCCGGAAGGCTCGCCGGCGCTTGTCTACCTCGAGCAGATTCAACGCACCACAGAGAAAGCCTCGGCAATTACCAAACAACTGCTGGCTTTCAGCCGCAAGCAAGTCGTCGAATTTCGGCCGACGAAACTGCATACGTCTCTGAGCGACTCCGAGTTCATGCTTCCCCGATTGCTTGGCCCTGACATGGAGCTGACTTTCCGCCACGAGGCCACTGAACCGTGGATCCTTTCGGATAATTCGCAGGTCGAGCAATCGACGCCAATCTGGCGATCAACACCCGAGATGCCATGCCCGGCGGAGGACGCCTTACGATCGCCACGCGCAACGTGCCTTCCCTTCCGGAGGATGTAGCGGAAACCTCCACCAGCGAAGGCAATTGGGTGGTTCTGGAGGTTTCCGACACTGGACTGGTATGGACGAGCGGACTCGTGCCCAAATCTTTGAGCCATTTTTCACCAGCAAGCCCGACGGCAAAGACACCGGGCTTGGTCTCTCTACCGTTTACGGAATCGTTCGCCAAAGCGCGGCCATATCCGCGTGGAATCGGCGTTGGGCCACGGCACGCGCTTCGAGCTGTTCTTTCCGGCGACCGATCCTGCCCTGCCGGTCCAACCTGCCGCGAAGGCGCTGGATACACCGGAGGAATCCGACAGCGCTACTATTCTGGTTGCCAATGACGAGCCGGCTTTGCGCCAAGCCGTCGTGCCGATTCTTCGTGCCAACGGCTACTGCGTTCTGGAAGCGCAAACCGCCGACCACGCGCTAGAGATCGCCCAGCAAACCCGGGGCTACCTGGACGTATTGCTGACCAACATCGGGGTGCCTGGCATGCGCGGCACGGAACTTGCCTCGCGCGTGGTAGCGGTCCATCCGGAAGTTCAAGTCATCTATATGTCGGGTTACGCGGCGGGGGTGCAAGAGTCGGCGTTGCTGGAGAATTCCGTGTTTTTTCAGAAGCCTTCCGGCTTGCGACACTTCTCGAACAACTGAAGTTCGTGCGGCGCAGACGCTGAGCCCACCAGTTGCATGCTTCGATGAGGTGATGCGGGTTTGGCGCCCGACCGGAGCACCACCAGAAGCTCGCTGCGAGAAAAACGTTAGAATGTTCGAACCGATGTTCATGCGACTTTCGATTCCGCGCAACCTCGTACTCTCGCTGTCTTTCGCTGTCGCATTTTCTTTCGCTCCGTCGGCGCGTGCCGCAAAACTGGACCTGCGTTCCGACGCTAGAACCATCCTCGATCAGATTTATTCCGGCGATCTTGCATCCGCTCTTGAGGGCGCGCACCTCCTCGAACAGGAAAATCCAGAACATCCCCTCGGCTACCTCCTGGAAGCCGAAGCCCTCTGGTGGCGCATCTGGTGCACTTCCGCCGAATTCAAATACGGCATGACCTACCCGCGCCGCCGCGCCAAACTCGCTGCCGATCAGCACTACCTGGACCTAGCCGTGAAAATCTCAGCGCTCGCCAACGCCCAGATCGCATCCGCTGACACCCCCGAGTCCCATTTCTACGCCGGCATGGGCGACGCCATTGCCGCTCGCCTCTATGGCCTTCGCGGAGAAAATCGTGCTACCGCCCGCTACGGTGTCCGCGCTCGAGAACGTCTTCTTCGCGTCCGCGATCTCGATCCCTCGTTCGCCGACGCCGATTTCGTCCTCGGCCTCTACAACTACTACGCCGACACGCTGTCCGCGATCGCACGCATGCTGCGCTTCTTCATGGGCATTCCCGGCGGCAACAAGCAGGACGGCATCCGCGAGCTCGAACACGCCATGGCCGAAGGCACGCTCACCCCTCTCGAAGCCCGCTTCTATCTGGCCATCAGCCTCCACAACTACGACCAGAAATATCAGCGCGCCCTGGAAATCGCCCAGCCGCTGGTCCAGAAATATCCCTCCAATCCGCTCTTCCAACTGATCGTCGCGGACCTTCACGCCAAGCTGGGCCACAGACAGATCGCCGCCGACCAGTATCGCGTCGCCGCCGCACTCCCCTTCGGCGACCCCGACTGCCACGAGCATATCCAGGCTCTTGTTCGCGCCTCCCTGGCTGCCATCGACAAGAAATAGCCACCACGCGGAGGTGTCTTTTGCAGCTGAAAAACTGCGCCTTTGGGCGCATCCTGCACCCACCTTCCCAGGTCAGGCAATCGTATACGACGGCCGCCTGTCGCTGCTTTGGTCCTCAACACCTTGCCAATTGACCTTTTCCCGGCGCCAATGGTAAGCATGTAAGGTTGCAGCGCGACCGATTTTGCGGCACTCAGGCATTTGAGGGCCTGGGTGGCGTTTTTCGTGGCCGGGCCGGGTGCCGGCCCACGCGGGTTGAGGTCAACGCGCAGCACGAATTTCGCATCTCACTCCCAAAGTTGCGCCGCAGCGAGTTCCCGAGCGTGCGCGTGGACGGGGCAGGCATGCCGCCAAGCATGCCTGGCTGGTCGAGAGCAGCCCGGCAGCTCGATGGGGAGCCGGCCGCAGCTCAATCGCAGAAAGAGGGACCGCTCCGCGGTTCCGAAGTTTTTCAGGACGAGTTTCCGACAAGGAGTAACGATGGAGCGGTCTTTGACGGCATCACGTGTGGCTGTCCGGCACACACCAACATCCGCGACACGCGGTGCAAAAACGCGCGTGGCGCTGTGCCTGGCTTTCGCCGCAATCCTCGCCGTCGCAACTCTGGCCGGCTGCAATGACTACGGCAATACCTTTCAGAATCCCACCGGCGCGCCCATCAATTTTATTTCGCCCTCCGACGCCGTGGCCGGCGGCAGCGACTTCACCCTAACCGTTACCAGCAACAGCGGCGGTTTTGTCGCCAAGACCGTGGTCCAGTGGAACGGCAAAACAATTCCCTCGACGTTCGTCAGCGCCACCACCATGACAGCTACCGTTGCGGCCGCACTCATCGCGAAGCCCGGCAACGCTTTCATTAACACGCTCAGCCCGCATTCCGGCACCGGCACCAACGGCCTCTCCAACACGCTCACTTTCGTGGTCAATCCGGCGGCGAATCCGTTGCCCACTGTTTCTTCCATTTCTCCGAGCTCCGCCGCAGCTGGAAGCCCCTCTTTCACCCTCACGATCAACGGCGGCTCTTTCCTTCCCACCTCTGATCCGTCCGGAGGCTCGCAAGTTCGCTGGAATCTCGGCTCCACGCAGTCCAGTCTTCCGATCCTTTCCATCAGCTCCGCGCAGATTACCGCGACCGTGGATACCACCTTGCTGGTCAACGCCTCCTCGCAGCCGGTCAGCGCCATTGTCACCGTTTTCAATCCTCCTTCTCCCAGCTCCGGCGGAGGCAACGGTGGCGGAGGCGGCACCAGTGCTAACGGTCTTCCCTTCACGATTACCCCGGCCGGCTCTTCCATGGCCAAGCCGCGTGCAGTCGCGGAAGAGACTCCCGCGCTCAGCAACGAAGGCCGCTACGTTGCTTATGCCGCCGCGCAAGACGCACACAACCAGGTCTTGGTTCGCGACACCTGCGAAGGCGCGCCAGCCGGATGCCAGTCCCGCACCACGCTGGTCTCTGCCGCTGCGGACGGCACTCCCGGCAACGACGACAGCAAGTCTCCTTCGATGAGCTCCGACGGACGCTACATCGCCTTCAGCTCTGCGGCCAGCAACCTTGCGGCCGGCGCGCCCTCAGGCCGCCAGATCTACCTGCGCGACACTTGCTTCGGATCCAGTGCCGCGGCATCCTGCACGCCGTCCACGCAGTTGATCTCTTCCGATTCCGAAGGCACGCTGGTCGGAACGGAAAGTATCCTGCCGTCGGTCAGCGCCTCTGGCCGCTTCATCGCTTTCCTTACGGTCACTCCAAGCCACGATGCCGCAAGCAAATCGGCGCCGAACTCCCCGCAAGCGCAAGCCAAGTCCAGCGCCGATGGCACCAACAGCGGCTATCGCCAGGTCTTCGTCCGCGACACGTGCCTGGGCGCTAGCAACTGCACCCCGAAAACCACACGCATCTCGATGCAGCCCAGCGCCCCCGCTGCGAATGAGGCCAAACCGGCGGGTCCCGCGCTCAGCGGCAGCTCTAACCGCGTCGCCCTCTCAGGCGCTAGCTCCGCCACAGTCTTCACCCATTCCATCCCGGTAGACGACAAAGTCTTCCTGGCCATCACCGGCCAGCCGCAATAACGCTGTAGCACAGGCACTCCTGCCTGTGCTCTTACGAGCTCCACTCTACTTTCGGCACGAATCCATGCCGGACCGACAAACCGTCGCAAGCCACGCCGTTCGCCACCAAATGCAAAGGGCGCGGCTAACGCCGCGCCCTCGACATTCTGGAACAAGCGACTCTCTCCCGTGAAACGCTTATCCCAGGAAACCCAGGTTGGTGGTCTGAAAATTCGCCAGGTTCGGAAAAATTCCCGGCAAATCCGCGACTGCTACACCGAACCACGCCGCCAGCGTCGCCGCATATTGATCCACCGACGTCGTCGGAATCTATCGTCCATTGCTACCGACGTCGTCCGGTCCGCCTAGCGACAAGGTCGGGAATGTTCCGTAGATCGCATTGCCCTTCACCGCGCCGCCCATCATCAGTTGATACCCGCCCCACGCGTGATCCGTTCCACCATTCGATCCCGGCTGGAACATGCGGCTGAACTCGGATAGCGTGAACGTGGTCACATTGCCGGCCACACCGAGTTCCTGCGTCGCGCCATAAAACGCCGACATCGCCGAGCTCAGTTGCGTGTACAGGTTAACTTGCGAGGCCAGCTGATCGCTGTGCGTGTCAAATCCCCCGATCGAGCAGAAGAAAATTTGCCGGCTAATGCCCAGCGAGCTGCGCGTCGCGATCACCTGCGCCACCTGCTTCAATTGCGAGGCCAGCCCGTTGTTCGCTGGAAACGCCGTCTGGATCGGAGCAATATTTTTCAGCGCGTTCGCCAGCACGACGCCCTGCTGGATCGACTGGCTGGTCACCGCGCTGGCAGACTGTACCAGCGAAACGCCGCTGTCCAGCGTCAGCAACTGCTGCACTCCCAGCGGATTCGGCAGAAACTTCCCGCTAAATCACACTGGCGGAGCGATTGAGCAGATCTTCTGGCAATTGTAGGGGCAGGGGCTGGCCCTCCCGGCGTGTACTTCAACTAAAAGTGTTTCCAAGAGCAGCGATCTGAATTCACTGCGCCTCAGTAAAAGCGGACGCGCACATCCGGCCGCTTTTCCAGATGTACAGAGTCGATGAAACGCACCTGGCGATCATCCAGCGTCAAGATCATGGAAGTGGTGCGCACGCCTTCACCAAAAAATCGTACGCCTTTCAACAGATTTCCGTCGGTTACCCCGGTGCACGCAAAAATCATTTTCTTTCCTGGCGCCAGATCGGTGGTGTCGTAAATCCGCTGAGGATCCTTCAATCCCATTTTGGCCATGCGCTCGGCATCCTGCGGTTTGCTGACCACCAGCCGCCCCAGGATCTGTCCGTTAAGGCAGCGCAACGCCGCCGCAGTCAGTACGCCTTCCGGAGCTCCACCGGTGCCCATCACCGCGTGAACGCTGGTGCCCACCACCGCGGCGGAAATTCCCGCCGACAAATCTCCGTCGCCGATCAGACGGATGCGCGCGCCAGCCTTGCGAATATCGTTGATCAATTTTTCATGACGCGGCCGGTCCAGCACGATGATGGTCAGATCGTCCACATCGCGATCCAGCCGTTTGGCGATCGATTTCAGATTGTCGGCCACCGGCGCATCCAGCTCAACCGCACCCTTGCACGACGGCCCCACCACAATCTTCTCCATGTACACATCAGGAGCGTGCAGCAGCCCGCCCTTTTCGCTGGCTGCCAGGACCGCGATCGCTCCGGGCGCGCCCATCGCGCACAGATTGGTTCCCTCCAACGGGTCC
>DATNCJ010000013.1:0-22603 GCA_035607215.1 Candidatus Eiseniibacteriota bacterium
CCCACGTCGCAAAGCCGGCAAACCCGTGCAATCACGCACCCCGCGCAGGCCCCCACTTGCCGCCGGATGGAACGAAGGCGCACAAAAGGGCATTCGCGTACTGCAGGTTGCCGCCTTCCAAAAAATCCCCTGGCTAGTCCACGGCTTCAGCACTCGCCCCGGCGGCGTCAGCGATCTCGACGGCCAAAAGGTTCTGAATCTCGGCGCCGTCGAATGGGACTCCCGCGCCAACGTCGAAGAAAACAAGCGCCGCTTCCAAACCGCGATCGGCGCCGATGATTTTACGTTCGTCTCGCTTCACCAAATTCATTCCGATGTCGTCCGCTCTCTCGACACGCCGCCCGCCAAACAGTGCAAAGGCGATGCTATAGCCACAGGAACTCCCGGCCTTCTCCTCGGCGTGCGCACCGCCGACTGCGCTCCCGTCCTGGTCGTCGATCCGAAAAAGCGCGTAGTCGCCGCTATTCACGCCGGTTGGCGCGGCACCCTCCAGCGCATCGTCGCCAAATCCATTGGCCAGATGCAGATGGAGTTCGGCTGCAACCCGAAAGATCTTGTCGCCGCCATCGGCCCCACCATCGGCGGCTGCTGCTACGAAGTCGGCACCGAAGTCGCCTCCCAATTCGCCGCCACATTTCCCAATGCCGGCGAATTCTTCGACGAGCTCCGCACCGGCGACGAACCCAACCCGCTGCAATGGCTCAATATGATGCCCCCAGGCCACCAGCCGCCCCCCAAAAACGTAATCCTCAATCTTCCCAAAGCCAACAAGCTTCAGCTCCTGGAAGGCGGCATCCCCGAAAAAAACATCCACGTCACCAACCTCTGCACCTCCTGCGACGTCTCCCAGCTCTTCAGCTACCGCAAGGAGCGCGACCGCAGCGGCCGCCTCCTCTCCGTCATCGGTATCCGCCAGGCAATTCCGTAGATCGGATCGCAGTTCTCCAGTCAGCTACTACCAGGATTCAGTAATCCAAGCTTGACACTTCTTCATATCCGCCGTAGGTCTCTGCCCGGCATCTCGCCTTGCTACCGTCAGACAAGGAGATCTCGTGGCTCCTCTTTCCACCCGTGTATTTCGCACCCTCATTGCTACGCTACTGATTTCCTGCGCCCCCTTCGTGGCCTCCTGTGGTTTTTCTCCGACGGTTGTTCCTGTCTCATGTTCTGACTTCGACGAGACCAACCTCACACCGCTCACCTCGCAGTCCACGCAATTCGGGTTCCAGGACGTCGGCACCATCGCCGCCATCCACGGCACCGGCACCGCGAAAGTGGATGGCAAAAGTTTTGTCAAAGTCCAACAATCCGTCGCTTTGCCCGGCTATGCAGACAAAGCCACCGTCTTTCTTAACGGCTGGCGCGCCAATTATCCCGATAGCGACCATCACCTCATCAACGTGGGCACGGGAATCGGCAACATCAAATCCAACATCGATGCGGAAGGAAAGAACCGGTCTCTCTCCTGGGTCGCCACCGGATCGCTCACCGACAACGGCTACGACAAGGGCCTGAACTGGTCCTATTTCTTTACCGTCATCGCCTGGAACAGCACTCGCTTGAACCTCTTTGTCGATCACGGACCCGACGGTGGTCCGTTGTGTTCTCCACCGCCCAAATCACAGTTGAACGACAACTATTTCTACGGCTACAGCAACAGCCCTTCCTCTGCCGGTTCCGCTTTCTACTCTTTTATCCAGAACCCCGGCTTTCTTTCCGGCAATATCACCGCTCTCCTCCCTCGCGGCTTTGACTTTGTTTGGAATGACTCCAACGACGACCATCATCTCCGCCAGCTTTCTTACAGCCTCGATCACAGCGAAACCTTCGCCGAACACCGCAAGTACAACAAGAAAGACGCAACTGTTACTCCCGATCTCCCCGATGCCGCCAGTCACGTCGGCGCTGGTGTGGTCAGTTGGACTTCCAACGTCATCTTCAAAGACAACGACACCCGGCGAAACTACATTTACTCCGAACTGGATTCCGGTCTCGGGGGCCCTGACGTTGGCCTCGTGCAGCCGCCCTTCGCTTCGGTTCCCACCGACGACGGCAGCTCTTTTTTTAGTGGGTGCAGCAGTACGGCCTCCCGCGGCATCCGCAGTCCGGACCTCGAGATTCGCGACATTCCTTACACCTACGCTATTCCCATGCTCACCGGGTGGGATGTGCAGTACCTGTGCGACGATCAGCACGTCAAGGAAGTAGGCGTTTGGATCGACAACTGGGTTTTCGATACGCCCACGCCCGGTGGCCCGGGCAGGATTCGCTATCGTCTTTCCTCGGTCTTGCGCGACGACGACAACAATCCCGATTTCCTCACCGTCCACAAGCTCACGATTCTCGGCCTTCGGCCGCTCGCCGCGGGAAAGGGCGGAGCCGGCAACACCGGCAAGAGCGGCAAATTGCCCACCAAACCGCGCAAGTCGAAATCCTGAAGTCTGGCGGGTATCGCACCCTTCGGTTTCAAGGATGTGGGTTTCGATTCAGGCTCACCCATCCCAATCCGCCAGTGCTTGAATTTTCGTACTATCCTGAACTGGTCGAATATTCACCGCGCGTCATGACCCGCGATCCTTACAACTTCCAGCGCTTCCTCGACGCTCAACGCTCCATGTACCACGAGGTCCTCGCCGAACTCCGCGCCGGCCAAAAGCAATCCCACTGGATGTGGTTCATCTTCCCGCAAATCAAAGGTTTAGGCCGCAGCCCAACGGCCGTCAAATTCGCCATCAACTCTCGCACCGAAGCCCAAGCCTACGGCGAGCACCCCATCCTCGGGGCCCGTCTCCGCGAATGCACCCAGCTCGTCAACGCGATCGAAAACCGCCCGGCCAGCCAGATCTTCGGCTACCCTGACGATCTAAAATTCCACTCCTCGATGACCCTGTTCGCGGCCGCCGCGCCGGAACCCGCGGTCTTTCACCGGGCCCTCGTGAAGTACTTTGCCGGCGAGCCAGATACCCAAACTCTCGCCGCCCTCAAATTTCACGATTAGATCCCGCAGACCTGATCTTCAGGATAGTCAATTTGTATTCCAGCGACCTACGGCCTGAGGCCGGAACAGGAAGGCGCTTCATCGGGGAGAGTGCAGGCACCTGATTTTCCTTGACTTCTCATATGATTCTGGTAACATAGCTGTTAGATAATCAGGAAGCGCCGGATGTCCGGCGCTTTTTTCGTTTACAGGTAGCTTTTTTGCGGTTTTGGCAGAATCGTAATTGTGCGCTAAGTCGCCTGGATTCAACAGACTGCAGCGTCTATAGAAACTGACGGGGTATGGGTCCCTTCGCGATGGACCCCATCATCGCCCGAACCGGCGGCTTGACTCAGAGCCCCCTTCAGCTGAGGACAGGCAGGGGAGAATTGGAGGCTTCGCTCAGCGCCAGCTGTCCGCAGGCCGCCATCACGTCGCGGCCACGGGAATAGCGGACGTAGGCAAACATTCCGCGGTCGGTCAGAACCTTGCGGAACGCGGCGATCTGCTCGGCGGAAGACTCGTGAAACGGCAGCGCCCCCGGATTCCACGGGATCAGATTCACCTTGGCCGCTTTGAGCGGCGCGAGGAGCCTGGCAACACGCCGCGCGTCGTCGAGCGAGTCGTTGACGCCGCCCAGCATCACGTACTCGAACATCAGGTGCTCCCACGGCCGCAGCGGATAGTTCTTGCAAGCGTCGAGCAACATCTTGAGCGGATATTTCTTGTTGATTGGCATCAACGCATTCCGCTGCTCGTCATGCGACGCGTTCAGCGAAATCGCCAGCTTCGGCCGCACCGCTTCCTGCGCGAGCCGTTCGATGCCCGGCACGATCCCGCTAGTGGAGATGGTCACGCGCCGCGGCGGCAGCCCGACGCCTTTCTGGTCCAGGAGAATGCGCATCGCCGCCATCACGTTATCGAAATTCAGCAACGGCTCGCCCTGGCCCATCAGCACCACGTTGGTCTGCTTGCCCTGCGCGGCAAACTGGGGAGCGACATCGTCCTTGTGCTCTTCCAGCGGCAGCAGTACCTGCGCCAGTATCTCGCCGGAAGAAAGGTTGCGAATCAAGCCGAGCTGCGCCGTCAAACAAAACTGGCAATCGACGGCACACCCGGCCTGCGTGGAAATGCAAATGGTCTGCCGCGATTCGATCGGCATGAACACCGCTTCGACGGAAGCCGGCCGCTCAAGCCTGGAGCCCGCGGTAGTCTTCCTGTCCGGCTCCATGCTCGCTGCGCTCTCTGCGGTGAATCCGTCTTTGCCTTTGTTTCGCGCATCGCCCGGCAAAGCGAAGAGGTAGCGCACCGAGCCGTCCTTCGACACATACCGCTGCCGCACGATCGGCAGAGTGATCCGCGCCTCCGCAGCCAGCTGTTCGCGCAACGGCCCTGGAAGGTTCGTCATCCCGGCGATGTCAAATTTCCGCTCGGCGTACAGCGCGCGGTAAATCTGCTCACCGCGGTACGCCGGCTCGCCGAGAGAAACGCAGAACTCGGTCAGTTCGGATTTGGATTTGCCCAGTAGCTCGATCATTGCTTCCCGCGCGGGCGCGCATCACCACAGATTCGCATCGCCCAGATTCATGATAGCGCGGCTCGAGCCTTTTCCGTGACGATGCCGGTGGCGATCCCCGCTGTGCCCGTTCGCGCGCCGCCGCGCTATAATTTGCGGTACGAGCCCACAAGCGCCCTGGAGAAGACGATGCCGAAGCAGACTACCGCTGAACAACTGACTATTACAGCCTGGGTCAATAACCTTGCGGCGCTGAACGAGCGAGATTTCACGCTGGAAACGGTGCAGGACTACATCGTGAACCATCACATCCGTCCCGAGACGCTGGATAAGTATCTGTTTTTTTCTAAAGGGAGCTACACGCGCAATCTCATTTTCAAGAATCAGCTGTTCGAGTGCATGGCCATTTGCTGGGAAGTCGGCCAGGCCAGCCGAGTGCACAATCATCGCGACCAGAATTGCTGGATGGCCGCGCCCATTGGCCGCCTGCGCATCCAGAATTTCCGCGTGGATGATCGTGACGCCGTCCATGGCACCTGCAAACTGGTTCCCACCGACATCTACGACATGGATGCAAGCAATCCAGTGCACGTGAACCCGCTGGAACCGGTACACCAGGTCCTCAACCTGCCGGAATTCAACCAGCGCGCGGTCAGCATCCACGTGTACTCCAAGCCCTTCGATGTCTGCGAGGTCTACCAGCGCGACAGAGGCACCTATGCCGATGTTCCGCTGCACTACACCAGCGAGTACGGGAAGCTGAACCCGGACGAGAAGCTGATGTAGGCTGCGTCGGTCAACCGCGCTTCGGCGATCGACTGGTGACAACCGAGTTATCGCCGGTGTTTTGCCGGCTCCGCGGCAGGGACGCGCTAAAGCGACGCCCCTACACAGAAGCACTGAAGTGCTTGTACGGGTGGCTGAATCGAGACGCTTCTCATCGTTCAAGCTGCTCAAGAAGTTGGCGTTATCCGACTAACGCGTACCATTTCTCCTTTTCGGTGCGCTGTGTCACAATTCCTAAATGACCACCGAAGCACGCGATATTCAAAAGCGCGTCTTGCCCAACGGTCTGGTGGTGCTGACCGAAACGATGGCGCACGTGCGCTCGGTTTCCGTTGGCGTGTGGATCCGCAACGGCTCCCGCGGCGAAGTCCCGGAAGAGAACGGCCTTGCGCATTTCATGGAGCACATGGTGTTCAAGGGCACCGAGCGACGCTCCGCCGAAGAAATCGCGCGGCAGATGGACTCGGTCGGTGGGATGCTCGACGCGTTCACTTCGAAGGAACAGATCTGCTTCAACGCAAAAGTGCTGGACGAGCACTTGCCAATCGCTTTCGACATCATCGCGGATCTTGTCCTGCGGCCGAAGTTCGATTCTGACGATGTGAAAAAAGAGCGCCAGGTCGTTCTCGAAGAAATCAAGATGGATCTGGACAATCCCGAATACCTGCTGCACGACATTTTCACGCGCGGCTTCTGGCCGGAGCATCCGCTGGGCCGGCCGATTCTGGGCACTCCGGAAACGGTACGGCAATTCAGTCGCGACGCGCTGCGCAAGCGCTTCCGCAACTGGTTCGCACCGGACCATCTGGTGATTTCGGCGGCGGGCAATGTAAAACACGAGCAGGTGCTGGAGTTGGTCGAGCGTGAATTCGGTAGCCTGACGAAGGCCGAACCCTTTGGGGACGGGGCGGCTCCATTCACACAAGCGCCGATTCACCTGGAAACGAAACGCGAACTCGAGCAGGTTCACGTGTGCCTGGGCGTTCCGTCTGTGCCGCTGGCGCATGAAAAACGCTTTGGCGTCGCGGTGATGAACAATCTTCTGGGCGGGGGCATGTCGTCGCGGCTGTTCCAGAACATCCGCGAAAAGCAAGGCCTCGCCTACGCCGTGTTCAGCGAACTGACGCCCTACTCCGACGCAGGTATGCTCACGGTGTACGCCGGCACCGCGAAAGAGACGGTGGGTCAGGTGATCGACCTGATCGTGAAGGAATTTCGCGAGCTGAAAGAATCACTGGTCCCCGAAGACGAGCTGCTGCGCGCCAAAAATCACCTGAAGGGTTCGCTGATGCTTTCGCTGGAATCGACCAGTTCGCGTATGTCGAATCTGGCGCGTCAGGAGCTGTATTTCCGGCGTTTTTATTCGCTGGACGAAATCCTCAAAGGAATCGACACGGTGACGCGCGAAGAAGTGCAGTCGCTCGCGCGCGAATATTTCCGCCCCGAGCAAATCGCAGTCACAGTGCTCGGCCCACTCAACGGCTTCACCCTGGACCGCGCCCGCCTCGCCTGCTAGAAGTGCTCGCTTCGGAAAGCGGCCGCTACAACGGCACAGAGCTACGCCAGTTCTTTCCTCAACTCCGTGTTTCGGGCCATTGACGCAATTGGTGCGCTCTGCGATGATCTGAAAATTGTTTCGCTTCGTGTTCGACTTGAGGGGGAAGCGATCGGCTTGCGGGTCTCCATATTGGCGTCGGGCAGCTCGGGGAACATTACCCTTCTCGAGACGCAGAGCACCCGCCTCCTTGTTGACGCCGGACTCGGAAAACGCGAAACGTTGGCGCGGCTGGCGGCTATCGAACACGACGTCGAACATCTCGACGGCATCCTGATCACCCACGAACACAACGATCATTGCGGCGGCCTGCCGCAAATGCTGGGCATGTGGAAGGCGCCGCTGTACGTCACCGAACAGACGCTGGATGCCTTGCATCGCGCGTTGCCAGAGCGGCTGGAAAAACGGCTGCGCGGCGTGGAAACGATTCGCGCGGGGCAGGCGTTCTGCGTGGGCGATATCGAAGTGCATCCGTTTCAGATCCCGCACGATTCGGCCGATCCGGTGGGGTTCACGTTTCGCGCAGGCGGCGTGAAGATGGCGCTGGTCACCGATCTGGGCTACATGCCGGAGTTGGTGAAAGTGCACTTGCGCGGATCGGATTGTTTGTTGTTGGAGTCGAATCACGATCTGGACATGCTGAAGGTGGGGCCGTATCCGTGGGTGGTGAAGCAGCGGGTGCTGAGCCGCACCGGGCATCTTTCGAATCATGCAGTGAGCGAATATCTGGCCGATCCTGATGGCTTCGATGGCCGCGCGCGCTACTTGATCCTGGCGCACATCTCGCAGGAAAACAACAATCCTGATCTTGCGCGACTCTCCGCCGAAGAAGCGCTGGGGCGGCGGCCGGCGGAAAATCGATTCACCGGCGAATTGCTGGTGGCCACGCAAGACGCGCCAATGAAGCCGCTCGAACTGTAAGCCGAGAAGATTTGACGCAGAGAGCACAGAGGGAAGCGCACAGAGGCCGCGGAGGCGCTATTAAGCCGATAGTAGTTTCGCGCACGTCAACCTGGCGCTATTTTCCCGGCAATTGCCGGGGCGTTTTTCACTTCCTTTCCAGCGGTTTTCACTCCATTTTTAGCTGCTTGAGTGTTCTTCTGTGGATGGCGATCGTTAACCTGGGGATCTTCCCTTCCGCGGCGCAAGACGCGCCGCTCGATGCTTCGGAAATTTCGCGCGACCTGCTGTATCTTGCTCCATCGCGAGTGGAATATCGCGCCGCCGGCGATGCCGGTTCGTACGTGTTTGCGGGGAGCCGCTTTGCATACATCGCACCTCATGGCGCTGGAGAGTGGTCGATCGTTCCGATCACAGCGCCCGCCGCGAAGTCGCGTGAGAAGCAGCGCGTTTTCACCGTCGAGGTTGACGGGGGGGGGAATTTGTCGCCGTACGAGCTGGTCGGCGCTTCCGACGACGATCGCGCCACGCTGGCGCTGCGAAAGAAGGGCGAGAGCGAGCCGTTGGTCTCGGCGACGCTGTGGGATCGCGATCAGCTGGCCGAAGCGTGGTCGCCGGAACTGCGCAAGGAAAAGCGCGACTTGACGCTGGATGGGCTGCGCCAGGATCTGGAAGTAGCGGATCCAGAAGTGCGGGCTATGGCGATCTATCCGGCGAACAAGCCCGCAGAGAATCAGCCGATCCTCGTCGCCGTCGGCCAATCCAGCGGCGAAGGCGAGCTGGGCCTTTCGACGATTGTGAAATTTGAACCCGACACGCGAGACGTGAAGGTGTACCACATGCCAGGGGCGCTGACGTGCGAAGTTTCCGCGGTGGGCGCGAACCTGAATGCGCAGGGTGTGACGACGGTGTGGTTCGGGGTGCGCGCCGTGCGCGAAGGTGCGATCGCACCGTGCGGCGCAGGGGGATTATCGAAGCTGGATGTGCAGACGCGGCAAGTCGCGTCAGCCGCCGGCAGTGGTGCGGCCGGAAAAAGTCTTCCGCTCGGTTCGATTGTGACCGTGTTTGGGCCCGGCGAACAAAACAGCCTGGTGATGGCGACCGACGCGGGAATTTGCACGCTAGTCAAGAATTCGGAAAACGACTGGAGCTGCCGGCGGTTTGTGCCGACGGCCACACTGAAAGAAGCGATGCCGGTCGCGAATCGACCAGGCGACAAGCCATACGGCCAACTGAAGCCTGGCGATTACGAAGTTTTGTGGGCTAATCAAAATTTTCTGGAAGTAGTCACACCGGATTCTTACGACGCGTGGCTGGCGGCGGACGACTACGCGGAAGCTGTGGCACGCGATTTTGATGCCGAGCCCTATAAGTTGCTGAATACGACGAGCGGCGGAGCGGCGCCGATCCGTCCGCTGGCAAAACCCGGCGGCGAGCCGTTGAACGGCGCACTGGTGTATCGCGCCCCACTGGAAAAACTGGCCGCGGCTACGGGTACGCCGAATGGATGGGTACACGTTCGCGCGCGCACCGGCTGGATCGCGCGCAAGAATCTCGAGGTCACGCCAAAGCTGGTTGCGGCGCAGAGGTAGCACGCGCTGGCCAAACACCGCCGTTGACACCGCGGCGGGCGATATCCTAGACTTTTCTGGTTCTTGGTAGAGGTGCGGAGGCCATCAGTAGCCGGGCGCGACGTTCCGACCAGCATCGGGCGCCTGAGTGAAAGGGGCGAGCAAGTTTCTCCGCCGAAATCGTTGCGCTGGCTAAGCGCGGCGGTTGGGGGGCAGGGCTAAGACCTGTCCACTGTCATCCATCACCGGCCGTGATCGCGGCTTGCGGTGAAACCGGGTGAAGCGCTATCGAGAGGCGGTAGCCCCGAGTTTCTTCGCGGTTCCTTCCTTTCTTTGCGTTTCTTCCTTGAAAGTAAAATCAGGCTTGAGCCCCGGTGAGTTTTGCTGATCGTCGTGTTTTGGGCGGATTTGAGTCTAAACGCGCAGGCCTGAAGACCTGAGCTACACGCTCCGGCGAAATTTTGAGCGGTAGGATTTGCACTTCGGGATGACGATGAACCTTTTCGAACTGACGCGGGCGTTGGTGGACATCGAATCGGTGACTAACAA
Source organism: Candidatus Eiseniibacteriota bacterium (assembly GCA_035607215.1). Lineage (GTDB taxonomy): Bacteria > Acidobacteriota > Terriglobia > Acidiferrales > UBA7541 > Acidiferrum. The sequence continues at coordinate 9,855 of DATNCJ010000013.1, forward strand.
CGAAAAACAGGTGGGCGACTACCTGTTTGCGCATTTGTCCGCGATGGCGTTGCGGTACGCCGGGCGCGTGGAGCGTATCGCGGTGGAACCGGGCCGCGACAATGTTTTTGCGGCGTGGGGCGAGCCGGTGGTGACCCTCTCGACGCATATGGACACGGTGCCGCCGTTTTTCTCTTCGAGCGAAGACGAGCAATTCCTGTGGGGGCGCGGGGCTTGCGACGCAAAAGGCATCATCGCCGCCATGATTTTTGCGGCGGAGAAGTTGCTGGGGGCGGGCACGAAAAATTTCGGACTGCTGTTCGTGGTCGGCGAGGAGCGGAACTCGGCCGGAGCGCGAGCGGCTGCCGCTTCTCCACGCGGTTCACGTTTCTTGATCAACGGCGAGCCTACCGAGAATCATCTGGCGCTCGGCGGAAAGGGCGCGTTGCGGTTCGAGATTGTGGCGCGCGGAAAATTGGCGCATTCGGCGTATCCGCATCTGGGACACTCGGCGATTCATACGCTGCTGGATGTGCTGCAGGACATTCGCAGGATCGCGCTGCCGAAAGACGCCGTGTTGGGACCCAGCACATTGAACGTCGGGGTAATTTCCGGGGGACGCGCGCCCAATGTTGTGGCCGATGAAGCGCGCGCGGAAATCATGTTTCGCACCGTGGGCGATCCAGGGGTGCTGCGCGAAGCGGTAGCGGCCGCGGCGAGCGGACGCGCGGAAGCGCGCGAGGAGATTCATATTCCCGCGGTTCGCTTGACGGCGTTCAACGGGTTACCGACGACGGCGGTGGCCTTCGCTACGGATATCCCGGCACTGGGCGACGTATGGGGCAAGCCGTTCCTGATCGGTCCGGGAAGCATCCACGTGGCGCACACGGCGGAGGAGCGCATCTCGAAGCGGGAATTGAGCGAGGCAGTGGAAATTTACACGCGCATGGCGACACAGCTTTTGAACGAAGGGCAGGTGCGCGCATGAGCCTGGGCCTGGCGATCGTCGGCTACGGAAAAATGGGACGGCTGATCGAGCTGCTTGCGCCGGAGTACGGATTTGAGGTGCGCGCCAAGTTCAACGGGCGCAACAATGCGGGCGGCGAAGGACTGACTCGCGAATCGCTGCGCGGTATCGACGCGGCGGTGGAATTCTCCACGCCGCAGACAGCAGCTCGAAATATCGAACGGCTGGCCGCAGCGGGCGTTAATGCGGCGGCGGGCACAACCGGATGGATGGAGCAGCTTCCGGAGGTACGCGAAGCGGTAACCCGCACGGGAACCGGCCTGGTGTGGGCGCCGAATTTTTCCGTGGGAGTGAATTTGTTCTTGCAGGCCGTTGCGCAGACGGCAGCACTGTTCGCGCGGCAGCCGGACTACGAGGCCTGGGCCTGGGAAATTCATCATGCGGCCAAGAAAGACGCGCCCTCGGGCACGCTGCGCAGACTGGCCGATGACATGCGTGCGGCCGGCTACGACCGGCCGATCACTTTGAGCGCGAACCGCGCCGGCGCGCATCCTGGTACCCACGAAATCGGATTCGATTCCGTGGCCGACACGATTACCCTGCGCCATACCGCACGAAGTCGCGAAGGATTCGCGCGGGGCGCCCTGCAAGCAGCGCGCTGGGTAAGCGGGAAGCGCGGCGTGTTTGAGTTTCGCGACATTTTGACGGAGTTAGGTGCAGTTGAGGCAAAAGTGACGACGAATTCGCCAGCCTGAACTCCACAAGTTCGGAGAAAGATTGCAATGAAGGAGAACAACATGTTTACCGGGTGCGGCACGGCGATGGTTACACCGTTTCGGCGGGATGGTTCGCTCGACGAAGTGACGCTGCGGAAGTTGATTCAGCGGCAGATTGACGCGGGTATCGATTTTCTGGTGCCTTGCGGGACAACGGGCGAGAGTCCGACGCTTACGCGAGAAGAGCATCTGCGTGTGGTGGCGATCACCGTCGAATTGGCGGCGCGGCGCGTTCCAGTGCTGGCGGGCGCGGGAGGTTACAACACCGCGGAGGTGATTGCGCTGGCAAAGGAACTCGCGGCGATTGGCGCGGACGGTCTCTTGTCGGTGACGCCGTATTACAACAAGCCGACGCAGGAGGGTTTGTGTCAGCACTATCGCGCAATCGCGGACGCCGTGTCGCTGCCGATCATTTTGTACAGCGTGCAGGGACGCACCGGAGTGAACATCGAGCCGGTGACGGTGGCGCGGCTGGCGGCGGTAGAGAATATCGTCGGGATCAAGGAAGCTTCCGGCAGCATCGCGCAGATGTCGGCGATTTTGAATGCGGTGCCGGAGAATTTTCTGGTGCTGTCGGGCGACGACGCGATTACATTGCCGCTTGCGGCGCTGGGTGGGCGTGGGGTGATCTCGGTGGTATCGAATGAAATTCCCGAGCAGATGGCACGTCTGATCCGGCTCGCGACCAGCGGGAATTTTGCCGGAGCGCGCGAATTGCACCGACGCTTTTTGCCGCTGATGGAAATCAATTTTGTGGAGTCGAATCCAGGCCCGGTGAAAGCGGCGATGGCGGAGATGGACTTGCTGGAGCCGGTGTGGCGGCTGCCGCTGGTTGCGCCGCGCGCAGAAAATCAGGCGCGGATTCGCGGCGTGCTCGCGTCGCTGGACCTGGTTTCCGAGAGAGTGCATGCAGCCGTCGCAAATTGAGCAACTGTTCGACGCGCCGCCGGCGCAATACACCCAGGAGCACTTCGCGTTGTTTCGCGCGTTTAAAGACGCGCTGAATCGCGGCGAAGTGCGTGCCGCGGAGCCTGATTCCACGGCGTTGACTGGCTGGCGCGTCAATGCCTGGGTGAAAAAGGGCATTCTGCTGGGCTTTCGGATGGGCGCGATTGTGGATATGTCGGTTGACCCGGCGCGCCAGCCGTTCATCGACAAATCGACATATCCGGTGCGCGCGATCACGGCCGCGGACGGCGTGCGCATCGTACCGGGTGGCTCGAGCATTCGCGATGCGAGTTTCATCGGCCGCGGCGTGATCTGCATGCCGCCAATGTTCATCAACGTCGGCGCGTATGTGGGCGAAAACACGATGATCGATTCGCATGCGCTGGTGGGCAGCTGCGCGCAGGTTGGCCGCAGTTGCCACATCTCCGCGGGATCGCAAATCGGTGGCGTGCTCGAACCGGCGGGCGCGCTGCCGGTGATTGTCGAAGACGACGTGCTGATCGGGGGCAACGCCGGCGTTTACGAAGGCACGGTGGTCAAGCGTCGCGCAGTCCTTGGCAGCGGCACGATTCTGAATCGCTCGATCCCCATCTATGATTTGGTGAAAGACGCAGTGTATACCGCAACGGAATCCGAGCCGTTGATCGTTCCCGCAGAAGCCATCGTCGTTCCCGGTTCGCGTGCCGTGTCGCATCCGCTTGGAAAAAAACACGGCTTGTCGCTGCAGGCCGCGGTCATCGTCAAATATCGCGATTCGAAAACAGATGCACGGGTTCAATTGGAGGATTTGTTGCGTTAGTGCGGCAGCGTTTACGTGTTACTGAGAGAGGACTTTCTCAAAGAACGCCAGCGCCCGTGGATCGTTTGACTGACCGAGCCAGAACATGGCCTGTTTACGCACCGCCGGATTGTGATTGTTCTGCGCGACCTCGATCAATTTCGGTACGCCTTCGTCTTTTGGAAGCTGGCTCAGCGCGAACACCGCTTTCTTCTTCACATCGGTGTCGGGATCGTTCTCGATGGCGCCGGTAATCGTGCCGACGGCCTTCTTGCCGGCCTTCTGCGCGAGCCAGAATAGCGCTTGTCCGCGAACGTGAGAGCTTTCATCTTCCCTGGCCATGCGGATCATTTCATCCTGAGCACCGGGCTCGCGACTGACCGATAGTGCGAAGGTTACGTGCGCGCGAATGTCCAAACTGGGGTCGCTCTTGGCCATTCTTTGTAGTACCACAAATCCACTTCTTCCGCGCGATTCGCCCAGCCAGAAGGAAGTGTGTTTGCGCAGCGATTCCGGTTGATCTGGCCGCACGAACGACTCCAGGGCGCGATTGGCGGATTCGTCGGCCTGCAGGGCGATGGCGGTCAGCGCGCCGCCACTCAATTGCTTGTCGTCGCGATCGCGGTCATGATCATCAAGGCTACCTTCGCGAACATACGTCGTCAGCATCGTTACGCTGTCTGCTGGCTTCACGCCGGTCAGCCATACGAGCGGCAAGCCACCGGCGTCGACGGTGCAATCCTCCGACACTACGCGAATCTTCATCACACGCTTCGCCTCGGTGCGCAGCAAGATCACCAGGTTGCGCGAGCCTTCGAGCTGAACCTTGCCGACGCCGCTCACGCCTGTGGCGTCGCTACGTGACGTCATGTTGACGCCGTGGTTGCTGTCTTCCAAACGGCAAACGCCGCAGCCGCCGTTCTCCCAATTCGCGCCGCGATTGTTACAGCAGACTTCGCGATCGCTAGCGACTTCGGGAACGGCGTAGCCGATCCATTGGGGTTGCGCGGATTGCTCCGCGATTTTCTTGACTTCAGCAACAATTGGCGCGCTGACCGCGCGTTGCTCGACTCGCGCATTCTCGACGTGAGGCATCCCGGCCGAATCAGCCTGCGCGAGCAGGACAGGTGTGACCCAGAGTGCCAGAATCGCAGCTAGGCCGAAGCGCATCGTCGCTGCAAGAATCGTCTTTGAAGTCATCATGTCGCTCTCCATCCTCTGCCAGTCACTGCCCACGTGGCCCGCGAGACCGCTCGTTGCCATTTCGGAGCGGCCAATCCACGATCTATTTGTTCAGAATCTCCATGAGGTACTCGGTGCCTTCTTTCGAATGCATCAACGAAAGCTTGGACACCGCCGTTTTCTTCAACTCTGGGTCCTTTTCCGCTCGAGCAATGGCCACCAGCGCCGACGCATTCCCTTGAAGGAAATATGCGTTCAGCACTTCTTCGCGCAATTCCCGATCGGTTTCCTTGGCGTAAATCGTTTTCAGCGCCTGCGCGGAATCCGCCGAGTTGATCAGACCCAAGTTCCGGATCGCGGCGCGACGCAACTCGGGATCTTTTTCGCCGCTGGCGACTTCCACAATCTTCTTGGAATCGCCGGCCAGGAAAAACGCCTGCAAGATTTCTCGTTTCAACTCCATCGAGGTTTCTTTCTGATAGAGCTGCTGCAATTCATCGATGCCGTGCACCAAGCCTAGCTGCCGGATGGCTTCGCGGCGCACGCCGTCGTCTTTCTCGCTCTTGGCCGCCGCAAACAAGTCCTCTTTGTCGCCCGCGATCATGTAGCTGCGGAGAATCGCGCGCTTGACGCCTTCATCGCCGCTCTTGGCATAGACCTCGGCCAGCGTCTTGTGCGCTTCGCTCCCGCCAAACATGCCGAGGTATTCCACCGCTTTGCGTTGCAACTCCGGATTGGATTGCCCGCTGGCGATGCGCCCCAGAATTTGCCGCGCTTCGGGTTTTCCGCTTTGCGCAATCACGAACAGCGCTTTAGATTTTTCTCGTGGCGTGCCCGTGCCGTTAAGCACTTTCTCCAACAACGGCAGCGCTCGATCGGGATCGCTGTTCATCAATCCCTGAATCGCCAGCATTTTAAGATCGTCATCGCTCTGCGCATCGGGATGCGGGCTTTGGCCAGTGCGCTGGCGCACTTCGATTTCCAGCGCGGAGGCGTCGCGCTGCCAGCGGCTCTGCGGAAAGCGATGTTTCAGATCGGCGATCGTTGCCAGCGCCGAATCTCGTTTGCCCAGCCGATTTTCGGCATAGGCTTTCCAGTACAGCGCCGCATCGGTTTCCTTGCCGTTGCTCTTTGCCAGCTCCGCGAACTTTTGCGCCGCGCGATCGTAGCGCTCCTCATCCAGAGCTTCGCGGCCTTCGTCATACAATTCGGACAATCGGTCCAGCCGCTCCTGTTCGCGGTCTTTGCGTTCCTGCTCGCGATCGCGGGCTTCCTGTTCGCGGTCGCGTTTCTCCTGGGCGCGATCCTTCTCCTCCTGCGCGCGATCCCGAGCTTCCTGCGCACTGTCGTCGTCTTGCTGCATCGCCGCGAAGAGGCCGCCCATGGAACGGGCCGAGCGCGAATAGCTCACCGCCGGTGCCGCTAACGCTGCAGCGAACACAACACACGCTGCGATCCGAAATCCTGCGCCCTTGTAGCGAGAAGCCTTCCCGGCTCCTCGCACGATTTCCCCTTGCTCTCTCTCCACAACACTCATGTCTTGTTCCTTTCAGTCTTCGTCGCTCGGCTCTCTCCCAGCGGCGGTTGAGCAGACTCCCCTCGGTGCTGCAGCTCCTGACCCACCACACGAACCTTAAACAAGATCCCTTTTGCCGCAATCCGCTCGCGAATCGTTTCCAACTGCGCCGCAGAAACCTGCTGCGGACTATGCGCGACATCCAGCAGCACGCGTTCGAGCTCATCGAGTACGGCAGCCAGCGCCGTGTCGCCCTGCTCCATCGCTGTTTGCCGGTACAAGCGATTCTCTTCCAGCAAATCCTCCGCGCGCCGCTGCTCGGACGCGATGTTCACCTGCTTGGCACCCGATCTGTCTGCGGGCTCGGCATTCGCCAATTCCACCAGCACCATTTCGGAGCGGCCGAGATGTTCGCCAACAGCCATGATCAGGACGCGCTCCCGAACGTTGGCGGCATCCGCGACCGTCTTGGTCGGTCCTACGCGGCGGCCCGCCAAGAACGCCACAATTACCAGCGCTGCCACCGCTGCGAATGTCGCCAAACGCCGCGGCTCGAACAACCCGGACCAGCCCGAGACTCTACCCGCCGCTTGCTTGCTTAGCCCGAATTCCCACCAGCGGCGACGCTTTTCCGGCAGCCGCGGCGCAATCTGCTTCCACACACGCTGGCCATAGTCCTCCCCTGGATCGGGCACCGACATGGTGTCCAACGCCGCCAGCACCGCGTCGATACGATCAAGCTCGGCTTTACACTCCGGGCATTCCTTCAGGTGCACAGCGATGGCCTCGCGCTGCAGCGCATCACCATCGCCGCCCGTCAGCTTGCCGTCGTGATACGCGATCAACTCTTCCTCATCCGGATGTTTCATAGTTCCGTTCCCATTGCTCGAGCCTGGCCGCGTTGTTCCACAAACGGCCCGAGCGCCTGCCGTAGTTTCTGCACCGCCCGAAACACGGTGTTTTTTGCCGCGCTGGAGCTCGACTCCAGAGCCGCCGCGATCTCCTCGATCCCGGATCCGCCCCAATGCCGCATTACAAACGCCGTGCGCTCCGCGGGGGTCAACTCGATCAAGGCGCGCCGTATGTGCACTGCGAGCTGCGCGCTTTGCGCCAGACGTTCCGGCGAAGGCGCAGCATCCGGCACCATGTTCATGAGATCCAACTCAGCCGCGCCTTCTTCCCCGCCCCGTGCGGCAGCCGGCGCGCGCTGTGAATCCTCGGTCTTGCGCTGGCGCATGCGATCGATCGCATAATTAGCGGCGATGCGATAGACCCAGGTCCCGAAATTGGCTTTTTCCGCAAATTGCTCGAGCTTCTGGTATGCGCGCAGAAAAGCCTCCTGCACCACTTCTTCGGCATCGTGCTGGTTTCCGGTCATGCGATAGGCGAGCCGGAAAACGCTCTGGCTGTGGCGTTCCACCAGCACGCGAAAGGCATCGCGATCGCCTGCGAGCGTCCGCTCGATGGCGATGGCGTCGCTATCCCCGATGACCTCGACGCTCTGCCTCATCCGGTTCATTAGACAGGTTTTCCGCCTTGCGGTTAGGTTGTCGCAAGTGCGTGTTTCGGAAGGGTACTATGCGGGCGCGACGTTGCCTGCCGACACCGCCCGTGGCTACGTTGTGCCATCCGATCGAAAAACCCTCATCCCCTGAAGGGGTGAGCGACAGGGCCTGCAGGCTGACACTTTCGCGTTTTCGCCCATGATTCGCCTTGCATCTCCCCGCCCAGGCCAACTAACCTTAATCCTCTTTGCGCACGTGCCTTAACGCACCTCCAGAAGGAGCTAACCCGTGGCCACTTCAGTCTGGAAGGGTTACCTGACGTTTGGCTTGATCTCCATTCCCATCCGCCTGTTCTCCGCGGCGCGCACCGAACGCATCGGCCTGAACCAGCTGCACAGCGTATGCAAAACCCGCATCCGCATGCCGCTGTTCTGCCCGCACTGCGAACGCCAGGTGCCGCGCAACGAAATCGTGAAGGGCTACGAATACGAGAAAGACCAATATGTGCTCTTCGACGAGGAAGAGCTGGACAAGATCGAGCCGGAATCCGCCCGCAGCATGGAAATCCTGGAATTTGTCAAAGTGCACGAGATCGATCCGCTGTACTACGACGCGTCGTACTACGTCACGCCCGAAGACGAAGGCAAGAAGGCCTACCAGCTGCTGCTCAATGCTATGGAAAGCTCAGGCTACGCCGCCATCGCCAAGCTGACCATGCACCAGCGCGAACACATCGTGGTGGTGCGTCCGCGCGCCAAGGGCATGACCCTGCACACCATGTTCTATACCAACGAAATCCGCGAAGTCGCCGAGTATGGCCGGACCGACTCGGCCGCTCAGCCCAAGGATGCCGAGAAAAAGCTCGCCGCGCAGCTGATCGAAAGCCTGGCCGCTCCCTTTGAGCCAGACAAGTACAAAGACAATTACATGGAAAGCATGAAAAACATGATCGAGGCCAAGCGTGAGGGCCACGAAATCGCCGAGGTCACCCATCCCAAGCTCGCACCCGTGATAGATTTGATGGACGCGCTGAAGAAAAGCATCGCCGAAAAACAGCCGGGCGCGAAGAAGCCTCCGGTCCGGGCCGTTCAGGCCGCGGCAGCGGCGCAGGCGCCAGAGAAAAAGAGAGCAGGCAAGAAATAGCAGGCAAGTCGTAAATGGGCACAACCGAGCGATTCACGCGGCGCGAATTCCTGCGCATCCTGGACGTCACGGACAAGCAGCTCACTTACTGGGAAAAACTTCGGCTGATTTCTCCGCGACGCCGCGGCAGCGACAAATCCTACGATTTCCGCGACCTCATCAGCCTGCGTACCGCCAAGCAGTTGATCGAAACCGGGGTCTCCGCCAGCCGCCTTCGCCGTTCTTTGGCGGCCCTTAACCACCAGCTGTCCGAAGTTCAGGCGCCGCTGAATCAGCTCCGCATCCTATCCAACGGCCGCGACGTGATCGTCGAGCGCGACGGCGCCCGCCTGGAACCCATTTCCGGCCAGTTCGTCCTCAATTTTGACACGCGTGAACTCAGCGCCAAGGTCCGAGTCATGCCCGAACGCAACGCTGAAGACTGGTTCGCGCTGGCCCTGCAATACGAGTCGGATCCCGATTCCCGCCTGCAGGCTATCGAAGCCTATCAACGAGTGCTGAAGACGAATCCTCACCATATGGATGCCCTCATCAACACCGGCATGCTCTTTTACGAACAAGGCGAGCTCGAATCCGCTGCTGGTTCGTTCCTCCGCGCCGTGGCCGTTGACCAAGACAATGCCGTCGCCCATTTCAACCTTGGCAGCGTCCTTGAGGAGCTCGGCCAGTTGGAGACCTCACGGAAACATCTGCGTATCGCCGTGCGTCTCGATCCCAGCCATGCCGACGCCCACTACAACCTCGCCTTCGTCTGCGATCGCCTCGGCGCGCCCTCGGAAGCCCGCCAGCATTGGCAGACTTACATCAAGCTCGATCCTGCTAGCCCATGGTGCACATACGCCCGCCAACGCCTGGCGGTTTCCAAACCGTAAACTGCTCGCCGTAACTGCCACCTAAGCTAAATTGATGGTGGGTTCAAAGTAGACGCCGCAAGACCCCGCATAGGCGGAGACTCGCGCAACAAGCATGGTCGAGGGGGAAGCTACTTTTTAGCAGCGCCCGCTTTGGCAGCGGCATCGGCGTACTTCTTGGTAAAGCGCTCGACACGGCCCGCGGTGTCGATCAGCTTCTGCTTGCCGGTGAAGAAGGGATGGCAATTCGAGCAGATTTCGACGCGCAGCATGTCGCCTTTGATGGTGGAACGCGTGGGGAAGGTGTTGCCGCAGGCGCAGTGCACGGTTACGGCGTGATAGTCGGGATGAATACCGGGTTTCATGGTGAGGCTCCTATGTCGCGTCCGGTCTGCACGGCTCCCAAGTGAGGGGAATACAGCCGCGTCGCTAGGTCGCGAGCAATTCTCTATTGTACCGAAAATGCTAAATTCGTCCAAATTTCCCATGGAACTTCGAATCCGCCGGGTCGCGCCCCGATGCGTTCGGTCCTCATGCCCCTGGTCCCCAGCGTTGGACACAGGCAAAAGTGTCTGTGCTACTCGAATTTCCAGCGAGTGGCGGATTGCACGAAATTCTCGGCGTGCTCGTCCTGGCCGAAGGCGACTTGCGGGGTGACGCGGTAGACGGCGCCGCCGCTGGATTCGAGTAGCGGCAGGATTTCCCCGCCGTACTTTTTGTCGTAGGGAACGGCAAGCTGTTTCCAGATGTTGCGATCGCTAATTTCTTCGGTTGTGCCTTCAACGATTACGGCTTCATCGGCTTTTTCCGTGCCGATGACGCAGCGCGAATTGGCAGCGATGTTCTTGGCTTTGCGAGTGCGCGATCCGGTGCTGAACCAGAAGGCGTCTTTCCACCAAATGCCCCAGATGACCATGAGGTGCGGGCGGTCCGGGCCAGAGGTGGAGATCCAATAGTTATGGGATTTTTCGAGGCGCTCGAGAGCCCAGTTCCACGGCTTTAGGCCGGTGGTGGCGTCGGGAGTATTGGAGAGCGCGCCGGGCCAGTGCGGGCGGCTTGCGATCGGTTCGGTCATGGAGCCTCGGTGAAAAAGCCAAGTCTTCCGACGATTTTAGCCAAAGCATGCGGGTATCGCGACAGGGAAAAATGCGAGGCTGCTGGCCTTTTCTCTTGAGGGCAAAGCGGACATCGCGTAGGTTCGCTGCATGTTAGTCGACGTCGTCGAGTCGCTGCCGGAACCCGAACAGAGTGGTACGAATGTAGCGGACGATGCCGGAATCGAGCGGGCGCTGTGCAGTTTTGCGGCAGCGATCGATAGCGACGATTCGCTGTTTCAGTACGAGACCGTGACGCCCCGCATCACCGGCGATGTTTTATGCAACGCCGACTTTGTGCTGCGTTTTCGACAAAGCGCACTGGCCGGCAATCGCGGCCTGCATTTGGCCATGGTGCAAAAACTGGTCGAGTTGCTGCGGAGCGCCGGGTCGGCGGAGACCTTGGCCTCGCGCATCTGCCTGGCGAAACAGGCTGGGGGAACCGCGTTACGCTTGAGACTGGAAGCGCGAGGAACGGGCGGCGATCAAGCGAGATTGCGCTGGGGCCTGGGACTAGCACACGTGCAACAAGCGCTGCTGTTCACGTCGAGGTACTTGCGCCAGCAGTTGGGGCCGAGCGGAGAGTAGCCTAAGCTGGCGGGCGTGAGCTTTCAGTGAGTGGCGTGGCACTGAGGCGCCGCCACATAACCCAAGGAAAAGTCAGGATACGAAGGCGCAACCTACGCGATAAGTGCCTTGCTTGGTTTGCTGCGACCAAACCGGCTTGAGGCTGACGCGCACCGGCGGAAGAATGGGCACGTGCAGGACGGCCAGGACGTTTTCGGGTAGTTCCTCGGGGGCATCCATCTCGATGGCGACGCCGCCGAAACCCAGATCGACAACGCGCGCGCGTCGAGTGGTGTGCTCTCCGAGCATGGCATAGGCATTGGTGCCGGTCATCGAAACCCGCTCAGCCTTGCGCTGCATGGCGTAAACACGAGGGGTGGAGGGGGCAGCCGGCGCGTGATTGATGGAGATTGCCGGGACGCCAGCTTCGGCCACCGGGGGCTCCTGGCGCTCGAAGCGCTTGGACTCGATCGAGATCGGAGGCCTTGACGGCGTTGCGGGCTGTGCTGGTGCCGCGGCTGGGGCGGCCGGGGCTGGAGCCTGCGCTGGCGCCGGGGGCGGCGCCACCGTCGGGCTGGGTTGCGGCGCCCGAGTTGCGTTAGCCACCGGGGACGGCGGCGCGACCGAGGCCGCGAGTTTCGTGGGGCCGGCAGCCGGCGGAGCCGATTCGGCCCGCGGCTCGGCTTCGCCAACCTTGCGATGGTTGGCGTGCTTCAGGCGATAAAGCCGTTCGTCGGCTATGCGGATCAGTTGGTCGGCCTGCTCGCCGTCGTGCGGGAAAATCGCGATGCCATGATCCATGTTGACGCTCACGCTGAGCGGCAGGGCGTGCAGAACTTCGGCGAAAACAGTTTCGACGCGACGGCTCAGGGCCAGGGCCTGGTCAGCGTCGGTCTGCGGCAATAGCAATGCGAATTCATCCCCGCCGATGCGGAACGCGGAGTCGGAAGTACGCAGCGCCTTCTTGAGCGTGGTAGCGGCGGCGCGCAATACATCATCGCCGCGTGGATGGCCGTGCTTGTCGTTGACTTCCTTGAACCGATGCAGATCCAGAATCACGAGGCCCAGTTGCGAGCCGTAGCGGCGCGTTCGGTTCAGCTCTTTCTCAAAGGTCTCGCTGAAGAGGCGCCGATTGTAGAGCCCGGTCAGAGGATCAGTAACCGCATTGAGCTGCAGGGTTTTCAGCTCGTCGTATTCCAGGATGATCGGCACTCGGAACAGACCCGCGGATGTCAACACATCCATCAGCGCAGTTTTCAGGGCGACCTGCCGTCCGAGGTTGTCGCTGAGCTCGCGGCGGCGCGTGAGTATTTCATCCCACAACTGAACGCACTGCGCTTCCCTCAAATCGAGGTGGGTGATCGCGCGAATATAGCGCTGCAGGAACTGGCCGCGCGCAGAGATCTCTAGACCATCGAGAGTGTCTGCCAACAGCTCGAGATA
>DATNCJ010000024.1:0-64405 GCA_035607215.1 Candidatus Eiseniibacteriota bacterium
GCTCAGCGTCCGCAATCCGTAGCGAACATCCCCGCCAAGATCTTCAATCGCTGACCAGCGCCATACCGCGCGCCCGTCTTCCTGCACCAGCGTCACATTGCCGAATTCGCGCTGCGCCGCGTGCCTGGCCTCATCCCGAGACAGGCCACTTGCCACGAGATCCTCGACCTTCTCTTCGAGGTGCTCACGAATCTCGTCGGACAGCTCGGCGTATCGCCGGCGTCGCAAGAAAAGTCGTTTCAGCCAGCTCATGATTCCCCTCGAGCGAACCAGCGTTGTATACGCTCTTGCGGCCCTCGCCCCTTTTTGACAGCACGCTACTCGTATCGCAGTGCTACCATCGGATCGACTCGCGTCGCCCGCCGTGCCGGCAAGTAACAGGCCAGCAGCGCAACTAAGATGAGCAGGGCAGCAACGCCGGCAAACGTTGTCGGATCGTTCGGTGTCACGCCAAACAGCAAGTTCGTCATCAACTGCATCAATCCGAAAGCAGCGCCGATTCCGATAGCTACGCCCACTAGCGCCATCTTCGCGCCATGCCTCAGGACCATTTGCAGCACGTCTCCGCGTTGCGCCCCCAGCGCTAACCGAATTCCAATTTCGCGCCTGCGTTGTGACACCGTGTAAGAGATCACACCATAGATGCCGATGATGCCCAGCACCAGCGCCATCGCGCCCGCGATCCCAAGCATTACCAGCGTGAAGGAGGTTCGCGCAACCGATTTGTCGAAGACTTCCTGCATCGTGCGCACCGATGCCAGTGGCAGGTTCGAATTCACCGACCACACCGCTTGACGGACCTCATCGAGAAAACCCGCTGTGCCGGAGCGCTCGCTTCGTACCACGAACGTCACTGTCCGGATAACGTCCCATGAGCCTGGCTTACCAAGAATGCTCGTCAGCGAGGGCCAATACACGATTTCGGGTGCGTTTTCCTGGACGCCCTTCTCACGAACGTCCTCTACTACTCCGATCACCTCGTGCCACGGAATTCCCGCATATGTACGCATTCGTCGGCCGATGGCGCCGGATGCTGTGCCCCACATCTCGCGCGCCAGATTTTCGGAGACCATCGCTACCGGTCTGTTGCCGTACACCTCCGTCCATGTCAGGTCGCGGCCCGCAACCACTCGAGTGCCAGCCGCGTGGAAGAACCCGGGAGAAACAAACTGGAACAGCCGGAGGGGCGGAATTGCGCCGTCAGAGTAAGTCCTGTCCTCTGCATAAATCGCATCCCATCCGGACTCGAACCCTTCCATGGGCATTGCCCTCGCGAATCCAACGGACGTCACACCCGGAAGTGCCGTCAACCTATCGACAATCTCGTTTTGGATTCGCGTGACTCGTTCCGGCTCCTTCACCAGCGAATCCGGAATGGAAATTCTGAGGATCTGAAGATGCGGTGCATCCGTGAATCCCGGCTCCACCGTTCGCAATGCTTGGAACGTGCGAATCATTAAGCCGGCGCACACGAGTAGCACTAGCGCCATCGCCACCTGACCTACGACCAGAGCATTGCGCGCGCGATGGCGCTCCCGGCTCACGCTCGTTGTCCGCCCGGCACTTCGAAGAGCCAACGAAGTTCGTGGTCCGCTGTATTTCAATGCAGGCACTAATCCAAACAACAAACCAGAGAGCAGCGAAAGAAGGACTGCGAATCCGAGCGTCCGCGTATCCAGCGAAATCTCACTTAAGCGAGGTAGATTCGCGGGGCCTATCGCTACAAGCAGTCGCACGCCCCAATCAGCGACGCCAACGCCCAGCGCGCCGCCCATCAACCCCAGGATCAAGCTTTCAACAAGAAGACCTCGAACGATGCGTCCCCAACCGGCGCCGAGCACGGCGCGCACCGCAAGCTCCTGGTGTCTCGCCTCCACCCTCACGAGCAACAAATTCGTCACGTTGGCGCAGGCGATCAACATCACCAGGCCGATCGTTCCCATCACCACCCATACAACGTCGCTGACGTTGCCGATCACTTCTTGTTTCAGCGGACGAATAGCGGGCGTGATTTTCCAAGTCTCATAAATTCGTGGATTCGTGCCGGGACCGTTCGACCAGGAGTCCATCCAAATCGGCAACATTCGCGCCACGTCAGCATTGGCTTCGGCAATCGTGACCCCGGGCCGTAACCGCGCGATTCCCTGATACCCAAATCCCGCCGGAATCAGCTTGCCGCGTTCGAACCCCAACGGCACGATCACGTCGAAATCTACATCGACGAATCGGAACCCTTGAGGCATGACCCCGACGATTTCGCGAGGCCGCGAATCAATCGTAATTTTGCGCCCAACCGCCGAACGGTCTCCGCCGAAGTTCCGCTGCCAATACCCGTAGCTGAGCATCACGGTTTCGGGTCCGCGCGGAATCTGGTCTGCCTGGGAAAGCCAGCGGCCAACAGCTGGTGGCACGCTGAGCGCCTGAAGCACGCCATCGCTGACTTCAACGGTGCGGACTTGTTCCGGCTCGGCTAGGCCCGTGACATTCGCCGTGCCGGTATCCCACACTCCCAACGACTGGAACGTCCGGTTTTGCTCGGCATAGGTGAAATACATGGATGGCGAGAGGCGCAGACCGTTTGCGAAATCCGCCAGCCCTGCAGCCCCTGGGGCAAGCTGCCGGAGGGCCACCAGTTCGTCTGCCTCTGGATAGTTCAGCGGTTTCAGCAACACGCTATTCACAACGCTGAACACGGCGGTGTTGGCGCCGATTCCGATCGCGATCGTCAACAAGCCAACCGCGGCGAACACCGGATTGTGACGCAGGGCGCGAAAACCATAACGGACGTCCGCGAGAAAGTCCTCAATATGCGACCGCCGCCCCACCTCGCGGCCAACTCCCTCGATCAGCATCACGTTGCCGAACTGACGGTGAGCTGCCGCGGCCGCCTCGTTCGGAGCCATACCCTCGGAGATCAGCTCCGCCGTCTTTTCCTCGATATGCTCTCGGGTTTCTTCGGAGAGCTCGGCGTATTGCCGCCCCCTCGAGAAAAATTGTTTCAGCCAGCTCATGATTTTCTCGGCGCCAGCACTCGTGTGACCCCTTCCAGCATCCGCTCAAAACTCGACACTTCGCGCTGCAGGTGCTTCAATCCCGCCGGAGTCAGCTTGTAGACCCGCACGCGCCGGTTCGTCGCCGACACGCCCCACTCCGCCTTCACAAGTTCCGCCTTCAGCAGCCGCTGCAACGCCGGATACAGCGAACCCTCTTCGATCTGCAGCAGGTCGTCCGAAGTCCGCTTGATATGCTGCGCCAGCGCGTAACCGTGCAACGGCTGGCGCTTCAGAGTCCGCAGCACCATCATTTCCAGTGCCCCCGGAAACAGATCCCGCTGCTCGCTCTTCTTCATGACGAAGTCATCCCCCAAAATGTTTTCGCTTTTCCTATTTTGCTCGATACCTAGACCAAAACAGTATAGAGCCGCTGTCAAGCACCCCGCTATCAAGCCCTGGCGCTTGGCACCGGCCAGGATCTGGGCTAGCATGACCCGCGACTTTTCAGGAGTCCGAATGAAACGCGTTCTGCTCGCAGTGCTCGCCCTGGCCAGTCCGGCCGCGGCTCAAATCCCTCAAAAGGATGTTTTGCTGAAACATTGGAAGACTTCAGGTGAGTTCACCCTGGCCGTTGCAGACGCCATGCCCGCCGACGGTTACAACTTCCGCGCGACCCCGGAGGAAATGAGTTTCGGCCAGCTGATGGCGCACATCGCCATGGCCGATCGCAACGCATGCACGCAGGCCAGCGGACTCACAGCACCCGCGCTGCCGCCGGCCATCGAAGCCTGGAGCAAGGACTCGGTAAAAGTGGACGTAAGTAAAGGGGCGGCGACGTCCTTCGTAAAAGAAATTTTCGAGTTCTGCAGCAAAGCCATCGCCGAAATGCCCGCCGCCAACGCCGACAAGGTCGTCGGCCCGCCCAATCGCAATCTCACCGGCGCGGAGTGGCTGTGGTCCTACTTCACCCACACGGCGCATCATCGCGGCCAAGCCGAGGTCTACCTGCGCCTGAAAGGCATCAAGCCGCCGGCCTACGAATTCTGACGTTGCGTGAGGTGATGCAGGCGTAGTCGAGACGCCGGGCTTTAGGCGCGGCGTCCACAGTTTGAGCTTAGAATTTTACCAGAATCGCCAGATCGATTCGGTTCTCGATCTCCTTCAAATCGGGCGTAAAGCCCGGCACCGACGATCCCGGCGTACCGCAAATATTCTCGACCAGCGGCGCGCTCGGGCACGATGTTGGCGTGACTCCGCCCGGCCCGGAGAAGTACGGCACGTTCGCCGCTCGGTGGTCGAATTCCCACAGGAATGTAATGTATTGGCTGGGCATATAGTCGAAGGTCGCGGACGCATCCCACGCCTTGAATGGGTCGCCTGGACTCGCCGTGAAGTACGGCGTTCCTGATGCCGCCGTCGCGCCATTGATCGGTGGAATCAGCACCAGCTAGCGTCCGATTGTTGATCCTGCCGCCACCCAGCGTTAGGCCATACTTGTTTTTGTTGAACCATGCGCGGTTGTAGAACATAAAGCCCAAGAAACTCTGCTTCGGGCCTTTTGCCGAATTGCCGGTGCAGCTCACTCCGCCGCCGTGCTCACAGCCAATATCACCGGTAACAGAGAATGCCAGCTTGTCGAGCGTGCGCTCCGGGTGATCGTAGTACTTCACTTCGAGACTGTTGTCCGAGTGATAGCGAATGCGGCCCGGAACACCCAATGTGTCTTCACCCAGCATGTAGCCGTTCGAGACGATCGAAACCGCCCCCGATGGCCGGTACAGCACTTGGAATCCGAATCCCATCCGATTGTTGAATCGGCCGTAGGATTGCCACCCATTGATGATCCATGGCTCGATTTTCAATTTTTCCGTCGGATACAGTTGCACTCGCAACCCGTTGAAGAAGAATGGAGTGTTCGACGAGACGTAAGACGGCTGGTAGGCCCAATTGTCGAAGTTGTACCAACTGAACAGGCCAATGTAGGACATGAAAATTCCTGCGTCCACATTGATCCCATGCATCGCGTTGATGTGATAGCCGCCGTAGGCTTCAGCCAAGTAGCGGTATGCTCCATCAAGACCCCACTGGCCTCGCGAGGGGCTGGCGTCGTTGCGCGGCTGGGTCTGCGAATACATTCCGAATTGCGTCATGATCCTGCCGCGTACATTGTCGTAGTGAAATCGCCGCCGACACCCAGCTGCGTGAGTTGAAATTCTTGTGCACGAAAGACTTCCGCTGATCCGCCGATGGTGTCGTCCTTGGGATGATTGAAATCGTAGATGTAGCTGGCATCGAACCGAACTTCCGGTGTGAAAAATTTCGTGTCCAGCGGCACGTCCTTCGTCCGCGCGTTTCCATTCAGCCAGGTATAGTCCGCGAATGAGAATGGCTCCGCCTTCGGCGCCTTGGCGGCCTTCGCCACGTCCGCTGCGCCCTTTTGCTCCGGGCCGACGCTCCCCGCCGCGATTTCCGCTACGACGCGGTCCTTCGAAATCGCATTCGCGCTTTCCACCGCTGTCGGTGACGTCGAAACATCCTTCGTCGACGCGATCGCCGAGCTCGTCCCCGTTACCGTGGGTACGTAAGCTGCCGCCGCAAGATCGGACGACGGCGCGGATGCCGGAGAATTCGCCGCGTTCGCTGGTGCGGCATCCCCGCCATGCTTATCCGATTCCAGGTCCGCAACGCGTCTTTCTAGCTGTTCCACACGATCGAGCAGCCAGCGCTCGCGGTCCGTCAAAGGCGCGGGGGCATTGATCTTTGTTGGGGCATTCGTCTTTGCGGGAGCCGCGTCGCTCGACGAATTGCTATTTGCCTTGTCGCTGGTCTTGTCGTCGGCAACTGCGACATGAGGGCTAACCATCAAGAACAGAATTGCCAGGGCGGTGAACACACGACAACGCACGCACCGATGTAATGTGCGCATATCTCTCTCCGGTCAGTAGCGAATCGGCTTCAACGAGAACGCCTATGGCCACTCTGATGTGCCTTGCGTGTCTGGGATGCAAGTAAAATCGTTGCCCGGAGAAAGTAGCAGTGGGTGTGTTAGGAAAGCGTAAGTTGGGCGTAATAACGGCGTTAGCCGAAGAAGCGGTAGCGGGACGGGAACTTGGCGATCGTTGGAGCCGGATGCGGCGTCAGCGGCGAGCTTGCTTGGCCTGGTCGATACCTTCTTGCATCACGCTCTTGAACGCAGCTTCGGTGCTTTGCGCGTCGCTGAGCAACGATTGCGCCCGGCTCAGCAACCCTTGCGCCTGCGGACCATCCGCTTTCGCCGACCCGCCTTGCATCGCCTGCGCGTTCTGCATCAGATCTTTCATCTCATCGAGCAACTGGCGTGAGTGCGCGACGTAGTGCTCCTTCGCGATGAACATCTTTTCTTCCCACGCGCGACGGCCGGGAAAATCAACGTCGTTGCCCTCGAGCACCACATGCGCAAGCAGGCTGCGGTCGAGCGGAGCCAGCTTGTCGAGTGCGCCTTCGGCGTTGCCGATTCCTGCCCAGGCTTTGCCCATCGGGCTGTCGTCGCCACTCTTGCTGGTTCCGCCGGCTGCCGAGAAATTGCTCAGACCCGCGGCCGCGGCGCTTGTTCCCGCCGACGTTCCGCCGCCCGATTTGCCGGAGCCGAAATTGTCGTCGTTCAGGACGGTCTTCACCGGCGCGGCGTTCTTCTCTTTGTCTTTGCGATTCTGGCGCGCCACGTCGCCCAGCGATTGGGTCTGATCCTGCGCGTACACCGGGTCAGACGGAGTCAGGAACACTCCAACGAATGCCGCCAGCAGAATCAATTTCCGCAACACGGAGGCCTCCGCGGCCGGGCTTGTCTCGCGGGGATAGACTCTCCCCGTGTTGATTA
Organism: Candidatus Eiseniibacteriota bacterium; assembly: GCA_035607215.1. GTDB lineage: Bacteria > Acidobacteriota > Terriglobia > Acidiferrales > UBA7541 > Acidiferrum. The sequence continues at coordinate 6,850 of DATNCJ010000024.1, forward strand.
TGGTCGCTGGCACGATGGAGACGGGCTATAGGCCGAAAGTACTGTCGTGTTCCAATGCGCCACTGGCCGTTCGTCCGTTACTTTTTGATTCGTGACTCGCCGATTGCCAGCGTTTTCTATTTTTTATCTTCGCAGCGGCGCTGACGGATCGCGCTGTGACACTTCGTAGGCTACTTGACGGGTTTCTTCGTGGACCAAGCCGTTGCTGGCGAGAATCATCGGCCCGCCGAGCTGGTAGGGCTTGTCGGCAAAGTCGGTGATTTTGCCCCCGGCTTCTTCGACCAACAAAACGCCGGCGGCGACGTCCCATTTATTGAGCCCGAATTCCCAGAAGACATCGAAGCGGCCTGCGGCCACGCCGGCGAGATCGAGTGCGGCGGAGCCGTCTCGCCGGACGCCGTGGGAGCGCAGCGTGAAATCCCAATAGTAGTGAATGTTGGGGCTGGCGACTCGTTTGTGCGCGGGGAAGCCGGTGCAGAGCAGGCTCGCGGCGAGCTTGTCGACTTTCGAGACCCGAAGCGGCTTGCCGTTGAGAGTGGCGCCGTGGCCGCGGGCGGCAGCGAACAATTCGTTGTAGTAGGGGTTGTAGACGACGCCGGCGATCAGCGTGTCGCCTTGCGCGAGTCCCATGGAAACGCTGAAGCATGGGTAGCCGTGAGCAAAATTGGTAGTGCCATCGAGCGGATCGACGAACCAGCGAAATTCGGAGGCAGTGTCGTGGCCGGTCCCCTCTTCGGCCACGATGCCATGATCGGGGAAATATCTTGTGAGGCGCTCGACAATGCAGCGCTCGGAGCGTTTGTCCGCCTGGGTGACCAGATCGGCTTCGCCTTTATAAGAGATGCTGGGCGGCCGATCGAATTCTTCGCGAAGGATCTTGCCGGCTTCCAGAGCGATTTCCGTGGCAGCGTCGAGATAGTTTTTGGTCATAGGAAAATCGCACCGCGATTCGCAGCAAGTGGATGCTACGCGCTAGCGCTTCTTCCACTTTAACATTCGCACCGATTTGGAAGCATCGCGGAAATTGCTGTTAGAATGCGCGCCATGCGGACCAATTTGACGGCGTTTTTCTTGCGATCGCTCCTGCTGCTGCAATTTCCGTTGCTGCTAGGCGCGGCGGACGAGACGAAACTTTGGCCGATGCTGACACGTGGAATCGACAGCAACCTGCGCGCGGTCAGCGCGGACTACAGCCATCCCAGCGATGCGAAGGTCGCAGTGGAATTGGTGATCTGGGCGGCGGGATCGAATGGAGTGGTGCTGCGCTCGCCCGACGACGGCAAAACCTGGAAGCGGCTGCGCGTCGAGGGTGGCGAGAAACTGGACTTTCGCGGCCTGGCTTCGTTCGGCGATCGCATCGCGTACCTGATGTCCGTGGGAGAAAACGGCGACTCGCGAATTTACAAGACGACCGACGCCGGCGAAAACTGGCGCTTGCAGTATTCAGACAAGCGGCCGGGTTTCTTCCTGGATGGGCTAGTGTGCCGCGAAGAGAAAGATTGTTTTGCGATCAGCGATCCGATCGACGGGAAATTCTTGTTGCTTCACACGGAGGATGGCGAACATTGGAAGGAATTGCCGCGCGAGCAGATGCCCGCGCCGCTGCCGAGGGAAGGCGTGTTCGCAGCGAGCAATTCGTCGCTGACGCTGTGCGGCGAAGAGGGCGAGGAACTCTTCTTTGGCACCGGCGGGCCGGCGGCGCGCGTGTTTCATTCGCGTGATCGAGGAAAGACTTGGACGGTGGTGGAAACGCCGATCGCAAGCGGGAATGCCTCGTCGGGAATTTTCTCGCTGCGCTGCAAAGGCGACGCAGTAGTGGCCGTGGGCGGCGACTACCGCAATGTGTCGAGCGATGTGCGCGTGGCCGCGTATTCGGTGGATCACGGCGCCACCTGGAAACTCGCCGAGAGCGGCCCGCTGGGATTCCGTTCCGGCGTGGATGTGGCGTACGGCCCGGTATGGGTGGCCGTCGGGCCGACGGGCGAAGACATCAGTACGGATGGTGGCAGGCACTGGAAGCACTCGGCGTCACTGAATCTAAACGCGGTGACCGTGTTGCACGACCAGACCACGATTCCAGCGGTCGGTGCGGGCGGGGTGGTAGCCGAGTATCGGCAGCTGTACGAGATCCGGCAGCGCAGAAAGGACGCAGCGGAATGGGTCGCGGTCCTTTGGAGACCGGAAGCCGAACCCAACTTCGAACATAGTTGTGGCGATTGGGGCGTGGGCATCGAACGGGGGAAAGAAGACGTCAGTCTCCGATGAATTTTAAATACAGATGTACGGCGCCTTCGCAGCGTTCGGCAAGTGCTCGAATTTCTTCGACGATTTGCTCCTCATCGGGACTCTGGCTGTTTCTAGCCAGGCTTGCCATTGAGACAGAAACCTGGGCATTTGCATGTGGTTAAACACTGTATCGCCGTACCAATCAATTTCTGCAAGAAGTGGTTCCTCTTTGGAGGGATCTCTCAAACAGCCGGTGCAGATGATTCTGCGGATCGATGACAGTGGCAAGCTCCTCGCCACGTTCTGTTTCCAGGTTGATGTGAAAATCCAACCATAGCTCCTCTGGCTCAGCGCGACCCTGTCGAATCGTCGGCGGGATCAAAGGATCTAATTTTGGCTACGGTGGCGGCGTCGAGGCGCTGCAGTAGGGTGACGAGAAGATCTACTGTGCGGTCGAAGTCGGATCTGTCGATTATGCCGTTGTGGGTGTGCGTCGAGCGGGTTGGGACGAGCAGAGTTGTGACTGGGACGCCGCTGCCGTTGAGCTTGATCGCGCCGGCGTCGTCGCCGAAGCCCTGCACGAAATCGAATTGCAGCGGGATTTGCTTTTCGGCGGCTACTTCCTGGACGTACTTCACCAGCTTGCGATTCGGATATTCACTAAAGCTATAGAGCATGATGCCGGGGCCGCCGCCGATCGTTTCCAGCGAGGCGTCCGGCTTGTTGCCGGGGGTGTCGTTGGCGACGCCGACTTCCAGGGCGATGCCGATGTCGGGATTAATGATGTGCGCGGAGGTTGTGGCGCCGCGCATCTCGATGCTGCCTTCTTCCTGAATGGTCGCCGCGTAAAAAATCTGATTCGGATGCGCCTGGCTTTTGAGGCGGCGCATGGCCTCGATCATGGCGATGCAGCCGACGCGGTCGTCCCAGGCTTTGGCGAGATAGCGATTGTTGGGCAGGACGGCGAACTCGGAGACGGGGGCGATCGGATCGCCGACACTGATCCCAAGCGCGGCGACCTCCGCGGCACTGCGGGCGCCCGTATCGAAGAAATATTCGGTGGGCTGCGTGGGACGGCCGGCGTCGTGGGGCGCAATGTGCGCGTCCCAGAGTTCGCTGACGGCGAGGACTGGGCCTTTGCTGCCGATGATGGTCCAGCGCTGGTCGCCGAGCGCTTGCGGGAGCCAGTAGCCGAGCATCTGCACGGTGATGTAACCGTCGGGGCGGATGTGGCGGACAATTGCGCCAAGTTCGTCCATGTGCGCGTCGACCATGATGCGCGGGCCGGTGTTGCCCTGCTGAGCGATGACCGAGCCGAGGCCGTCGTAGGAGATTTTGTCGGCGTAAGGCTTGGCCGATTCCGTGAAAAGTTTACGGACGGCGCCTTCCGCACCCGGCGGGCCGGGGGCTTCGGTGAATTGCTTCATGAGGCGGAGGAGCGGGTCGTTGGATGGGGATTGTGCTGGGCTTACCGCGGCGAGGATTGCGGAGAAAAGGAATGCTGGGAGTGTGCGGCGCATTTTGCGGGATGGCCTCTTTAAACCGATTTAGTGTTGCGCTTATGTTGTATCGCAAAAATTCAAGCGGAAGAAGAGGCATTTGCTGGGAGGCACGGGCACACGGGGAAACAATGAAGCAGAATTGAGGCGACGGCATGCTCGCGCCAAAACTAAACAATGAAAAAAGAGCGGGCGCGGCGATGTCGCGCCCTACAACATCCTCAACACATACAGATGAGAGACGGCGTACTAGGTGAGAGCAGGGTATTAGTTCACGCCTTTTTGGGGGTCCCAACTGCCTTGTAGGCGGCGGATGTAGATGATTTGGCCGGTGTGGTAGGCGTTGTGGGTGCCGACGTGGGCGATTTCCGAGCCGAATTTGGCGAGCTGCTCGTCGGTGGCGGACTCAACGAATTTTTCGAGGTCGGTCATGACCTGGTCGAGTTGCTTGGTGATGTTGGACCAGCCCTTGGCGTCGAATTTGTCGAAGGTTTCCTCGTTGTTGCCGCTGAATTTACTTTCGGGCTCGCCTTTGAACTTCGACAGCTCGCGTGAATTCCAGAAGACCAAGTGATAAGCCAACTGACCGACGGAGTGATTGCCTTTGCCGTCTTTCCAGGAGGCTTGTTCGGGCGTCAGGCCTTCGACGGATTTGCTCGGGGAGACGAACCAGTCGTTTTTATCGTGCGTGGTTTTCAATTGTTCGAGAAGGATGCCCTTAAGCGTGGACGGTGGCGCCGGCTTCTGGTCCTGAGCGAATGCGGAAGTAGAGAGCAGCAGGGTTAGAGCAAGCAGAAAGGATTTCATTAGTCGATGGCCTCGCTGAGTTTGTGTGGAATCCGTCGGTTACTGGTTTTGACGCATGAGTATACGTTAGGAGAGCAGGATTGCATCAGTGCATGCGGGCGGATCGATTGGTCGAACGGTGGGTGCGCGCGAACCGCAGCGACCGGGCGGGACGAGCGCCGTCCTGCGGGAGAGCACCAGAGACTACTGTGGGCCAGTGAGGTAGGTTTTGCGGTGGCGGACTTGGTACGTTGCGGAGGCGTTGGTCGTGCCGGCATTTTCGGTGGAGATGCGGACTTCGATGGAGCGGTAAGTATTGGCCGGGCCGCGCGGCGTGGGGTAATACCCGAGGCGGTATTGCGTGCGCAGCTCGCGATTGATGCGATCGAAGATGGCGTCGAGCTCGGTGATGGCGTCGGGATAGAACATCGCCCCGCCCATAGTGTCGGTGATGGCCGAGAGGGCGTGTTCGCCCGCAGTATTGCGTCCGCTTTCATTTTTCACCGGGCGGACGACGATGGTGTAGAGCAGCGCGCCGGAGCGGACCGCAGCCTTGCGCGCGGCGTCGAAGTCGGTGCTGCTGGTGGTTTCGCCACCATCGGTGATGAGCACGATCACATGACGGCGATCGTCGCCGCGGCGCTCGAGGGTGCGCGCGCCGAGCAGAAGGCCGTCGTAGATGGAGGTGCCCGCGCCCGGAGGCATGCGATGGAGGGCGCTCTGTAATTGGCCAAAGTCGCCGGTGTAATTGGCGAGCTGGTGGACGTCTTCGGAAATGGCGAAGATGGAAGCGCGATCGTCTTTGCGGAGCACCTGGCGCAGAAAGCGCAGGGCGGAATCTTGCTCGAACAAGATTTCCTTGTGGGCGCTAAGGCTGGCGTCGACCATCAGGGCCATGTCGATGGGTTGCTGCGTTTCCTGCTCGAAGACTTCAATTTTCTGTTCGAAACCCTCTTCGAAGAGTTGGAATGCTTCGCGCGGCAGGTCGGGCGCCGGGCGATTGTGGTCGTCCAGAACGCTCGCGAGCACGTTGACCAGGTTAACGCTGACACGAATGCGGCCGCGCTCTTGTGAGGACTGGCCGTCGGAGTCGCCGTCAGCGGAGTTGCTGCCCATGGGATTGACGATCGTTGGCGGCGTGGGGGATGTGGTCGAGGTGGACGAGCCTGTCGAGGCCGGTGCTGTGCATGCGGGCGCGCTAGAGCCGGAGTTTGATTTTTTCTTGCGCGCCCAAGGCGGGCGGTCCGATTCCGACTGCGCGTGCAGCGCGGCCGCGAAGAACATCGCAAGAACAGGCAAACAAATCAGCAGCGCCAGGCGAGTGGAAGAAAGTGTCGGGCGCATGCGGTATTAGGATGCGGGTTTTGCCTTTGGCGTATCGAGTGGGCCAGCGAGTGGCGGTGGCGGGAGTTCGCCGTCGGCCCACATGGCGCCATCTTCGAAGTATTCCTTTTTCCAGATGGGCACGGTGCGCTTGAGGGTGTCGATGGCGAAGCGGCAGGCATCGAAGGCCGCAGGACGGTGTGGCGCGCTGACGGCGACGAAGACGGAGGTCTCGCCTATATCGAGGCGGCCGAGGCGGTGAGCGATGGCGACACGGTCGATGGAGAATTGGGCGCGGGCGGCGGCGGCAATTTCGCGCATCTTGGCAACGGCCATGGATTCGTAGGCTTCGTAGTCAAGGTACAGCGTGCGGCGGCCGTGAGATTGGTTGCGGACGCAGCCGTCGAAGGTGACGACGGCGCCATCGGCGGCAGTGCGCACGTGGTCGATCAGGGTGGCAGGGTCGATAGGGTCGTGGATCAGGAGTACGAGGTCGTCAGCAGTTGCGGCTTTGAGTCCGGCGGAATTAGGCTTGGGAGCGGTCGTGGACATATTAAGGGCCGTGCTAGCCTCCGCTCACGGGCGGAAGGAAAGCGACCTCGTCGCCCGAAACTAGAGGAGTGCTCCAGGCGGCGAATTCCTGATTACGAGAGGCTACCAGCGAGCTACGGAAGCCGGCGAGTTCGGGGTGGGAGGCGCCATAGCGGGCGAAGAGGGCTTCGATGGGCGCGCCTTCGGCCAGGTCGACGGAATCTTCGGCGCGGCCGATGATTTCCTTGAGGCGGCCGAAAAAGAGCACCTTGACTCGAATTGTGGGGGAAACGGGTGCCACAAAGGAATTGTAACCCTCGCGGTGGTTTGTGAGTAGTGCCATAGGCGCGAGTTGCGCAGGCGTTTGTTGCATAGGCGGATAAGACCGGCAGACGGCCGCAGGGAACTTAACACCGCGGCGGCGCGTATAGTTGCAAGACCGAAGGCCGAGGTGTGACGTCTGTGTGAGTGAGTTTGTGTGTGAGGGTCTGGATGAAGGTACTAGTCACAGGTGCGACGGGGCTGGTCGGGACGGCGCTGGTCAAGTCGCTGGCCCACGATGGGCACTTGGTGTGCCGGCTGTTGCGTCGCGAGAGTGTGACCGGCGCCAAGGGCGCGAGGCCCAAGTCGGCCAAGAAGGCGGAAGCGGCCACTGCAGCGGGGTTGGAGGGGCGCGTTTTTGACGTAGCCTGGGATCCGGAGGCGTCGGCGGCTCATGCAATTGGCGATCCGCAAGGGCACACCGTGGGCGCGGACGCGGTAGTGAATCTGGCGGGCGCATCAATCGCGGATGGGAAGTGGACGACGCAGCGGAAGATGCAGCTGCGATCGAGCCGGATCAAGACGACGCGATCGCTGCTGACGGCGCTGCAGAAGGCTGGGCTGTCGCCGAAGGTGTTGGTGTCGGCGTCGGCGATCGGAATTTTCGGCGACCGTGGCGATGAGGTGTTGACCGAAGAAAGTGAAGCGGGGCGAGGGTTTCTGGCTGGACTGGCGACGGAGTGGGAAGCCGAGGCGAGAGCCGCGGAGTCGATGGGGATGCGCGTGGTGTGCGCGCGGTTCGGGATCATTCTGGCGAAGAGCGGCGGCGCGTTGCCGCAGATGATGAAGCCGTTCAAGTTCGGCGTGGGAGGAAAACTGGCGTCGGGGCGGCAATGGATGTCATGGGTGACGCTGGAGGACGTGATCGGCGTGATCCGCTATGCGCTGGAGAATGCACCGGTGAGCGGAGCGGTGAATGTTGTGGCGCCCGACCCGGTGCGGAACGCGAAATTCACCAAGGAATTGGGGCGCGCGATGCACCGCCCGGCCGTTTTTGCGGTGCCGGAATTCGCTTTGCGCATGGCCCTCGGTAAAGAAATGGCGGAGGAGATGCTCCTCGCCAGCGAGCGCGTCATGCCGAAGAGACTGCAGGCACTCGGCTACCAATTCCAGCATCCGGAGTTGCCCCTCGCGCTGGAGGATGTATTGCACGGAAACGCGAACTAAGTCCGCGCCCGATTGACCGCACCGAAAACGAATTTATTCGCGCCGACGTCGTTTACTTCAGCGCCGTGACCGTTACCGTGAGCGTATAGACGTGGCCGGTCAACGGGTCAGGCGCGCTCATTACTTCTGTGGCTTTGCCTTCTTTCAGCGGGATCGTGGAGTTGGATCGGAATGTCGGCAACCTGATTGCGGCATAGTTCAGAGCCGGATCGCCCTTGTAGTCATTGATGGCCGGCGGAGCGAGGGAGGTTCGCTCGAAAGAAAACCGCATCAAATACTGACCTGCATCATCGCTGGTGAGGGCGCAATCGATGTTTGATCCGATTTCCATATACTGCATTTTTCCATCTTTGTCTGGCGAAACGGAATAGCGCGAGCCCGTGCGAATGAAGCTGCTGTAGTGGGGAGAGCCAAGCCCTTTCTCCTTTTCGGTGTTCATGAGAAACGAGTACGGCAGCGTGGCCACTTTCTTCTCCCCGTCGAACTCGTTGAGCACAAAGAGCACCTTCACCGTCGCAAAGACTCGGGCTGGATTCTCAGGCTGGCTGTCGGGTTTTGGCTTCTCCTGGCCGCGAACCGTTGTGCCGGCAAGTCCCAACATCGCCGTGAACGCTACCATCGACATCAGTTTTTTCATTTCAACGCTCCGTTTACGGTGTCACCGAGCCGCTTGCCATCTGAAGTTGAATCGGGCCCCCAATCCGGCAGTGGCAAAAGTTCAACCCGGGAGACCTCAATGACATCAATCGGTGAACCGAGAGTCGGCGGTTTCGACGAATCGCCGGCAGCAAGTCGCAGCGAACCCCCGTGCAATGCGCGCACGTAGTGCGCTAGGAGCAATTCCTGATCGGGCGGAACCAGCACTTTCACACGATTGCCCTTCATTCGATCGCTAGGCGTGCTAGTCCCCATCACCGTGGGACTATTTCTCCCACGACCAACGCGGGATTCGACGGGCGCGACAGACCTCTCGGCTGTGAGTCCTGGTTGAGCCGACAAGTCCTGCTTCCGCTCCGTTGACGCGACGCTCGCGCCTGCATCGCTATGCGCGGTGTTGATCGCATTGCGACTCCACCGGGGCAAAGGCGATAGCGCGATGACGACCGCCCCAGCTGCAGCAGCGTAGTACGCCCAATGTGCCGATGCCGGGCGCCTCGCGGCACTCGCGTCCTTCTGTGAGATTCGAACGCGCACCGCAGAAAGCAACGACGCGGGCATCGGTGCACTGGCCGCGGCACGAACTCCGCCATCGATCCCGGCGAAAAGTGACCGCTCCCGTTCGAAAGCCACCTGGCACGAGGCGCAAGCCTCCACATGCGCCCGCAAAGCCAAGGGCAGCGCATCGCCGGATGCAGCCGCATCGATCAGCGCCTCTCTGTAGCGTTCGCAACTCATCGCAATTTCTCCGCTAACCGCTTTCGGGCGAAAAACAATCTCGATTTCACGGTGCCGGGCGGAACGCCGAGCATCGCGGCAACTTCTTCGACCGTATGGCCTTCCATAGCGGCGAGCAGCACTACCAGCCGCAGCTTTGGCGAGAGATCTTCCATGGCGCGTTCCAGCCGCGACTGAAATTCGCTGCATGCGGCGAGATCCTCGGTGCTTGCTTGCGGTGGCGCCTGCGACCACAACGTTTCGCGCTGCTCGCGGCGCCGCGCCGAGCGCGCGCGATCCAGCGCCAGGCGAAAGGTAATGCGCACGAGCCAGGAGCGAAAGCAATTGCGATCGCGCAGGTGGTCGAAGCGTCGATATGCCCGAAGCAGCGCCTCCTGCGCCACGTCTTCCGCGTCGGCGTCGTTGCGCAGCACGCCGCGCGCAACCCGATAGGCCAGCGGACCGCACTCGGCCAGGCGTTCCTCGAACTCGCGGCGCGTGGCGGCGACTTCCGCCTGCTTCGCCCAGTCCCGCTCGGCCGAGCCGCCTGGCTGAATCAGAACTAACTCCTGCATTGGGTCCTGTTGTGCGAGCCGAAGGCGCTCGCCCTCCCCGTACACCCGCAAGACGCCGCGAGGTGGTGGACGGTTCAAAGTTGGGCCGAGAAACGAGAAGAGACTACGCGCGCGGCGAGAAAAGAGGAACGGTGGAGTTTGCGAGCTGCGTTTCAGACCGGAACGGAACTCGGCTGGCGCCGTACCGAAGTGGAACGGCGGATAAGGGCATTCAAAAGCACAATTTCCCCTCGCGTCAGTGCAATACGCGCTGCCTTCTGTCGCAATAACCTCGCAAACTCTTCTGAACAGGATTGTTATGCGCCAAGCTCCGAGCGCTGATGTGTTAGGACGGGTCTTGCGAGTTTCGCTGGCTCTTCGCTTGCTGTTACCCGCGGCATGCGCCGTTCTTCGCAGCCATGGCAGCCGAGATCGACAAAACAATTGTCGCGCGCCGCAGTTCCATCACGGCGTGCCGGTCTTTCGGTCTGGCGAAGAGGTCTACCTGTTTCCCTGGAATCACCAGGGCGGACCGTGAACGGTTCTAGGCTGGTCGCAGGGAACATTCCGCATCGCGCGGAATGCGGAAGCGGGAACGGAGAGCGTTACACAGGACTCCGCGACGGCATCGGTCTTTCGCCTGCGATCCTTTCTCTCTGCCGCAACTCCGCGACCGATGCCGGCTGGCCGCTCCTACAATCCTGTGTGGTGCCGGACGCGAATATCAGTTTTCACCACGCGCACGCGTCCCGGGTCGCAGCTATCTGCCTGGCGCGGACGTTCAATATGGCCAAAGGCGGGCAACTGCTCGGACACACGCCGCCTCTATGGACGTTTGCGGCAACGCAGAAACCGTATACTGGCCTCCTGGAGTCCATTTAGACGCGCATCCGAGCGGAGGCTTCGGTATGTACAGAGCTGCGCTGTTGCTGATTCTTGCTTTGGGCCTGGCTGGCCGCGCCACTGGCCAGGCACCCGCGCGTCCACTCACACCCGAAGAGCGAGAGGCGATGATCCGTCAGGCCGCGCAGTCGGAAATAGATCGCCAGGAGATCGTCAATCTGGAAAAGGAAGCGGCTCGCGCAATCCAGTTGAACAACCCAACATTCTTCAAGCGTGTCTACAGCGATGACTTCACCGGCACGCTTTCGCACGGCCAGCCGGTAAACAAAGCGTCGTTCATTGAAATCGTGCAAAGCCCGGACATCAAGTACACGTCGTTCATTGCGTCCGACGTGGTGATTCGCACTTACCAGGAGACGGCGGTGACCACATGCTTGTGGTCCTTTCGCGGGACCTACAAAGGCAAGCAGCTCTCCAGTCAGATGCGCGTGTTGCATGTGTACGTGAATAGCCCGCGCGGGTGGCGAGTAGTGGCCAGCCAGGCTACAGCGCTGCCACCGGATGTGTCCCAGCCGTTGTAGCCGCCCGGCGTCGGCTCCGATCCGCAAGGTTCGATTGCGCTCTTCGCTACTGTGATTCTCGAGCTACGCGCGAGCCCTAGCCTTTCGCCCCGCACCAATGCTACGCTCCGGCCTCACCTTTTCGCATGCGCGCCGTCGATCTCATCAAGAAAAAACGTGACTCCGGTGAGCATTCCCGCGAGGAGATTGAATTCCTGATCTCCGGCTACACTCGCGGCGACATCCCCGACTACCAGATGTCCGCCTGGCTCATGGCTACGTGGATCCGCGGGATGACCCGCTCGGAGCTGGCCGCGCTCACCGAAGTCATGCTGTGTTCGGGCGAAGTTCTGAACTTCGCGGACTTTCCCGGCAAAAAAGTGGACAAACATTCCACCGGCGGCGTGGGCGACAAGACTTCGCTGATCCTTGCTCCCATCGTCGCTGCGGGCGGCCTCACCGTGCCGATGATCAGCGGCCGCGGGCTCGGTCATACCGGCGGCACCCTCGACAAACTCGAATCCATCCCGGGTTTCAACGTCAATCTTTCGCTGGAGCAGTTCCGCCACGTCCTACGCGAATGCGGCATGGGCCTGATCGGACAGACTGCCGAGATCGCGCCCGCCGACAAAAAGATCTACGCGTTGCGCGATGCCACCAGCACCGTGGAAAACGTCGCGCTGATTTGCGGCTCGATCATGAGCAAGAAGCTCGCCGAAGGCATTGACGCGCTGGTGCTCGACGTCAAGACCGGCTCCGGAGCCTTCATGAAGCGTGAAGAGGACGCGGTACACCTCGCGGAAGTGATGGTCGAGACGGGCAAGCGCATGGGCAAGAAGGTGGTCGCGCTGCTCACCTCTATGGATCAACCGCTGGGCCGCGCTGCGGGGCACTCCAGCGAAGTGATTGAATCGATCGAGGTCTTGAGCGGCCGCGGACCCGCCGACCTTCGCGATCTCAGCATCGAACTGTCTGCTTGGATGTTCTTTCTGGGGGATCGCACTTCCTCGCTCGAGGAAGGCCGCCGCCTCGCTGAAACGATGATCGCCACCGGCCAGGCCAGGGAAAAATTCAAGCAGGGAATTGCGCTGCAAGGCGGCGACCCGGCGGTTGTCGATGACCCTGCGCGACTTCCGTCGGCGCGTTTTGACACGGACGTTGCCGCCGAACGCTCCGGCTACATCGAGTCAACGAAGTGCGAGCAGCTGGGCATCGCGCTCGCCATGCTCGGTGGCGGTCGCGAAAAAAAAGAAGACACCATCGATCACGGCGTGGGACTGGAATTTCACAAGCGCATCGGCGACGCAGTGGAAAGAGGCGAACCGCTGGTCACCATCAATTACAATGCCGACGCCAAGCTGGCCGAGGCCAAAGCCATGATCGCAGCAGGCTACGAAATTGCCCCTCAACCGCCGCGCGAGACGCCTCCGCTAATCCGCCGGCTGATCGGGGCATAGGTCGGGCGTCGCACATATTTGCCGACGGCTAGGCAGAAATCGGCATGGCTGCCAAATACTTGGTGATCGGGGCACAGTCGGCCGTCGCCACGTTTGCCGAACGACCCATAGCAACCGGCGCGGTTGTCATCCTGAAGCGACCCGATAAGGGTCGCGGAAGGATCTCAACCAATTGCGCATGGCGCTAATTTAATCGGGCCGTGCGGCCAGGCTTCGCAAAGCAAGCGTGAAGAGAGCAACCGTGAAGAAAGAAGGATAAATGGGACGTCTTACAGGCGTGCTGGGCATTGCCGTAATTCTCGGCCTGGCCTATATTTTTTCCACCGATCGCCGCGCCATCAAGATGAAAACCATCGCCTGGGGCCTTGGCCTGCAGCTCGCGCTGGGTCTCTTCGTCCTTCGTGTGCCCTCCGGTCAGGTTATCTTTCAGACCCTCGGCGCCGGCGCCAAGCATCTCCTCGATTTCTCCTACGTCGGCTCCGCGTTTATCTTCGGGGAACTCGGCAAAGCCGATTCGTCGCTGGGGCTGATCTTTGCTTTCCAGGTACTGCCGACCATCATCTTCATCGCCGCGTTTTTCGCCGTTCTGTATCACCTCGGCGTAATGCAGATCATCATTCGCGCGGCTGCCTGGGTGATGACCAAAATCATGGGCGCCAGCGGCGCGGAATCCCTCAACGTCGCCGCCAGCATCTTCATGGGGCAAACCGAAGCCCCGCTCACCATTCGCCCCTTCCTTCCGCGGCTTACCAAGTCCGAACTCATGACCGTGATGACCAGCGGCATGGCCCACATCTCCGGCGGCATGATGGCCGCTTACATCCGCGTCGGCGGTGCCGACCCGAAAAATCTGCTCACCGCGGTGATCATGACCGCGCCCGGCACGCTGCTGATGGCTAAGATGCTCGTCCCCGAAACCGAGCACCCACTCACCGCCGGCCGCGTACAGATGCCCGAAGCCCAAAAAGAATCCAACGTCCTCGGCGCCATCGCTCGCGGCACGGTCGACGGTTTGCACCTGGCGCTCAACGTCGGTGCCATGCTCATCGTCTTCCTCGCGTTGCTCGCGCTGCTCAACGCCATGATGGGCTGGGTGCACATTTACATTCACTGGTTCCCCTACAGCCTGCAGCAGATCCTCGGCTGGATTTTCGCCCCGGTCGCGTGGCTCATCGGCGTGTCCTGGCACGACGCCTCCACCATCGGCAATCTGCTCGGCACGCGTATGGTGCTCAACGAATTTGTGGCCTTCGCCGAACTCGGCAAGATCAAAGACACCCTCGACCCGCGCACCTTCACCATCGCCACTTTTGCCCTTTGCGGCTTCGCCAACTTCAGCTCCATCGGCATCCAGATCGGCGGCATCGGCGCCCTCGCGCCGGAGCAGCGCGACCAGCTAACCAAGTTCGGCATCCGCGCCATGCTCGCCGGCACCATGGCCAATCTCATCTCCGCCTCCATCGTCGGCATATTCGGTTGAGCGAATTAAGAAGGTCGATCCAGCCCGGGTTAGAGCCAACTTCAAGCAACACAACCAGAGTTCACTACCAGTGGTATAGCCATTCTGGCTGTGCTCCCATTTTGCAAATCACTTGCCGATTTCTGGTATGGCTCTTCCCGCGAATGCGCTAGATTAATCCCTCATCATGCCCATAAAAACCGCCTCCACCTCCGCCGAGTTCACCAACAGCACTCGCGCCGCAAAGTTCATCCACTCTAAAACCAAACTTCGCCCGCGCATCGCCCTAGTCCTCGGCTCCGGCCTCGGCGCCTTCGCCGACGATTTCGCCTCTGCCATCCGCATCCCTTACGCCAAAATCCCGCACTTTCCGCGCTCCACCGCCATCGGCCACGCTGGCCAACTCGTCATCGGCAAAGTCGGCGACGTCCCCGTCGCCGGAATGCAGGGCCGTGTGCACCTCTACGAAGGCTACTCCGCAAAAGACGTCGCCTTCCCGATCCGCGTCTTCCAACGCATGGGCGTAAAAGCCGTAATCCTCACAAACGCCGCCGGCGGCATCAATCTCACCTATTCCGAAGGCGCGCTGGTCATCCTGCGCGATCACATCAATCTACAACCCACGAATCCGCTGATCGGCGCCAACGACGATCGCTTCGGCTTGCGCTTTCCCGACATGACCCGCGCCTATGATTCCGATTTCCGCAGTTTCGCCGCCGAAGAAGGAAAGAAACTTCGCCTCGATCTCCACGAAGGCGTCTACCTCGCCCTCGGCGGCCCCAACTACGAAACGCCCGCCGAAATCCACGCCTTCCGCACGCTCGGTGCCGATCTCGTTGGCATGTCCACGGTCCCCGAAGTCCTCGCTGCGCGTCACAGCAACATCCGCGTCCTCGGCATCTCCTGCGTCACCAACATGGCCGCTGGCATCACCGGCGCCCCGCTCACCGCGGAAGAAGTCTTCGCCACCGGCGCCCGCATTAAAAACGATTTCATCGCCCTGCTGCGCGCTGTGATTCCCCGCATCAGCGCCTCGATCTAGCAAGCTATGTCGAGCGGCTTGCCCTCCCCGCGTGGTCCAGCCTTTGCGCCTTTGCCTTTCGCAAAGGGTGGGTCGCTCCTTCAACATTGACGTATTCCGACATCTCACAATCTTCATCTCGCGTCCGTCTCTGCGTCTGCCTGCCTCTGTAGCAAATGCCTCTTCTCTCATGCTAACTTTCCGCCCATGTCCGAACATGACCACCTCATCACTATCGCCAAACAATCGCGCGAAAACGCCCACGCCCCCTACTCCAACTTCCGCGTAGGCGCCGCCCTCCGCGCCACCTCCGGCCGCATTTTCGGCGGCTGCAACGTAGAAAACGCCACCTACGGCCTCACTGTCTGCGCCGAACGCATCGCCATTTTCAAAGCCCTCAGCGAAGGCGAACGCGGCTTCGACGCCATCACCGTCGTCACCGATACCGACTCCCTCACACCACCGTGCGGCGCCTGCCGCCAGCTGATCTGGGAATTCTGCGGCGACATCCCGGTAATCCTCTCCAACCTCAAAGGCAAGACCGAACAAGTCCAGATGCGCGACCTCTTCCCCAAACCCTTCGACTCCTCCAACCTCTGACACCGACGCAAAATGATGTGAACTCGCCAAACGTTGCGTCTTGGCATCGGGGGTCGGACCTTTAGGTCCGACATTTAGTTCGAAGCGAAAAGGGCTTCAGCCCCCTGAGGAAACATCTTAGCCTTCTACTTTTTTCCCGAACGCAAGTAGCATCTGTCAACGGCGACTTCTCTCGGCTAAACTTCCGACACTCTTACGTCCGGCGAAAAAATGCCTCGCACCCTCCGCACCATCGGTCTAGTCCTAGTCCTCGCAACTACGCTCTCCGCACAACCCGAAAAACAACCCGTCTCGGTCGATCTCCTAATCACCAACGCCACTATCGTCACCATGGACGCCGACCGCCGCATCATCGAAAACGGCCAACTCGCGATACGCGGCGACGAAATCATCTACGTCGGTCCGGCAAAAAACGAAATCCCATTCCCCAATGGTATCCAGTTCAAAGAAACCATCGACGCCCATGGCAAACTCCTCCTCCCCGGCTTCATCAACGCCCACACCCACGTCCCGATGTCGCTCTTCCGAGGCCTCAAAGACGACGTCACCCTTGACGACTGGCTCCGCAAATTCATCTTTCCCGCCGAGGCCAAAAACGTCACCGAAGATTTCGTCCGCTGGGGCATGCGCCTCGCCGCCGCCGAGCAGATCCGCTCCGGCGTCACCACCTTCGCCGACATGTACTACTTCGAAGACGCCATCGCCGAAGAAACCAAAGCCGCAGGCATGCGCGGCGTCCTCGGTGAAACTTTCATCGATTTTCCCGCGCCGGACAACAAGACTCGCGACCAGCTGCTCGCCTACGCCGAAAAATTCCTTCAGCGCTGGCGCAACGATCCGCTCATTCACGCCGCGGTCGCTCCCCACTCGATCTACACCGACTCGGAGCAAACGCTGAAAGCCGCTGCCACGCTCGCCCGCAAATACAACGCGCCGATCCTCATCCATGTAGCCGAGATGAAAAAGGAGCTCGACGAGAGCCTGGCAAAAAATCACGCCACACCAGTGCAGTATCTCGATCGCATCGGCTTGCTGGGTCCCGATGTTCTCGCCGCGCACTGCATCTACGTCGACGATGGCGATCGCAAGATCCTCGCTGAACGGCACGTCGGTTGCGCCCACAATCCATCCAGCAATATGATGCTCGCCAGCGGCATCGCTCCGGTTGTCGAGGAACGCGCCGCGGGCATTGCGGTTGGCCTCGGCACCGACGGTCCCGCCGGCAGCAACAATGATTTCAATTTGATGGAAGAAATAGATCTGGCGGCCAAGCTGCAGAAAATCTCAAAAATGGATCCCCGCGCGCTCGGCGCAAGAGGCGCAGTAGAAATGGCCACCATTGACGGCGCCCGCGCCCTTCACATGGAAAAAGAAATCGGCTCCCTCGAGCCCGGCAAGAAAGCCGACCTCATCCTCATCGGTCTCGACGCCCCCAACGCTGCCCCGATGTTCGACGTCTACTCTCAACTAGCCTATTCGCTGAAAGCCGCCGACATCGAAACGGTAGTAATCGGCGGCCGCGTCGTCATGCGCAACCACAAACTCCTCACCGTCGACGAACCCGCCGCCATCGCCAAAGCGCGCGAATACCAAACCAAAATCGCCGCCTCCCTCAAATAAGACTCGATCCACGCTGAATTCCACCGGTGTGCCGTTTGATGCCGACGGCCTGTAGGGGCGGACTTTACGTCCGTCGTCCGCGCCAGCGCGGACAAGGGATCACCACCCGACTCGGCAACCTCTGTCCAACATGCAAGGGTTTTCTCCCAGCGTGCTGCACCCTGCGCTTTTCAGGGTGCGGGTGTAAATTCAACTTCACCACGGCGGATTCACCGTCCCGCATCAATATCTCTTTCAACTTCCCCAGTCCGGCGATCTCCTCCTCACCTAGCAACCCCCGCGCCCCAGATCGCTGACCCGCCCGCTCAGTTGCGTGTCCGCCTGAATATGCACCGCCTCCGCCGAAGCGCTGAAGGCATAACGCGGATCCCCACGCCGCTCCTGCGCCGCCGCTCCCCCGCCGCGCTTCTCGGCCTGCGACTTCTCGAACATCGACACGGATACCCTCGCCCGGGCAATGGAATGGGGAGGTTTGACGGGAAGGGGAAAGCCAAACCGGAAACTGCGCCTGCCGCCCAAAGATTAGCCATCCCCCATGAAGACAACAAGAGCCTGCGGCAACGTCATGCTGTGACTGCTGGGTTCCGCATTGCGCCTTCGCTCGGGCTCTATCTAACGTCGTCCGCGCTGTGTCTGCTGCACAGGACGCTGATCGAGCATCGATACTGCTCTTGGCTGCAGTTGCGAACTGGTGACGATCTTTTCCAGCTGAGCCATGATCTTCTTCTGATTCACGGGCTTCAATTGATCCGTCTCGTTAACCGTTTCCACGCCCACGCGAACGAAGAACTCGTAGCACCTGTCGTTTGCAAATCCCGCGTAATCCCGTTCAAAATATTCCGTATTCGCTTCCCCCTGATCGCTGTCCGCCCACATGAACGGCACGCCATCCACGGTAATCGTTCCCGACGCCGCTTTGGCATCGCCTGTCCGTGTCACCGGATAATCTTGGCATCCGCCCTCTGGCAAATAGCGGTTCACCGCCACCTGCACCGACCCGCCCGCAAACGTCGTATTGGGAAACGAATCCTCCGGTACCGCGATCGTCGCCACCAAAATCGCGCCAGGCTGCTCGCTCTCCAGGTCCGCTTGGGTCCGCAATCCCCCAGCATCCTCCGTCACTTCGTCCAACGGGCCCTCGTCCAACGGGTAGTTCCGCGGATACCGGAACGTCACCCCATACTCGGGGTTCGCATACGTCGAAGACGACGACTCCCTCGGGACAGGCCTGGCCACCGGCTTCTTTTCCAAAGGCCGCTGCGCGATGCCAGCCAGCGGCGCAACGGATGTCCCCTTCTCCTTCGGCGCAGCCTTCCCCACATAACCGATCACCGCAAAGCTGCCGCCCGCCAAGCCCATCACCAACGCCCACAAGATCCACCTCTTGCCGCCAACCATGTCCGCCTCCTGTACCGCTGACATGGCCAACTGCAAGCTCGTCCCCAACGTTATCAATTGAATCGAGGAGGTTTATGGTTGACCAAGAGCCGCACGCCGTGTGCTTCGATCAACAATGTGGCTTTGTGGCCGCAGTCTTCAGGCGCCTGCCATTGACCTCCATCGGTCAGGCGACAGCGCGGTTGCCCAGCTCAAAAGACGCCATACCACGTGCTCGGCGGGGGCTATCCTAAATCGTACTTGACAAATTTCTAAACTCTGCCATAATACTATCCGTACAGACCACGACTTGGCGCCGTCGAACACGGGCGCCTTTTCTATTTGCACTCCATACGCAAATCTCCGACATTTCTGTCGCTTTCCTGCACTCTTTTGCGCCCTTGGTTTCATCAACCAGCCCAGAATCAATCACTTCCGCACTCTTTGCTGGGAAACAACCGGGGGTGGGGGTATGAGCAACGAGGCGAATCGAGCCAGCCAGGAGCTTTGCGATCCTTAAAAATAGGAAAGTACGACTAAGCTATTTATCATCAATAGCTTACAGCGTCTCGCGAAGTTGATGGGGTATACTCCCTTCGTTCACTCCTCCATCCGGTGCCACCCACTCCCTCCTCGCGCGCCGATTTCCTAGTACATCGAAATTGTAAAATTTGCGGAAGTGCCCGCTGCACTCGCCGAATCGCGCCAGTGCCGCCCGCGCTGCTTCGAGCCGTGAGCCAAATCTTCCCGAGCGCACCAGGTTCCCCACCTCGCTGGCCCAAAAGCGCGTCAGCGTCTCGTGGTATCCGTTATCCGCGGTGTTGGCCCCGCCAGACGCCAGGTTGTAATGCCGGATGCCCAGCCGCATCACTCGCACCAGGACCTCGGCCGGATACTCGTACGCAAAATACGCCGCAACTCCCACGTGCGCGCCATGCGTCCAGCTTTTCTTCGGCAACGTACCTCGCTCCCACGCATCGATGAACTCCTCCAAGGTTCGCTCGCTTTCCAAAAACGGATGCCGCGCCACCATTTCGCGAAAAGCATCGCCAGCTGCGCTAGAATCCTTGCTTGCCAATGTGTTATCGCCAATATTCATTGGATTCGTAACCTCCAGGATATGGCCTATTATTATTAAAAGGAATACGATAGTCAAATCGCTCGATTACTAGGAGGATTAGCTTGGACACCTTGGATAGAAAGGCGTTGCACCTCCTGATGCGCCAGGGCCGCGCCACCTGGGCCGAGCTCGGCCAGCTACTCGGCCTCTCCGCCCCTTCCGCGGCCGACCGCGTACGCAAACTTGAAGAAGCCCAAGTCATCACCGGTTACGCCGCGCTGCTCGATCCCACAGCCGTCGGCTACCCGCTCACCGCCTTCATCTTCATTACCCTCGCCAACTCCCGGAATCGCGCCGCGTTCCTGCGCGCCATCGCAAAAATGGAGCAGGTCTCCGAATGTCACCACATCGCCGGCGACGACGACTACCTCCTCAAGGTTCGCTGCCGCACCACTGCCAACCTCGACCAGCTGCTCGCCAAAGAACTAAAAGACAAACTAGGCGTCGCGCGCAGCCGCACCACCATCGTCCTCGCCACCGCCAAAGAGTCCGTTCAGATTCCCATCGCCGAAGACTGAATTTTTCCGAGTGGCACAGCCATTTCTGGCTGTGCAAACATAAACAGCATGCCTGCATCCACGCAGAACAATGACCAGCTCTACGCCTCCATGCTGCAAATTGCCATCGACGAAGCCCGCCTGGGTCTCGCGGAAGGCGGCATCCCCATCGGCGCCGCTCTATTCTCTAGTGACGGCAAACTGCTCGGCCGCGGCCACAATCGCCGCATCCAGGAGAACGATCCCTCGGTCCACGGCGAAACCGATGCCTTCCGCAAAGCCGGGCGCCAGCGCAGTTATCGCGACAAAATCATGGTCACCACGCTCGCACCATGCTGGTACTGCAGCGGTCTGGTGCGCCAATTCAACATCGGCACCGTCATCGTCGGCGAGTCCGTCAATTTCGCCGGCGGCCTCGACTGGCTCCGCGAAAATGGTGTCACGGTAGTCGACCTGCATTCCGCCGAATGCATCCAGCTTCTCGCCGGCTACATCGCCGCAAATCCTTCCGTTTGGCACGAAGACATCGGCGAAGACTGACGCGCCGCGCCGGACCCTGATGTAAACTCATTTCTCCGCCCATCGCAAAGTGAAAGAGGCCGCGTGTCCGATCCTCACGCCGAATACTCCAAGCGGCTTGCCAATTACGAGACGCTCGCCGCTTCCAAAAATCGCCTCCACCTCCGCATTGGCAACACCAAACTCGTGGTCATCGCCGCGGGCCTGCTGCTTATCTACCTGTCGCTCGCAAGACTCCTTCTCTCACCAACCTGGCTGCTCGTTCCCATCGCGCTGTATCTGATCCTTGCTGCCATCCATGAACAGATCCTCCGCTCTCATCATCGCGCGCAAACCGCTGCCTCCTACTACAAAAAGGGAATCGCTCGCATCGACGATCGCTGGCTCGGCACCGGGCAAACCGGCGACCGCTTTCGCGACGAAAACCACGTCTACGCCGATGATCTCGATCTCTTCGGACGCGGCAGCCTGTTCGAGCTGCTATCCACCGCACGACTGCCCATGGGCGAAAGTCGCCTTGCGCAATGGCTGCTTTCGCCGTCGCGCATGCCGGAGATTCTCGAGCGGCAAGCGCTGGTTGTTGAACTTCGCCCTAAAATCGACCTGCATGAAGACATCGCGCTGACCGGCGAGGATCTCCGGGCGCGTCTCAATCCCGAATCGCTGATCGGCTGGGCCGAAAGCCCGCGCGCGCTGCCTGATAGCGCCATCCGCGCCGTAGCCGTCGCGCTCGCCGCCGCTTTCATCGCCGCGATCGGTTACTGGTTCTACGCCGAGCAGTACGCACCGCTGCTAGTGGTCCTGATCGTGCAAATCCTCTTCCGCCGCTGGCTGCTGCGCCGCGCCGAAGTCATCCTCAGCGGAATTTCCTGCAACGCCGAAGGCCTCATCCTGTTCGCGCAAATTCTGCGACGCCTGGAACGCGAACCCTTTGCCGCTCCACGCTTGCAGAATTTCGCCGCCGAACTCCAGCGTGCCGCTGCCCCGGCATCCCGCGCCATTCGCCAGCTCGCACGCGTGGTCTACTGGATCGACGCCCACCACAGCCTGCTCGCCCATATCGCCGAACTTCCGCTGCTCTACACCTTGCAGGTAGCGTTCGCCGCAGAAGCCTGGCGCCATCGCCACGGCGCGCACATACGCGCATGGATCAACATCGCCGCCGAAATGGAGGCCCTCCTCTCGCTCGCCACCTATTCCTTCGAGCACCCCGCCGATCCGTTTGCCCAATTGGTAGAGGATAGTCCGCTCTCCTCTTCCGGTTCTTCGGCACCCGACCCGGCGGGCGCCCGAACCCGCGCCTATTTTTCGGGCGAAGAACTTGGCCATCCGCTCCTGCCCGCCGCAAAATGCATCCGCAATTCCGTGATCCTCGACAACTCTACCCGCGTCACTTTGATCAGCGGCTCCAACATGTCGGGGAAGAGCACGCTGCTCCGCACCGTGGGCATCAACACGGTGTTGGCCATGGCCGGCGCGCCCGTTCGCGCAAAATCTCTCCGGCTCTCGCCACTCACCATCGGCACGCGCATTCGCAGCACCGATTCGCTGCAGGAAGGCCGCTCCACGTTTTACACGGAGATCCTGCACATCCGCCGGGTGTTCGATCTGGCCAACTCGCACTCCGCGGCAAACGGGACGATTGCCACGCCGCCGCTGCTGTTCCTGTTCGATGAACTTCTGGAAGGCACCAACTCGCACGACCGCCGGATCGGCGCGGAAAGCCTTCTGCGCGGATTGCTGCAGCGTGGCGCCATCGGCATCGTCACCACCCACGACCTCGCGCTGACGGAAATCACCTCGGGGATCGGCCCAGTGCTCCGCAACATGCACTTCGAAGACCAGGTCGCGAATAACCAGATGCACTTCGACTACAAATTGCGTGATGGCGTGGTCACCAAGTCGAACGCACTAGCGTTGATGCGCATCATTGGGCTTGAAACGTAACCATGCGCTGTTCGCAGGCAGAGATGCTCACGGCAGGGTGAGCTAACACGGTGCCACAAGGCGCCGACGCGAAAATTGGAAACATACGGCGAGGCAAATCCCCTTGCGCGATTCCTGGTGGCGTATATTCGGAATTCATGGGCTCCGGGAAATCAGGCCGTGTTGTTGGTGCCGTCCTCGCTGCAACATTCGTGCTGGTGATTTGTGGGGCAGGTGTCGAAGCCGGCGCGCAGACCAGGAAGCGGGCGCCGCAGAAAAAGGCTACTGCTGCGGTCTGGACCAGGACCGATTGTGGCGGAGATGTTGCAGTGTTCCTGAGCGCCCCCGGGGCCACCCAGGGCGGCCTGCTGCAAACCGAACTTCGCAGCCCGACTCCACTTTCTGACGTTTCCGGAACCTGGGACGAGAAACCCATCCCCTTCTGGCAGGAAACTCCAAGCGCAACCAGCGCAACCAAGGCCCCATCCAAAGCGCCGGCCGCGTCAAAATCCAAATCCGCGCCGCAAGATATTCGCCGCGCGCTGCTCGGTATCGATCTCGAAAAGCCCGCAGGAACCTACGACTTCACCGTCAGCGCCAAAACCGCGGACGCCACCACCGTCAGCTGCAAAACCCCAATCATGGTGAGAGCCGGAAAATTCGCCACCGAGCGCCTGAGGGTGGCCCCCAATTTCGTGGAGCCCAATCCCGAACAACTCGCCAAAGCCCAGGAAGACGGCAAAAAACTTCGCGAACTCTATGCCACCGTTACTCCGGAAAGATTGTGGCAGGGAAGATTTCGCATCCCCATCGACGGAGCCACAACCGGCAAGAACTTCGGCCGGCGCCGCGTCCTGAATGGCAAGCCAAGTTCGCCGCACACCGGCGTGGACATTCCCGCACTCACCGGCATTTCGGTCCACGCCAGCCAGCGCGGCCGCGTGGTGCTGGCCGAAGAACTCTACTTCTCCGGCAACACCGTGCTGATCGACCACGGTCTCGGCGTCTACACCCTCTACGGCCACTTCTCCGAGATCAACGTAAAGCCCGGCGACCTGGTCGAACCAGGCGCGGTAATCGGGAAGGTAGGCGCCACCGGCCGTGTCACCGGCCCTCACCTACACTGGGGCCTGACCGTAGACCGCGCTCGCGTCAACGCTCTCTCCATCGTCTCTCCCAGCGTTCGCTGAACTCGTTTCCCTCATCGCGCAACTACGATTCGCGCAGATGCAATTCCACACGATCCGTTGTCCAGGTCGCGACGCCACCGCCAAAGAAATCCTGGTCCTCTGTCCAGACGGGGAAGTTCAACAACAGGGCAGTTGCGACTACCGGCCAATCGTTGGGATCACGCATTCTCATACGGTCCCTGGCGTCTCTCTCGAACTCCTCATAGAGGCTATGAGTTACGGTTTCTACGATTGGTTCGATTCCGTTGAGTGCAGAAATGCCCAAGTCAGAATCAATCGCGCGCTTGCGCGATATCTGCGGAATGTACAGGCGCGCTTCGTAGAAACAGGTATCCGGGGTGCAGAAAAATTACGTGGGATTCGTATCGTTGCGAGATCTGTCGTACCCGGCGGGCAAAGACAGCTGGCAATAGAATGTTGGCGTCCAGAACCAGCCCTTTGCGTGCGTTCACTTTTGCCGGGTGGCTCTCCATTGCCTGAAATCTCGCAGAATATCGTCTTCCGACAGCCCGGCAGATTCGAGCATTTTTTGGAGGCGGGAGGCAGCTTCTCCCAGCGCCGCCCGGTCAGTGTCAGCGCGTTTGCGCCACGCCGGAATGTAATAGCCAACGGTGTCTCCGTGCCTGGTGATGGCCAGAGGCACATCGGACTCAAGCAGATAGTTGGCAAGTTTTTCGCGAAATTCGCGAATTCCGACCTTCACAGAACCTTTTGTTCTATGCGAACGCATGTGTACGCAATATCACACTCTTGACATCACGCGAAGTCGTGACGGCTGGGTTGAAGCGGCGCCTCAAACCGATCCTTCGAGGATCGGGGCAGGAGATCGGGCACCGCACATCCACTCGAAAACCCTCGCGAGACGTGCGATCTAAGGAATGAGCAGCAACCGCCCAGCTACTTGCCGATTCTCAAACGCCGCATGAGCCTGCGGCGCATCAGCCAGGGAATAGCTGCGATCCACGCGAATCGACACTTTGCCCTCACGCAGCCACGCCGCCAGGCGCGGGATGAAGCCGGCGTATTCCTTGAACCACGGTAAGCCGTTCGTTCGCGTCAGAAACAGCGAGCCCTTTTCCTGGAGCTTCATCAGATCGAACGGCGGGACGTAGCCGCTCGACTGGCCGTAGATGACCAGATAGCCTGCTTGCGTCAGGCTGTCGAGGTTTGCGTCAAAGGTATCTTTACCGACGCCGTCGAAGACCACATTTACGCCGCGGCCTTCCGTGATTCGGCGCACTTCCTTCGCTACATCTGCCTGCCCGTTGGCCAGGTTCGAAACGATGATGACCTCGTCCGCGCCGGCCTCCTTCACAAAGGGGGCCTTCTCCGGCGTTGACGTCACGCCGATGACGCGCCCGCCGCGCAGCTTGGCCATCTGGCAAAGCAGCAGTCCGATCCCACCGGCCGCAGCCTGCACCAGCGCCCAATCTCCAGCCTTCACGGGACACGCAAAGTGCGTAAACGCGTACGCCAGAAATCCCTGATTCATCCCTGCGGCCGCCTGCTCGAGAGTGATTTCCTCCGGCACGCGAATCAGCCACTTGGCTGGCGCGACCGCGTGCGTTGCATACGAAGCTGCGGCCAACACCACGCGATCACCAGCCTTGACGCTATCGACGCCTTCCCCAATCGCTTCCACAACCCCCGCACCCTGGCTCCCCATCGTCGCTGGAAACTCCGGCTCGCCCGCGCCAGCCTTCTGATAGAACTTCTGCCCGACCAGTTCGCCGCGCCGTTTCTGCACATCCAGAAAATTGACACTCGCCGCCGAGACGCGCACCAAAACCTGTCCAGCGCCCGGCACAGGAGTGGGCAATTCTTCCAGCCGCATCACTTGCGGCCCGCCATATTCATATATGCGGATAGCGCGCATGAGCTAAGACTCCAAGGTTGAGATCACCACGAACATCTGCCGATAGCGACTCGGATTAAACGGCGCCGCAACTTAACTCTCTTCACGTATCCGACGGTCGCTAAAAATGGCGAAATGCCAGATGACCAGTGCAGCAAAGTAATACAGTCCCTGAAATTGCCACCAGTACAGAGTCTCCCATCTGGCTCCGGCCAGCCAGGATACGGCCGCGAGCGAATTCAATCCGAAATTCAAGCCTAGCCCAAGAAGCAACATCCCCTCCGGAACGGGAAGCAGTATCCGATAGCGGCGACAAATTGCCAATGAGGCTGTGATCGCAGCCAGTGCCGTTGGCGCAATCCCATTGTTTGCGTAATCAAGAATCATAAGGACCCGATGAGAAAGGCCTGTAGGGATCCCTGTCCGCAGATTCAACAAAGCCATTACAAGCACAATCGCAATCCAGGCCGCGAGCGCGCCCAGTAGCCTGCGCTTCCAGGTACGCCACGCCAAGCGGGCCTTGGGATAGCCGTCAAAGATTCGCGAGCAGACCTCGGTGGTTGCAAACACTCCCATAAGGCTTGCAACGACCTCCAGAGTCATTGGAGTCATCGTCGGTGCCCACGAACTGAAGCCGCCAATCGACCCGAAGTGAAGTCTGACTTGGAGCCACAGCCGCGCGCAGCTAGCAGTAACCAAGCCAGTAACGTAAGCGGCAAATGCCGGCGACCATCGAAAAACTTTTTTCGCGTAAATGAAGAAGAGAAGGAGCGCTTGCAGCAGAATGCTCGTGTACCACAAGGCCCGTGCGATCTGAGGCCAATAGCGCATGCCGAGTGAGGCGAGTGTAGCACTGCATTCGCGGGCGGACGCGGAATAGTGCAGTAGTAATAGCGATGCGTGCTACGGACTCCCCGGAGTTGAATCTTGCGGTTCGATATCGACATCCCCTAATAAAGGCAGTATTGTCAATGACATGCGGGAGGCTGGTTCCTGGGAAGCCCAGGCGAGAGGGCTGGAGCGAGAGGCTCCATTACTTGACGGGGAGTACGACGGTACCGTTTTTCTTGGGCCTAAGTTGGTACCGACAAGCCATTGTGCCGTTCGGCGGCGGACGACAAAATGCACGTGTTGTCGAGCGGTTTTGTTCGCCGCAGGTTGGGGCCATCCGTCAAACCCGGCGCACTGCAAGCGAATCTAGCGCGACGCGAATTTTCGAGACGAGCGAATTTCAGACGAGAGGTATTGTCCCCAATGGCTATTCTTCACTTTCGATGCAAAGAGCGACGGCGCACCCTTCGGGTTATGCTGACGGTGCCGCTCAAGGTTCGCGGAAAAAACGTGGATGGCGAACCCTTCACGGTGAACACCAACTCGCACACGGTGAGCCTGCATGGCGCGTCCATCGAGCTGGAGCCGGGCGTGGCCCTGGGCGACCTTTTGCAGATGGAGAACGAGCGCACGCGGGAAAAGGTTGAAGGCAAAGTCGTAACTATTCGCCATTCTCGTGATGGCAAGACTTACGTCGGCGTCGAATTTACTGACCAAAACATCAATTTCTGGCATATGTCGTTTCCGGTTCCCGGCGCGAAGCCGCTGCGGCGCATGGTCAGCGCGCCGGAAAAAGTGCCGGCGATGAGCAGCTAGCGGCGTTCTTACGAAAAAACAGTTTGCGGACATGGGGCGCAGCTTGCTGCGCCCCTACTTTTTATTGCGCCGGTGGGCAGGGCGTAGGAGCCGTCGCGCTTCGCTGCGGCTTTGACAATTGCGGCCGGGGCAAGCAAAGTGATCGACCGTGGGGAAGGCTCCAAAACGAATCGGCCTGATCTCTGACACCCACGGGCTGCTGCGCCCGGAAGCCGTGACCGCGCTGCGCGGCTCCGAACTCATCATTCACGCCGGCGACGTTGGTGATCCCCAAATACTCGAAGCGCTCAGGGAGCTGGCACCGCTGGTAGCGGTGCGCGGCAACGTCGATGTCGAAGCCTGGGCGCAAGCGCTGCCGGTAAATGCAATTGCGGATGCCGGCGAGGTGCAAATCTACGTCCTGCACGATGTGCACGATCTGGATCTGGATCCTGTTACCGCGGGATTTGGCGCGGTCATCAGTGGCCACTCGCATAAATTTGGACGCAGCGAGCGCGCCGGTGTCTTGTACCTAAATCCGGGCAGCGCTGGGCCGCGAAGATTCAGGCTGCCGGTGACCATCGCCCGGCTGGATTTGAACACAAATCCCTGGGGAGTCGAATTCGTGGACCTGGGTAAAGTGCCGTGAGCAGCGGGCTTTCTCGCAGACCGTCGGATCCGAGACCATAGCCACCTTCCATGCATCTCACCACAAGGAGTGGTGGTAGACTGCGGACATGAAAAAGACAAAAACCAGCAAGAAGAAACCGAAGGCGAAAGCCAGCGCCCGGAAAACTGTAACGGCCAAGTCCAAGCTCGCAGCAAAGAAAAGGCCGGCGGCTAAGGCTAAGACATCAGCGAAGAAATCTCTGAAAAAGACCGCACCGGTGGTCACAGCCAAGACTCCGGCAAGAAAGAAGAAGCGCGTGGTGCCGACAGCGCAGGTCGGTAGCCAAAGCGTCGAAACCATGCAGCTGAGGGTGAAATCACGCGTGGCGCGCGCCGGTGCCGGAGGAGGCGATTTCGGCGGAGCGTCGGTGGTCGAAGGAGCGAATTCTGAAAGCGCGGACGAATTGCTGGAAGAAGGGCAGACGTTCGAAGCCGGAATCGTGCGCGGTGTAGAACAAGCCGACGACAATATCGAGCAGGAAGTGCACACCCACGAAGTGCCGCAAGACGATGTTCCCAATGAATACGACGATAAGGACCGCCCGTAAGTCTGAACAATTTCATCGCAGTCCGAAAGCGGTTGCCACTCATCCTATCTTTGTGTGAACGCTAGCGGCCGCAAGCGGGGCCGGCGAGAGGTAGCGATGCTGCGGGCAATTATTCTGTGCGCCGCCGTGCTGGCGGCGGCGTTTCTCATTTCCGGAAATATTTCCAAGGATCGAGCCGCGCCTAGGAGTCCGGCGCCCCCGAGCGATGCGCAAACGCGGGAAATATCTGGTGGAAGAGGAGGCCAGGTGCCCGGAGTGCCATACCCCGCGCGACGATAGCGGTGCGTTGAAAAGCATCGCCAGGCCCACACCTATTTTTTCCTGTTTTTCGCTTGGATCTTCCTGTGCTTCCTTCCGGAGCGCTGTGTACCGCCAGCCGACTTTCGCGAGACCGCATGCGTCGCGGCGCTGGTGCGCGAAAGTTCGTCGCGAATCTTCCTGGGCAGTTTGGCCACGACCAAATCGTAAGATTCGCGGAGCAGATCTGCGAGCTGCTCCAATGGCAGCGCGTCCCTCTTCTCGAGGGCTATCCATTTCGCGCGGGCCAGATAGGGTGCCGGGATGATGCCCGGGCGCTCGGTCAACTCAGCGAAATTCTCATGCGAGGCTTTAAAGGATAGCCACACTGGAGCGACTTCGAGAACGGTATGGGCGAACATTTTTCCGCCGACCTTAAAGGTCAGATCGCCTTCCCAGATCACGTGCTCGCTAGCGTCTGGAAACGAGAGGCAGGTCTTGCGAACCCAGTCGGCATTCATGGCAGGCGCATCCTCGCGAAATTTCTGGTGTCGCTAGGGGATTAGAACGATTTGGCCGGAGGCGCCTGGAGCCAGCACTTCCTTGTGGGCGCGAGCAGCCTCGGCGAGCGGGATTTTCTTTCCGACGATGGGAGTCAGCGTGCCATTTGCCAGACCGGCGAAGAGGCCGGCGTGGATGTCGGCGGTTTCCGCCTCGGTGGTGGCCCAAAGCGTGAATCCAAGGACGGAGGACCGCCGGGCCATAAGGTCGCGGGCGTTAATGGTGACATCGCCGCGATTGCCGATGACGATGACGCGGCCGTATTGCGCCAGTAATTTGAGGTCCTGAGCGAGGTTCACGTTGGCGAGCATTTCGAGAATGACGTCGACACCGCGGCCGCCGGTGGCTTTCATGATCTCGTCGGTGTAGCCGGGCTTGGCGTGATTGAAGACTTGCGCCGCGCCCTCGCGTTTCACCAGATTCTGCCCTGCGTCGGAACTGGCGGTGCCGAACACTTTAGCGCCCATCCCGCGCAGAATTTGCACCGCGGCAGAGCCGACGCCGCCGCTCGCGCCATGCACCAGCACGGTTTCCGACGCGCGCACTTTGGCTTCGTGAATGATGGCGTGATACGCGGTGCCGTAAGGCACCCAGACGCCAGCGCCCTGCTCGCAAGAGATGTTGTCGGGAAGTTTTTGTGCCTGGGCTTCGAGAGTGAGCGTGTATTCGGCATAGGCGCCCGTGATGGTTTTCGCGGTGTAGACGCGATCGCCGGGTTTTAGGTTTTTCACGCCGGTACCGACGGATTCGACAACGCCCGCGGCATCGGAGCCCGGAGTGTAGGGCAGCGGCGGCTTGATCGCGTAAGTGCCGGTGCGCATGTAGGTGTCGTAGGGATTGACGCCAACGGCGTGGACCTTTACGAGCACCTGGCCGGCCTCGGGCTTGGGCGTGGGAACTTCATTGAGCTTCAAAACTTCGGGACCGCCGAATTCAGCTACCTGGATCGCTTTCATCTCGCTTCTCCCTTTAGAAATGGTCGTCGACGGTCACATGGTCCGGCTTTTCTACAACTATGCCTGCGGCCGTGGCCCAGGCGGTGGTCTGCCAGTTGTCTTTTCTTTTTTTCAGCGGGATCCATGGCGGCAGAGTGTGATTGAGATAGGTGGCCAGGGCATAGACATACGGTTCGTACATGCGGCGAAATGCGGTGAGTTTGTCGGTGGCTTCATCGGTGTCGTGCAATCGCAAACCATGTTCGGCGAGAGTGGCGCGGATGCGGCGGAGATCCTCGATGGGCAAGCGCTCGTACGGCACAGGATGAGGCGGCGTCCCGAAAACTTGCGACAAATCGACGACGGCGTGGCGCGCGATGGCGAAGGTGAGATCAGCCTGCCGTTCGCAAGGACCGACCATCCCCGCTTTGAGCAGGGCGCAGGCATCCAGAATTGCGGTGAGGGAGGCGATCCATGACTGGTTGTCGTGCTGAGAACGAAAGAAGCCAAGGACTGGATAAGAGAGATGGCTCTCCATGAGCTCGGCGGACCACAGCTCCCAATCCTTCAGCAAGTCGTGCAACGCGTCGCGGCCACCGTCGTAGCCGTGGCGGCGCAGGAGCTCGCCGGCGGTGGGCGGAGTGCCCGCGCGGGAGTCCAGGAGCGAGATGTCGACTTCGCGTTTGGAGAAAGACCCGTAGATGAACGGGAGATAGCCGATGATGGCGGCGAGGAATCCGAAACCGAAACCCGCTTCGGTAACCACGAGAGCGCGGGCCAGGCTGGAACGGGGCACAACGTCGCCGAGTCCCAAAGTGAAGAAAGTTGTGCCACTGAGATAGAAGTCGGCTCCGAAGCTAGGCTCGAGGCCGGGGGCGTTTACCGCGGAGCCGGCGCCGTATTGCATCAAACCGAAGCCGAAGACAAGACCAACAGCCCAGACCGCCAGCAGAAGCAGCAGGGAGCTAGGTCCGAAGAAGCCGAAGAAATTTTCGCGCATCTTACGCGAACGGATGAGATTGCCGATTGCTTTGGTGATGGTCCAGGTGATTTTGTAGAATAGCCGCGTCAGGCGAAATTTGCGCGTGACGCGGCGCGGCAGGATGACGGATTCGAACGCATCCCAAAGGACGATCATAAAGATCGCGACACCCGCAGCGAAGGGCACCGGAAACGGAATCATGTGCGGCATTGTACTCGTTGAGCTGGGACGGTGAAAACGCGTGCAGCGGCGGCTTGCTCAGGATTCCAGGCGCGCGTTGACGGAAATTTCGGCTTTGAACAACTTGGAGACGGGGCAGCCGGTTTCCGCGGCTTTTACGGCGGCGTCGAATTTGGCTTTGTCGGCGCCGGGAATCTTGGCCACCAGATCGAGATGACTTTTGGTGATGCTGAAGCCGTCGCCAACCTTGTCGAGCGTGACCGTAGCTGTGGTTTCAAGCTTTTCGGCTGTGTAGCCGGCGCCGCCGAGTTGCGCGGAAAGCGCCATGGTGAAGCAGCCCGCGTGAGCGGCGGCGATCAATTCCTCCGGGTTCGTGCCGACGCCATTTTCGAAACGCGTGCTGAAGGAATATTGGGTCTGCTTCAGCGTGCCGCTCTCGGTTGAGATCGAGCCCTTGCCGGTTTTTAGATCGCCTTGCCACACCGCGCTTGCTTTGCGTTGCATTGGAATCGCTCCTTTTGCAGGTTTCCACCGTTTTGAACGCCGAGAATTCGATTCTCGCGCGCACTCGAAGGGTATATTCAGAATGAGGCTTGGCGAGGCTGTACGTCAACCACGGCTCTACCTCACGACTTGGATGCAAGAACTACTGAGTAAGACCGAGCATCGTCCTTGGGCGCTGCCCGATGACCGGTGGGTGATGGCGCAGTCATGGCACGACTTATTGTTTGCGCACTGGAGAATCGACAGTAGATTTTTGCGAGAGCAAATTCCAAGGGCGCTGGAGATCGATACGTTCGAAGGGGACGCTTGGATTGGGGTTGTGCCCTTTCGGATGTCAGGCGTGCGCTTGCGATTCACGCCGGCGATCCCGGGTTTGTCGGCATTCCCGGAACTGAATGTGCGAACGTATGTGAAGGCAGAGGGCAAGCCCGGCGTTTGGTTTTTTAGCCTGGACGCCGCGAATGCCATCGCGGTGGCCACGGCGCGCATGACCTTTCACTTGCCTTACTTTCGAGCACGGATGTCGTGCATCGAGCGAGACGGCTGGATTCAGTACGACAGCAAGAGAACACATGGTGGAGCCCCGGCGGCAGCGCTGCGCGGGCGCTATCGGTCGGTTGATGATATTTTTGAACCTCGACGCGGAACGCTGGAACATTTCTTGACTGAACGGTATTGCCTGTATGCGGCGTCGGGAAAAGGCCGAGTGCTTCGCGGCGAAATTCATCATCCACCATGGCAGTTGCAGGAGGCGGAAGCGGAATTTGAAAAAGACACGATGATCGAGGCCGCCAGCCTGCCGACGCCCGAAGGCAAGCCGTTGCTGCATTTTGCGCGACGGCAAGAGATGGTCGCGTGGGTGCCGCGAGCGATCCGTTGAGGAGTCGACCGGTAAGCTCACCATCTCTGGAAGACGAAGAACACGCCGAGGACGAGGCAGGCGAAGCCGGCAGCATAGTTCCATTTCAGTTTTTCGCCCAGATAGGTGACAGAAAAAATCGAGAAGACCACGAGAGTGATGACCTCCTGAATGGTCTTGAGCTGGGCGGCGGAAAATTCATACGAGCCGATCCGGTTGGCGGGCACCTGGAAACAATATTCGAAGAAAGCGATGCCCCAACTGGCGAGAATGACTTTCCAGAGCGCTTCGCTGCGATACTTGAGGTGGCCGTACCACGCGAAGGTCATGAAGATGTTGGAGATGGTGAGCAGCAGGATCGTGCGCATTTTGCGTGGAGCATCCTTTCTCGTCGCGGCTTGGATGCCGGGATTTGGAGCGAAGATCGCGCTTGAAACCTCGATGGCCTCGGTAGCGTATCGCGTCTAGAGGGAAATCTGCATGCACGACGCACGACCCAGCCGAACCGCGGAACGCGTGGCCATACGTCGAGCGGCGCATCAGTTGGTAGATAAGCCCCCGGTCTTCGACGATCCTGTGGCGGTGGCGATCCTTGGGGAGCGCGCGGCGTCGGAACTGCGCGCGAAAACTGCAAAGGACGAGGACAGATTCTCACGCGCATTGCGGGCCATGATGGCGGTACGCAGCCGCTACGCGGAAGATCAACTGACCACCGGGGTTTCTCGCGGCGTGCGGCAGTACGTGGTGCTGGGCGCGGGACTGGACACCTTCGCATATCGCAATCGATTTCGCCACCAGGGATTGCACGTCTTTGAAGTGGACCATCCGGCGACGCAGGCCTGGAAACGCGAATTGCTGAGTGCGGCGCGAATCGAGCTCCCATCGGAACTTTCCTTCGTGCCCGTCAACTTCGAGCAGCAGAGCCTGGGCGAGGAATTAAGGAAATCCGGCTTCCAACACGAGGAGCCAGCGTTTTTTTCATGGCTCGGCGTGGTGATGTACCTGACGCGTGAGGCCTTCGCTTCCACGATCGAGTTTATCGGTTCGTTGCCGGCCGGCACTGGGATCGCGCTGGACTACGCGGTGGAACCGTCTTCGCTGGGGCTGCTGGAGCGACTCGTGTTTGAGGGCGTGAAGCGCCGCGTGGCCGCTGCCGGCGAACCCTTCCGGTTGTTCTTTGCGCCGCGGAAGATCGTCGCGGAGTTTACGCAGGCGGGTTACAAGGACGTCGAAGATCTCGCGCGCGACGCGATCAACGCGCGATACTTTGCCGGGCGCGCCGATGGGCTTCACGTGCCGGCGAACCTGTACCACTTGCTGAGTGCCTGGGTTGCGGGGTCGGAAGGAGAACTTTAGGGGGCGCAACAATCACAGGAGTCGTTCAAATTCCTCTACGGAAATGCCGGCTTGGCGCAATATCGCACGAGGTGTTCCCTTATCAATTTCTTTGTGGTCCGGGACTAAACTTGCGCAAACGGCGAGTCGCGTCTGAGGATGATGTGGCTTCCATGCTGTCGTTTGAGAAGAAATCCTGCCTGAAGAAGCGCTGATACACAGTCGCGCCCAGAAAGGCGCGGCAACCTGGTCATACTGTTATGAGAACAGCCTCACACAGAGGCGGTGGAACGGGAAGACCGTCTTCCTCGATGGACAAAACGTACCCTTCTATGGCCTCGCGGATATTTCCGATTGCGGCATCCTTGGTTTCGCCCCGACTGATACATCCCGGCAGACTAGGGCATTCCGCTACGCAAAAGCCGTCTTCGCCGGGATAGATAATGACTTGCCGCATGGTGGCGCGTCGAAAGCGCATTGTAACATGCTTACTACACGTTGAGAGTGAGAGAGACGAGGTCGCGAGGTGGCGGGGGCTGGATGGGCGGCATCTTCGAGCGATCGACGGGCCGGTAGAGGGTGTCGCGTTCGACGGGGACGCGGCCGGCGGCGCGGATCAGGCGCTCGAGTTCGGCGCGTGGCGTGAATTCCGAGGTCTTCGCGCCGGCGTCGTGGTAGATCTTTTCTTCCACCACTGTGCCGTCGAGATCATTGGCGCCGAAGCGCAGCGCGATTTGCGCGATGCTGGGCGTGAGCATGATCCAGTACGCTTTGATGTGATCGAAATTGTCGAGCAGCAGGCGCGAAACGGCGATGTTGCGCAGGTCGGCGTAGCCCGTTGGCTTCGAAATGTGCGAGAGCGCGGTGTTGTCCGGGTGAAAGGCCAGCGGAATGAAGGCGACGAAGCCCTTCGTTTCGTCCTGGAGTTCGCGCAGCTTGACGAGGTGATCGACACGCTCTTCTTCGGTTTCGACGTGGCCGTAGAGCATGGTGGCATTGGAATGCAGCCCTGCCTGATGGGCCTTTCGCGCGGTGTTGAGCCACATCTGGCCGCTG
Organism: Candidatus Eiseniibacteriota bacterium; assembly: GCA_035607215.1. Taxonomy (GTDB): domain Bacteria; phylum Acidobacteriota; class Terriglobia; order Acidiferrales; family UBA7541; genus Acidiferrum. The sequence continues at coordinate 42,167 of DATNCJ010000024.1, forward strand.
GTTTTGTGATCGCAGATAATTTTGCGGACGCGCGGGTGGAAAATTTCGGCGCCGCCACCGGGGCAAGAGTCCACGCCGGCTTCCTTCATTTTTTGCAGCACTTCTTCCACGGAAATTTTGGCGATACGCGAGAAGAAGTGGACTTCCACCATGGTGAAGGCTTTGAGGTGAATGGTGGGGCAGCGCTGTTTCAGTCCGCGAACCATCTCGAGGTAGTGGTCGAAGGTCAGATCGGGATGCAGGCCGCCGACGATATGGAATTCCGTGGCGCCTTCGCGGACCCCTTGTTCGGCGCGCTGGTAGATTTCTTCGAGGGCGAAGGTGTACGCGCCGGGAACATTGGGATCGCGGCCGAAGGCGCAGAGCTTGCAGTGCGCGACGCAGACGTTGGTGGGATTGATGTGGCGATTGACGTTGAAGTAGGTAACGTTGCCGTGGCGCTTTTCGCGAACGTGGTTGGCGAGCCAGCCGACGGCCAGCAGATCGGGCGAGCGGTACAGCAAAATGCCGTCGTCGACACTCAGGCGTTCGCCAGCCAGGACTTTGTCGGCCATGGGCTTCAGCCGCTGGTCGGTGATGGTGAGTGTGTGGCTCATTTCTTCTTGCCCAAACGTTTCGACGGCGTCAAACGCGCCAAACGGCAGCAGCAGCGCCCCAGAACAACAAGAACGACATACTAATATAACCGTTCATGGTGAAAAACGCAGCGTCGAGCTTGCTCAGATCGTTGGCCTTCACGAGCGAATGTTCGTAAGTGAGCAGGGCGGCAACCACCACGATACCAAGCCACGCGGGCCAGGGCAGCGCGAAGCTCGCGGCGAGCCACGAGAGCAGCGCGACCACGGCGAAGTGCATCACGCGCGCAATGAGCAGAGCGTTCGCGATGCCAAAGCGCTTGGGAACGGAGTACAGGCCAGCGCTTCGGTCATAGTCAAGGTCCTGGCAGGCGTAAAGCACGTCGAAGCCGCCGACCCAAAGAGTGACCGCGGCGCACAAGATCAGCATGCGGGCATCGAGTCCGCCAGTGATCGCGATCCATGCCGCGGCCGGTGAGATGCCGAGCGCAAAGCCTAAGAAAAGATGCGACCAGTTGGTGAAACGCTTGGTGAGCGAATAGAAAAAGAGAATGGCGATGGCGAGCGGCGCCAGCTTCAACGCCAGCGGATTTAGTCGCCCAGCCGCAACGAAGAAAATCGCAACGGCAACCAGCGTGAAAGCCCACGCGAAGGAGACGGAGAGCGCACCGGTCGCCAGCGCGCGCTGCCTGGTCCGGGGATTTTCTCGGTCATAGCGCAAATCGACGATGCGGTTCATTGTCATCGCCGCAGAGCGTGCCGAAACCATCGCCACGACGATCCAGGCAACTTGTTGCCAAGTAGGCCAGTCGTGATGGGTGGCGCGCGCGGCTAGGAGAGCACCCGTCAGCGCAAAGGGAAGCGCAAACACGGAATGCTCGAACTTGATCATCTCGAGCACGGTGCGAATGCGGCTGCTCATGCTTTGGCTTCCCGAGACGCGGCTTTGCCCTGCCAGCGGTACATTTTGTCTTGTGGCAGGCCGATTTGCGCGAGCACGCGGCAGACATACTGGGTCACCAGATCATCTATCGTCTTTGGCTGGTGATAGAACGAGGGAATGGCGGGCATGATCACTGCGCCGGCCTGTTGCGCGCGCAGCATATTTTCCAGATGGATTCGATTGAAGGGCGTGTCGCGAATGCACAGGGCCAGTTTTCGATTTTCTTTCAGCATCACGTCGGCGGCGCGCGATACGAGATCGTCGCTGACGCCGTTGGCAATGGCCGCCAGCGTGCCCATCGAGCAGGGAATCACGATCATGGAGTTAACCTGATAGCTGCCGGAGGCGACGGATGCGCCGACATCCTCGTTCGGGAGGACTTCAATTTTGTTCGCCGGATGCCCCAGAACGCGACTCGGGAGCTGCCTGGCTTCCCCTGGGGCAACGCCGAGTTCTTCGGCGAAAAGGCGCTGGCCAGTGTCCGTGAGGATGAGATGGACGCGCGCCACGCGCGGGTCAGCGTCGAGCAACGTCAGTGCTTTTTGCGCCAGAATGGCGCCACTGGCTCCGGTTACACCTACGGTAACGATTTGTCCCTGAGATTCAGCCATACTGTGCGCGGATAAGATGAGTCTCGCAGCGCGGGGTTACGGTGTCAACCAAGCTGGGCAAGCCGTCATCGCGCGCTATACTAGCCGTCCGGCCCGAAGGAGATCGATGACGGAATCGCTGGAACCTATCGAGGTGGCGATGGATTTCATCAAGCGCATCAATGCCGGGAATGTCGACGCGCTGTGCGAGCTGATGACCGAGAAACACATCTTTCAGGATCCGCTGGGAAAGCGCTTCATGGGCCGAGAGACGGTGCGGCAAGGTTGGAAAGCGTATTTCAAGACGGTAGCCGACTACAATGTGCGCGCCGAGGAATTTTTTCAGACGAAAAACCGGCTGGCGATTTTCGGAGTGGCCAGCGGCACATGCTGCGGGAGCGACGGGGCGAAGTCCCCGGAAAAGTTCTGGCAGGTTCCGGCAGCCTGGGGCGCGGTTGTGGAAGAGCGGCGGATTGCGGAATGGCGTGTTTATGCGGACAATCAGCCGTTGCGAAAACTGATGGGCGACGCTACTCCATAGACGCTACTCCATAGACGTGTCCCGGGTAAATTCATGAACGAGCGAGAGCTGCGACGACTGCTGGAAGGTGTGTCCGCGCGGAAAGTTACCCTGCGGAGCGCCGTTGAGCAGTTGCGGAATCTGCCGTTCGAGGATCTGGATTTTGCGAAGGTGGATCATCACCGAGCGTTGCGGCAAGGCTATGCGGAGGTAGTATTCGCGAAGGGTAAGTCTCCCGCGCAGGTTGCGAAAATCGTGCGGGCAATGCTGGGACACAGGGGCAGCCGGCAGAATATTCTGGTGACACGGGCGGACGCCAGCACGTTTACGGCGGTACGCCGCCTAAATTCCGGCACCAGCCGAGCCGCGAAATTTCATGCGCTGTCTGGACTGATCACGATCGAGCGTAACGCCGAAATTTCGGGCAAGGGGACGATCTGCGTGGTATCGGCGGGAACGAGCGACATTCCGGTCGCCGAGGAAGCCTTGCTCACCGCCCGCATGATGGGAAATCGCGTCGAACATTTGTACGACGTAGGCGTCGCCGGAATCCACCGGCTGCTGGAGCATCGCACCAAGCTTACGACTGCGCGCGTCATCATTTGCATCGCGGGGATGGAGGGCGCGCTGCCGAGCGTCGTCGGCGGATTGGTGGCAGCGCCAGTGATTGCCGTGCCGACCAGCACCGGCTACGGCGCCAGCTTTGGTGGCGTCGCTGCGCTGCTCGGCATGCTGAACAGCTGCGCATCGAATGTGTCAGTGGTTAATATCGACAATGGATTTGGCGCTGCTTGCGTGGCGTCGTGCATCAATCGGTTGTGACTAACTCGCGCGCCTGACGGCCTCGTGCGCGTGAGTATCAGCCTGCGGGACTGAGCAACACCTTCATGACATCGCGGCGCTGTGCGAATTCGATCGCCTGCGGAGCGGCGGCGAGTGGAAACGTCTGGGTAACGAGCGGAGTGGGATCGACTTTGCCGGACTGCAGGAGCGCCAGCGCTTTGCCGAATGGCCCACAACGCGAGCCGATGACGGTGATTTCCTTGACCACGATCGGCCAGGTCTCGACCGGCGCGGCGCCGTGGAACGTCGATTTCAGCACGAGCGTGCCGCGCGGCTTGGTCATATGTTGAGCGAGCGCGAGGCCGGTGGGTGAGCCGCTAGCTTCGACGAGCAGATCGTACGTCTGTTTGATGCGGCGGAGATCGCCGGGTTTCCCAAGCACGCGTTTCGTGGCGATGTTGGCGCGTCGGGCGAGGGCCAGCTTGCGTTCGTGTTTTCCGTGCATCACGACACGGGGAACGGCCGTGCATAGCACGCGGGCGATCAATTGCGCCAGCTTGCCGTCGCCCAGGACCGCGGCTTCGCGGACACCTCGAACATCCACCTGCTGAAGAATTTCGCACGCAGCTGCCAGTGGTTCGACGAAAACGGCCTGCTGGTCGCTGACAGAATCGGGTACGGCGTGAAGATTTTCAAGCGGCAATGCCAGATATTCCGCAAAGGCGCCGTCGAGATTGACGATGCCGAGCACCGTTCGCCGCGCGCAATGAGTGGGCAATCCGCGGCGGCAGAATTCGCACCGCGGCTGATAGTTATACGCGGAGCATGAAACGTTGATCTCGCCCGTTACGCGCCGGCCCTGCCACTTCTTGCGCAGGGCGGGCGATGGACTATTGACGTCGATGACCTCACCGACGAATTCGTGGCCTGGCGTGCCGCGAAAGGCATGATAGCCGCGCAGAATTTCGATGTCGGTATTGCAAATTCCTGCCAGCCGCACACGAATGAGGGCCCAGCCGGGGATTGGCTTTGGCATGGACCGGGTTATGCGTTTAAGTTTTCCGCGGACAACTTGGAAAGCCAGCACGATTGCCTTTCAGCGTAGCGCGGCTACCAGCATTTTTAGCAGCGGCGCCTCTTGTTCCTGGAAGACGGTGCGTAAATCGAGGACCAGGCGATTCTCTTCTACGCGGGCGATCACGGAAATGCGCGCGGGGGCGCGGCGGAGGCGCTGCTCGAGCTGTGCGGCAGAATAGCGGGCGCTGGCAATGCGGACGATCTTCGTGGGCAGTGATTGCGTGGGCGTCGAACCGCCACCGGCGAGCGATGCGCCATCGACGATATCCACTTCCGCTTCTCCTGCAGGTAGCTGCGGCATCAGTTCGCGGAGAAAACCATCGGTGCGGCGCTGCAATTCCTGCACGCTCAACCGAATCATACGCAGCGCCGGGATCTCGTCGATCGCACCTCGCAGGTAGGCGCCCAGAGTTGCTTCCATGGCGGCGATGGTGAGCTTGTCGACACGCAGAGCGCGAAACAGCGGGTGACGACGCACCTTGGTTACCAGTTCCTTCTTGCCGGCGATGATTCCGGCTTGCGGGCCACCGAGAAGTTTGTCGCCGCTGAACATAACCAGTGAAACGCCTGCGTCGATGCTCTGCTTCACGACCGGCTCGGTGATGCCAGCTGCGGAAAGATTGACGAGGCATCCCGAACCGAGATCTTCCACGAGAGGCAGGTTTGTGCGCCTGCTGAGCGCAACCAGTTCTTCGAGCGAGGGCTTGTCGGTGAAACCGCTGATCGTGAAATTGGACGGATGCACGCGCAGCAGGAGTCTCGTGTGTTCGTCGATTGCACGCTCGTAGTCGGCAGCGCGCGTGCGATTTGTGGTGCCCACTTCGCGCAATACGGCTCCGCTCTCGGCCATGATCTCCGGGATACGGAATCCATCGCCAATCTCAATCAGTTCGCCGCGGGAGACGATGACTTCGCCTCTCTTCGCGAGCGCCGCCAGCACCAGCAAGACAGCGGCAGCGCAGTTGTTCACGACCATGGCGGCTTCCGCTCCTGTCAATCGTTCCAGGAGCTGCGCGGTGTGAACGTCGCGCTTGCCGCGAGCACCGGCTTCGAGATCGTATTCGAGATTGCTGTACTGCGTGGCGGTGCGGCGAAATTCCTCAATGGCGGCCGCGGTGAGAGGAGCGCGACCCAGGTTGGTGTGCAGGATGACCCCGGTGGCATTGATCACCGGTTGCAACGATCGTGACAAAATCTGTTCAACCATTTCCGTGATGCGGGTTTCGAGCGACGCGGGGTCAAGCGCGGCAACGGCCAAGCGCGATTCTTCGGCGATTTTCGCCCGCACCTCGGCCAAGACCGTGCGGGTCACCTCTAGAAGCACGTTGCGATCGATTCGCTCTGCCAGCCGGGCCAGGCCAGGTTGCGCGAGCAACTCATCGACGGACGGAATCTGCCGCAACAGATCGGCTTGTTCGGCCGTCAAGGCGCGCTTTTGGCGAGGCTCCATGCCGCCATTTCAGCACAGACGCGGCGCCGCGGGCAACGTGCCGAGCCGCCTGTACGGTTGGACAGGTGATGCGTATCGACGCGAGACACGGGAGTTACGTGCTGAATCGGCAGCGTTGCCTGCGGGTACCGTTGACGGGTCGCTTTCCATACTCCTAGCATGGGACAAGGGGGTTGTGCCCATCCATGGCCTCTATCGACGAAGAGCTAGGTCAGCTCGAGCGGGATATTCGCCAGCTCAAGATTGAGTACGACCAATATTTCGGCGGCGGCAGGAAGCGCCCACCCACCGAAATTGAATGGCGAATCGAGTTGATCGTCAAGCGCTACGCGGAACGCAGCGGTGAACTGAAGTTCGGGCAGCGCTTTCGCTACAACAACCTCACGCAGACGTACGCGAAGTACAAAGATATTTTCCGCAAGCGCACGCAGCAAAAGGAAGAAGGCCGTTCGCAGCGGCATTTTGGGGCGGCCGCCAAGGCGATTGAGGCGGAACGCGCCAAATCCCAAGCAGCCGCGCCGCCGGCAGCTACGGTCGTCTCCACGCCTGCGGCAAACGTTTCAAAGGCGGCCGAGGCCGGCGCTTTTCGGATGGTATGTTCCGAGCCCGAGCGCGAGACAGAAAAAGTCGACCAACTGTACCAGGCATTTCTGCAGGCCAAGGCTCGCGCTGGAGAAGCAACCGGCAAGCTCTCGCCCGACGGCTTCAAGGAATTCGTCCGCAAAAAAACGAAGGACCTGCAATCCAAGCAGAACTGCCGCGACGTCGAATATGTGGTTGAGACCGTCGACGGCCAGGTAAAACTCAAAGCCCTGGTCAAGAGCTGAACTTCTCATGCTGAACTTCGCCTGTGGAACGTCGCCAGGTTTGCCCCGCAGGCTACATTTCCACAAGCACGGTTTCCGCTTTTGCCATTTCTGTCGAACCCCGCTTACACTGTTGTGCTTTTTGTTCGCGGAGGCTTCACATGGCAGTGGCACGCGCGCTGATCAGCGTATTTGACAAGACCGGGATCGTCGAGTTTGCCAAACGCTTGGCCGCGCTCGGCATCGAGATGCTCTCCACTGGCGGCACGTCCAAGCTGCTGCGTGATGCGCAGATACCCGTTCGCGATGTTGCCGACTTCACCGGTTGGCCGGAGATGCTCGGTGGGCGCGTGAAGACGCTGCATCCCAAGGTGCATGGCGGATTGCTGTACCGGCGCCGGCTCGCCGAAGATCAAAAGCAGGCCGCCGAGCACGGAATTCAGCCGATCGATCTGGTGGTAGTAAATCTCTATCCCTTCGAAGCTACTGCGGAGAAACCCCAACTCACGGCCGAGGAGCTGATTGAAAATATCGACATCGGTGGACCGACGATGCTGCGCTCGGCAGCTAAGAATTTCGAGAGCGTCTCGGTCGTGTGCGATCCAGCAGACTACAATCGGGTGGCCGGCGAACTGGAAAAATCTCGCGACACCGCTTTGGCAACGCGGCTGGACCTGGCACGCAAGGTGTTTGCCACGACCTGCCGCTATGACGGAATGATCGCGACGGAGCTTGAACGCGTTGCGGCGTTGGCCGACGCCGTCAACCTGCAGGAGAAATCGCCATTGCCGCAACGCTTGAGCATCGCGATCCGGCAAAAGCAGGAACTGCGCTACGGAGAAAATCCGCATCAGGCAGCCGCGCTCTACGTGAACGCCGGCAAGCCGCTGGAAGGGCTGGCGGCGGCAACGCAGCTGCAGGGCAAGGAGCTGTCCTACAACAATTTTGTCGATCTGGAAGCCGCGCGGAGCCTGGCGGCGGAATTTCGCAAACCTGCGGCGGTGATTATCAAGCACAACAATCCGTGCGGCACGGCGGAGCAGGAGACGTTGCGCGACGCGTATCTGAAGGCATACGCCTGCGATCCGATTTCCGCGTTTGGAGGGGTGCTGGCGTTCAATCGAGTGGTGGACGGTGCGACGGCGGAGGAAGTCGCGAAGCTTTTCGTAGAGTGTATTGTGGCGCCGGGATTTGAGGAAAAGGCCAAAACCGCCTTTGCCGCGAAGAAAAATCTGCGGCTGCTGGAACTGCCGCAAGGGGCGCTGGAGCTGGATCGCGAGCTCCAACTGAAACGGATTCTCGGCGGAATGCTGGTGCAGCAGCCGGATCTCGGCGAACTGTCAGATACGGAGTTGCGCACGGTGACGAAGCGTGTGCCAACTGCGGAAGAAATGCACACAATGCGCTTCGCGTGGAAAGTGTCCAAGCACGTGAAGTCCAACGCCATCGTGTTCGCGCGAGATTCCGCGACGCTCGGCGTGGGCGCCGGACAAATGAGCCGCGTTGACTCGGTGAAGATCGCGGTGATGAAGGCGCAGACATCGCTAGCGGGGAGCGTAGTGGCATCGGATGCGTTTTTTCCGTTTCCGGACGGCGTGGAGGAGGCCGCGAAGGCTGGAGCGACGGCGCTGATTCAGCCGGGCGGCTCGGTGCGCGACAACGATGTGATCGCCGCGGCGGACCGACTTAGGTTGGCCATGGTGTTTACGGGAATGCGGCACTTTCTGCATTAAGCCAAGTTCGAAAGACGTCGCAGCACCCGAAGTCGAGTGGCCTCCCACTCGTGAGCAAGGGACTGCGACCGCATCAATTTCACGATCTCTCTAACCCCAAGCGCACTGTCTCCTGCGCCCACCACGCTCGCTGCTACGGCGCCCGCAGCATTCGCCACGAGAGCAGCCTCTGTCGGCGGCCACCATCGTAATCGCGCCTGCAAAAGCGCCGCCGTGAAGGCGTCGCCTGCACCTGTAGAGTCCACAGATGGTACCTTGAACCCGGGAACGTTCCGCAATTTGCCGCACTCGACGAGCAAGCAACCGCGTCTTCCCAGCTTCATGACAATTTCCCTCGCGCCGGCACGCTGCAAGCTTCGAAACGCCTTGCGCGCGTTCCGTTGGCCAGTCAGAGCGCTCGCCTCTTGGTTGCTCACGAGCAGTAGGTCGATTCGGTTGAGGATTTGCAAAATCTTCCGGGGGATTTTCTGGCTTGGCTCCATGCCCACATCGAGCGACGCCCATCCTCGGTTTCGTCGCACCGCTCGCAGTATCTGTCCCGCTGCTTTTTCTGGACCGGGATCGAGAAAGCTGTAGCCCATCAAACTTGCCACTCTGACGCGTTTGAGCAGTGGCGATCTCGGGGGTTGAGGCCGCAGCAGGGAGTTTGCGCCACGACTGCCAAAAAAAGTCCGCTGCCCGTCGGGAGTTACATTGATGTACAACAGGCCGGTCGTAGCTTGCTCAGTGCGCTGGATGTGGCGGACCTCGATACTCTTCGCTGCGAGTCGAGCCAGGACGGTGTCGCCTAGCGGGTCACGCCCGACGGAAGCGATCAATTGCGGCACGACTCCCCATTTCCGAAGCGCTAGCGCGCAATTGGCTCCGACGCCGCCGCAATGCAACTCGAGATGGTCGGCTAGGCATTCTTCGCCGGGGCGAGGCCAGGACCTCGTGAGTCCGATCAGGTCGACATTAATGTCGCCTAGGACGACGATTTCCGGCGCGGTCTGGGCTGGGCGGCTTGGCATATCGGTGGCATGGTAGCACCGCGGGCGAGCCAATTTTCCCGGAGACCTCGCTTTGTGATAAGACCGAGAAGCAAACTCGGAGGTTGCCGTTGGATCCATTGATTTCGGTGCGGGACGATATCGCGGCGGCGCTGGTGGCGGGCGCGCCGGTGGTTGCGCTGGAATCCACGGTCATCGCGCACGGTTTGCCGCGGCCCCACAACCTCGATACGGCGCTGGAAATGGAGGCGGCAGTGCGCGATGGCGGCGCCACGCCCGCGACGATCGGGATTCTCGACGGCAAGATCGTCGTGGGGCTGGGCACCGAACAGATCGCGCGGATCGCAGACGCTGGCGACGTCGCCAAAGTCAGCAGCTCGGATCTTTCCGCGGTGCTGGCTTCGGGACGCATTGGAGCTACGACCGTGGCAGGCACGGTATTCGTGGCGGCTCGCGCGGGAATTCGCATCGTCGCAACCGGGGGAATCGGCGGCGCGCATCGCGGTAGCGAGAATACTTTCGATATTTCCGCCGATCTGACGGAACTGGCGCGAACCGCGGTGGCGGTGGTTTGCTCGGGAGCGAAGGCCATTCTGGACCTGCCGCGCACGGTCGAAGTGATGGAGACTCTCGGGATTCCGGTGGTGGGCTACGGCACGACCGAGTTTCCGGCATTCTACTCCAGGGAAAGTGGCCTCGTGCTGCAACACCGCGTCGATAGTCCGGACGAAGCCGCGAAGCTGATGTGCATTCATTGGGACTTGGGTTGGCTGGGGCAAGGGACGACAGCGGGGGTTGTTATTGCGAATCCGCCTCCTGCAGAGCTGACGCTGGGTCGCGCCGAGGTGGAATCGCTGGTTGCCGCAGCTTTGGAGTCCGCGGAAGCTGCGGGAGTGCGAGGCAAGCCAGTGACACCATTCTTGTTGGGGTATCTGGCCAAGCATAGCGGCGGGAAGACGTTGAAGACGAACGTCGCGCTGCTGGTGGCCAATGCGCGGTTGGCGGCAGCAATAGCGGTAGCCTACAGTGCGAGGAAGGCAGGGCGTTGGTAGGCGAAGGGGATTTGGCATAACCTTCGCCAATTGCGTGGGGGCCCATCGTCTGGGCTGGGCTGTACTAACAGACACCTCGAGCCGTCAAGGCAAAGTGCCATCCCTGCAATTCTTGACGCGCCGTTTCCTGCCTTGATTGCATCCAACGCTTCGTCAAGAGGTCGGATGTCCCATTTCGAGGAGTGGAGGGTTTATGGCCAGCAAAGCGACACGGGCCACGGATAGCGGCGAGACTGAAATTGTTCTGCAGGTGGGGAGCGAGCTGCGTATTTCCAACCATGGCGAAATCGTTCTTGGTAATCCGGAGCTGGAGTTGGCTCGCGAGGGGCGCGCGGCGGATGCAACCTTGCGCTACCGGTTCGATGCCAGCAAGGGGGAGCACATTTTCCGTCTGGTGGAACCGCTGGCCGATCACCAACACACCAAAACACATCGTCCAAACGACTGAAAAGCCCCCTCAGGTATCGATAGACAAAAGAGATAGGGTCCATCCGCTCTTTGGCGGGAACGATTCGCGGCGTTGCGGCATCCTAGTTGAGTGTCCTGTCGGCACGAAACGCCGTGGTTTTCGCTTTTGACCCCGTTTCCCGTGCATGGGATACTTTTCGTTTCGGGGTCTCTATGAGCTTGCTTAAATGGTCCGTAACGGCGGCGATTCTTGCTGTCGGCACCCTGTCGGCCGTCGCGCAGCCCGCCTCAGGCCAGTCCATCGCTCCGCCGTCGCCCCCGTCCCAAACACCGGCAGACGCATCCGCTTCCACGCCGGCTTCCGACTCAGTCGGTCGCGCCGATGCCTACTACAATTTCACAATGGGGCATATTTACGAGCAGCAGTACGAGAACACCAGCCGGGCCGAATATGCCACGCAAGCCATCGAGTTCTACAAAAAGGCCTACGCGCTTGATCCCAAGTCCGCCGTTGTCGGTGAACGCCTGGCGGAGATGTATTGGAAGGCCCAGCGAGTGCACGACGCCATCGCCGGGGCGCAGGAGATCCTCAAACGCGATCCAAACGACGTGCAGACCCGGCGGCTGCTCGCGCGAATCTATCTGCGTAGCCTCGGCGATTTGAATTCCAACGCGGCGGGGCAGTCCGAAGTATCCGCACGTGCGATCGAGCAATACAAGGAAATCTTCCGGCTCGATCCCTCGGATACCGAATCCGCGTTGTGGCTCGCGCGGCTTTACCGGCTGCGCAACGATCACGACAAAGCCGAAGACGTGTTGCGCGGGATCCTGAAGACGGATCCCGACAACGAAGCTGCGATCGAGCAGCTCACGCAGCTCTTGTTGGATGAAGGGAAATCCACCGAAGCGGTCTCGTTGCTGGAAGGCATGACCAGCCGGGCGCCTTCGCCGGTCCTGCTGGATCTTCTGGGTGAGGCGTACACGCAGACCAAGGATCTTGCCAAGGCAGAACAGGCGTACAAGAAGGCCACGGATCTGGATCCCACGGAGTTAAGTCATCTGCGCGGGCTTGGCCAGACGTTGATGGCCGAAGAAAAGTATCAGGACGCCCTGACCGTGTATCAGAAGCTTATCGATCTGATGCCCGATGATGGCGACAATTACCTGCACATCGCGCGTATCTATCGCGAGCTACACCAACTCGACAAAGCCGAAGAAAATTTGCTGAAGGCTCGCCAGTATGAGCCCGGCAGTCTGGAAGTCATGTACAACGAGGCCATGCTGTACCAGGCGCAAGGCCGCTTTGACGATGCCATTCGCGTGCTGGCGGATGCGGTGACCGGGGTGAAAGGACAGTCGCCGGTACTGCCCTCACGGCGCCGTTCGCTGGCGATCTTGTATCAGCAGCTCGGTCAGACCTATCAGCAAAAGCAGAACTACGCCGCAGCGATTTACACTTATGAGGAGCTTGCGCACCTGGGCGATGAAGAGGATCGCCGCGCGCGGTTGCTGATCATCTCCGCGTACCGCGAAGCCAAGGATTTGCCGAAGGCTTTGCAGGCCACCAAGGAAGCGCTGGCCAAGTATCCCAGCGATCCGGCGATCAAGACGCGCCAAGCCTTGCTGCTGGGCGAAAATGGGCAAGTAGACGAAGCCGCGAAGCTGCTTCGCGCTCAGCTCACTAACAACAATCCAGAAGCGGACCGCGAGACTTACCTGAACATCGCGCAGGTGTATGAACGTGCGCGGCGATACAAGGAGGCCGAGGAAGCGGCCCATGCTGCAGAGGTCTTGCCCGGCCAGCCACGCGACAACCAGCAGGTGTACTTCGCGCTTGGCGCGATTTATGAGAAGCAGAAGTTTTACGATCGCGCCGAGGAACAATTCAAGAAGGTGCTGGACCTCGATCCCACGAACGCGATCGCACTGAACTACTACGGTTACATGCTGGGTGATCTGGGCCAGCGCCTGGATGAAGCGGAATCTTTGCTGCAACGCGCATTGAAGGAAGATCCCTACAACGGCGCGTATCTGGATAGCCTGGGCTGGATCTATTACAAGGGAAACAAGCTGGCGGACGCGGAGGCCACGCTGCGCCAAGCCGTCGAGCGCGAAAGTCACGATCCTACGATCCACTCGCATCTGGGCGACGTATATTCCAAGCTCGGCCGGACGGAGCTGGCTGCCGCCGAATGGGAGAAGTCGATTTCGGAGTGGCGCCGGTCGCTGCCAGCGGACATCGAAACCGACAAGATTGCCGAGCTGGAAAAGAAGCTTTCCCAGACGAAGCACCGCGTGGCGCAAAAGTCTTCCAGTCAAGACGCCAAGCCTCGATAAGCCGAATGCGCGAAGTTAAAGTCCCTGCCTTCGCGAAAATCAATCTACGCCTGGATATTTTGGGTAAGCGGCCCGACGGATATCACGAGCTGCGTACGATCTTTCAATCCATTTCACTGCGCGACGAGCTGTTCCTGCGCTCCTCGCGGCATCCGGGCGTCGTTCTGACGATCAAAGGCAACACTCAACTTGCGGCAGAACCCATGCGGAAGAATCTTGTATATCGCGCGGTCGATCTGCTTCGGCATGAACTCAAGATTCGTTCCGGTGTGGAAATCGAACTGCGCAAGAATATTCCGGCGGGCGGCGGGCTGGGCGGTGGTTCGAGCGATGCCGCAGCTGCTTTGCTCGGCTACCTGCAACTTAATGGTAAGAAGCTACCGGCCCCGCGCTTGATCGAAATTGCTGTTTCGCTGGGCGCGGACGTTCCGTTCTTCCTGTTCGGCGGGCGCGCGCTAGGCGTCAATCGTGGCGACGAAATCTATCCACTGCCTGGCATACCGAAGCACTCACTGCTGGTCGTCGTGCCTCGGGAGATCCGCGTTCCGACGCCGGAGGCCTTCCGCTGGGTGGCCGCTCCTGAATTGACAAAATCCGCGGCAACCCCTAAACTTTGGGAGTTCTGTGCTCTGTGCTGGAGCACGCAGGGGATTGGCCTCTCCAACGATTTTGAGCGGGCTGTTTTCCAGCGTCACCCTCGATTGGCTACAATCAAAAGGGTTTTGCTTCGAGTAGGAGCCGCAGAAGCCTCGCTGGCGGGTAGCGGTTCGGCGGTGTTTGGAGTTTTCCCGAGCCCAGCGTTGGCGCGCCGAGCCGCTGTTGGGTTTCCGGACGAACAGACCTTCGTTTGCGAAGCAATTTCGCGCGACAGGTATGCTCGCATGGTTAAAGGAGCGTTGTAGTTCCGCGCGCCTTCTTGCCCGCAGCGATTCCGTGTGCAAACCAGTGCCCTGATTTCATTTTCGTAGGCCTTGTGTGTTGGCAAGGCGCGGAGTAGCGTTTCGTGCACGACGACCGCTTCAAGATTTTTTCGGGCACCGCGAATTTGCCGCTTGCGGAGAATATCTGCAGGCATTTGGACGTGCCGCTGGGCCTGGCCAAGCTGGGCCGGTTCAGCGACGGCGAAATTTATTTTCAGATTCTCGAAAACGTTCGCGGCGCGGACGTTTTCGTGGTGCAGCCGTGCTGCCATCCGGTGGACAACCACCTGCTCGAGCTGCTGCTGATGATCGACGCGTTCAAGCGCGCGTCGGCGTGGCGAATCACCGCGGTGCTGCCGTACTACTGCTACGCGCGGCAGGATCGCAAGGATAAGCCGCGCGTCCCGATCTCAGCGAAACTCGTGGCGGACTTGTTGGAAACCGCGGGAGCCAGCCGCGCGCTGACGCTGGATTTGCACGCGCCGCAGATCCAGGGCTACTTCGACGTGCCGGTCGACCATTTGTTCGGTTCGCCGGTGCTGGTCGATCACTTCCGGCAGTTGAAGCTGCCGAATGTGACCGTGGTCTCGCCAGACGCTGGTGGTGTGGAACGCGCGCGATTTTTTGCGAAGAAGATGGACGCACCGTTGGCGATCGTCGACAAACGGCGCGTGGATGTGGACGTCAGCGAAGTGATGAACCTGATCGGCGATGTGCGCGGTCGCACGGCCCTGATCATCGACGACATCATTGATACCGCGGGCACGCTGGTGAAAACTGCGGATGCGTTGATTCGTGAAGGCGCATTGGACGTCTACGCAGCATGTACCCATGCGGTGCTTTCGGGTCCGGCTGTAGAGCGGATCGAGAAGTCACGAATCAAACAGGTGCTGGCGACCGATTCGGTGCCGATCACGGAAGCCGCGTTGAAGATGGGCAAGATCAAGGTTTTGAGTGTCGCGGATTTGCTGGCCCGCGGCATTCGCTCGATTCACGAAGAGACTTCGATCAGCGAGCTGTTTATCTGATCGCGAAATTTGCACACGGATTTAAACGCAGGAAGGGAAATACAGCATGGCTGAGCAAAAGAAAATCGTAGTCGAAGCAGCACCCCGCGCGGAACGCGGCAAGAACGAAGCGCGCCGCCTGCGGCAGACCGGCAAAGTTCCTGCGGTGTTGTATGGCGGCAAAGGCGAAGCAATCGCGCTGGCCGTCAACACCAAGCAGGTGAGCGCCATCCTGCGCTCGGAGAGCGGCCACAATACGCTGTTCCAGGTCGATCTGGGTGGCAAGCATGAGCCGGCGATCGTGAAGGACTGGTCGAGCGATCCCATCACCGGCAAGTTGCTGCACGTCGATCTGATTCGCGTCGCCATGGACGTACGCATGCGCGTCGAAGTTCCCGTGCACACTTTCGGCGATCCCGCGGGCGTGAAGGTGCAGGGCGGTGTCTTTGAGATCGTCGAGCGCGATGTCGAAGTCGAATGCTTGCCGGCCGACATTCCGACCGAGTTTCGTGTTGATGTCAGCGGGCTGATGCTGAACCAGGCGCTGCGCGCGAAAGACCTGCCGATGGATAAGGCGAAAATCAAGCTGATCACCGACCCCGAGCGCGTTCTGGTGCACGTTGTCACACTCAAGGTCGAAGAGGAGAAGCCCGTCGAGGCCGTGGCCGCTGACGCCGCCGCGCCCGCCGAGCCCGAAGTCATCAAGAAGGGCAAGAAGGAAGAAGAGGGCGAAGAAGGCGCCGAGGCCAAGCCCGAGAAGGTGGAGAAGAAGAAGTAATTCTGGCGGCCTGTTGCGATGCAGCAAGGGCGCAGCGGATGCGGAACTATGCGGCTCATTGTGGGGCTTGGGAATCCAGACCCGGAATATCAGTGGACGCCGCACAATCTGGGTTTTATGGCGGTCGATGAACTCGCGAATCGCGGTTCGATTCGCGTGGAACGGCCGGAAGGTAAGGCGCTGGTAGGCCGCGGCAAGTTGGCGGGCGAGGAAGTTCTGCTGGCTAAGCCGCAAACGTACATGAATCTCAGCGGTATTTCGGTTCGAGAGCTGCTGAGCAAGTACGCACTGGAACCCGGCGACCTGTTGGTGATGTGGGACGAGGTGCAGTTGCCACTGGGCACGATCAAGATCAATAGCGACGGGAGCGCGGGGAGCCACAACGGCGCGAAGTCGGTGATCGGGTCGATCGGAACGCAGCAGTTCGCGAGGCTCAGGCTGGGCGCCGGTTCGGGGCCTCAGCTCGGTAGCCGCAGGGAGTATGTGCTGCGGCCGATGAAAAAGGCGGAGCTGGAAGTTGCGACGGAAATGCTCGCTGAAGCAGGCGACGCGGTGGAATTGATTTTGACCCAGGGGCTGGACGCGGCGATGACGAAGTATAACCGCCGCAAGCTGACGGAAGACGCAGCGGAATAGAGCGTCATCAACGATTTTTCCGGGCCATGCGCCTGGGACAGAAGGAAAGAGGTCATCATGGAAGAGCGTTTGTACGACTTGATTTTCATCGCCCGCCCGGCGACACCGGAAGACGAGATCAAGAAGGTCATTTCCGGCATCGAGCACACCTGCACCGAAAAGGGCGCCAAGATCGAAAAGACCGAGCATTGGGGTACGCGCAAGCTCGCTTATCGCGTGGCGAAGCATCGCGAAGGTATCTACGTGTATCAGCAGATTCGCTGCTCGAACAGCGAACTGATCCACGAACTTGAGCGCAGGCTCCGCGTGCAGGACGTGGTCATTAAGTATCTGACCGTGCGCTTAGACGAAGATCTCAAGCGCCAGAAGAAGCTCCAGCACAAGCGTGAAGTGCGCGCTGCGCGCCGTCCGCGCCGTACTCCCGCACCCGCTGCCGCGGCACCGGCTGCGGCGTCCGAGCAGACCGCCGCTGGCTGATCTCGTGGTTACCGTTCGCCGCTGGTTGTAGTGGCCGCTGCTGAGGCAGGTGAAATCGCTTTGGCGGCTGAAAATTTAGATGGATCGAGGCAATTCCGAAAGGTAGGCAGGTATGGCAGAGGAACAAAAGCAAGCACAAAGCCCCGGCGGCCCGCCGCGCAGTGAAGGCGGACATCGCCCCGGCGGCGGACATGGCGGCCCCGGTGGTGGACACGGCGGTCCACGTCGCGAAGGCGGACCTGGTGGGGGTCCAGGAGGTCCTGGAGGGCCGCGCCGCGGTAAGCGCCAATACTTTCGCAAGAAGAAGGTCTGCAAGTTCTGCGTTGAGAAGATGGATTTTATCGACTACAAGCGCGCCGACATCCTGTCGCAGTTCGTGCAGGAGCGCGGCAAGATTCTGCCGCGACGCATGACTGGCGTTTGCGCGCGACATCAGCGTTGGCTCGGTGAAGCCATCAAGCGCGCCCGCAACATCGCGCTGTTGCCTTTCGCCGGCAGCGCCGCCGGCACGCAGGCGCCGCGCCCGGTCGTTCCCGGCGCTCACGCCCCGGCAGGCCATCCGCCGGCAGCGGCAGCACCGCCAGCAGCCCCAGTACCACCGACAACTCCAGCACCGGCAGCGCCAACCGGCGAAGCGCCGAAGGCATAGCCAGGCGAGTTGGCAGGGCGCCGCTCAGCCGCCGTCACCGGTTGGGCTAATTTTGGGAACGCTCAGTTTCGCATCAGGGTTTTTCGCGGCGGTCGGCCGCCGCAAGATTTCATAGGAGTAAAAGGAATCGCAATGCAAAAAGTAATCCTTCAGGAAGACATCGATAAGCTCGGCCATCGCGGCGACGTCGTCACCGTGAAGTCCGGCTACGCCCGCAATTTCCTGCTGCCACGCAAGCTGGCCATCGAAGCCACTACCGGGAGCATGAAAGCCCTCGAGCGGATTCGCACTTCGCTGGCCAAGAAGACCGCCACCGAGCTGGAGGCCGCGCAAAAACAGGCGGCGCTGCTCAATGGCGTCGAGCTTCGCTTCACGCGCAAGACCGGTGAGAACGACCAGATGTTTGGCTCGGTTACCACCGCGGACATCTCTGAATCGCTGGCCGCGCAAAATTTTAAGGTCGACAAGCGCCAGGTACAGCTTTCCGAAGCGATCAAAGCGATTGGCGAATATCCAGTGACGATCAAAGTTTTCCGCGATGTTATCGCGCAGGTCAAAGTTCACGTCAACAAGGAAGAATAGATCTCTTTTCGCGATCTTTTTCTTGGCGCCGCGGTCCTCGGATGGCGGCGTTTTTATTTCGGACTAAATTCTTCAAAAAATATTCACCATTTTCCGCAGGCGTTCACAGCTCTGCACAAGAAACCGGATTGACGCGCAGACGCTAGTCGCGCACACTGCGCTCACCAGTCTTCTCGTGGTCGGAATCAGGGGAACGGTCGAGGCCTTCTGCGATCTGCCATACCTGTACTTTCCTGGTCTTGCCGGTGATTGCGCACGCTGCCGCGGCATGGTACAAATAGGCGAATAGAAAGCGAAAGCCGCGCGCAACTCGCGCCATATTGCTATGCCCATTGACACCACGCTCGAGCGGCCCTTACCGAGCAATCTGGACGCCGAGCGTTCCGTTCTCGGTGCCGTGTTGCTTGACAACAACGCCCTGAACGCTGCGATCGAGCATCTGCGACCGGAAGATTTTTTTCTCGATCAGCACCGCCGCGTTTTCACCCAGATGATCGCGCTCAGCGAAGCGCAGCAGGCTATCGACCTCATCACCCTCACCGAAGAATTGCATCGCCGCGGCGATCTGGAAGCGTCCGGTGGCGCGCCGTATCTCGCCTCGCTTGCCGATGGTATGCCGCGCGTATCGAACATCGAGCACTACGCGCGCATCGTCAAAGAAAAAGCCGTGCTGCGCAATCTGATCCATGCAACGCATGGCATCCAGCAGCGCGCCTTTGAGGGCGAAGACGGAGCCGATGCCGTTCTCGACAACGCGGAATCGACGATCTTTGCCATCGCCGAAGACCGCGTCCGCGCCGGCCTCATCCCGGTCAAGGACATCGTTCGCGATAACTTCGAGCGCCTGGAAAAAATCTTTCGCGAAGGCAAGAGCATCACCGGCGTTTCCACGGGTTACACCGAATTGGACAAGCTGACCTCCGGCTTCCAGCGCTCCGAGCTGCTCATTCTTGCTGCCCGGCCATCCCAGGGAAAAACCGCGCTCGCACTGAACCTCGCGGAAAATATCGCGATTCGCAGCGGCCATCCAATGGCCTTCTTTAGCCTGGAAATGTCCAAGGAATCGCTGCTTCAGCGCCTTGTCGCCTCGGTGGCGCAGATCGACGCGCACAAATTCCGCACCGGCCATCTCAGCCGCGAAGACTGGCGCCGCATGACCGAAGCGTTGGGCACGATCGCATCGGCGCCGATCTGGATCGATGACGCCGGATCGATTTCCGTGCTCGAGATTGGCGCGAAAGCCCGCCGCCTCAAGCGGGATAAAGGCCTTTCGCTGCTCGTTGTGGACTATCTGCAGTTGATCACGGCGCGCGGCCGCTTCGGCAATCGTCAGGAAGAAGTTGCCAGCATCTCGCGTGGCCTCAAGGGCCTTGCGAAGGAATTGCAAATCCCTGTGCTGGTCCTAAGCCAGCTGACCCGCGCTCCCGAGCGCGATGAACGCGGCCCGCAGCTCTCCGACTTGCGCGAATCCGGCGCCATCGAACAAGACGCCGACGTGGTGATGTTCATCTATCGCCCGAATTTCTTCAAAGCCGGCGCCAGCCCCGAAGAACGCGAAGAGACGGAGCTACGCATCGCGAAGCAGCGCAATGGCCCGACCGAAAACGTAAAATTCGTTTTCCGTAGCCGCTTCACGCGCTTTGAAGAAGCCGCGCCCGACGCTTTTTCGAATTTTTCTCCAGACGACCTGTAGCGGCCGGCGAGATCTCGAACCGAAGAGTGCGGAAGATTGCGTATTTACAGCCTCTTTCGATAGTTCACGCAACGGTCCATGACTTCGTAGCCCATCGCTTCATGCGCGCGCTGCGATGGCTCGTTGTCGATCCACGTATCTGACGCCATTTCTTTGCAGCCTTGCCTGCTCGCCCACTCTTCTGCAGCCTCGATCAACATTCGACCGATTCCAAGCCCGCGCCAATCCTTGTTGACAAACCAGCCCTCGAGAAACCCGACTGCCTGCGATTCATCGCATCCGTCGGCATGAGAGCGCAGGCCCACCTCCACGAATCCGATCAATGTCCCACCGTCGCTTCGCGTCCCTGCATGCGCGCTCTCGGCTACAAACACCACAATCGGCAGGAGTCTCGTCGATGTCCCCGCGACTTTCGGAGCCAAGTCGCTCAGATGCTCTTCCGCCGACGCGTCCGGCCACAACTCAGCGCACATCCATGCCACTTGTTCGCAATCCTCGGCTTTCGCAAGCCGCACGGATATCTGGGCCGCCTCGCGCCTGGTTGTTCCCTCCACAAACTCACCGCCGCCGCTGCTGTTGCTTCTTGAGCAGGTCCAGCTGCCGCGTCAGGCAGCGGTTGTACGATGCGGGTCCCTCGATCAATTTGGCGCTGGAGCACACTAGCTCCACGGCATCGTGGTCCCGTTCGCTCAATCCGGAAAGATCCGGCGTCTTCGGAGCTTTCCGCAAGGCTTCAAGTTGGGTCTTGACGCACTGGGTATATTGCATAGGTCCCTGCAACAATTTTTCGGACGCGCACGCTGTCGCCAGGGACTGCTTCTCCAGATCGCTGAGAGCTGACAAATCCGGCTCGGCCTCTGTGGTCCGCGCCGCCGGCGCGCCATTGATTTGCGCCTCTGGGATTGCCACCATGAGAAATGCCGGGATGTTTTCGGTACTTCCCTCCAATTGCGTATCGGACAATGTCTTGATTTCCGCGGATGAATAATGCGTGCTGCGATCCTGCGGATCCCGCTCCGCGCAGACGCCCTTCCAGCTCTGCTTGTTGTTGTCCGCGCTTCGGTGGAATTCGCAGTGGGTGATCTCGCCAGAGGCCTTTTCGCGACCTTCCACCGGCTCCAGAAACAGCAAGGAACGTCCCGCCCGGGTTCGATAGTTCGAGCCATCGCGCACGCTCTTCCATACTCGGGTGACAAACCCCGGAACATCCGCACCGCTTTCGTCGACGGCCACCACTGTTGCTCCCGGCCCATTTCCACGCGCGGCAGATGTTTTTTTGGTCTCGTTTCCCGGATGCATCGCCGCCGCATCCGCCGCACCCTCTCCCGGGCTCGTAGGCGTGACCACGCTCGACGCCGACGGGAACCAGATCGTGAAGTATACAAACGCGACCGCAAACCCGCCGATCAGCGCCGGAACGATTCCCGTGCGCAATCTCGCATTCGCGCTGGGTTTCAATCCATGGCGTACCGAAAGCGCGCCGAGCCCCGCGGTCAGCAGCGTGATCCACAGTGGCGGCGCGGATTCGGTCAGGATCAACCAGCCGATAAAAAAGATCGCGGCCAGCCCCATGACCACGAACGCAAAGCTAACTAGGCTCGCGCGTGCGGGCTTCCACACGATACGCAGGGGGGGGTGCGCTTTGGCCGTGCGCGCAGCCGGCTTTTGCGCTTGCCGCGGAGCGCGCGCAGCCGCACCGGTTCGCGAATTTCCCGCGCCCTGCGAGGATGACGCCGCTCCCGCCGCGCCTTTTTCCGCCGTCCGCGCGTACTCCAGCTTTGCGTCGTACTTTTCTCGCTCCGTCGGATTCAGCAGGATGGCTTTCGCTTCCGACAAATCCTTAAACGCTTCCGCCGCAACTTGACGCAAGTACGGATTCCCCGGCGCGACCGTGTCCGGATGAACGTCTCTCGCCCTCTTCTTGAATGCGGTTTCGATTTCCTCGGGCGTAGCCTTCGGTGTCACACCCAGGATCTCGTAGTAGTTCTGTGCCATTGTGGTTCCGCAGCGCTCCCCAAGGCCTGCTACATCTGTTATAGCCTGACGAGCCCCCGGAAAGCGACGCGCTTGTTATTGGAAACTGTGCGGCTGTGCCCAACCCTCGGCGGCCCGACTGGGCCCGCTGCTACTGCGGCCCGGCGGCCAATTGTTTCAGCTTACCTTCGGCACTGTCCTGAATTGCCTTGCGCTGCGCCTCTCCGCCAGAGGTATCAGAGGCCAGCAGGTCCAGCGCC
>DATNCJ010000034.1:0-5195 GCA_035607215.1 Candidatus Eiseniibacteriota bacterium
CCGGCTTCCGAGTCCGGGCTTGCGATACACCGTGCCCCACTCATGCTCGTAATTGCTGCGAGAAAGATGGTAAAGAAACTTCTTCTTGTTGAAGTTGGGCGTCTCTTTCACGATCACATCCCGCCGCGAGAGTAGGGCCACCCGGGTCATTTCCGGGATCAGAACGCTTATGCTGCGCCGGTAACTGCCGATCGCCAGATCGACGCTGCCGAAGACATCGTCAAGCTTCAGGCCATAAGTTTCAAAGAAGGCCCGCTCCAAGAGTGGTTTGGAAACCTCGAAACCAATCATGTCGTGATAGCGATCGGAGGTATAGCGGTTTTTGGCCACTTGCACCATGTCGAAACCGAATTCGGTCCGGATGTGGGCCTTGGGATCATTCCCATAGGTTACGGTGTCGCCGTATTTCCTTTTCAGCTTGGGAAATTCCAGGGCGACCACACGATTGATGGTGGGATGCCCGCTGTTATCGGAAGCATAGTGGGAGAGGGCGCCGAGCGCGAAAGCATATTCGTCGAGGTCAGAGGAGTCCCGCAGGAGCGCTTCCACAAAGTCGCCACTGCGCACGTAGTGGAGAAGATCGCTGAAGAACTTATTGCCGAACGGATAGTAGCCCATGTCCTGCAGAACGCATCCGCCGTAGGCGTAGGCATGGGCTTTCTGCAGGTCCTGTTCCGTGGCGTCCGGGAAGCGCTTGAGCAGCAAGGGTTGAATGTGGTCGTTCCACATCAGGTCCACGACCTGCTCGTGGGTCAGCACCGAATAGCCCGACGTGAAGGGAGAGCACAAGCCGATAAATATGATCAGCGCAAAACTCCACGCGAAATGTCGTTTCAGCGAGTGCATGAACAGGCTTTGGATGCTGAAATGAGCCCCGGAGGCTATTTGGATCATTAATTCGCGGACAGACATGCTTCGGAGTTCAGACCGTCTGGGCCCGGCGTGCAGTTTGGGCCAGGGTGTCGCCGATCAGATCGCACCGGTGACGGAGCCTCTGCAGCGACACTTTGATGGTGTCGCCGGCCGCGCTGTTACCCTCGGCGCCGGCTTCCCTGGCCACCCTGGCGGCGTTTTCCGACAGTGCAGAAGCCACTTCCAGCAGCGCCAGAAGGGAGTCGGCGTGCAGCTTCCACAGCGACGGCGCGTTTTCTGCCCGCTTGAGTTCTTCCATTTCCGTGGTCATGCGAGCGACCACGGCCACAATACGCACCAGCACCCGGGCCACGCCCCCGCGCGGACTCTTTTCTTCCAGGTAGTCGGCGCTGCAGGCGTCCGCTTCGGCCGGCGTCAATGTGAGATTGAAAAACCGCATGGGCACGACCTGGCGAAACTTCGGGTCGGCAACACGGACGAACACCCGGATGGATTCCTCGACCTGGCGGACCTTGGTCTCTTCGGTGGAAATCTGCTGCGGCGTGACCGCCGAACGCATGGCCTGCACATCGAAGGCCGGTCGCGAGGGGCGAGCAGGCAACGCCTTGGCGCCGGTGGTGCGAGAGGTCCTGTCCGCCGCTGGCGTGGGGACCACTGCAAAATATGACGTCCGTCGGATCGGCGGGCGCCTTTCCAATGCCTGTTTCAGCTTGGAAACACGGCGAAACTTTTCCAGCGCGGTGCTGTAGTCCACTTTCAGCAATTCGCTCTCTTCCAGGCCGGCCACGTGCTCGACGGTGACGTCCACGCCTTCAACATTGCCCAGAATCGTTCCGCCCTGCTCCTGTAAGGCTGCGGCGAAGTCCCTTATTTCGGCCGCTGCGGCGTGAAAAAACTGGTCAAACTTTTTGCCGAAAGCCGCGTTGTACGGCGCGATTGTAGCCAGCACCCCAGGATGGTAGAACGACGAATCCAGCGATTGCTTGAGCTCCCGGACGCGGGGGATTATCTCCGACTCGAGCAGAGAGTTCAGGTCGTGACAGTTCTGAGCCTGCTCCTGCAGGGGATCGAAGCGCCGCAGCAATTGCACATGCTCCTCGGGCAGCGAGGGGACATCGCTGTCGGCCAGTATTTCGATCAGCGCAATCTCGAAGGGCGAGAGCGGCAGCGAACCATCGAGCCCGTAGCCGCGGCGCTCCCACTGTCCAGGCACGCGCGGATGGCGATAGAGAAATGTGGCCACCAGGTCGGTCTTGTCGCGATTTACGTCGTCGGTATCTTTTTTGCGGGTGAAATAGCGCAGGACGGCTTCCGCGATCTCGGGGTCGGTCTCGGCCGTGAATGCCCGCCGCAGCATGGCCGGCGTAATGGCCTGATCGAGCAAGCGCAACCAGCGCCGCATGCGCTCGAGCGTGGCATGAACTTCGCCATCACCCTCCTGCAGCGAAATGGCCTCCAGGCCAGCTGGAACCGGGACTTCGCCTCCAATGGAGTCCTGCAGGAGCTTCTCATAGAAGCCCTGCACCGTGGCCAGAATGGCCAACTCCCATTTAGGATCCTCTACCACACTTTCACTCCCGCTGATCTGAGCCTGCGGAATGCTGTGAACACAGGTTTGGATTAGTAAAACCTAATGCAGGCGTCCCGCACAATCGTTTTCCCGAAGGGATGGCACTAAAGTCACAATGGAGGGGGGTGCTGATTTCAGATTGCTGATCTCAGATTCAGATTTGCCCCGAAGCGGCTACTAATGCGGTTCAATCTGAAATCTTCAATCTAGAGTCTGAAATCGATCTTTTCCTCTATCTCTTGAGGTCTTTCAGAATTTCGCGGGCTGCGTTGGCTCCCGAGCCGCCGGTCAGCCCCGCGCCGGGATGGGTGCCGGAGCCGCACAGGTAGAGGTTCTGAATCGGGGTGCGATAGCGCGCCCAATCCAGCAGCGGACGCATGGTGAAGAACTGGTCCAGTGAAAGTTCGCCGTGGAAGATGTGGCCGCCGGTGAGGCCGTAGGTTTCGTCCAGGTCCTGGGGAGTGATGATCTGGTGGCTCAAGATCAGTTCGGGCAGATTGGGTGCGTACTGCGCCAGGGTCTTGACCACGGTGTCGCCGAGCGGCACGCGCTGTTTTTCCCAGTCGCTACCTTTTAGTTTGTAGGGAGCGTACTGCATGTAGATCGACATCACATGCCTGCCCTCGGGCGCGAGCGAGGGATCGGTGAGCGACGGGATTGCGACTTCGAGATACGGCTGCCTGGAAAAATTGCCGTACTTGGATTCGTCGAAGGCGCGCTCGAGATAATCGATTTCCGGTCCAATATGAATGCGGCTGCTCAGCGCGCGATCGTGATTTTCGCCCGCGAGCGCAGTGAATTTGGGAAGTCCGGCCAGCGCGAGATTCACCTTGGCGACCGTGCCCGGCATGCGGTAGTGCTGCAGCTTCATGACGAAATCAGGCGAAAGCTGCGCCGGATCAACCAGTTTCAGCAGCGTGCGTTTGGGATCCGCGTTCGAAATCACGGCTCTGGCTGTAATTTCTTCGCCATTCGAGAGCACGACCCCGCTGGCAATGCCGTCCTTCACCCGAACTTCGATGACTTCGGCGCCGCTGCGAATCTCGGCCCCGGCCTGCTGCGCGGCGGCGGCCATGGCCTGCGTCACCGCGCCCATGCCACCGCTGGCGAACCAGGAAGTACCTGCGGCGTGTTCGTCGCCGGCGGCGCGGACGAGCAGCACCAAACTGCTTCCCGCGGACCAGGGGCCCAGGAACGTCCCGAAAATTCCGCGCGCGGCGATGGTGCCGCGCAGCAGTTCCGTTTCGAAATATTCCGCTACCAGATCAGCCACCGCCATCGGCCCCCAGCGCAGCAGGCGGTACATGTCGCGCCGGCCCAGTTTGCGCAGGGCGCGGCCGGTATTGAGCATTCCCCACAGATCGCCTGAACTGGGATTGTCGATGTCGGGCGGGGCCAGGGTGAGCGCTTTGCCAATAACGCGGCCCATTTTAGCGAGCGACGACTGGAACTGCGGATACCTGGTCGCATCCTTCTGGGAGAAATCCGCGATTTCCTGGGCGGCTTTTTCGGTGTCGTTGTAAAGAATGAGAGCCCGGCCTTCGGGTGACAATGCGGTCACCGCAACGTCCGTCTTGATCATGTTCAGGCCGTGCTTCTCCAGTTGCATGGCGCGGACAATGTCGCGACGCAGTGGCCCGGCCGAGTGCGCCAGAGTAGAGCAGCGGAAGCCGGGATGAAATTCTTCGGTGATGGCAGCGCCGCCGGGTTGAGCGCGGCGCTCCAGCACCAGCGGCTTGTATCCGGCCTTAGCCAGATAGAAGGCGGTAACCAGCCCATTATGGCCGCCGCCAATGATGACCACATCGCGCTGCCCGGGCACGTTCGCCTTTCGAGACATGCTTAGGCTGCCCCCTTGAAGTCTTTCAGAATTTCAAGGGCCGCCAGCCTGCCTGGACCCCCCATGATTCCGCCACCGGGATGGGTGGCAGATCCGCACATGTATAAGTTTTTGATCGGTGTGCGGAATTGCGCCCAGCCCGGCACCGGACGCAGGAAGAAAAGTTGTTCCAGGGAAAGTTCGCCCTGGAAGATGTTGCCTTCGCTCAAGCCGAACTCGCGTTCGAGGTCGAGCGGCGTGACCACCTGACGATGCAGGATGACGTCCTTGATATTGGGCGCGTACTCGGCAATGGTGTTGATCACGTTGTCGCCGAAGGCTTCTTTCTGATCGTCCCAGTTCAGGCCGGGGCG
This sequence comes from Candidatus Eiseniibacteriota bacterium, assembly GCA_035607215.1. GTDB lineage: Bacteria > Acidobacteriota > Terriglobia > Acidiferrales > UBA7541 > Acidiferrum. The sequence goes on from DATNCJ010000034.1 coordinate 4,637, forward strand.
GAGCTTGTAGGGCGCGTACTGAACGAAGCAGGACATGATGTGCTTGCCCGGTGGCGCCACCGAGGGATCGGTCAGCGTGGGAATCACCATGTCAATGTACGGGCGCCGGGAGAAGTTGCCGTATTTCGCGTCGTCGTAAGCGCGTTCCATGTATTCCACGCTGGGAGAAATGGAAATCGCGCCCCGCAGATGCGCGCCCGGGCCGGGTATGGCCTTGAAGTTCGGCAGCGCGTCGAGCGCAAGGTTCACCTTGCCGGAAGATCCCCGATACTTGTAGCGGTTTGCGTCTTCCAGAAATTCCGCAGGCAAGGTGCCGGCCTCGAGAAATTTCGTGAAGGTCAGCCGGGGATCGACGCTGGACGAGATGATGTCCGCGTAAATTTCGTCGCCGTCGGCGAGCACGACGCCCTTGGCTTTCCCATTCTTGACGATGATCTGCGCGATGGCGGCCTTGGTCCGGATTTCAGCTCCAGCTTCGCGGGCGGCGTCGGCGATGGCGTTCGAAATCGCGCCCGTGCCGCCGCGGGCAAATCCCCACGAACGGAAGGCGCCGTCAATT
>DATNCJ010000064.1:0-3044 GCA_035607215.1 Candidatus Eiseniibacteriota bacterium
CGCCCGGACGGTCCCATAGCTCAACTGGATAGAGTAACGGATTTCTACTCCGTGGGTTGCAGGTTCGAATCCTGCTGGGATCGCCACTGCCTTTCAGCAGCCTCGCCGCGATTTTCAACATGTCCACGTGCCCCGGCGCCCGAGAGGCACGATCCCATTTATTAAATTAATGTAATTCGAAGACCGCATCTCATGTTGCGCGGATAGCACGGCAGGTCCCAAAAGTGGAACCGCGACCGATCTTCGTGTGCGTTGTGTCGCGCCGGCACTAGCCGCCGCCCCGGTAAGGGAGCATCTGCACCGCGGGGAGAACTTCAGGAAGGCGCAACCACGATGGCGGCGAAAGCAGCGCGCAACAGAACCAAGCGAGATCCCTCAGCCTCACGGAAGCCAAGCCGTGAAGCGGCCGCAAGCCTCGCCAGACGGCTGGCCGAGGTGCAGGCATTGCGTAAGCTGGTTCAGAAAGCCGAAGCCAGTCGGGCCAGCTGATCTGCCTGCGCGCTGCGTGGCTGATTCGAAAGTCGTCGATCCGCTTGCCGGACTTCAGGTGTGCGGCGAGCCAGCGGGGCTTTTTGCCGCGTCCCGCCCAGGTCTTCGACGGCCACTCCGGATTCCGATATTTGCGCGAGCATGACAAGGCCGATTCGGAACGCGCTTGTCGTCTCAGGTTAGATTTCCCCATTCCGACAACACAACCCGAGATTGACAACGTCAGCCGGGCCGCCGCAGAGGAACCGATGGTGTGGACTTCGCCGCGCATCGCTCCGCTCATGGCCAAGAAAACTGAAGCGGCACGGGTGACGATTTGCGGTTTGGGCTTATAATGCCGGCCGGAAATTGCTCCGTTGCCCTGGCAAAGGATGCGGATCGTCAAGCCCAAAAAGGGAATTACCGGCCACGACGAATGGGTCGTCACGGAAGCGCTGGCGACGGCACTGATCGCGCTTGAGCAGCTCGAACCGACCCAGCAATCACGCCAGCAGATGGACGATATCCGGAAACTGTTGGCAGCCAATTGTCAGCCCGGGACCCTTAACCTGCATCTCGCCCAGGCAAAGTGCCGGCTGAACCCCCACGCCGATCGCGCCGTCATCTATCGAGAATATGGATTTGAGGATCGGGAAGTCTGAAACGCAGGCCCGCGGCAAGCATACTAGCCGGATGAGCCTGGCGACATCCGGGGTTCGCTTGTTGCAGCCCGCGTGTCTCGCGCCGCGCATGCGGGCTACTTGCCACTACGGGAAGTCTGGGAGGACATCAGGATGAAGCTGCCGCACGCATCTGCCACAGCAACGGCTTTGACGATCTTGGCCGCGACGATCGCCCTGCCCGCACCTGCGCGAGCCCAGACCTACGATCCGAGCTACCCCGTTTGCTTGCAGGTCTACCAGGGCATGGTGGACTACTATTTTGAGTGCCGTTATCAGACGATGGCGCAGTGCGCGGCGTCGGCGTCGGGTCGCGCCGCGCAATGCGTGGTCAATCCATATTACGGCGGGCCGAAAGCCGGGCGCAGCAAGCGCCAAAAGCGGCCTCAGCCGTATTGAAGAGCGCTCGATTTAAAGGCCTGGCATTCCGCCGACCGCGCACGCGCCATTCACCAGCCGTAACTGCCGAGCGCGAGCGGCCTCGATGGGGCCTTGGCGGTTCGCGCCGTGTCAGGCTTCAGGCAGCGCCGGGCTGCTTCGATCTCAGCGTCGCTCGCCCCTTTGCCTCGGGCCCACTGCTCGGCGGCGGACGCACTGTATTGCGCCACGTAGTAGCGCACCACAGGACACGAAATTCGACGCAAGACACCGGATTCACCCGCAACTCCAGCGCTTGGTATTCCAAGACACAGCGCCAGCACACATATCCAACGTAGGCCCATGTGATTCCCCTCTGTCTATCAAGAGAGGCTGGCTTTCACCGGCGCATCAAGCCTGATTGTGAGTTCCGTACGCGGAACACTTGAAGCTGTGCTTAACCCGCCACGGCACGGTCCTGGCGACGGCTGCCGCGGCCGTGAAATGCGGACTTTCCGCGATCATTAAAATTGATTGTTTACGAAAAAGGCCGAACCTGATTGCCGCCTGAGCGCAATTCGCCAGCCTCTGCTGGCCTGGCGCGAACAATTTGGTAACTCCGATGGAATTCGAACGCCGATCGATAGCGAGGACGACGATCTCGAAAGACGCGCTGCTGTTCTTTGACGCGCAGCGCGGTGTCCTCACTTGCCGCGTTCAGGACGTCACAAATTCCGGGGCCGGAATCGAGCTCCATACCCTCAATTTGTTGCCGTTGAATTTCGAATTGAGTTTTGACAAATTTCACACCGTCCGTGACTGCCGCGTAATCTGGCGGCAAGGTAATTTCGTCGGCGTTGCGTTTCAAAACTGATTAATCTGCACTCATATGGAACCGGGGAACGGTCCCACGGTGAACAAACAGCCCCGGCGATTGGAACTAACATCGAAACTCCGCGTCGAATCCCCGTGCTTCCGGTTCCTCCGGAACACGCCTCCCAAGCGGGGTTGATCGTTCTGGCGCTTCCGTGCCGGGGCTGCTCGAGGGTCTATGACGGGAGTTCAGTATGTCCTGGGATCGTCCATTCGCTCAACCTGTCCCGCTCCCGGAGGGACCACCTGCGCAAACCCTGCGAGACGCCGCCGACTACGTCAGGAAGCTGCCTCTGCCAGAACGTGACTGTCAGGAATGGCGGCTTGCTGTCCAGATGCTGATCGATGCCGCCGAAGATCGCGGACCCATACTGTTTGCGCGCATGGGAATTGTCAGAGCTCTGGAAGCGCGTGTCGAAAGGACAACACTCGCTCCCGAGCCCCAAGGTCAGGATCAAGATCGAGATAAGCTGAAGTGCGACCGTGACGCCAGCATCTGACTCCAGATCGATATCGCCCAGCAATGCTGCCGAAACGCCCGAACGCTTTCCAAGCCGAACAGCAGTTCGCGCGCCTTAGAGATCCGCAACCGGCCGGCTGCAAATCTGCTTAAGCTACCTGCCGTATTCGGAAGTCGTCGATCCGCTTGCCGGACTTCAATTTTGC
>DATNCJ010000082.1:0-18247 GCA_035607215.1 Candidatus Eiseniibacteriota bacterium
TGTACATGTCGCTGCGGTCAGCGGCTGGTCCAGCATCTGTTCCAGGATGCGCTGCTCTACTACCAGCGCCGTGGAGCTGGCGCGATTTACGCTGTTGATGCTGAGCGACACCGGTACCAGCTGCGCCACCGCCACCAGCCCGACCATCATAACGATCGTCGCTAGCAGCGCCTCGATCAGCGTGAATCCCCGCTGGCAACCCTTCGTGATTCCCTTTTTCTTCCGCACTATGTCGCTCTCTTAACCCAACCCAACTGATCTAGCTGACCTGCTGCCATATCCCCGACGCCCCGCCCGCGTACGTCCACACCTGCACCGAACCCGAAGGCAGCACCACAACCGCTCGGTAACCCCCATACGAAGCCGATGTATTGCCCACATAGAGCACGTAAACGCCGGCCGGGCTGACCGCGCCGCGCTGATCGAATCTCACGTTGTCGCTGGCAGGATTCATCGCTGTAATCGACGGAACGCCCACCGCCGCAGCCAGCGATCCGGCACTGGGCACCGATCCGGGCGCCACGAGCGTAGCGTTCACACCCAGCAGGATTTGCTTTTCCGTGGATTGTGCGGTGTTGTCTCCATTGCTATCCGCCCAAATACTTGCCTGCCCGTTGGGGGTGGCCTGCAGATTCACCGCGCTCACGGGCGTGTTGCGGCGAATCGCCTCAAATCGCGCCAATTTCAGAATCGTAGACACCTGGCTGGCCGCGTCGTTCAATTGATAGATCCGCACCGCTTTCGTGATCGAAGGAATAGCTATAGCAGAAATTACCAGGATGATACCCATGGAGACAATCAGTTCGAGCGTACTGAGGCCGAGCATCCCATTTTGGGAAACGCGGGCTATTCGGGTTGGAACAACCCGGCAGTACATAGAGCCAATCCCGGACAGGCGGTCGTTACGGACGATAGTTAAGAACGTTACATCGCCTCGCACGGAGGGCACAAGAACCGGTGTGTCGGAAAGGCTATTAGGAGTGGTGCCACGACAGGCGCCCCGGGGATGAACGCCTCAGTTCTCTTCTTTCTCTTTCTTCTTCTCGTCCTTGTATTTCTTGCTCCCGACTTCGGAGAACCGCTTGTCGAGCGCGGCCTTGGTAAACAGGTCGGCGGGCAGGCCGGAGTTGTACTTGCAGAAATTGAAGAACACCTGCGCGACCCGGCGGCCGTTGCGATCGGTCGTGATCTGCAGCGGCGTGCGCACGCCGTCCATCAGTTGAAAGTTGGCATAGATATTCGTATCCACGTTGCGATCGTGGGTGTTTTCGTCCGGACTGCTAACCATCGCTCGAACCAGCAGGTGCGTTGTGCGATCGACGGCCAGCCGAAAATTGCGCCCCTCCGCGTCCGTGAGGTCGACCCAATCCACCGTTTTCAGGTCAACGACATCTGTTCCTCCGAAGCGAATCTGCATTCCCGGCTCCTTCAGGCGCGCGCGTAGCAGGTTGTTTATGTCCTTTTTCGCCTGCTCCTGAAAGTCCGCGATCGACGCCGCGCTGAGTTCCGATACGCCGCCCTTGTCCAGCGTCCAGCCCTTGTCGCCCGAATACAGATTGATGATCACGCCTTTCTTTGAGTAGTCGGTGCGATTCGTGTCCGGATACCGCCAGTAATCCTTGAAAAGCGTATAGCCGGTCATCTCGCCGTTATGCCCGAAGCGCGCTAGGCGTCCTTCGCAATCGCTGTCGCGAATGTCCAGATAAGTCGGGCCGCCGAGCGCGGTGATCAGCTGTTCCAGAAGCTGCTTACCCTTCGCGGTGCTCGCCTCGGGCATCAAAGTATCCGGATTCTGTGCGCGCGCTCGCGGTATAACCGAGACGCCGAGCAGCAGCCCCAGGGCCGCAACGCCGGCCGCCTGCAACCCTCTTCGCACTACATTCCTCAACCGATTCAGCCGCAAAGTACCGACCCTCCGTTTACATTGATGATCTCGCCGCAAAGGAAGTTGGCTAAGTCCGACGCCAGGAACAGGATCGGCCCGGCGATTTCTTCCGCGGTGGCAGCGCGCCCCAGCGGAATCGCCGCAGCGATGGCCTTGCTGCCCGACTTGGTATTGATCACCGGATTCGACATATCCGTTGCCACCCAGCCGGGCGCCACCGAATTCACCAGAATGTTGTGTCGCGCCAGCTCCGTCGACAACCCCTTCACCAGGCTGACGATCGCGCCCTTCGATGCTCCGTAGTGCGTGTGAAACGATTCCCCGCGCTGCGCCGCCGTTGACGTGATGGGAATGATCTTGCCGCTCTTTTGCTTGATCATCTGCGGCACCGAGAAATGAATGATCGAGTACACGCTCTTCAAATTGATGCGTATCATGTCGTCCCACTGCTTCTCGGTCATCTTTTCGATGGGCAGGTCTTCGATATTCCACACCCCTGCGTTCGCCACCACAATATCCAGCCGCCCAAGCCGCGAAATGGCATACTCAACCAGCTTTTTGTTATCCGCATGCTTGCCAACGTCGGCCTTGAACCCTTCCACCCTCGTTCCGTGTTTCCCTGCCTCCTGCGCCACCAGGTCCGCCGCTTCCTTCGCCTTGTTGTAGCTGAACACCACGTCCGCACCCGCCTGCGCGAACATCTTGACAGCTGCCGCCCCGATGCCGCGCGAGCCTCCGGTGATCAGTGCGGCCTTGCCTGCCAGTGAAATCATGATTCCCCCAAAAAAGTGCGCCCAAGGGCGTGAGTGACAAAACCCAGATCAAACTTGAAGAGCAACTCCAGCGTGGGACCCTAAGCTTTTCGTACAACGGCGCCGTGAGCGTCGCGTGAAAGATGAGCACGCGCTGCAGCCACGAAGTCGGCAAACAACCGCTCGGCGAACGGGTCGCCGGCCATGCGCTCGGGATGCCATTGCACGCCGACGATCCAGTTGGAGTCGCCATTCCACTCCACGCCTTCGATCGTCCCGTCGGTGGCCTTCGCGGTCACACGCAGGTTTTTCCCGGGCTGATCGATCGCCTGGTGGTGGCTGCTGTTGATTGTGCCCTGGCCCGCACCGTTCAGCGTCCCCAGCCGGCTGCCCGGTAGGAATGCGGCCCCGTGCTCGACGTCGCCCTTGACCGCTCCCGGTGGCAGATCCGTGCTGCCATGCGGGCCTGAGGCCGGCCGCTCCGACCGGATGTCCTGTATCAGCGTACCTTGCAAATAGACGTTGAGCAGCTGGCAACCGTAGCAAATCGCCAGCACCGGCTTCGCCTCATGAATCGCATGATCCAGAATCGCTATATCGGTGGCATCGCGGTTATCGTCTAATTCATTTGCTTTCTTATGTTTAGGCGCTCCGTAACGCGCTGGATCCACATCCGCCGGACTCCCCGGCAGTACAAATCCATCCAGACCGTTGAGTTGTTCCCGAAGGATCGTCGAGGGTTGCCGGAGCGAAACCTCGACCGGCTCGCCACCCGCCTTCCTCACCGCCTGAAAGTAATAGTCCAGCTTCTGCCGCGACCCTTCCTGCTCTTCCTGGCTCGTGCGCCAAGGGATCCCGACGCGCGGGCGGACGGGCTGCTTTCCAGATGTTTCGGCGGGGGGCATCGGAACACCGAATCCTAGCATTCAGCCCAAAGACCGGCAACCGCGGCGCCCTGCGCCTGTGGAATCACGGGGCGCCGAACTCTGGGAGCGCGGTTGACGACGATAGTAGAGTCTTTGCGACCCGGAGGAGCAATGCATCGAACTCGTGCAAGGAAATTTGCGTTGTGGATGGCGCTGGCCTGCGCCGCCAATCTCGGTTCGCTCGCCGCCTCCCCACCCAGCGGTCCGGAAATCGCCATTACCGGAGCGACGTTGCTCGACGGCAACGGAGGCGCTCCCATTCCCGATGCCGTGATCGTTGTCAGCGGTACCCGCATCTCTGCGATCGGCCCGCGCGCAAGTGTTCACCTCCCCGCTGGCGCCAAAGTCATCGATGCCACGGGCCGCTTCATCGTTCCGGGATTCATCGACACCAACGTGCATCTCTCGCTCTATGGCGGTCAGCGCGATCGCTACGAAACGCTCGCCAAGTACAACTCGCAACAAGATGAAATCGTCCTGGAAGCCGCCCAGCTCCAATTGCACCACGGCGTCACCACCGTCCGCGACTCCTACGGCATGCTCGTTCCGCTCACCCGCGTCCGCGATTCCATCGCGCGCGGCGACGCCATTGGCGCGCGCATTTTTGCCGCAGGCAACATCGTCGGCTGGGGCGGCCCGTACTCCACCAGCTTCAGCCTCTTCCCGCAAAAGGAACTCACCCGCTTTCAGCAGGAGATGAACGACGCCGTCGCGCAAGGCGCTGGCGAAAATCTCGCCGACCTCACACCCGACGAGCTGCGCGTTGCGATCAACAGGTATCTCGACAAAGGCCCGGACTTCCTGAAGTACGGCGGCACCAGCCACTTCGAACAGCCCACCTACATCGGCTTTTCGCCGGAAGCCCAAAAAGTTCTCGTCGACGAAATCCACAAACGCGGCAAACCTGCCGAAACGCACTCCACCACCATCGAAGGCCTCCGCGTGTCGATCGCCGCGGGCATCGATCTGATCCAGCATCCCGAATTGATGACCCCGCGCGAGCTTCCTGACGATCTGGTGAGTTCTATCAAGGAGCACAATATCGTCTGCTCGATGCTGGTCAGCACCATGACCGGCGCAGCATGGGAAAAGCACCTGAAAGACAAGACCGAAGCTGAGAAAAAGTTCGCCGAGGCCGACAAGAAAATCGAAGAAGCCGAAAAGAAGGGCGACTTCCGTCTGAAGACCTTCTACGACGAGCGCCAGCGCGCCGAAGCTCTCGGCCTTGACCTGGAGCGTCGCCGCCGCAATGCTCAGAAATTAATCAAGGGAGGCTGCACCGTGAGCGTTGGCACCGATAGCTATTGGTCCGCCGCTCCGGAATTCGCCATCGCACCCAAACCCGAAGGCCAGAACCAGGGTATGGGAACCCTCATGGCCATCGAAGGATTGGTTGAGCTAGGCATGACGCCCGCTCAAGCGATCGTCGCCGGCACGAAAAATGGCGCGATCGCCTGCCACAGACTCGATCAATTCGGAACCCTGGAAAAAGGCAAGTCCGCCGACCTGGTCATCCTCGATGCCGATCCGCTCGCGGACATCCACAACATTCGCAAAGTGCGCTCTGTGATGATCGCCGGACGCATGGTCGATCCCGCGACGCTCCCGGAACGCCCGGTGCTTTCCGCGCGCCAGTCGCCGCTAACCGCTCGCAACCGTCCACTGCTGTTCACGCCCGACGCCGCGGAAATGCAACAGAAAGCGCCCGACGTTTTCCGCGTGCGGCTTGACACCAGCAAAGGCCAGATCGTGCTGGAATTACACCGCGACTGGGCGCCTATCGGCGTCGATCACTTCTTCAATCTCGTTCGCGCCGGCTATTACGACGACGACCGCTTCTTCCGCGTGATCAAAAATCGCTGGGCGCAATTCGGCATCAATGGTGATCCCAAAATCGCCAAGCTCTGGCGCGCTCGCACCATCCCCGACGACCCCCGCCGCGAATCCAACGTCCGCGGCACCATCGCCTACGCCTTCGCCGTGCCCAACGGCCGTACCACCCAGCTCTTCATCAACCTGCAAGACAATTCCGCGACGCACGACCAGGAGCCGTTCGTCCCGATCGGCAAAGTAGTGGAAGGAATGGACGTCGCAGACGCACTATTCGGAGAATATGGCGAACTATCCGGCGGCGGCATTCGCGCGGGCAAACAGGACGCCCTGTTCGACGAAGGCAACGCCTACTTACAGCGCAACTCCCCACGCCTCGACTGGATCGAACGCGCCGAAATCATTCCGTAGGGTTTCGCGTGCCGCACCCTCCGGCTTTAGAAGGGTGCGGCACGCAAATTCCACTACAAGTAAGCGTCGACGGCAACGTCTAGCCCTCGCACCCGCTTTCAAGCCCGCAACGAAGCAGGCCGCGCCAAAACCGCATCCAGACAAAATTCTGGACGATGGAAAAATCCCGGCAGCTCCGACAGCCGCGAAGCAAGCTGTTCGGTCGATCCTGCGCGCAACGTGACGTGACCCAGCTTGCGCCCGGTACGCGCTGCCTTCCCATACAAATGCAAATGCGCGTCGCGAATCGTCAAAATCTCCGCCGCGTCGGGAATCTCGCCGACCAGATTCAACATCGCCGAGGAACCTATCGCGCTGGTTGATCCCAGCGGCAGGCCCTTCACCGCGCGCAAATGATTCTCAAATTGGCTGGTAACCGCGCCTTCGATGGTCCAATGCCCCGAATTGTGGACCCGCGGCGCCATTTCATTCGCCAGTAACCGGCCGTCTACCTCGAAAAACTCGATCGCCAGCACCCCTACGTAAGCCAGTGCTTCGCAAGCGCGCCGAGCCGCATCTTCCGCCGCTCGCTGGATCGCCGGATCCAATCGCGGAGCCGGTGCCAGCGAAAGCCGCAAGATCCCTCCGCGATGATGATTCTCGACCAGCGGGTAGACGGCAGTCTCTCCGGTTCGGCCACGCACCGCCAGAACGCTGAGCTCGCGCTGAAAGGGAACAAAGCGCTCAAGAATGAACGGCGCATCGCCCTGTGCCTTGGCATCGCTCATCTCGCTTTTCGCACGCGCCATGTCTTGAGAAGTGTGCAGCACCCACTGACCTTTGCCGTCATAGCCCATGCGGCATGTTTTCAGCACCGCCGGCAGGCTCACCGTCTCGACCGCATGCTCGAGCGCAGCGGCGTTGGCCACTGGTGCAAATTCGGCCGTGGCGATTCCCAGGTCGCGAAAAAATTGCTTCTCCTTCAAGCGATCCTGCGCGGTTTCCAGCGCTTCGGGTGGTGGGAAAACCGGCACGCGTTCGGCAAGCAAACGCACCGCGCTGAGCGGAACGTTTTCAAACTCATACGTTACGAGTTCGAGACCCGCTGCGAATTTCTCGATGGCGGACTCATCCGAAAACTCCGCGGTCACGCGTTGCGCGATTCGGCCGACCGGCGCTTCGGGGGACGGATCGAAAAATTTGAAATGCAATCCGAGGGGATAGCCGGCCAGCGCCAGCATGTACCCGAGCTGCCCGCCGCCGAGAATCCCGATGCTCACACGGGCTTCCTTTTCGAGCTCGCGGAACGCGGGCTGCTCAGCACGAAAGAAGTCCCCTGCGCGCCCGCAGGATCGGGATTGGCAAGTACTCGCTCTGTCTGCGCTTCGCGAAATTTTCGCAGCGCGTCGCGAATTTCCGGGTGCTTCGCGCCAAGAATTGCCGCGGCGAGCAGCGCCGAATTGATGGCGCCCGCTTTACCGATCGCCAGCGTGCCCACTGGCACGCCCCCGGGCATTTGCGCGATCGACAGCAGTGAATCCAGGCCCTTCAGTGTTTTTGACTCCACTGGAACGCCCAGCACCGGCAAAACCGTTTTCGACGACGTCATTCCCGGCAAGTGTGCCGCGCCTCCCGCGCCCGCGATGATCACTTCAATCCCGCGTCTCTCCGCCGACGATGCGTACTCGAACAGTAAATCCGGCGTGCGATGCGCCGACACCACCCGAGTTTCGTGGGGAACCCCTAGTTCCTGCAAAGTCTTCGCCGCATGCTCCATCGTTTCCCAGTCGGAAGACGAACCCATGATGATGCCGACCAGGGGTTGCGCTGCGACGGGTTGCGCTGCGGTAGGTTGCGCCGCCGTCCCCGGCAGTGACGCAGTCGCGCGGTTGTTGGAGCTCGCCTGTTTCTTTGCCATAGGGGTCGCTGAGGCACTGCTCCCATCCGGATCGCTTCGGGCGGGCCTTTCCCGAGCGCACATTCTACGAGGTTTTCTAGCCGGCCGCGACCTGCGTGCGCTGCTTCCAACAGGCGCGCAGTTGCCCCACCAGGTAAAGCGATCCGGTGATGAAAACGGCGTCGCCCGGCGTAGCGCTGGCCAGAGCATAGTCCAGGGCCTGCTGGGCATCGGCAATTATCGAACTGCGCGCCGCGTAGTGCGCCGCGATTTCAGCAAGCTGCGACGCGGAAATCGCGCGCGACGTCCGCGGCTCCGTGAAAATCACCTCGGCGGCACGTGGAAATAACAGACCCGCAACTTCATCCACGGCTTTATCTCGCAACGCCCCATACAGCAGAAAGATTTTGCGATCCGCAAAATTCTGTTCCCAAAACGCTGCCAGCTCGCGCGCAGCGGATGGATTGTGCGCGCCATCAAGATACACGTCCGGGTGCGAACCCAGCTTTTCCAGGCGGCCAGGCCAAACCGTGGTCGCGACTCCCCGGGTGAGCGCCTCGTCGGCAATGCGATAGCCGCGATTCTGCAGGAGCCGCGCGGCAGCCACGGCGTTGAGGGCATTGAGCAGTTGGAATCGGCCGGCAAGATTTGGCGCTAATTCCATCGACCAGCCGGACGCAATTTCCGTGGCCCGCGCCCGGGCGAAGCCGTACTCCATCGATTCCCGGTCGATACGAAATGCCCGTGAAGTCTCAATCACCGGGCAGCCCAACTCGGCCGCCCGCGTAAGGATCACATCGCGAGCCTCGGCACGCTGTTCGGCTACCACTGCGGGCACCGCCGGCTTCAAGATACCGGCTTTTTCCCCGGCAATTTCCGCGAGCGAATGCCCAAGAAAATTCTCGTGGTCGAAGTCGATCCGCGTGATCATCGAAACCACCGGCGTCACAATATTCGTCGCGTCCAACCGCCCGCCGAGCCCGACTTCGAAGACGCCGAAGTCCACCCGTTCTCGCGCGAAATATTCAAATGCCATGGCCGTGACGCTCTCAAAGTAGGTCGGATGGGCACGAAGTTTCCCGCTGGCAAGCAGCTCTTCGATGAGCGACGCTATACGCGCCAGCGTCTCGGCAAATGCTGCGTCGCTGATCTCGGCGCCCACTACGCGAATGCGTTCGTTGATGCGCTCCAGATGCGGCGAAGTGTTCAGCCCGGTGCGAAATCCCGCACAGCGCAGAATGGATTCCAGGAATGCCGCCGTCGAGCCTTTCCCGTTGGTCCCGGCGATATGCGCCGACGGGTATGCACGATCGGGCCGGCCCAGCCGCTCCGCAAGCAGGGTAATGTTTTCGAGATCGAATTTTGCGGCGGCGGCCTGCGTCGGCGCGGCCAATTCCCTGCCCAGAGACAGCAGGTACCGGACAGCATCGTCGTAGTTCATTTCTGTTCAGTCAGTTCAGCAGTAGGTCGAGCGAGTTGGCGATGAAGCTCTTCATTTCCTTGCGGGAGACCACCGCGTCCAGGAAGCCGTGCTCCAGCAGGAATTCCGAGCGCTGAAATCCCTCGGGCAGTTTCTGGCGAATGGTCTGCTCGATCACCCGTGGGCCGGCGAAACCGATCAGCGCGCCCGGCTCGGCGATGTTCAAATCACCCAGCATCGCAAAGCTCGCCGTCACGCCGCCGGTCGTCGGATCGGTCAGCACCGAAATGTAGGGCACCTTTGCGTCATCCAGCTTAGCGAGCGCGGCGGAAACTTTCGCCAGCTGCATCAGGCTGATCGTGCCTTCCATCATCCGCGCGCCCCCGGAGCAGGAAACGACGATCAGTGGCTGGCGCGTGTCCAGTGCCAGCTCCACCCCGCGCGTAACCTTTTCCCCAACCACCGCGCCCATCGAGCCGCCGATGAAATTGAATTCCATCGCGCAGCACACCACCGGGCGGCCATTCAGCTGGCCCTCGGCGGTGATCACTGCGTCGTTCATGCCCAGCTTCTTGCGCGCTTCCTTCAGCCGCGCCGCGTAAGGCTTGGTGTCCACAAACTTGAGCGGATCGGTGGACGTCATCTTCGCGTCGTGCTCGGTCCAGCGCCCATCCAGGAGCATCGCCAGCCTTTGTTTCGCGTCCATTTTGAAATGGAACTGGCATTTGGGGCAGACCATCAGGTTGGCTTCCAGGTCTTTGCGGAAAACGATCGTGCGGCAGGACTCGCACTTGACCCACAGGCCCTCCGTGCGCACGCGCCGCTCTTCGGGCGGGGTGGTCTGCTCGATTGCTTTTTTATCGCGCTTGAACCAGGCCATAGTTGGTGGCACAGCCATTTCTGGCTGTGCGGGTGCTATAGGACAAATCGCAAAAATACTAGTTCAATAGTCTATACCACGCTGGGCCAGAATGCCTTTCGTGTACGGATGCTTCACTTCCTTCATCTCGGTGACCAGATCGGCCAGCTCTATTAGCTTGGGATGGGCGTTTCGCCCGGTGCAGATCACGTGCACGCTCCCCGGCCGGGCCTTCAGCGCTTCGACAACCTCGTCGGGATCCAGCATTTTATAGCTGATCACGTAGTTGATTTCGTCGAGCACCACCAGGTCATACGTGCCGCCGTTGATGGCATCACGCCCGGCGACCCAGCACTCGTGCGCCATCTTCAGGTCCTCGGGATCGGTTTCCGCGCCCCCGATTTTGACGAAGCCGCGGCCCATCGGCCGAATCTCAAACTTGTCGTCACCCAGCATTTTCGCGGCATCCAGTTCGCCGTAGTGCCACGAGCCCTTGATGAACTGCACCATGAGCACGCGCAGACCCTGCCCGACCGCGCGGAACGCCGTACCCAGGGCGCAAGTCGTCTTCCCCTTGCCCGGCCCGGTGTAAACGATCAGGAGTCCTTTATTTTCCGACATCGTATCGTGTCCGTACGCCGCGCCGATCGCGTGCAGATATTCAGATTTTCGGCGCCCAGCGGCGAAAGTATTTGAGTGTGGATGCCCATCCGCAAAACGTCAAATCGAATGGGTCGGATCAGCCCTCAAGGCCGAGCCGCTTCACAAATTCGCGGGCGATGGCCGCGATGTGCTCGCGCATGCCTTGCGGCAGCGACTTCCTCGGATCTGCACGCTTGTCACGAATCACGATCCACAGTCCCGGACGGTAGACTTCGTCGTCGCCCGGACAGATCGCCCCCGTCAACTGCGCCACGTCCAGATCGTGGGATCCCTCGTGGGTCAGGTCTAACTCGCAATCCTCGGTGGGTTCCACCGGCGGATTTGCCATTAGATCCATCAGCACGCCGCGGGCGTCGTCCACCAGATCGCGAAATCCTTGGGACACCAGGATCGCATCCACATCGCGCGGCGTGGGTTGGTCCACCTGTTCCAAATCATAGTCCGGCAACGGATGTTCCAGCGGAATTTCGATGGCGATGGAAGGCTTGTCGTCGTCCGGGACGATGCGCATGGGCATAGTCCGTACGTTGTACAACATTTCCCCGGTAGTGTCTCTGTTTCGCTGCCCTGCTTACCGTGCATAGGAGCTGCCGGAGAGAATTGCGAAAGCGCGATACAACTGCTCGGCCAGCATCACGCGTGCCAGTTCGTGCGAGAAGGTCATGGCGCTGAGGGAAAGCTTCTGCTTCACCCGCTGTCGGAGTTCGTCGGGGAAACCATCGGCATCGCCGCACAAGAAAATGAGCTCACGAGTACTACGATCGCGATGTTCACCGAGCCATTTGGCGAAGGCTTCGGAAGTGAAGGTCTTGCCGCCGGCATCGAGCAGCAGCACGGTTGCGGCGCGATCGGCGTCAAGCCTCTTGGCAGCGGCTTGGGCGTCGCGCACCTCGGTCACTTCGATGGGGCATTGGTGGCTGATGCGCTTCACGTAGTCGTCGAGGCTGGCTCGAAACTCTGGTCGGCGGGTCTTGCCAAGCATCAAAAGGCGGATTCGCATGCGTACTACTCTAGCCTAGTACGAAAACTTGCAGCGCGAATGGAACCCTGGCACATGACGTATGTAGTGTAGATAAAGGGGTTATGGGAGCGGTTTTCGTAAGCGTATATGCGATGGGGGTTGTGCGTCCACAGGCGCCCGACATTGATTACGGGAAGCTTGCCGCATCGCTAAAAAAATGGTCCAACCAAAAAAAGAGCTGGCTATCCGTGTGGGCTAACTTGTAGGGCTGGTGACCTGCGGCATCTGCGCCGGAGACGATCTGGAACATTTATCTCAGGCCGTAGCGCTTGCGTTTCTCGAGGAGGGTTTTGCGGCTGATGCCCAGGATTTTAGCGGCTTCGCCGATGGCGTAACGGGTGGCTTCGAGGGTGGCGGCGATTACTTCTTTTTCGATTTCCTGCATGGAGCGCATACCCGCCCCGGCTGCGGCACCGCCTGCAGTGGCACGCACTGTGTCGGGAAAATCTTCGGGATTCAGGATTTCGCTGCGAGAGAACACCACGGCGCGTTCGATGGCGTTGCGGAGTTCGCGGACGTTGCCGGGCCAGTTGTACGCGGCGAGCATGGCGCGAGAGGCTTCGCTCAACTGGATGTTGGCGCGACCGTGGACGGAGCGCAATGAGGCGAGGAGGTGATCGGCGAGCGGAAGAACGTCGTCGCGACGATCGCGCAAACAAGGAACGCTGATGGTCAACACGTTGAGACGGAAGAAAAGGTCTTCGCGGAAGCGGCCATCGACGACCGCGGCCTGAAGGTCAATGTTGGTCAAGGCAATCAGGCGGGCTTCGATGCGCAGGGTTTCGTTGCCACCGAGGCGCTCGAAAGCGCGCTCCTGCAAGACGCGCAGCAGTTTGCTTTGCGCGTTGGAGGAAAGCGCAGCGACTTCGTCGAGGACGATAGTGCCGCTGCCGCCGAGCTCAAAGCGGCCGAGCTTGCGCTCCACTGCGCCGGTAAACGCGCCGCGCTCGTGCCCGAACAACTCGCTTTCGACGAGTTGCGGGGGAAGACTGGCGCAATCGATTTTCAGAAACGGAGCGTCGCGGCGCGGGCCGATTTCGTGGATGAAGCGGGCGAGATGGTCTTTTCCGGTGCCGCTCTCCCCAACGATCAGCAGAGTGGTGGGGGCGGGCGCTACTTTCTGGGCTAATTCCAGAAGGCGCGACGATGCCGGATCTGCGGAGATCCACGGCAGCCGCTCTGTGGTCATTTAGATACCGCTTCTCCTGGAGATGGCGTGCCCCGCACGCCAGCGTAGTTGGGCTCCTCGGGAATATCGAGCTTCGGAGCGGAACGCCAGAGCCGCTCAAGGTCGTAGAACTGGCGGGCGCGCTGGTTGAAGACGTGCACGATGAAGCTGCCGAAATCGAGCAGCGCCCACTCGGCGGAGCGCGTGCCCTCGCGGTGCTCCGGCTCACGCTTCAGCTGCTTATACAGCTGCTCTTCGACTTCGGTGCAGATGGCCTGCACCTGCGGGGTGCTGAAGCCGGTGCAAATCACGAAGTAGGAAGTGAAGCCGCCGACTTCGCGCAGATCAAGGATGGTGATGCCTGCTGCTTTTTTGTTTTGCGCGGCATCGATGGCGATGCGCACGCTTTCTGGCAAGGAATTCAAGTTCACCGGTATAAGTCCTGTTTAAGAATGTATTCCTCGACGCGAGCGGAGACAAGGCCGTGGATGGCGGTGCCTTTGTGCGCGCGGCGGCGGATATCAGTAGCGGAAACTTCACTGGAAACATTGTCGAGCAGATAGACGGAAGTGCGGTGCAGGTGCGCGACCACGTTGGATTCGTGCACATGCTCGGTATCTCTGCGGACGCCGCCGCGGGCCATCAGGTCCGGGGGAATCACCAAGCGGAGCGCTTCCATGCGGATTCCCGGGCGATTGGCAACGATGAAATCGCACAAGCCCAGCAGCGTCTCGTATTCCTTCCACATCGGGATATCCAGGAAGGCGTCGGCTCCAATAATGAAATAGATGCGATCGCCGTGCCCATGGTAGGCATGGCGAAAATAGCGCACGGTGTCCACCGAATAGTGAAGCTGCGCACCACTGAAATCGTCGCCGGCCTCGGCAACGGACGGCACGAAATGGGGGTGCTCGGCGCACGCCAATGCGACCATAGCAAAACGATGCGGAAAGGGAGCCAAATGCTGCTTCAGCTTGTGAGGCGGGCGGCTGGCGGGGATGAAATGGATCTGGTCGAAATTGAAACGCCGGTCCGCGGCGCGGGCCACGGCGAGGTGGCCATTGTGAATCGGGTCGAAGGATCCGCCAAAGAGAGCGATGCGGCGAGGATGAAGTTTTGCGGCGGTGCGCTGCGCTTGCGCGGTGGTCAATACTCCTCCCAAGGACGTTGATTCATTTTCTCACAAATTGCAAAAGCAGGAGAGGAGTTAACGCAGAGTTCACAGAGGAGGCACGGAGGGCGCGGAGGAAGAGGGGAGTGAGGAGGGGAGTAAGGGGCAAGGAGGCAAGGAAGCCAGGGAATACCTACCGCAGATCGTTTGATTGCTTGGAAGAAAAAACGGCCGCAAGAGGATCCTGGCACGGAGGGAAGCGGAAGAGGAAGTCAAACTACAAGGGATTTAGCTGAATTTCTGTCTCATAGCGAATCGGCGATTTAGTTTTTCAAGACGCAGAGTTTAGTGCGCTTGTGGCGCTGATAGTACTTCATTGGGTCGACAGCATTACAGTGATTTCCCCGGTTTGGTAATTCGAGACGACCACATCGAGAATGCCATCGCCATTCAGGTCACCAACGGCCAGACTTGATACCCCGGGGTCGAGTGCGAACGAGAAAATACCTGGACCTGGGGGGAGATTGCCTATTTCTGCATTCAAAACGATCTGAACCGTACCTCCATTGAAATCGGTCGTCACCGCATCCGCCTTGTGAATCCCGAGCAGGTCCGCGCTCAGGACACTAATTCCACCGTTCTGAGAAATTGCAGGAGGGCTATACACCAGCCGGGAGGGGTCTTGAAACGTGCCATCGCCGTTGCCGTAATCAATGACGGCGTCATTCGGATATCCGATCAAGAGGTCTTGTTTGCCGTCATTGTTAAAGTCCCCCGCAGTCGCTGCGAACGGAAACGTGACTGTCAGTGCTTCTGTTGTTGGTGTGGCGAAGGTCCCATCCCCATTTCCAGCATAGAAATCGATAGATCCCGACGAAAAACTGGGGGATCCCGAATCGACGCCAGCGATGTCCAGCTTGCCGTCACCGTTGAAATCCGCGACAGCAACACCCCAAAAGCTCCCCGGAAATGATGGAACCGGGGGCGATATCGGGTCGGAGAAGGTTCCATCTCCCTTGCCGAAATAGACTTGCGCACCACCACCGTTACAACCAAGAACTAAATCCTGATGTTTATCCGTATTTAGATCGATGACCACTGTGGTGGTGATGGAACCACATGAGTTAGGTAGCGGGCTCTGTTGAATAAACGTGCCGTCGCCCTTCCCCAGCAGCACTAGGTTGTCCTGGCCGCCTCCAGCTATCGTGCTCAGGACAAGGTCTTGCTTTCCATCTTCGTCAAAATCGCCGACTGCCAACGCCCCGATATTATTGGACACCTGCACCGCGGTCATGATCGGCGTGCCAAAGGTACCGGTGCCCTGATTTAGGAACACCGCGATACTGTTCGTATCGAAAAGAGATACGGCAATATCCGGTTTTCCGTCGCCGTTAAAGTCAGCCACGACGACACCTTTGGGATGCGTCGCACCCACTTTCAAGGTCCTGTTGGCGCTAAAGGAAAGCGACTGAAGGCTCGGCCCGACTATCAGCGTTGCGGTGCCCCGCGCCCCTCCAGCGCTCGCTACAACGGTCACCGAGCCCTCTTTCAGAGTCGTCACCAGGCCCGTGACACTCACTGTTGCCACCGTTGCATCGTCAGTCATCCAGTTCACACCAGGCACGGCGCCCGAACTGCCATCACTGTAGGTCCCTGTCGCGGTGAACTGCTGCGATACCTCGGCCGTCACTCCCTCATTCTGAGGAGAAACGCTAATTGATTTCAGCTCCGGAGCACCCACGGTCAATGGTGTGCTGCCGCTGATCCCTGCTGAAGTGGCTGTGACGGTGACGGTGCCCTGTTTCACGGCTGTCACGAGACCAGTCGTGCTGACGGTGGCCAGTGAAGTATCGGAGGTCGCCCAAGTTATGCTGCTCAGCGCTTTTGAGGTCCCGTCGGAGTAATTCCCCGACGCTGTAAACTGTTGCGTTAGCCCCGCGGCTACTGTCGTGGTTTGCGGCGATACTGCGATTGACTGTAGTACTGGGTTCATCGGAGGCTTCGGATTCGAACTACCTCCACCACAACCGCTAAACACCAGCCACGCCATGCCGATGGCAAGAAGGGACGTTCTTCCAAGCGAATGCACATAAACTGCCCTGGACATAGAATTCCCACCTGTGCAGGCTGTTCAGAACTCTTGGGTATTAATTAACCACTGAATCCTAACAAATGGAGGTGGCGAAGCGGAGATAACAACAAACGATATATGTCGTAAGCTTCCACTGTGTGCCACTGAGGTAAGCGAGCGCGCAAAATCGCCGACGGGCACCAAATGGTCACTAAAACTGGCGCAAAAACGACCGAAAACAGAGCAAATCCAGAAAACAGAAATGGCCGCTATCTTTCAGCTGGCAAAGGGATTTATTTGATTTTTCTACCAGGTAGCCAACCGGCGATTTAATTTTTGAAGACCGCCGGTTTCAACGGCTCCCCCACGCCTCCGTTTCTAAGTATGGCTGGTGTCCGAGAGCCAGGGATCCTCAGCCTGTTCAGTCGCATCAGTGGATTCCTGGGCGGGTTTGGGGATTTTGTCGAGGGCGTTGGCGATAGAGCGGACGAGGTCGCGGACGCCTTCGCCGGTGGCGGCGGAGATGGCTTGAAATTCCAGGCCCCGGTGGGCGCAAAAGTCGCGCAGGGCGTCGAGACGAGTGCGGTCCGTCGTAGCGTCAAGCTTGGTGGCCACTACGATCATCGGTTTTTCGGTGAGCGTGGCGCTGAAGGCGTGCAGCTCGCCGGAGATAACCTCGAAGGAGTGGATCGGGTCGGCGTCGGAGGCGTCGCTGGTGTCGATCAGGTGCACGAGCAGGCGCGTGCGCTCCACGTGGCGCAGGAAGCGGATGCCGAGGCCGGCGCCTTCGTGTGCGCCTTCAATCAAGCCCGGTAGATCGGCAACCACGAACGTGCGGCCGAGTTCGCGGCCTTCACGTCCGGTGCCGCCGTCGGCGTTGACCACACCAAGATTCGGTTCGAGGGTAGTGAATGGATAGTTGGCGATTTTGGGGCGCGCCGCAGAAATCACGGAAATCAGCGTGGACTTCCCGGCGTTAGGGAAGCCAACCAGACCTACGTCTGCTAATAATTTCAGTTCGAAACGAAGGTGGCGCTCTTCGCCGGCGTGGCCTTCTTCATGTTCACGGGGCGCCTGGTGCCATGGCTTGGCGAAATGCTGATTGCCGCGGCCTCCGCGCCCGCCTTGCGCGACCAGCACACGCTGGCCAGGATTGGCAAGGTCGGCGATGGTCTCGCCGGTTTGCTCGTCGAAGACCAGCGTGCCGACGGGAACCTGCAACACCATTTCTTCGCCGGAGTGCCCGGTGCAGTTCGAGCCTTCGCCGTGACGCCCGCGGTCGGCCTTGAATTCGCGGTTGTAGCGATAGCGCAGCAGGGTGTTGTCGTTGGGGTTGGCTTCGACGTAGATGCTGCCGCCGTGCCCGCCGTCTCCGCCGGATGGTCCGCCGCGCGGCACGAACTTCTCGCGCCGAAAAGCCACGCAGCCGTTGCCGCCATTGCCGGCCTTCACGAATATTTTTGCTTCGTCTACGAACACAGCTGAAATTCTCCAGGGCGTTGCGGGACGGGAACGATTAAAAACACGAAGGCGGTCCGGCAAGCGCCGAACCGCCCGGGTGAAACTGTTCGTTAGTTCGCGGCTGGGGCCGTGGCTTGCTCGGCAGGGGTGACGCTGATGAAGCGCCCGCCCCGGCCCTTGTCTTCAAATTTAACGTAACCGGTTACGAGCGCGTATAGCGTATCGTCTTTGCCCTGACCGACGTTCACGCCAGCCTGATGCTTGGTGCCTCGCTGCCGAATCAGGATCGTCCCGGCATTAACCAACTGTCCGCCGAAGCGCTTGACGCCCAGGCGCTGACCGTGCGAATCGCGGCCGTTTGTAGAGGAGCCGCCACCTTTTTTATGTGCCATGGTCTGTTTCCTTTTCTAGTTCCGCGGTTGGGAACGATCTCGCCCCAACAAGGGCGCACGAAAGTGACGCCCCTACAAAGTCAAAACCCAAGTCAAACAAAGACAGAGGAGCCGGTCTAAAGAACCGGCCACTACAACGACCTTACAGCTTGATGTCGCTGACCTGGACCGCGGTGTAATTTTGCCGGTGGCCGCGGGAAATCTTGTATTGATTGGTTTTCTTGAACTTGAGAACGGTGACTTTTTTGGAGCGGCCCTGGGCCACGATCTTGCCGGTGACGGAAGCCTTGGAGGCATCGTCGCCGTGAAGGATCTTCTTTTCGTCGGTGTGGACGGCCAGAACGGACCCGAAGGTCACCTTTTCGCCCACGTCACCGCTAACCCGCTCGATCCGAATGGTG
>DATNCJ010000067.1:0-20495 GCA_035607215.1 Candidatus Eiseniibacteriota bacterium
CGAGGCTCCACAAGACAAACGACCGGGCGCGGCGGCAACGCCACAAAGAAATCCTCGTCGCGAGCGGGATCGAATTCCTGTCCGCAATCCAGTTCCAGCACGTAAACAGAATACTACGGCAGGGAGTTAGGACTTCAGGGCCCAGGAGGCGATTACCAGACGCTGGATTTCGCTGGTGCCTTCGTAGATTTCGGTGATGCGCGCGTCGCGGTAGTTACGCTCGACCGGATATTCCCGGCTGTAGCCGTTGCCGCCGTGAATCTGGATGGCTTTGTGCGTGACGCGCGTGGCCATCTCGCTGGCGAAAAGTTTGGCGATGGCCGCGTCCATGCTGAAGCGCGCACCGGTGTCCTGCTTCCACGCGGCCTTGCGAATTAGCAGGCGCGCCGCGTCGATTTCCGTGGACATGTCCGCCAGCATGAACTGAATGGCCTGGAACTGTGAAATGGGATGGCCGAACGCGAGCCGCTCTTTCGAATAGGCGAGCGCGGCTTCGAGTGCGCCCTGCGCAATGCCGCAAGCCTGCGCGCCTATGCCGATCCGGCCACCATCAAGGGTGGACAGTGCTACTTTATAGCCCTCTCCTTCATTTCCGATGCGATTCGCGGTGGGCACTTCGCAATCCGTGAAGACGAGCTCGGAGCATGCCGTCGCGCTGATACCAAGTTTCTTCTCTTCCTTGCCAACCTTGAAGCCCGGCGTCCCTTTTTCCACCACCAGCGCGGTAATGCCTTTCTCGCCTTTCGGCGGATCGGTGTTGACGTAGACGATGGCTGCATCGGCCGCGGCGCCGTTGGTGATCCACGCCTTAGTGCCATTGAGGACGTAGGTGTCACCTTTCTTCACCGCTTTGGTCTGCAGCGCCGCGGCATTCGAACCAGCTTGCGGCTCGGTCAGCGCGTAGCAGCCGATTTTTTCGCCTCGTGCGAAGGGCAGTAGAAACTTTTTCTTCTGCTCGTCATTGCCAAAGCGATGAATGGGATCGCAGTAAAGCGAATTCTGCACGGACAGGATCACGCCAGTTGAAGCGCAGCAACGCGAAATCTCTTCGATCACGATGCTGTAGGCGATGTGATCAAAGCCAGCGCCGCCTTCCGAATCTGGAAGCGCCACACCGGTCAGCCCAAGTTCCGCAGCCTTCCGGAAGGTTTCGTGCGGGAAATGCCCGGTCTCGTCGAGTTCCTTTGCCAGCGGCTTCACTTCCGATTCGGCAAATTCGCGGACCGTCTTCTGCAGCAGCTTCTGATCGTCAGTGAGAGCAAGGTTCATTGGTCGCGGTAGTCGTCAGTCCCGTACGCCATCGCTGGCGCGAACGCTCTTCGCCTATCCTCGCCGCCTAGGCTCTGGATGACAAGCGCGCTTATTGTCTGGCCCGCGCTCAGGCTGCGGGGTTCAACGCCGTGCGCAATCGCTGATACGTCGTTGACAATTCTTCCGGATGCACGCGCGTCTCTCCGGTCACGGTCATGAAGTTGGAATCGCCAAACCATCGCGGCAAAACATGCATGTGAATGTGACCGGCCACCCCGGCGCCCGCTGCCCGCCCGAGATTCATCCCAATGTTCATGCCGTCAGGATTGTAATTCTGCCGAAACGCCGCTTCGACGCGCTGCGCCAGCCGCATCATTTCCTCCAGCGCGTCCGAATCACATTCGGCCAGGCTGGGCACGTGCGCGTACGGCACCACCATCACATGTCCCGATGTATAAGGAAACCGATTCAGAATGATGAAGCTCTTGGCCCCACGATAAACAACCAGCGTCTCCCCGTCATCCTTGCGCGCGGCCGCATCGCAGAAGAAACACTCAACCTGCTTCCCGCTGGCCGCTTCCTTCATGTACTGATAGCGCCAGGGCGTCCAGATGTAGTCCATCGATGGTTTTGATTAGTCGCCGTGGTGGCCGTCGGCGGTGTTGACGAAGTCTTTCAGCTCTTTGCTGGGCTTGAAAAACGGAATCTTCTTCGGCGGCACTTCCACCTTGGCGCCGGTCTTGGGATTGCGCCCCACCCGCCCGCGCCGCTGCCGCGTGCGGAAACTCCCGAATCCGCGAATCTCGATCTTCTCGCCCTTTTGCAGCGAGCCGATGATGCTCTCGAAGATCGTTTCGACGATTGTCTCCGACTCTTTGCGGGGCAATTCCGTCACTCGCAGCACGTCTTCGATCAGGTCCGCCTTCGTCAATGTGGGTTGCTTCGTCATCGTCCCCTTGCCTCAGCACTGCCAGTGAGATATTCGCCGCAGCTATGTGATGCGAAACGGTTTAGAGGGGCGGCATCGCCCGCATTGCCCCCCTTCCTATCATTAAACAGACCTGCTGGTAAACGAAATTATGGCCTAAGGCCGGCTTCCCTGCTCGCACCGATTTCGACCACCACAGTTGCCGGCCGTCCGGAGGCCTACCGCGACGCCAGCTTCTGCTTCATCACGTCGCCGATCGTCGCCGTCGAAGACGATTTCGTCGTCGAGCGATACTGCTCGATTTCCTTTCGCTCGATCTGCTTGACCGCCGCGCGGTAGCTCAACCCGATCCGCCGCGTCTCCGGGCTGATCTTGATGATCTTGAAGTCGTATTCCTTGCCCGGCTCCAGCGGTCCCGCGCTCTTCAGCGGCCCCGTCGAAGTCCGGTGCATCGAAGCCGCTGGACCCTCGTCGCGCCTCCGGCGATCTTCGATCTCCGTGTTGTGGCAAAGCGCCTCGATATTGTCGCCCAGCTCCACGAACGCGCCGAACGTGGCGATCCGCGACACCTTGCCCTTCACGATCTGCCCGACCTTGTGCTGCTTGAACCAGTCGCCCCAGATATCGTTGACCTGCTTGATGCCCAGCGACACCCGGCGATTTTCCGGATCGATCTTCAGCACCTTCGCGGTGATCGGCTCGCCCTTCTTGAACACCTCGTGCGGATTCTTCACCCGCCCGGTCCAGCTCACGTCGCCGACATGCACCAGCCCGTCGAATCCGTCCTCGATCTCAATGAACGCGCCAAACTCGGCGATGTTCCGTACTTTTCCGGTAACCACCGTGCCCACCGGATACTTCTCCGCAGTCTGCAACCATGGATCCGGCAAAGCCTGTTTGATTCCCAGCGAAACGCGCCGGTCGCTAGGCTTAATGTCCAGCACCACTACATCGACCTCATCGCCGACCTTCGCGATCTTCGATGGGTGCTGCACCTTCTTGTTCCAGCTCATTTCCGAAACGTGCACAAGCCCTTCGATGCCTTGCTCGAGCTCCACGAACACGCCGTAGTCCACCACGCCAACGATCTTGCCCTTCACCTTACCGCCCGCCGGATACTTTTCCGCCGCGCCCACCCAGGGATCGGGCATCAACTGCTTCAATCCCAGCGAGACGCGCTGCTTTTCCTTGTCAAACTTCAAAATGATGACGTCGAGTTCCTGATCCGGCTTCACGATGTCGGAAGGATGCTTGACGCGGCCCCAGCTCAGGTCCGTGAGGTGCAGCAAACCGTCAATCCCGCCGAGATCGACGAACGCACCATACTCGGTCACGTTTTTCACGTGCCCATGTACGGTCTGGCCCTCCTGCAATGTCTCCATCAACTGCGCGCGCTTGGCGTGCAGCTCCTCTTCCAGCAATGCGCGCCGGCTCACCACCACGTTTCCGCGGCGCCGGTTCAGCTTGGTAATGCGAACCTGCACTTCCTGGCCCAGCAAATTGTCCAGGTTCTGCGTCGGCCGCAAATCGTACTGCGAACCCGGCAGGAACGAGCGCACGCCGCCCACGTCTACCACCAGCCCGCCCTTAATGCGATCGACCACTTTGCCGGTAATGGTCTCTTTTGCCTTGTACACGGCGTCGATCTTTTCCCACATGCGGCGGCGCAGCACCTTCTGATACGACAAAATGACGTAACCGTCTTTGTGCTCGCCGGTGCGCTGCACTTCGATCGTGGCATTCGGCTCGGGCCGCGGAATATCGGTCTCGGAAAACTCCACCGCCGGAATCAGCCCCTCGGACTTCCCGCCGAGGTCCACCACCACGCCCTGCTCGGTGTACGCCACCACTTTCACTTCGATAATTTCGTTCTGCGCCGAACCTTCCTGCGGCTCGCTGTACTGGTCGATCAGCTTGCTCATTTCCTCAGAGCCGGCCGCTTCTTCCGCGGCAGCTGCAGCTTCCGGATCGAGGGGTGCTGCGGCAGAGACCGTCGCTGCGGTCGATGCCGTATCGCTGGCGCCTTCAGAGGATAGCTGCGGGCGAGGATCGCCGTCAGCCTGCGGCACCGGCGCCGCGGTCGCCTCTTCTTTGTGCTCATTTACAGTTACAGCGGTTTCGTTCGCTTGAGGACTTGCAGCTTGCGGTGGTGATGCTTGCGGTTCGCTTCCTGCTTGGGCTTGCGTCTTTTCCGATTCGGTAGCCGGCGCTGCCGCTGCCGACGACGGGTGGTCATGGTCAGAAAACATGGTTGATGGCCTCCACGAAGATGACTTCTTGTAGTGGTTGCCGGCCGGGCCGGTTCCACTCGTCTATACGCCAAAGATCCTTGCGAGTTCCCAGTCCGACTTTCCAATCGGTGTGAAGCAAGGAGGTGACCGCAGGGTTACATGCTGGAAGGCCGGCCGCTTACCCCGCCATTCCCACCATCACTCTGCGATCATCGAGGACAATGCTGCGGGCGTCGATAACGCTGCAACGCTGAAAAGGATACTCGCCGCCTCCGGCCTATGTCAACGAACGGAAATTTCGTGGCTAGGCCCTCGCGTGCCCGCTCTGCCGCAATTCCCGTCGGAAATCCGGGGCAAGAACTTCCACAGTACGACACATCTCGTACAGACGGGACCGCATGCGGTCACCAATTCGATCTTCCAGGATGTCTTTGCGGGTCATGACCGCCTTTCCACTCGGCAGCGTTGCTTGCTTTTCGTCGGATGAGTCCAAAAAGTTGGTCGTAATTATCGTGCAGCGCGGATGACTGAGATCTCGAGAGCCCTCGACATATCGGGTGTTAAGGATGTATCCGATTGTATCCCGGACCCAATCAGACGGTTTGATGCAGCCAAGGTCGTCGATTACCAAAACCTCGACGGACAGTATTGGTTTCAAGAGGCTGATCTCGGAGATATCACTGTCCGACCGATAGCTATTTTGGATCTCCCTAAGTAACGCCCCATATTCGCAGAAGTACCCCGTGTGGCCTCTGCGAACGAGCTCTTTTAATGCCGCGACCGCCAAATGGGTCTTACCCACGCCAGCGTTTCCCATCAGCAGAAGTCCTGATTGATCGCTTCCGGGGTAGTCCCGAACGAATGCCTGAGTATTCATTTTGGCGCGCTTCAGGGACTCCGCTTGCAGCGATGTGTACCTCTTACCGTCCGCCAGATCCGTGGAATAACTCTCGAAATCGCAATTCTCGTAGCGCTTTGGAATCCGCGCGCGCTCCATAACCCGCCCCGCGCGCTCCTCCATCCCGCAATCGCAGGCCACCGCATGGGAGCCGGCGCCATCGGCCCGCGCCACCATCTTCCACCCAGTCCCCCGGCACAACTTGCAATTTTCCAGAGCCATAAGAATGTTCCGATTCCGTAGTGTACCGCCGAACTGCTCCGACACAATCGGTGCGTCTTGGCACCGGTGGTCGGACCTTTAGGTCCGACATTAAACCGGGCAGCGAACCGGGCTTTAGCCCCTGAGGAATTGATTTCGTTAGATCTACGCTAAAACAAAAACGCCGACAAACAATGCCGGCGTCTCAAAAAGATGTCAGTGCTAACCTATGCTTCCCTAACCACTCGCACCACCCGCGGCACCGTCCGCACAATCGCATGCCTCGGCGCCGCCTCCGTCCGCATCCCCGCCACCCGCGACAATTCTTGCTGTACCACATTCGCGAACTCCGACATCTGCTTCTCCATCTCCACCATTCGCTCGCGCATGTTCAAAATAATTTCGATCCCCGCCAGATTCACGCCCATATCCCGGGCCAAGGTCAAAATCACATCCAGCCGTTCCAGGTCCTGATCGGTATAAAGCCGCGTATTCCCCTGCGACCTCGACGGCTTCAGCAATCCCACGCGCTCATAGAGGCGTAGCGTCTGCGGGTGCAGTTTATAAAGCTCCGCGACCGCGCTGATCATGTATCCCGCTTTAGCCCGCTTCCGTCCTCGCAGTGGCATATTACGTTCCTTCCCCGCCCGTTAGCTCGCAACCCCTTAGTAACTCGTGGCCTTCGCAAACAAATCTTTACGTGGATCCTCGGGCTCCAGGGTTTCCAGGTCCTTCATCAGATTCCGCACCCGCTCATCCGTCGGCTTGGGCACAATCACCTGGATCTCCACATACTGGTCGCCGCGCGAACCATTCCGCGCGCTGGGCACGCCTTTCTCCCGCAAGCGCAGCGTGCTTCCGCTGTTGGTGGCCGGCGGAATCCGTACCAGCGCCCGCCCATCGATCGTCGGCACCTCTATCTTTGCGCCCAGCGTTGCCTCGCTGACCTTCACCGGCACCTTTACATGAATGTCATTCCCGCGTCGTTCGAAAAACTCGTGCGCCTTCACCTCCACGTGTAGATACAAATCTCCTGGAGGAGCTCCCATCGTCCCGGCGTTGCCTTTTCCCGGCACGCGCACCCGCGATCCGCTCGCCACGCCGGCGGGTATGCGCACGTCAATCGTTTCCGTTTTCCGCAAACGCCCCTCGCCGCCGCATGTCTTGCAGGCTGTCCGCAGCTTGCCGGTGCCTCCGCAGCGAGGGCACGCCACGTTAAACCGCATTTTCCCGGCGTTTTGTTGAATGGTGCCGCTGCCGCCGCACGTCGGGCACGTCTGCGGCGACCCAATCGCCCCGGTTCCGTGACACGTCTCGCACGCATCCATCCGCGTGATCGAAATCTTCTTCACCGCGCCGCGCACCGCGTCCCAGAAATCGATCTCGATCTGATATTCCAGGTCGCCGCCCGGCTCCTGCTCCACCGCCATTTCCGAACCGCCACGCCCGCGGAAAAACTGGCTGAACAAATCGCGAAAGCTGCCGCCGCCTGCGCCGGTGCCAGGTGCGCCCTGCCCGCCGCCAAAATCGAATCCGCCAAAATCAAAATTGACGTCTGCCGCGCCGTCATCTCCGCCTGTCGCGGGCCCCGCTCCCGGCTGAAAATTCTCGCTGTAAAATCCGTGCTGGTCGTACATCTGCCGCTTCTTCGTATCCGACAGCACGTCATACGCTTCCTGCAGCTGCTTGAATTTCTCTTCCGCGCCTTTATCGCCCGGATTCAGGTCGGGGTGATACTTCCGCGCCAGCTTGCGGAACGCCGTGCGAATATCCTTCGCACTCGCCTTCCGCGAAACCCCAAGCAGTTCGTAATAATCTTGTTTCGTCGTCGTCGCCATGACCTTCGCGCGCCATCACTGGCGCCGACCTATTCCTCGCACCAACTCTGGAGCCGCTCTTCAGTGGCACAGCGATTTCTGGCTGTGCGCCCGCTGCGAAGTCGCCGGAACTCCCAATCGCCGAAAAGGGGCGCCGCTTCACTGTCGACCGTCAACTCGCGACCATCGACCGCTTCCACGGCACCCCCCCGCTGCGTCCTGCCTTTAGTTCGGGCGCTTGTTCTCGTCTACGTCAACGTATTCCGCGTCGATCACGTCGCCCTGTTTCTTGTCTTGCCCGCTGTTGCCGCTGGTCGAGCCCGCACTGGGTCCCGCTCCCGCAGCTCCGGCCCCGGCCGCACCGGCCTGCGCTGCTCCAGCCGCCTGGCCCGTCTTGTACAGCGTCTCGGCGATCTTGTGCAGCGAACGCTCGATGTTCTCGGTCGCCGTGCGCAGCCGCGCCGTTCCGCCGTCGTTCATGGCTTTCTTCGCCTCTTCGATCGCTTCTTCGGCCGTCTTCAGATCCGCTGCGTCAATCTTGTCCTTGTTCTCGCGGATCATTTTCTCGGACTGGTAGACCATGCCGTCCAGCCGGTTGCGAGCTTCGACCTCCTCCATCCGTCGTCGGTCGTCTTCCGAGTGCGACTCGGCTTCCGCGCGCATCTTCTCGGCCTCGTCCTTCGTCAGACCCGTCGAAGACTGAATGGTGATCTTCTGCTCCTTGTTTGTGGCCTTATCCTTGGCACTCACGTTCAGGATGCCGTTCGCGTCGATATCGAACGTCACTTCAATCTGAGGCACGCCTCGCGGAGCCGGTGGGATCCCGTCCAGCTTGAAGGTGCCCAGCGAGCGGTTGTCCTTCGCGAACTTGCGCTCGCCTTGCATCACGTGGATTTCCACGCCCGACTGGTTGTCCGATGCCGTCGAGTAGGTTTCCACCTTGCGCGTCGGGATGGTCGTGTTGCGCGGGATCTGTACCGTCATTACTCCACCCAGCGTTTCCACGCCCAGCGACAGCGGCGTAACGTCGAGCAGCAGGATGTCCTTCACCTCGCCGCCCAGCACCGCGCCCTGCACGGCCGCGCCAACCGCCACCACTTCATCCGGGTTCACGCCCTTGTGGGGTTCTTTCCCGCCAAAGTAGTTGCGCACCAGCGTCTGCACCTTCGGAATGCGCGTCGACCCGCCAACCAGCACCACTTCCTGGATGTCGTTCGGCGACATCTTCGCGTCTTCCAGCGCAAGCTGCACCGGTTTCATCGAGCGATCCAGCAGATCGCTCATCAACTGTTCCAGCCGCATGCGCGTCAGCTTCACCTGCATGTGGATTGGGCCGGCCGCGCCCGCCGTGATGAATGGTAGGTTGATGTCCGTCTCCATCATCTGCGACAGCTCGATCTTGGCCTTTTCTGCAGCTTCCTTCAGCCGCTGCAACGCCATGCGGTCCTTGCCCAGATCGATGGAATGTTCTTTCTTGAACTCATCGATCAGCCAGTTCACGATCCGCTGGTCGATGTCATCGCCGCCTAGATGCGTGTCGCCGTTGGTCGATTTCACTTCCACGACGCCCGCGCCTACTTCCAACACCGAAATGTCGAACGTGCCGCCACCAAAGTCGTAGACGGCAATCGTCTCATCGCTCTTCTTGTCCAACCCGTACGCCAGCGCCGCCGCAGTCGGTTCATTGATGATGCGGACCACTTCCATGCCTGCAATTTCCCCGGCTTGCTTGGTGGCCTGCCGTTGCGCGTCGTTGAAGTACGCCGGCACGGTGATGACCGCCTTTTGCACCTTCTCACCAAGGAAGTCCTCCGCCGCCGCCTTCAGCTTGCCCAGGATCATCGCGGAAATTTCCGGCGGGCTGTACACCTTGTCGAAGATCTCGATGCGCGCGTCGTCGTGCGGCCCTTTCACCACCTTGTAGGGCACGCGCTTGGTCTCTTCGCTCACCTCGTCATACCGCCGGCCCATGAAGCGCTTGATCGAATAGATCGTGTTTTCCGGGTTGGTGACCGCTTGCCGCTTGGCCACTTGTCCCACCAATCGCTCGCCGCTCTTCGTGATGGCCACCACCGAGGGCGTTGTGCGCGCGCCTTCCTGGTTCGGGATCACAACAGGCTCGCCGCCCTGCATCACCGAGACGACTGAGTTTGTCGTCCCCAAGTCGATACCAATAATCTTGCTCATAACTCACTTTCCTCCCATGTCACCAGGCACGTCCCACGCAGGTTCTTCTGCAGGTCACACCGGGCTGTCTTGCCCTGAACTGGTGATCACTCTCTCGTGATCGGGCTGACTATACAGGTTGAGTGGATCTTTGTCAAGTTGTTTGATAGTAGTTGTAAGTCTATTACTTTGTTAGAATTACGGATGTTTTTTCTTGACTTCCCCTGCATTTCTGTTATGATCTCCGTACTTCGCTGCCGCCCCCTTTGATGCAGGGCTTGGCGCTTCTTAACGCTTCCGAAGATCGGCTAACCGTGATCTTTCCGGCTTCATCGTCGCTGGTACCACCCACAAACTCCCCTATTGGCTGCCCCACCCAACAGTTGGCTTCCCACGCCCAGCCCGTTCGCTACGCCCAACCGTCCTCCCTGACCGGCCCATTTTCGCGCCCTGACCGGCCCATTTTCGCGCTTGGTTGCTCTTTTCCTGCGCTCTTTGCAAGAAGTTTTCCAGTCAACCGGCTTAAAATCAATACCTTCCGCACTCTTTACCCATACTACCAGGGGTGGGGAACCCCCTTCTGCAATCCCACTCCCCGGGTGCATGCCCTCGCCGCCTGCAGCCATCGCGCTCTGGCAACGCCGCGCGTGCCGCCAACCTCTACTCAGTAGCACCTGTGATAGCCTGTCCTCGAATCCGGCTTGTTCCGTCGATAGCCGTTGGGAGGGATTTTCGTGAACCGCGCCATCATCGCGGCAGTTGCCGTTGTCGCCCTGCTCGTCTCAGCCTATGTCCTGACTCGCGGCACTCATTCCGCCTCTGCTGATCGTGGCGCTGAAGCTTCCGAAGCCGCCGCTCCTGTCTCTGTTCCTCCCGCCGATCCGGCTCCCGCAACGTCGACCACTTCCTCTTCTTCGACGCCGGCGAACGCTTCTGCGTCGTCCTCCGCCGAAACACGGCCGCTGACGCCTGCCGCGTCGGCCGGCAAGCCGTTGCTCGTTCCCCAAGCCCTCGCCGGAATTCCCGATCTCGATCCACACGAAGCGGTCGGCTCCAAGTCCGCACCCATCGTGATGGAAGTTTTCAGCGACTACCAGTGCCCCGCGTGCAAAGTTCTATACACGACCACCAACCGCCTGTTGATGGACAACTACGTCAGCACAGGCAAGGTCTACCTTATTCATCGCGACTTTCCCCTGCCGATGCACGCGCACTCCAAGGTTGCCGCGCAATACTCCCGCGCCGCATCGCAAATCGGCAAACTCGAGCCGGTTGCCGACGCGCTCTTCCAGAATCAGGAGAAGTGGGAACAGAGCGGCGATGTCGATGGCACTGTGGCGGCCGTACTCTCTTCCTCCGAAATGACCAAGGTTCGCGCGCTGGTGAAAGCGGGCACGGTGGATGCCGCCATCGAAAAAGACAAAGCCCTCGGCCAGACCTATCGCGTGAATCAAACGCCGACCACCGTCTTTCACTCGAAAGGACAAACATTTCCGTACGCCGGCATCATGAGCTGGGACATCCTGAAACAGTTTCTCGACCAGCTACTCAGTCAGAAGTGATTGGAGCCGTGTCGTAGCTACTATTTTACGAGCGAACAACGCGAGATCTGCCGCAG
Organism: Candidatus Eiseniibacteriota bacterium; assembly: GCA_035607215.1. Lineage (GTDB taxonomy): Bacteria > Acidobacteriota > Terriglobia > Acidiferrales > UBA7541 > Acidiferrum. The sequence continues at coordinate 11,111 of DATNCJ010000067.1, forward strand.
AGCGCCATCAACGCGGCACACGATGAATCGATGATGCAATCGAGTCCACTTAATTTTCGGCGCGTCGTCATCTGGATCGGGCGTCTCATCCTCGGTCCGATCTTTATTTATGCCGGCTACTCCAAAGCCTTCTTGCCGAACACCCATTTCTGGCCCTGGTTTTTGTTGAAATTTTCTCTGGCCACGAACATCGCCAATTTCGCGTTCCAGGTTGACGCCTTTCAGATGCTGCCGGCCTGGGGGGTGCAGTTTGTTGCGCATACCCTGCCGTTCACCGAGATTTTTCTCGGTGTCATGCTGCTGATCGGCTGGCGCCTGCGCATCTGGGCTCCCGTTCTCACGGTCATCATGATCGGCTTCACCCTGGTCGTCCTGCGTGCCTACCTGCTGCACATGAACATCAACTGCGGCTGCTTCGCCACTCCGGAGCCGATCGGTTTGAAAAAAATTCTGGAAGATACCGCCATGTCTGTTCTCGCGATCCTGATGACCTGGTTTGTATTTATCGAGGCCCGCCAGCCGCATCCCTGGAGCGCTCCGCAACAAGTGCCGTCCGCATAGCGCGATCTTCCGCGCATTGAAGGTGCCGTGAAAACGCTGCATGAATATCTGAAACTCGCCGAGGTCGCACACGGCCATCTTTGTGCCGGACAGGTACTCGGCGTGCGCATGGCCATGCTGGGCCTGCGCGACCTCGGCATCGACGATCCGATCGCCGAGCGCAAGCGCATTGTCATTTACGTGGAAATCGACCGCTGCCTTACCGATGCGGTCGCGCTAGTAGCGAATTGCCGGCTCGGCAAACGCGCGCTGAAAATGCGCGACTGGGGAAAGGTCGCTGCTACGTTCGTCGACCTGAAAACAGGCCGCGCGTTGCGCATCGCGGCGAAGGAATCGTCGAAGCAAGCCGCGCTTGAAATGTTCCCCGAAATGGAGAAGGATCCCGGCCAGCAAAGAGCCTACGCGCAGCTTTCCGATGACGTCTTGTTCGACAAGAAATGGGTCAAAGTCGATGTAAAGCCGGAAGACCTGCCCGGCTTCAAAGGCCCGCGCGTAGTCTGCGACGAGTGCGGCGAAGGCATCAATTTCAAACGTGAAGTGTTGCAATCCGGACGCACTCTGTGTCGATCCTGCGCCGGCGGAAGCTATTACTCGGAGATTTAACCTGGAAAAAAATGATGGAACGCCGCCTGCATACACTGCTCTCACATTGATGGAAACCTCCATTCGAGTGGGCGGTAATTGTGAAAATGTTCTGCGGTAAAATTGGGGTTCGATGCTGAGTCTGCCTCCGATTACGTTGCGGTTGCGCGGTTGGAAATTGATCGACCGCGTGGCGCTGGCATTCTTGCTGCTGTGCGCGATCTCGCTCGGCGCAGCGGGCGGATTGCTTTTTGTGTATGCCAGCGACTTGCCGGAGATTCGCGCGCTGGAGACCTACCGGCCCAACGTAGTCACGGAAATTTACGCCGACGATGGGCAGCTGGTCGGCAGCTTTGCCTTGCAGCGTCGCATCCTGATGACGTACGAGCAGTGCCCGCGCGTGCTCTACAACGCGGTGACCTCCATCGAGGACCAGCATTACGAAGAACACTGGGGGATCGATTTTCCGCGCATGTTCACCGCGGCGTTGCGTCATTTGACCAAGGGCCGCAAAGCCGGCGGCGCCAGCACCATCACCATGCAACTGGCCGGAAATCTCTTTCTGGATCGCAGCGACATCAGTTTCCGGCGGAAAGCGCAGGAAACGCTTCTGGCGCTGCAAATCGAGCGACGCTATACCAAACCGCAGATTTTCACGATGTACGGAAACCAGGTTTATCTGGCGCACGGAAATTATGGATTTGCGGCGGCTGCGGAATTTTATTTTGGGAAGCCTGTCGGGGATTTGAAGCTGCAGGAAGCGGCGCTGATCGCCGGCATGGTCAACGGCCCGAAGTTTTCTCCGCTGAGCAATCCTACGGGCGCGCTAGCGCGGCGCAATCTGGTTCTGACGCGAATGGAAGAGGCCGGAAAAATCACTCCCGCGGACGCGGAGAACGCGAAGAAGACGCCGCTCGGCTTGCACGTGTCGTATCCGCGGAACGATCTCGCTCCTTATTTTTTTGAAGACGTCCGGAAATATCTGGAATCGACGTATGGAACCGAAGCTGTGCACGAGCGCGGGCTGCGCGTGTACACGACACTGAACATTGCCATGCAGCGCGCCGCCAATCAGGCCATTCGCGATGGACTGCATGCCTACGACCGGCGGCACGGCTGGCGCGGCGATCTGCCGAACATTTTGCGCGACAATCTCGGCAAGCTCGATACCTACGAAGACGATGACTGGCGCCATGCGATCGAAAAAGGCAGCTACGTCACGGGGCTGGTGGTGGCGGTCGACGATAAGAATGCGACGATCAAAGTTGGTCCGTATCGCGCGGTGCTTTCGCCACAGGAGTTTTCGTGGACCGGACGCAAGAAGCCTTCCGACTTGTTGAAAGTGGGCGACCTGGCGCAATTCTCGATTCTGGAAAAAGGCGAATCGACCGTACGAGTGCAATTGGAACAGCAGCCGACTCCGCAGGGCGCGATGGTTGCCATCGACAATCCCACCGGTGAAGTCAAGGCCATGGTCGGCGGCTACAGTTTCGAGGATTCCAAGTTCAATCGCGTCACCCAGGCGTTTCGGCAGGTGGGCAGCTCGTTCAAGGTGTACGTGTATGCCGACGCGCTGGAAAAGGGCGCGACGCCGTTTGACACCATTCTGGACGCGCCGTTCACGGTGATCAGCGGCGGTCAGCCGTACTCGCCGAAAAATTACGACGAAAAATTTGAAGGGACAATCACGCTGCGCCGCGCCCTTGCGGGTTCGCGCAACGTTCCGGCGGTCAAGCTGGCGGAAAAAGTCGGCATCAACTCCGTGGTGGACGTGACCCGGCGCTTCGGAATCACCACCGCCCTGCCGCCGTACCTGCCGCTGGCGCTGGGCGCCGCGGACATGAAGCTGCTCGAGCATGTTTCGGCATTCACGGTTTTCCCGAACGACGGCATCCGCATCGATCCGCACATGATCCGGCGTGTCGCGAGTTATGACGGGGCGTTGCTGGAAGAAGCGCATCCGGAAGTGCATGACGTGGTTTCGCCGGAAGTGGCGCGCACGATGACCGCCATGTTGGAGGAGGTCATCCAGTTCGGCACCGGTGTTGCGGCAAAGCCATTGGGGCGGCCCGCCGCCGGTAAAACCGGAACGACACAGGATTACACCGACGCCTGGTTTGTCGGTTTCACGCCGCAGGTAACTTCGGGCGTGTGGGTCGGCTTCGACGACAAGCAGATTTCCTTGGGCAAGAAAGAGACTGGTGCGCGTGCTGCGCTGCCCATCTGGCTGGAGTTCATGCAGAAAGCGATGAATGGCTTGCCCGAGATTGATTTTGCGAACGTAACGCCGCTGGAGCAGGAAGCGCGCGATCACAAGGTGAATGTCGATACTCCGGATACCGCGCCAACCGAAGATGAACCGCGCGCGCCTAAACCGAAGCCCGAACAGCCTGCGCCCACTGCGCCCGCAAAGACCACTGCGGCGAATGCACCGGCGACTCCGCCGGCTCCGTAGCGCAACGCATGGACGAATCCGTCGTATACCCGGTCTACATCGTCGTGAAGTATGTCGCGTACTGCCTGTGGTCCTACTACGGGTTGAAGCGGCTGCGGAATCAGTCCGGCTTCGGCGCCGCCGTTGGCTTTGGCTCCGCCAGACTAGGCTTGGGAATGCTGTTCGGTATTGGCGTGTTTTTTGTGGGTGCGATGCTGCATTTGAACGTGCCCGCACATCCGTGGACTTTGTATCTGTCGATTTACGTGCCATTGCGATATGTGGAGTGGACGATCCTGGCGGCCTTGATGATTGCCAGCGCGAATGCCGGGCCACGAATCGGCGAAGGCGTGACGCAGCGCTGGATTCTCGGCGGCATCTTGGTTTCGCATCTCGCGGACTTGCCACTGATCTTGTTTACGTACGACGGAGCTCGAGGATTCTTGCCGGTTGGCAGATTCTTGTGTTGATTCAGACGTTTGCGCGCAGCCAGAAATGGCTGCGCCACTGGGGTTGATCCACTTCGTGCTCCTTTAATTTGAGTGGGTGGTCCGTCCGGTAAAGAAGAGGACGATGCGTGACGGGTCTAAAAAACCCGCCACTACTCGAAGGGATCCCAACCAGCTTGGGCCAGCGGCTTGAGCCCACCATCGGGCTCGGCGAGCAGAATAAATCCTGCGCGCTGTATGGTGCCGATCGCGGTCAGGGGCACGCCACGGTAGAACGTCGGCAACCGGCGAGCCCTCGCCGGTGAGACCGTAAAGAGGAGCTCGTAGTCGTCGCCGCCGTTCAGGGCCAGGTTGAGCGCGAGATCGCTATGCGAACGATTCACGGCCCTGGATCTTGCGAATTTGTTCCATTTTGGAACTGAAACTTTAGGGATTTTGGCGGCTTCGAGGATTGCGCCTACTTCGCTGGCCTCGCAAAGGCGTGGGAGGTCGGTGGAAAGGCCGTCGGAGAGATCCATCATGGAGGTGGGCAGGTGTTGGTCGGCTAGCCAGTGGGCTAGAGCGAGACGTGGTTCGGGATAGAGGTGCCTTTTTAAGGCGGGATCGCTTTTCGAGATGCGAGCCTTGCGTCGAAGGAGTTGCAGGCCTAAGTCGGCGCCCCCAAGACGGCCGCTGACGTAAATAAGGTCGCCGATTTTAGCGCCGCTGCGAAGGATGGCCCGGCTTTGGCGGACTTCACCTACTACCGTGATATTGATGAAGACCTTCTTTTGGCGCGTGGTGTCGCCTCCAGCTAGAGGACAGTGAAGTTTGCGGCTCGCGCGGCGCAGGCCGCTGAGGAATTGGTCGAGCCACCGGCCGGTCAGATCTTTGGGTAACGCCAGGCTGAGCAGGAAGCAGCGAGGCTGGCCGCCCATGGCGGCGATGTCGCTGACGGCGCGGGCGAGGCTTTTCCAGCCGACGGCGTCGGGAGGATGGAGGCGACGAAGGAAGTGGGTTTCTTCCAGGAACCAATCGCAAGTTAGAATGGTTTGGAAGCCTGGACGAGAAGCGAAAAGTGCCGCGTCGTCGCCCATGCCGAGCGCGATTCCCGATTTGGAACCGGCTTTTGACGTTACGGCCCGCAATTTCAGGATCAGGTTGGCTTCGGAGGTCTTCATTTCCATTCCCTGGTTTATTTTCCTGGCTTGATGCGGGTTAGGTCAGCATGGGGACCTGACCAGCGCTATTTACAGTGATTACTTGAGTTACGTTTTGGGCTCAAAGAACGTCTAGTTTACCGTGATCTCTAGAGTAAACGCGGCGTTACCTGACCTTCGGCGCAGGTGACCAGTTTTCGCGGGCTGGTCTTAGGACAGCAAAATACAGGATTGACGAACGAACCTACAGAATTTAGTATGGCGACGCTTCTGGCCCGGCATCTGCCGGCCCGGAAGGGTACAAATGCGATTCTGAGCAGTTTTGCATGGCGGGCCCAGGGTGCGTGGCTCGCGTCTAACAAATAAGAGGCCTGAGGGGCCCTTACCGATATGAAGGGTAAGACGTACACGTTTTACATCGCTTCCACACCGGGCAAGCTGAAGAAGCTAATCGTGTCGGCGTATCTGCTGCACGGCATTGCGGTGCTGGCGTTGATCGGTGGCGTTACGGTGATAGCGGCTGCGGGTTCGTACACACGCATGCTGTGGAAGGTTGGAAACTACAACGCGCTTCGTCATGATCAGGAAACTTTAAAGAAGCAGTACCGGCAACTGCAGACCACCGTGAACGACACCAACCAGCGGCTGGATTCCCTGCAATCCCTGGCTACCGAAGTGGCCATGACTTACGGTGTGCTGCGCTACCATCCAGCAGCATTCGATTCGAGTGACAATCCGGTGACGGCTGCGGATGCGTTTGACCGGTCGGTCGAGCAATACACCTTCTTGAAGCGGAATGCGGCAGCGATTGCGGTTTCGAGCAACGGGCTGCGCTTGATGCCAGCGATGAGTTTCGCGGATTCGACCTACACGCCTGCGATCTGGCCGGTGCTGGGACACATTACCGATAGTTTTGGTGAGCGGCTGGATCCGTTCAGCGGAGAAGGCGCGTTCCATACGGGAGTGGACGTATCGGCCGACTACGGCGCGCCGGTGCATGCAACCGGGGACGGGATCATAACGATCGCGGAGAATCATGCGGGCTACGGGCGATTGGTAGTGATCGATCATGGGTTTGGAATTACCACCTGGTACGCGCACTTGTCGTCGTTTTCGGCGATTGCCGGGGCGCGCGTGAAGCGCGGCGAAGTGGTGGGGTATACCGGAATCAGCGGGCGGTCGACTGGACCGCACGTGCATTATGAAGTGCGCGTGAATAATGCGCCGGTGAATCCTTGGCGGTATATGCGGAGCACGCCGGCTGGGGACTAGTTGCTGGGTTTGGTAGGCCTGCCTTAGTTTTCAATTCTCGGAATTCCAATTCAAATCGGCTGGATGGCGCTTTGCCTTGTCGGTGCGGGTGTGTTTGAGAGGGCGGCTACAGGGCGAATGCAGCGTTTGCGGCGCGGATGCAAGTGGTGCGGGCTGCCGGTCACAGGCAGAAATGCCTGTGCCACTTGAGCAAGTGGCGTGTTTTCGCCGAGCGGATACGCAATGGTGTGGGCTGCGTGGCGCGCACAGCCAGGAGTGGCTGTGCTCCTTGAAGGCGGCTGCAATTTTGGCGTAGTCGTCCGTGGCTACTTCTTTGGCGCTGGGTTGGGAGGTTGCGGGCTGACTGGCGCGGCTAAGGGAAGAGCACTGTGAGCGGCGGCGGCCAAGAAGCTGGGTGAGACGTCGAAGACCAGGCGGATGGATTTGGTTTCGCGGCGGTCGATGCGGGAGACGTCGGCGGTCTTCAGGATTTCCAAGTAGGCTTCGCGGGACCGCGGGTCGAGCTGCGTGCGAATCCTGGGGCCGTTGAGCCCGGCCTGGGCCATCAGCAAAATACCATTCAGCATGTCGGAAAGCTGGCGGGCGGAAGCATCGTCGGCGGATTCGCCTTCTGTAACGATGCGCAGATGATCGCCCTCAGGCTTGCCGGCGATGGTGATCCACTGCAGGTGATTGAGAAGCGAGGCCAGCTGTGGGGACTGGAACCCGCCAGGAGCGCGGGTGGTCAGCGCGGTGCCGGGAGCAGCGTCCTGGCGGAGCACGGCGAAGACGGGAGAGCCTGCAAGACGGTCGAAACGTTCACGCCATTCCAGGATGTCCTGGCTGACGGCTGAGTTGGCGAGAAGCGCGCCCAGATTTGCGGTAGTGGCGAAGGCGATGCGATTGTTGCTTAGAAATGTGATGGAAATCTTTCGGACACTGGCGTCGTTTGCCGCCGTGGAGTTGCCGTTGGGGCTGGAGGATGCGGGCGGCGCGCTGATCGGAACGGAATAGACTTCGTGTCCCACCTGTTTTTCGTGCGTGCCGGCCTGTGACGCGTAGACGACGATTTTTTTGCGGTCAAAGCGGCCATCGGCAATGGCAAAAAATCCGGATTGCGGCGCGGTGTTGATCGAAGCAATGGCTATCCGGTCGAGGTCGCGTTCATAGTCGAAGCCGGTATCGCGGAGGAATTGCGCGTATTCCTGGTCGATCTGCGGCTTGGGCGCCCAGGCGTAGAGTTGCGCGAGGAATGGAGATTGGCGGAGTTCGGCGAGGTCGGCGAAGAAGACGGTGCTGGCGGTGGAGGGCATGGCGACCAGCATCGCCGCACGATCGGAGATTCCGTTGCGGTGCCATCTTTCGTAGGCCAAGAGGGCGATGGTTACCAGCAGGAGTAGCGCGGCAATTGTGGTGATGGTAGTGCGCTTGGTCATTGGGAATGAAGAAACTCTTGGCGAACTTTTTAATTCGCACCATTCGGTTCGCGAACCTTGCCAAACAGTTTATTCGCCAACCAGCATCTGCCAAAAGCAGTATCTGATTGTGGCATCCCGGTGAGGTGCTGGAAACATCAAATGCGATTGCAGGCCGGGCGCGTCTGATTCGTGCTTGGAGTTGAGTGCCATACGCGGCCTGACGACGCCAGGGCGGGGCATCCTAGCAGCCTAGCGGGGATTTAAGGCACGAAAAATTCGCGGGCTGAGGAAAGTCGTAACTTGTGGTTAAGTTGTAGAAAACTAAGAGGGATGGGATTGGCTGAGAAGTCACGCGCGGCTACCTTTTCCACAAGGCTGGCCACCGGCATGCTCGGAAGTTTTGGGGACCCCTTGCAATTCTTGGACCCTGTCTGCTATTCTTACTCGGTTTGAGAGTGCTGGCGTAGCTCAGCTGGTAGAGCATCTGATTTGTAATCAGAGGGTCGGGGGTTCAATTCCCTCCGCCAGCTCCACCAGAAAGTTCGCGGGGAATGAGGCAGAGCGAATCCTCAGAAATAAAATAGACGGGCTGGTGTCTTTCGACACGAGTCCGTTTTGTGTTTTCGCGAAGCGCGCACCTAAACAACCGCTAAAAGATTTCGGCACAAGCAGTTGAAGAAAGTTGAGGGGGACGAATTTTTCAGGGACGGGTGGGTGAGTGGCTAAAACCAGCAGACTGTAAATCTGCCGCTCCTTGCGGGCTACGGAGGTTCGAATCCTCCCCCGTCCACCAGTCACAGAGATTGGGTCTTAGGGAAAAAAGGGGAAGACGCCAGCAATTGGAGTTCGGAAAATTGAATTGGTGGGACGGCTCCGAATCGGGCGGCCGGAGTGAGCGGTGAAGTCGGCAGGCGGTTCGCGGAAAATCGCAGGGCAATCGCACAACGGGTAGTCGCGAGAGCGATTACGGTGACGATGTTCGAGCGTGGTCGATTCGCGGCAAAGGCGCCGCCAAGTACGAGGGAAAGTGCGCCGCGAAGCTGGACGCGGGACTGCGCGCGAGGCGGACGAGGCAAAGCAGTTGAGCGGTAACGAGATCCTGAAGGGGGAGCGGGTTAGGCCTGGGTAGCTCAGTTGGTAGAGCGCGTCCTTGGTAAGGACGAGGTCACCGGTTCAATCCCGGTCCCAGGCTCCAGAGTTTGAGTCGCTGAAAGCGAATTCGCAAATTAGATGTGCAGCGCTGAAAAAGGATTTGGGGGCATTGGGCGGGGGTAACTCAACGGTAGAGTCTCACTCTTCCAAGGTGATGGTTGCGGGTTCAAATCCCGTCCCCCGCTCCAGAGTTTTGCAAGGACTGGCAGTCGGAAGTTGCAACGAATTCAGTTAGATCTGACGCTGAGGGCAAAGGAAATGGCCAAGGAGAAATTCGAGCGCAATAAGCCGCACGTGAACATTGGGACGATCGGGCACATTGATCATGGCAAGACGACACTGACGGCGGCGATCACCAAGGTGTTGAGCAAGCACAACCCCAAGGTGGCGTTCCGGGCG
>DATNCJ010000091.1:0-37646 GCA_035607215.1 Candidatus Eiseniibacteriota bacterium
AGGAAGAAGGATCGCGCAGCAATGAGGGGTTAAACAGGTCGACCCCGCTTCTGGTTTGGCCGCCGGAGCGAAAGCCGATCTTCACGAGATTGCTGCCCTTGCGGGCACCCTGTTCATTTAACCCCGCCTCATGCTAGCGGCCTCCGACCCTGCATCGCAACGGCGAACGCCTCGCTTCCGCATGGGTAGCCGGTCGTCCACCGAAGGAGTCCCTATGAGAATGTATCGGATTTTTCTGGTTGGTGGCGCCCTGGTTCTATGCGGCTCGACGCTTTCCGCTCAATTCGTACCCGGGCGCGGCCATAACGGTTACGACCGCTTCTCTCAAGCCCAACTATCCCACAGCCTTTTGCAATTTGAGCTCAATACTTCGGTTGTGCCTCCGGCATCAGCCCCGGCAGGCACCATCGACCAGCGCGCGTTGCGCATCCCCGCCAAAGCCATCAAGGAATTCGATCGCTCCATGAAGGCGTTTGACGCCGGCGACTTTCGCGGCGCCGCCAATCATCTGGAGAAAGCTGCGAAGATCGCACCCGACTTCGTGCAGGCCCACAACAACCTTGGCAGCATGTACATCAATTTGAAGGAATACGATCGCGCGGTAACCGAGCTGCAAAGGACCATCGCACTGCGTCCTAATCTGGAGACCCCGTATCACAATCTGGCGATGGTGATGATTCTGCTCGATCGCCTTCCCGAAGCGGAAGTGGCCGCGCGCCAAGTCCTCGAACTGCAACCTCAGCAATCCGACGCTCGCTTCACTTTGGGCCGCATCCTCGTGATGCGGAAGCAATACACGACGGAAGCGGTCCGCCTTCTTACTGACGCCTCGCCGGAAATTCCGGCTGCCCGTCTGCCACTCGCCAACGCGTTGCAACATCGCGGTGAGACCGATCGCGCCATCGCCGAACTTCGCGCTTACCTGCAAAACCCTGACACGGACAAGAAGGATCGTATCCAAGCCTGGCTTGCGCAGTTGACCCAGCAGACCAGGGTAAGAATCGAAACAATTCCGACGGCGGATAACAGCGTCACTCCCTGAATGACCTGCAATCTTGATGTGCGCATGCGTACATCAGGTCGGAAGGCAGGCTCCGAGTTGCGCGGCGTACGCAAGCAGTTTCGGATCGGCACCGCGAGCCGCCATCAATTGCACGCCGGCGCCGTTTGCGGCGGGCAGCGCGATCACGGGAACGCCCGCGAGGCTTGCAGGCGTAGTGTAGCGCAGGATCGCGCGCCTAGTGTCGCTGTGGTCGGCACCGGCGGCGAGCCGGGACACCGGAGCGCACGGGGCAATCAGGAAGTCGTGTTCACTCAGCAACGCATCCATGCGATCGCGGAATGCAGCGTGACGCGCGCGAAATGCGGCGAGCTCCCGTATGCTGAGAGACGCGCCCCAGCTGAGACGCTCGGCGATGGATTTTTCAAAGTGCGAGAAATCCCCGCCGGTGGCGGGCGCATGAATCGCCGCAGCTTCGCTGGCCTGGATGGGCGCGTAGATGCTCATGGCGTCTTCCCAGAAGGCGGAGTCGAACGCGACGATTTCCGCACCGCCATCCTCACGCAGCCGCTGCTGCCAGTCGTGAAAGCCGTTCTGAACGATAGCGTCGCTATCCTGAGTGAACTCGGCGCTTACGCAAGCGACCCGCAAACGCTTGCTGGTCACGGGCGAGACAGCAACTCCGAACAAGGCGTTCGCCAGTATTGGGGCATCGCGCAGATCGCGAAAGAGCCAGCCAAGCGTGTCGAAGGTTTGCGAGAGATGGACTCCGCCGCGCCATAGATCGCATTCGTGCGCAAGCTCGATCGAGGCGCGGTAGCCCGCGAGGCCGCATAACGCGGCAGGCGCGCGAATCGAGCCTCCGGTGTCCGTGCCGATGGCGGCCAGCGCAGAGCCTTCCTGGATGCTGGCAGCGGCCCCGCTGGACGAGCCTCCGGTGAGGGAGCTAGGATCCCGAGGTTGCGTGCTGTCCCCGTAGTCCGGATTTTCGCCGGTGATGCCGTACGCGAGCGGATGCATGTGCGTCTTGCCGACGACGACGGCGCCCTGGGAGCGCAAGCGTGCGGCAACGGCGGAATCCTCCGGCGCGGGAGGATTGCGATCGGCGTAGAAGCGCGACCCGCAAGTGGTGACGTAACCGGCCAGATCGAAACAGTCTTTGAGGGAAACGGGAACGCCGTAGAGCACTGGCTTCGTGCCGTCGGGGGATTTTTGGCGTAGCTCTTCCGCGTCGCGGAAGGCGTGCTCGCGATTCCGCGAGATATATACATTCTTGCCGGCGTTGCTGTTCGCCAGCTGCAGGGCACGCTCTGCCGCAGCTTTCGGCGTGATTTCGCCGCCGGCCAACGCTGTGCGCAACGCTTGCAGCGGACTGTGTGTGGCAGTCACGGCGAGCATTTTAGCCGCATTTGCGCTGCGCATGCGCGGGCATCGTGCCTTGTGCCTCTAGATTTCCGCGGAAACCTGCACTTCGACCAGCGCATTGCGAGGCAGCGCTGGCACTCCGATGGCGGCGCGCACGTGCCGCCCCGCTTCGCCAAACACCTGCAGGAAAAGATCCGACGCGCCATTGATCACCGCAGGCGAATCCGCGAAACCCGCCGTCGCGTTCACGTAGCCGTTCACGCCCACAATGCTCTTCACCGCGTCCAGCGAGCCCAGAGGTTTCTTCAGCACCGCCAGATGTATCAGCGCGCACGCCCGCGCCGCTGCGTAGCCATCCTCCACGGTCTTGTCGGCACCCGCGGTTCCAGTAATGACTCCATTCGGTCCGGTGGAAATCACGCCCGAAAGATACACCATGCACTGAACCGTTTTTGCCGGCACGTAGTTTCCTCCCGTAGCGGGCAATGCCGGCAAAACCAATCCCAATTCCTGCAATCGTGCTTCCGCGCCGCTCGTCATATTGATCTCCACCTTTCGCCTACGCGATTTTTTGCTTGCCGCAAGGCAATCGTGAGCTAGCATGTGCCATGCCGCGGGTCTCCAGCACGCTGGTCTGCACCTTTCTTGTCGCTCTCAGCTCATCCGCCATTTTTTCATTCGTGATCCCCGCATCCGCGCGCCCTCCTCGACTTACTTTACGCACGTCACGCACCTCCGCCCGTGATCTCGAAGTTGCCGGCGATCTGGCGGGCCTGCCGCGCGGCTCTATACGGTACCTCACTCGCGAGGATCTACGGACGCTTCCGCAGTTGACGTATACGGTCTCTGACGATGCCAATTTGACTGCTCCCACAAAAATCAGCGGCATCTCTCTCGACGAGCTCCGCAACAAGCTGGCCGCGTCGCCCGATTCGGACATGGTCGTGGCCATCTGCGTCGATCGTTACCGCGCCAGCTATCCGCGCGACTATCTTTCCGCGCATCGTCCGCTCCTCGTGCTGCTGATCAATGGCCAGCCACCCGATCGCTGGCCCAAAGATTCCAAGGGCCTTGGCTTGGACATGGGTCCATACTTGATCTCCCACCCAAAATTCACGCCCAGCTTCAAAATTCTTTCGCACGCCGACGAACCGCAAGTTCCGTGGGGCGTCATTCGCCTTGAATTTCGCGACCAACAAGCGCTCCTCGGTGCTATCGCTCCGCAGGGGCCGCGGGCGCAAGATGCCGCGGTGCAGGCAGGTTACAAAATCGCGCAGCAGAATTGCTTCCGTTGCCACAATCTGCGCGACGAAGGCGGACAGAAATCCGGACGTCCGTGGACCGTTCTTGCCACTTGGGCGAACGCCTTGCCCGATTATTTCGCCTCCTACATTCGCAATCCCAAATCGAAGAATGCAAAAGCGGAGATGCCCGGTTTCCCGGCCTACGACGACGCAACCATTGCCGCCTTAAACGCCTACTTTCGGACCTTCGCGGAATCCGCAGCTTCGAAATCGCCGCCCGCACAGAAGGCCGGACGGTGACGCTTCGTATCGCGAAACTCTCGCTGGTGTTTGGCGTCGCGCTGTTCTACACCTTCGTCGTCTTCAACAACCTCACCGATTACAACTCCAATTACCAATTCATACGCCACGTTCTGAGGATGGATTCGACCTTCCCCGGCAATAGCGGGATGTGGCGCGCGGTGAACTCACCGGCCATTCACACTGCGTTTTACGTTTGCATTATTGCGTGGGAAACGCTCACGATGCTTCTCTGCTGGTTCGGCGGCGTGCGTCTCGCGCGCGCCCTGCGGGCATCGGCTGTGGAGTTCCATCGGGCCAAGCGCCCTGCAGTCGCCGCGCTCACCCTGAGCTTGCTTATGTGGCTGGTGGCGTTCCTCAGCATTGGCGGCGAGTGGTTCCTCATGTGGCAGTCGAAAACCTGGAACGGTCAGGAAGCCGGTTTCCGCACGTTCACCGTCGTCGGCATCGTTCTCCTCTTGCTCGCCCTTCCCGACTCCGACAATCAACCTTGATTTCCGTAAGTCCGAATGCCGGCGAAAAAGAAATTTAAATTGAGGTTCGCGCCAATTGTGTGAATAATCGCGCGCGGTTGAATCCTTCCGGTCTACGGTGAACCGATGCGTGCACTTAGGGTATTCCAGGCACTGCGTGTCGCTGCGCTCCCGTTGCTGATTGCCTTGCTCCTGCCGATAGCGGCGCACGGAAGCGACACGCTGCTGATTCACGGCCACATCTACACGGGGAATGCCAAAGCGCCCTGGGCCCAGGCGGTGGCCATCACCGGGACGCGGATCGACGCGGTTGGAAGCGACCAGGAAATTCTGGGCCGCAAACTGGCGAATACCGTCGTCATCGATCTGAACGGTCGAACGGTAATCCCCGGGATTTCCGACGCCCACACGCACATGTGGTTTGGCGCCATGGAGCTGCACGGCTTCAATCTCTCGACGCCCGACGCAAGCATCACTGCTGACCATCCGGATGCGCTGGTCGAAAAAATCAAGGCCTACGCCGCGGGTCATCTGCACGACAAGGTGTTGATCGGGCGCGCCGATTTCGGCACCGTTGTGCCTGCAACTCCGACGCATGAATTGCTCGATCGCGCCGTCCCAGATCGGCCCGTGATTATTCACAACACCAGCGAGCACGCGTTGTGGGTGAATGCCAAGGCGCTCGAATTCGCCGGCATTACCGATCGACCGGTGGAGGACCCGGCCGAAGAGCGCAACATCATCCGTGACGCCAGCGGCCATCCAAACGGAATCCTGCTCGAATCGGCGATGGAACTCGAAGAGCGCGCCGTGTTAGCCGCTCTAACCCCTGATGAGAAACTTGCACTGCTTCGTGAAGCCTCCCGCTACCTGAATCGCTTTGGCATCACCAGCGTCGTCAATGCCACCGGCGACCTCGCCGAGATCGAGCTGTACGCTGCTCTGCGCGATCGTGGCGAGCTCACCGTGCGCACGCGCAATTCCTTCGGCGCCGTCGCGGTCAATCATCACCTCACGCCCCAATTCCTCTCCCAACTCGAGCAAGCCCGCACGAAGTATCACGATGACTGGGTCTCCGCGAATCTCGTGAAGTTCTTCGCCGACGGCGGCAGCGGCATGTTCCCCCCGCTCACCTACGAACCCGCCGAATACAAGAAGCTAGTGCTCGAACTGGACAAGCGCGGCTTTCAGATCATGACCCACGCGCTCCGCGGCGATGCCGCACACATGGTTTTGGATGCCTACGAGCAAGTGGCGAAAGCCAACGGGCAGCGTGACCGGCGTCTTCGCATGGAACATGGTGAGATTTTCCCGACCGCCGATCTGCCGCGCTTCGCCAAGCTCTCCGTACTGATCAGCACGCAACCCTCGTTCTGCTGCAGCGACATCGGATCCAACTTCGACCCCCAGGACAAAACGCCGACCGACCGTTGGAGCAGCCTGCTGAAAAGTGGAGCAAGCCTGGCGTTCGGCAGTGATTGGCCTTGCACCTTTCCACCCGATCCGTTCGTCGGCATTCAGCAGTTAGTTCGCCGCCAGATCTGGAAATCAGCTACCGCGAGCGCGATCGTCGGAGGGGTCTTCGATGGCGCTGGACAAGGCGGCGCCGTGCCAACGCTCTCCTCCTACATTCCCGAGGAGCGCCTCACCGTCGAGCAGGCCATCCAGGCCTACACGCTTGGTTCGGCCTTCGCGCGTTTCTCAGAAAACCAGCTTGGCTCGCTCGAAGTCGGCAAGGAGGCCGACCTCGCGGTTCTTTCACAGGATGTGTTCGCGGCCGCGCCGGAAGCTATCAGCAAGACTCATGTCGTTCTCACTATGGTCGCCGGCAAAGTGGTGTTTGACGAGCAGAAATAGAGGGAGCTCTGCGCTCCGCTTTGGCAGCCGAGTTCGGCACGAATCGCAAAAGCGGTGGCACGCCGCCGCACTCCACAACTCGCTCGTCGAGCGGCGTTGCGGCACACAACGCCGCCCTTCGTACCGCTTCACGGCTTCATTGGCAAAGTCATTACTGGGTTCTGCGGGAAAAAATCGAACGGTCGGATCACAAAGTCGTGCCACATCACCGGCATCACCGGCCAATCCTCCGCGCGCGGCACGTGATGAAATCCCATCGTGTACCACGCCACGATGTCCGTATTCTCGATCGGCCGATTCGCCTTGGTCCACGCCGCCAGTCCGTCGTTACCCTTGCTCTGAATCGGATACACCCCCGACGCATACAATTCGTCCCCCCGATACGGCGTGACCCATAATTGGTGGTTCGAAAACGCGCCGACTTTCTGCACCCCGTCCTCTGGATCGAGCAATGACGCGGCAGTCGTCCCCGGCATAATCTCGTAGCCGGTCGGATAACCCAGCGGCCCCCGCACGTTCGGATTCACGAACATCCACATCGACGGCCGCTCCAGGTGAATGTCGATCATTGCGTCGCGCTCGGTCTTGGCCATCGCCGGCTTCACCACCCAGATGCTTTTACGGTGCGTCGAAGCCGGCAGCTCGCGCTTCTCCAACCTGTCGGCCATAAACGAGTTTTTCTGTCCATCCACGTCGAGATCAAGCCGAAACGAAAAAAAGTGATCGTGATCCACCCCGACGGTATTTTCTCCTACGAAGTGCCCGTATTCATCTTTTCCTTCAACGTGTTCTGCCGAGAGCCCTTTCTCTTTCACGCCTTTCGTTTCGATAATGCCGGTCGCCCCCACGGCTACGCGAATCGATCCATCCTGCTCAAATCTCCAATCCAGCAGATAGTCGTAGTTGCCGATTACCGCCGCAGTCCGCAAGACCAGTGTCCGGTTCGGGCGTCCCCACAATTGCTCGGACTCAAAATGCCGCCACGCCGGGCTGCCGCTCACATTTTCGAACAGGCACGCCATGCGCGGCCGCGCCATCGGGATGCCCTGCTCGTTCGTCGAGAAATCGTCGATATATTCCGCATTCGTGGGACAATCCACACCCGCCTGCATCGATCGCAGCACCCCGCCCGGAAAAAATTCTCCGGCATCGATAAACACACGCGTCGCCCAACTCTCCGATGGATCCATGTACGGCACAAACAGCTCCGACATCGATCCCTCGTACAACACCGATCGCATCTTTCCGCCGTCGTCCAGCTGCGCCAGATTCACCACCGGCCCAACCCGCGCATCCAGCCGCACGCGAAAATCCCAGTTCTGCCACCGGACTTCTCCGTTGTCCCGAAGCGTAAAGCCCGGGCCTTGCGGCTGCACGATTTCAATCGGCTTGCTTCCCGCGCGAGCTTTCGCCGGAGCCTCCTCAAAATTGATCGCGCTCTGCGGCACCGGAATCACTTCCTGATCGATGACCTTCAGCACTTTCTTCTCGACGGCATCCACTTCGAAGTACAAACCTTCGATCGGCCGCCCCCAGCTCAGAAACGCGCCGCGCTTGTCGGAGCATCCGCCGTACAAAATACGGCGCCCCTCCATCTCCGGCAGCGCGAAGTAACCAAAAGGGAGGGCCACGCACTCGACGGTAGTCATGTCCTTGATGCCGCGTTTCGCAAACCCGGCCTGCATCCGCGGATCGTTCTTGGCCATCTCGCCCATTTCAAACAATTCGCTGACAAAAATCGGCGCCTGCACGCCCTTCACTTCCTTCCACGATTCGATTTTGCGTTCGGCAATGTCTACGCGAGCTTCCGTCACCACTCCCTTGCGCATCAGCATCACATCCGCTTTCCGCGTGATCGGATCGCCCGCCTTCCACGCCAGCACAGTTTCCTTCGCCGGCTCGTGCAACAGCACGCTCATCACCAGGGTATCGGCGTCCACCTTCCCGCTGGCCTGCAATACCTCATGCACCGTCCAGTATTCCGCCGACATCAGGCCCTCCAACGGGTGTTCCGGCGGCCGCACTTGCGCACTCGCAAGACGCGGACACCACAATGCGCAAATCAGTGAAACAAATAGCACGCTGCGATCCAATCTCACGTAGTCCTCCAGCCCTTTTCTAAAAGTTCAAGAAGCGGCGGCCCGGCACACACCGACCAGATCGGTGGCCCAAGACTAGTCCACAACGTGCTGTGAAGGAAAGACGCCTGCTCGCCAAACTTTAATTTGGAGTGATGCAAAAATTGACCGCGGCCGGCTCCCATACTCGATCACAAGGGATCTCATCCTTGCGCCCGCGTCCTCTTCGCCCACATTGACGCCGCGGAACTCGCGACCTATAGTGGCGCTCATTTTTGATCCGGGGAAAGCTGTTGCTTGAACGCCTCTTCCGTCTTTCAGAAAACAAAACCACGGTGCGCCAGGAGTTTCTTGGCGGCCTGACCACGTTCATGACCATGGCCTACGTCGTGGTTGTGAATCCCCGCATCCTTGCCGAAGCTGGCATGCCCGTGGAAGGCGTTCTCTTTGCGACCTGCATCTCCTCTGCCTTCGCTACGTTGATCATGGGCTTGTGGGCCAACTATCCCATCGCCCTGGCGCCCGGCATGTCCCTCAACGCCTACTTCACCTATTCCATCGTCATCGGCCGCCGCGTCCCCTGGCAGACCGCTCTCGCCGTCGTATTTTTCTCCGGCCTGCTCTTCCTGCTTCTCACGCTCACCAGCATCCGCGAGCAGATCGTCAACGGCATTCCGGACTGTCTCAAACACGGCACCGCCGCGGGCATCGGCCTGTTCATCGCCTTTATCGGATTGCGCAACGCAAAAATCATCGTTGCCAATTCCGCCACATTCGTGGGACTCGGCAAAGCATCCGACCCGCAAGTGTTGCTCGCCGCATTAGGCCTGGTCATCATCGCCATCCTCATGGCCCGCCGAATCGGCAGCGCCATTCTCCTCGGCATCATCGCTATCGCCGTTGCCGGAATTCCCCTCGGCCTCGCGCATTGGCCTGCGCATCTTTTCTCGCTGCCGCATCCCTCCAGCACATTCCTCCAACTCGACTTCCGCTCCGCTTTCAAGCTCAGGCTCGGCGAATTGATCTTCGTCTTCTTTTTCGTCGATCTCTTTGACAACGTTGGCACGCTAGTGGGTGTTTGCGAACAAGGTGGCTTCCTGCGCGATGGAAAACTCCCGCGCGCCAGCCGCGCGTTGGTCGCCGATGCGTTCGGCACCATGTTTGGCGCGCTCGCCGGCACTTCCACCGTTACCAGCTATATCGAGAGTGCCGCCGGAGTTGCCGCCGGCGCGCGCACCGGCCTCGGCAACCTGGTGATCGCCGCATTTTTTCTGATTGCGATGTTTTGCGCGCCGCTGGTCGCCGCCATTCCGGCTTACGCCACCGCCCCGGCGTTGATTCTCGTCGGCGCGCTAATGTGCGGCGCCGTCGCCCGCGTCCGCTGGGATGATTTCACCGAGGCGTTCCCCGCGTTCCTCACGCTGGTCGCCACGCCGCTCACCTTCAGCATCGCCACCGGCCTCAGCCTCGGTGTACTCTCCTTCACCTTCATTAAGGTGGGAACCGGAAAATATCGCGAGATCAGCCCGTTAGTCTGGATACTCAGCGCTCTGTTTTTGTTGCGTTACGCCTTTCTCGGCGCGGAGTAGTGCTGTTCTTGCATGAGCCCAGCGGGCGTCCTGTCGACTGGTATTTGGCTTGGTAGCGGACGGTCCAAAATTCGAACGTCCAGGCTAGAAGGCTCTAGATCTTCCTTGAATACAGCAGTCCATGCACGTAGCTGCAAGTTCTCTCCCTTTCCGCCCGGTGAACCTTCGGTACTGCCCGATATTCGCCAGCGACCTCCGCAAACCATTTCTTCTCACAACCCCTCTAATCTAACTGCCCCCACGATTTCCTATGAAGAGACTCAACATTTCCATTCAACAATTGACCCTGTCGCAGCGGCTTAAGCATTTCGCGCATTCGCGCCTGCTGCTCCTGCACGAATCCCGCTTCGTCCATTTCTGTGTGGTGGGCTGCACCGGCTTGGCCATCGACATGACCCTCTTGTTCGTTTTCAGCGATCCACGCATGCTTGGGTGGGGCTTGACGCGCAGCAAGATCCTGGCTGCCGAGACCGCGCTCCTGAACAATTTCATCTGGAATGATTTGTGGACCTTCGGTGCCGTCTCGCGCCATCAACGCGCGCTCGAAGATCGCATTCGGCGCTTCTTCAAATTCAACCTGATCTGTTCGCTCGGGATCTTTTTCAACGTCGTGATTCTGAATATCGAGTTCAACTGGCTGCACATGAATCGTTATCTCGCCAACTTGATCGCCATCGGCATCGTCAGCATGTGGAACTATAAATCCAACAAGAAATTCAGCTGGCGCGTTTCCCCTCAGCCCACGGTAATCTGAAGCCCATGTTTGCCGGCCCCCAACAAGCATCGAAATCCATCTTCAGAAATCCCGTCTTTAAAAACCCATTGTTGTATTCGTCGATCGCGCTGATGATCGCCACCATTGCCGTCGGCTGGATCCTGTTTTCCCGCTGGCAGCAGAATCGCCAGATCGATCGTCAGACTGCGCAGGAGCGCGCGCAGAAACAGCACGACAGCGATCGCGCCGCCCTCGAGCAGCTCGGCGGCAAGGAGCTCGCCATTCAAGCTCTGTACGCGAATCCAGGCATCGTTGCGCGCGGCCAATCCGCTCAACTCTGCTACGGCGTGGCCAACGCCAAAACCGTGACGCTCGAGCCCCAGCCAAATCCCGTCTGGCCCTCCCACGCTCGCTGCGTCGAAGTCACTCCCCAGAAAGACACCGTCTACACCCTCACCGCCGAAGATGCCTCCGGCAACAAGACCTCGCAAACCGTCGAAGTAAAGGTCCGCTAGGGGTTTTTCGCAGGCGCTGCTCCGCTGCGAACCAGGCTTGCTTGACACTGCCTGAGTCGCGCCGGAAGATAGCGCATCGCGTTCAACGGTTCGTGGCGTGCTCCGAAGGCCGCGTCCGACAATTCCTCTCTACGATCACGCCTCAGCCTCCGCGTGCGCGTAGGGCGTTCACATCTACGAAACGAGGTCGCGCCCAAACGTGATCACCAGAAGACATTTTCTGACCAATACCGCCTTCGGTCTCGCCGCCGCCGGCGTGCATCCTTCGCTTTGGGCGCACGCTCTTCGCGCGAATTCCCTTCCGGAAGCGTCCGCGCCGTCAGTCCCACTCCTGCTCGGCGTCGACTACTATCCCGATCAGACCCCGGAATCCCTGTGGGAAGAAGACGCCCGCAAGATCGCCGAAGTCGGCTTCACCAACGTTCGCGTCGCGGAATTCGCTTGGGTCCTCATGGAATCGTCGGAAGGCAAGTTCGACTTCACGTGGCTGCGCCGCTCGGTGCAAACATTGCAGAAGCACGGCATCCAGGTAATTCTCGGTACGCCTTCCGCCGCGCCTCCGCCCTGGCTCACCGCGAAATATCCCGAAGTGCTGCTGGTCAACGATCAGGGCATGACCGTGCAGCCCGGCGGCCGCCGCTTCACTTGCCCCACGAACAAGACCTACCGGCGTCTGTCACTGGTGGTCGCCACCGAAATGGCCCGTGCCTTTGCCGACACGCCCGGCATCATCGGCTGGCAGATCGACAACGAGTTCACCCTGCAAAAGTGGGGGCGCTGCTACTGCAAATTCTGCCGCGCCGGTTTTCAGGAATGGCTGCGCGAAAAATACGGCAACCTTGACAAGATCAATCGCGAATGGGGCACTTCGTTCTGGAGCCAGGTTTACACCGATTTCAGCCAGATTCCCGTCCCGCTGCCCTCCAACGCTGATCCCAATCCCGGCCTCGCCCTCGACTACAACCGCTATCAGTCCTTCGCCAACGTTTCGTTCTCCAACGAACAGCTCGCCATGTTGCGCAAGACCTGCCCGAAGCATTTCCTCACCACCAACAACGTGGGTCTCGTGGACACCATCGATCAGCGCGACCTGTTCCGCGACCTCGACTTCGCCTCTCAAGATAACTACCCGGGTTTTTTCCAGATCATCATGCCCGAGTCGATTCCTCCCGAAGCGGTCACCGTTACCACCGCCTTAAGCCATGACCTAATGCGCGGCGTCAAAGGCGGCAAGCCCTTCCTCGTGATGGAAGAGCAAACCGGCAAAGCCGGCCAGCCTTTTTTCTCCCCGCAACCCTATAAAGGACAAATTCGGCTGTGGAGTTACCAGGCCGTTGCCCACGGCGCCATGGGCATCAACTATTTCCGCTGGGACACCGCCAACTTCGGCGCCGAGGAATACTGGCACGGCATGCTCGCGCACGACCGTTCCAAGAGCCCTGCCTTCGACGAAATCGCGCAAACCGTCCGCGAACTCAAAAAACTCGGCCCCGACCTTCTGAATTCTTCCTATCCTGCTGACGTTGCCCTGTGCCTCGATTCCGAGTCCGATTGGGCCCTCGCGATTCAACCGGGCCACAACAAGCTCACTTACCTCGCGCAAATCATCTCGTGGTATGGCGCCATTGGTAGCACTCACGTCGCAGCCGACATCGTCAACGCCGAAGCGGATCTCTCGCGCTACAAAGCCGTCTTCGCACCGCTGCACTACCTCCTCTCCGAAAAACAAGCCGCCAGCATTCGAACCTTTGTCGAAAAGGGCGGCCTTTTCGTCGCCGGCTTCCGCCTTGGCGCCAAGGACGAAAGCAGCCAGATCGTCGGCACTCCGCTTCCCGGGCTTCTCCGCGAAGTAATGGGGGCCACCGTCAAAGACTACGTCCCGCTCTATAACGAAAAAGTCGCCGTCAAATTCGCCTCGCCCATTACCGGGCCCGATGGCGGCTCCGGCCTCTGGTCCGACGTCCTTCAGCCCTCCACCGCAAGCGTCGTCGCCACCTATAGCAATGGCCGCTATCCCGGCGATCCCGCCATCACCAGCAACTCCTTCGGCAAAGGCAAAGCCGTCTATATCGGCCCGGATCTCGACCCCGCCAGTCTGGCGCGCGTCGTCGCCACGCTGCTCGGCAACGCCGGCGTCAAACTCGCCGCAGACCTGCCCAGAGGCGTCGAGCGTACCGTCCGCAAGTCCGGCAACACCCAATGGATCTTCCTACTGAACCACACCGCCGCGCCTCAGGCGATCACCCTTTCCGGCCAGCACAAGGATGCTCTCACTGGCGCCGCGCGCACCGGCAAGATCACACTGGCTCCTTACGATGTGCTCGTCCTGCAGGCACTGTAACCTGCGCACGATCAACAATTACCGCGCCCGGAACCCAATTAGGCGCCCCTGGCGTCCAATGCAAAGGCCGCTTGTAGCGGCAATTAACGAACCTCTATAATGTTAGTTTGCAGCATAGACTTGGATTGCAGCACAGACCAAAGCCGCGGAGGAAGCGCGCACAGCCCAGCGTCAAATCGACGACCATGTCCGACCCACTCGCCAAAATCAAGCAGAAGTTACAGGACGAAATCATCGCCCTCGAGCACGAGCTCAACATCGATTTGCCCAAGGAGATTGCCGTCGCCCGCGCCCATGGCGACCTCTCCGAAAACGCCGAGTACAAGTTCGCCAAGGAGCGCCAGGGTTTCGTCAACGCCCGCATCGGCCAACTGAAAAAGCGCATGGGCGATCTCGGCATGCTCAATCTGAGCAATATCCCCAAGGATCGCGCCGGCTACGGTTCGCGCATCCTTGTCCTCGACACCAACAAAGCCGTCAAAGTCGAGTACAAGCTGGTCAGCAGCGAAGAAGCCGATGCCGAAAAGGGCCTGATCTCCACCACTTCGCCCATCGGCCGCGCACTGTTGAACAAAAAAGTCGGCGACGAAATTCAAGTGGCCACCCCCGCCGGCCAAAAAGATTTCGAAGTTGTGCGTCTGGTCACCATTCACGATGAGCCGTGATTCAAGGCTACTGAAGGCCTATACTTAAGCCAATGGTGCATTGGGCCATTTGTGAGGCAGTCATGTTTGCCATGTATTGGGGATCGGGCTCCACGCTCGGCCTGCTGACATTCCTGGGTTATCTCGCATTCGTCATCGGCGCCACGGTGATCTGGCGCGGCCGCGACCATATTTTCCTTTGGCTCGATGACGAGGCCAGTACCCTGCGCCGCAATTTCTCGCGCCACCAGGCCATCGGCCCGTTCTACAGCCCCCGCGAAGAGTCCCGCCTCCGCGCTACTCCCACCCATCTGGTCCGTACCTTCACCCGCGTCACCCGCAGCCGCCTGAGCTGGGCCGCCCTGCTCATGGTCTTGGGCCCCATCCTGGTCGTCCTCGACTTCTTCGTCTAATCCCAACCAGCCTCGACCGTCATCCCGAGCCCGCGCGAGGGATCCCTCTTCGGTGTCCTCTTTCCTTAGGATGCCGTAGCAGCTGGTGTTTCCCTCGTTACTCCCTTGCTTACTCCGCTCTCCCCTTACTTGCCTCCGCAAACTGTCCCTGCCATCCTCAATTCCGCATGCCAAAACCCTCCCTCATCGTGCATGGCGGCGCCTGGGACATCCCCGACGATGCCGTCGAAGCCTGCCAGTCCGGCTGCCAGCGCGCCCTTCACGCCGGCTGGTCGATCCTTACCGGCGGCGGTTCCGCGCTCGACGCCGCCGAAGCCGCCATCGTCGTCCTCGAAAACGACCCCGTCTTCGACGCCGGTTTCGGCTCGCACCTCAATCTCGACGGCCGCGTCGAATGCGACGCCATCGTCATGGACGGCGCCACCCTACGCGCCGGCTCCATCGCCGCCGTCCAACGCATCCACAATCCCATCCGCCTCGCGCGCAAACTCTACGAAGTCGGCCCCCACATGATGCTGGTCGCCGAAGGCGCCGAACAATTCGCCAAAGCCAACGGCATGGCCCTCTGCAATCCCAAAGAGCTGATCGCTCCAGCCGAACGCGAAGCCTGGCAGCACTGCAAAAAAGATCAGCACGCCGCCGAGCATCATCGCGGCCACGAACAAGGCACGGTCGGCGCGGTCGCGCTCGACTCCCACGGCTCGCTATTCGCCGCCACCAGCACCGGCGGCACCTGCTGCAAACTCCCCGGCCGCGTCGGCGATTCCCCGCTGATCGGCTGCGGCTGCTACGCTGACTCCGAAGCCGGCGCCGCCTCCGCCACCGGCTACGGCGAAGCCATTATGAAGATTGTCATGTCCAAGTATGCGGTGGACCTGCTGCGCCAACCCGGCCTCGCGTCTTCGTTTTCCGTCGTAGGGGCGCAGCATGCTGCGCCCCAGCCCGGCAAGCGGTCATCCGCCGCAACGCAAGCCGCCCAATCCGCTGTCGCCCTGCTCGCTGCAAAAACCAAGGCGACCGGCGGCCTCATCCTCCTCGACCGCCAGGGCCTCCCGGGTTTCGCCTTCAACACCCCGCGTATGGCCTACGGCTACGTCGCGTCGGACGGCTCCTTCGTGACCTCCGTATAGCTCGGCCGCACTCCTCCGCCATACAGTGAACGCCCTAATGCATCGGCGCCCCCGCGTGCGTAACATCGGCGATTGACTGTTCGCGAACCTGCGGTGAGTCTCTCTCTGAAAGGAAACTTCCATGACGAAAATTCTGAAATGCGGCGATGTCGTGCCGGGTTGCAATACCACTATCCGCGGTGACTCCGAGCATGATGTGTTGAGAAAAGCCGCCGAACACGCCAAAACCGACCATCAGATGGACAGCATTCCCCCGGAAGTTCTATCGAAAGTAAAAGGCGCGATCCATGACGAAGGCGAGTCTCGCTCGCAGAAAGCCGGCTCAGCGAACTAGCCATCAGTATCAGCAACTTCATCGCGCTTAGTCTTTCCACCGCACGCAACCGTAACCACGGGGCGGCGCAAGAATCCGCCCCCGCCTCCGCGTTTTCTTCGCTACTCCAGTACTCTTTGCTTCCTTGCCTGATCTTCGTTCTCACACCGCCCGCCCCGCCGCCGCCCCCGAAGCCCAGGCCCACTGAAAATTAAATCCCCCCAGCCACCCGGTCACATCCACCACTTCGCCCACAAAATACAACCCCGGCACCAACCGGCTCTCCATCGTCTTGCTCGACAACTCCTCCGTATTCACCCCGCCCACGGTCACTTCCGCCTTCTCGTACCCCTCTGTCCCCGCCGGACGCACCCCCCACCGGTGCAACGCTTCCTCCGCGGCCGCCAGCCCCGCATTCGTCCAATCCTTCGGCTCGTGCAGCGCCAACCACGCATCCGCCAATCGCGTCGGCAAAATCTTCCGCAAAGCCGTCCGCGCCGCCGCCAAATCTCTCCGCCCGCCACCCTCCCGCCCCCTTGCGCCATCACGAAAGACCGCGGTCCACTCCACTCCCGGCGCCAGATCAATCCACACCAGCTCCCCGGCTTCGTTCCCCCAGTACGACGACACCTGCAATATCGCCGGCCCGCTCAACCCGCGATGCGTGATCAGCATCTTTTCGTGAAACGAAACGCCCCCGCACGAAGCCTCCACCATCGCCGACACACCCGCCAGCTCCCCCAATGCCCGCGCCTCCTTGCGCCCAAACGTCAACGGCACCAACCCCGGCCGCGTCTCCACCACGGAGTGCCCAAACAACCGCGCCACCTCATACCCAAACGCCGTCGCCCCCATCTTCGGAATCGACAATCCCCCGGTAGCCACCACTAAACTCCGAGCCGCAAGCTCGACTTTACCCTGAGCCTCCAAGGGTCCGCCGCCAGCCGTCTTCGTGGCCGCACCTCCATGTAGCCGCCGGGTTTCAACCCGGCCGCCCGCTCCCCCATCCCGCTCGGTCTCCGCGCCCTTTGCGTCCAACCTGTGCACCCTCTGCGTTACGTCTTTTCCCCGTTCCCCCCGCCCCGACACCACAAACCCACCGCCCTCCCGCCGCACGTCCGTCACGCGAACACCGACAAAAATCTGCACCCCCGCCGCGCGACACTCCTCCAGCAACATCTCGACAATCTCCTCAGCCGACCCATCGCAGAACAACTGCCCCGCCGCCGCCCCCGCATAAGGTCGCTTCTCGTGCCAGGCAATCCCATGCCGTTCCACCAAAGCCACAAAATCCCCAGGCGTAAACCGCGCCAAAGCCGACCGGCAAAAATCCGCATTCCCCGAAATAAAACTCTCCGCCGCACAATACAAATTCGTGAAGTTGCACCGCCCCCCACCCGAAATCAAAATCTTCTTGCCCACCCTCTCGGCCCGCTCCAAAACCACAACGCTCCTGCCGCGCCTCCCCGCCTCCAAAGCACACATCAACCCCGCCGCCCCTGCTCCCAACACCACCACATCGATGTCCTGTCCCATGTAGTGGCGGGTCTTCAGACCCGTGCATTTGCCTTTCGTCTTCTCTTTAAAATATATCTATCGTTATATAGTATCCTTGATATCATTATGACCATTCACCGCCGCTCTACCCGCCTTCCACCCCCAAACTACACCGGCCGGCAAACCTATTTCATCACCATCTGCGGCCACAAACGCCTGCCACACCTGCAATCCACCGCCACATCCGCGGTGAGCCCTACATCGGGTGCGGTACATTTGGCCTCAATAATGCCACGCGCCGGCATTTGCGGTGGGCCTTTGCGTTCGCCCCGCTTTGTCTTGAGTTGATCTTTGGTGAGGAGACCGATATCCGGCTGACCAGCACCGCGATTTTTCAACTGAAGGACACCGCAGAACCTTGGGTTTGAGGGTTTTGCCGATCTCGTTGAAGAAGTGTTCGAGGGCGCCGTAGTAGGAGGTTTCGTCGACCGCTTCGCCGCTGGAACGGATTTCGCGCCGAGAGGTGAGGTAGGTTTCGAAAGGAGTTACGGGCTCTCTTATCGCCAACTGCGATCTTGCAACCTGAGAACCACACGCAAAATCCGGCCGAATCAACCGCCTCCAGCCTCTTTGCAAATTGACGGGGGTACCCGTTCGGGTCTTTGGTTCCCGATGCTTTCGCTGTGTCACCGCACGTGTCACGAATCAAGGGTCGCGGGCCACAGGTCGCGGTCCTTGCTATACCCCTAAAGCTTTTCCCCGACGCCTCCTTAGGTTACGATGGGTCATCCCAAGCCCGGCGTTTCATGAGGAGATCCATGCCAGAAAAATCTGGGCCGGCGGCCGAAAAATCCGCCACCACCCTGCCGGGGACCGTTCAGAAAATAATTCATTCTCCCGATCCCGGCATTCCGGAAAAGGCGGAGATCGCGGTGGAAGGCGCCGACGATCTCTACAAGGAAATTCGCATTGAGAACACCCTGACCGACGAAAAAGGCAACGAGGTCAAGCTCAAACCCGGCGCCGAAGTGGAAGTCACCGTGGAAGCACCGCCCGAAGCCACCGAACCAAAGAAAGATGAGGCCCAGGGCAAAGAGCGCCCGGCCACAATGCAAAATCACAAAGCGAAAGGCAACGGCAAGTAACCGAAGCAGTCCGGAGAGACTAGACGCCGCCATCGGGCAAGGCGGCAGAGCCAAACGCAGCACCTGGTTGTAATGGCGACTACCGTATCGCGACGAACGTAGCGTGACGAAGGCATCGTGACGCGATAGATTCCGGCACCGGGGCGCGATCTTCGCCCGGCCAAATCATGATTTCGTCGCCGCTAAAGATATGAACGGCAACTCCAACGCCCCAAGCGTTTCCCGCATGCGCCTTCGCCCCATTGCGGCACTCAGCGCCATTCTCACTCTCTGTTCACTACTTTCCGCGCCCACCGCACCCGCATCCGCGGAACCAGTACAAAATCTCACCATCGCGCAAGTGCTCGCCAGGGCGTACACCGCGCGCGGGGGACTGGTGAAACTCCGCGCCCTGCAGGGACAGCGCATTACCGGCACGATTTCGTTCGGGAATGACGCTTCCGGTCCCTTTTTTGTCGAATTCCGGCGTCCACTGAAAATGCACATGGAGCTGACGGTGCAGAATCAGACCATGGTGCGCATCTTCGACGGCAAGGAAGGCTGGGCCAATAATCCGTTCACGGGAAAAGCAAGTCTCGAGGCCATGAGCGAAGAGGATTTGAAAAATATCAACGAAGAAGCCGATTTCGACGGGCCGCTGGTGGACTACCGCAAAAAGGGCAACAAGGTGGAACTGGTCGGCAAAGACAAAGTCGAAGACAAAGACGTGTGGCGCGTCAAGATGACCACGAAAAACGGCGACATTCGCTACTACCTTTTAGATGCCACCACGTTTCTGCTGCTGAAGTGGGAAGGCAAGCGTCAGGCTCAGGGCAAGGAAATCCCGATGCAGTCGTACTTTCGCGACTACCGCGAAGTCGGCGGCATGAAGTTCGCCTTCGCGATCGACTCGGGTAGCTCGGCGACCGACCTGACGCAAAAAATCATCATCGAAAGGATCGAGCTGAACCCGCAAGTCCCGGAATCAGAATTTGCCAAGCCGGCGGTCCCCGGCGAAACCGCCGCGCCAGCGTCGCCCGGTCACTAGGATGCGAAGCTGATCGCAGACAAGGCTGCAGCAATTACCGAGACAGAAGAAGGAACACCGCGAGATTTCTTAGCGCCATGGCAAAGTCAGAAATCGCCGCTGAAAGCAAAGCCGCGAGACCTGGTCGAGCGACAGCGAGCACCAACAAAGGAAGGCAGCGAGCAGCAACAAAGCAAGCGACCGAGCCAGCGACAAAGCAAGGCAGCAGGGAGCAACAAAGAAGCGAGCGAGGCAGTGACAAAGTAAGGAAGCGAAACAGCGAAACAAGAAATGAGCGCTACTTCGAAATCAACCGAGCCCGGCGAGAGGAGCGCGGACCGCGAAACGAATCGCCCGCGCGCGACGGTTGGCCTCTGCGCCACTTGCACGCATGCGCGAAGAATCGAATCCGAGCGCGGCTCGAAATTTTGGCTCTGCCAGCTTTCCGCCATCGACGCGCGCTTCCCGAAATATCCGCGCCTCCCGATCCTCACCTGCCCCGGCTACGCGCCCTCAAGCAGCGGAGATCCAACGGCGGCTTAACACCCCCACAACGGTTTTCGTCCGACGAAAATAGCCTCCCGGAAATCTTTTGCCAGTGGGCGGAAGTTGCGGTGACAAAACGGAAGAGGGGATCGCGTTTTGCCTTGAGCGCGAGTGACCTCTTATTCGTATTGCACCGCTTCTACACCAACGAGGAGCAGGAGAAGCAGAAAGAGCAGAAGGAAAAGGAACACTCAAGAACTCGGCGCACCAATTGAAAGATCGAAAGAGGGCGCGAGTCTCAAGCCTGAAACGGCATTTGGAACGATAACGATCTCCGAGCCGGGCGGAGCTGAAATTTGGATCGACAAGAACCTGGTGGGGCACGCTCGTTCCAAGTACAAGGTAGCACCAGGCCTCCATCCGTGTTTTGATCAAGATCGGGCAAGTCTACGACCCTGGCAAAGTCGTTGTTCTTCAGATACAGCGAAATTTCCATAAACCGCGGCGATGGCCGCAGCACTAAACCTACGGTACCGGCGTGATTGCGGCGGTATGGGTGGTATGCTAGCATCCGCTCGCTGAAGGATGGACCAGGGATTTGTTTGACCTTCGCCCTCGCGCCATGCGAGGACCCAGGTAGAGGCCACGTCCTTCTCCCGTGTCATGTCGATCGCTGTGGTCGCCGATGTCGGCGGCTGCGGAAGCGTCGGCTCTCACATCAGGCGCAGGCCCGCGCCTACCATCCGCAGGGCGGACCTTCGCCAGTTCGATCGCAACCTTGATGTTGCGACCAACCGGAAAACAGGAGGTCTGTATGAAGAGCTATCTCACTAAGGACATTCGAAACGTGGGCATTGTAGGCCACGGCGGCACTGGGAAGACGCAACTGGTGTCGTCGTTGTTGTATACCGCGGGGATGACGCAGCGCTGGGGCAAGGTGGTGGAAGGAAGCACGACGACGGATTGGGATGAAGAAGAGGTGGCGCGGAAAATTTCGATTCAGACGGGGCTGGCTTACGCCGAGTGGCCGTGCACTTTGTGCGGCGGCAGTACCGTAAAAATCAATTTCATCGATCTGCCTGGATATTCCACATTCATTACCGAAGCGAAGGCTTCGCTGATCGCCGCAGATGCGGCGCTGATCACCGTGGATGCGCACGTGGGGGCGCAGGTGACTACCGAAAAAGTCTGGGATTACTGCACGGAGTACGACATTCCGCGGGCATTCGTGCTGACCTGGATGGATCGCGAATTGTCGAGCTTCGAACGGTCGATGGAATCGTTGCAGGACGTTTTTGGACGCAATGTAGTGGCGCTGCAATTGCCGATCGGCACGGAACGCGGGTTTCGCGGGGTGATCGATCTGGTGGGCATGAAAGCGCACATGTACAAACCGGACGGCGACGGGAAGCCGACTATCGAGGAAATTCCGGCGGCGCTGGCCGAGGAAGCGAAGGAAGCGCACGAGAAACTGGTGGAGATGATCGCGGAAGGCGACGACGAGTTGATGGAGGAATTTTTCCGCGAGGGAACGATTCCGATCGAGGATCTGATTCCCGGCGTGCGCAAGGCGATCGTGGCGGAGAAGATTTTTCCCGTTTTGATGGTCTCGTCGCTGCACAACGTGGGCACCGCGAGCCTGCTGACGTTTATCGCCGACGTGTTTCCGCATCCGGACGAGCATTCGCAGGTGGGATTCAAGGAGCCGGGGGGGAAGGGCGATCGTATGGAGCGGAAGTACGACGACGATCAGCCGTTTTCGCTGTTTGTGTTCAAGACGCTGGCCGATCCTTTTGCCGGGCGGATCAACTATTTCAAGGTGAAGAGCGGCGTACTGAAAAATGATGCCATGGTGATGAACTACAACCGTTCGCTACCCGAGCGGTTTCAGCACGTACAGGTGGTGCAGGGAAAGCAGTTGAGCGAAGTGCCAGAATTGCACGCCGGCGATATCGGCGCGATTGCGAAACTGAAAGAGACCACCACCGGCGAAACGCTTGGCGACAAGGCGGGACAGATTTTCTACACGCCGGCGCAGATTCCAGAGCCTTCGATTACTTTTGCGGTGGAACCGAAGACGCGCGCGGACGAGGACAAAATCGGCGTGTCGATCCACAAGATTCTGGAAGAAGATGCCGCGCTGCGGTTTTCACGCGACCCGCAGACAAAGGAGTTTTTGCTCGCGGGGTCGGGACAGCAGCACATTGAGGTGGTGGTGGCGAAGCTGCACAAGCGCTATCACGTAGATCTGACGCTGAAGCCGCCGAAGGTGCCGTATCGCGAGACGATTCGCGGGAAGGCGGATGCCGAAGGCAAGCACAAGAAACAATCGGGCGGACACGGGCAATTCGGTGTATGCCGAGTGAAGTTCGAGCCGGTGGAACGCGGTAAGGGCATCGAGTTTATCGACGATGTGTTCGGTGGGGCGATACCGCGAAACTGGATTCCCTCGGTGGAGCGAGGGATTCGGGAGGCAGCAGTCCGCGGATATCTCGCGGGATTTCCGATGGTCGATTTCCGCGCGACTTTGTATGACGGCAAGTATCACGACGTGGATTCGTCGGATATCGCCTTCAAGATTGCGGGGTCGCTGGCGTTCAAGGAAGCGATGAAGCAGGCCAAGCCGAGTCTGCTGGAACCGGTGATGCATGTGGAGGTGTACGCACCGGATCAGTACTCGGGCGATCTGATGGGCGACCTGAGCGGCCGGCGCGGGCGCATCGCGGGAAGCGAAGTGCGCGGGCACAACGTCGTCATCAAGGCGCAGGTGCCGCTGTCGGAGATGCTGACGTACGCCAACGATTTGATTTCCAAGACGCAGGGGCGAGCGACGTATTCGATGGAGTTTTCGCACTACGATTACGTACCGAACGAGCTGGCCCAGAAGGTGATCGACGCGCACAAGGCCGCGCATGGCGACCTGGTGCATGCGGAGGAAGAGGCGTAACACCGCTGCACTTGCCAGGGAGGTCTTTCAAGGCTCTACGTTGAGGTCCTTCGGCGATCCTTGCCCGATCGCCTCCCGGATGAAATTTCAAGCCTCTCCCTTCGTGCCTAGTGGGAGGACAGGAGCCTTTCGCGAGCGGTTGCGATTTCCAGGCGGGAATCGTTGATGCGCGTGAGGGACGGCGCCAGGGATTTGTAGAAGGGATGCAAGGATTGGAGAGCTTCCTGAATGGATTTGAGCTTTTGAGCGGCTTGATCTGGCGAGAGGCGCAGAGCCGCCTCTGCTGAATTCATCAGTTTGTGAAATGCAGCGACTTCCGGAGCGTTGGGCGGGACGAAATTCTGCGGCGCCGCGTTCCCAGTCAATTCCTGAAAATAGGTCCGCGGATTTGGTGCGTCGGCAAGGTGTTTGGCGGCGAGGTCCAGAGACTCCTGCTCCCGGGCAAGCGCCTGAGACCAATCGAAGGCGCTCTTGGGCAGCGCTCGGACCGCCACGGAGATTTGGTTTCGTTGGGCAGGGTCGAGCTGGCCGCTCTGGATGGCCTGCGCAATGGCGTGAAAGTTGGAGAGCAGCGCGGTCTTGGCCACGAGCAAGAAAATCAAGCTGCCTCCCTGCGACAAATGCTGCGAGAAGCGCATTCCGTCGAGCCATGTTTCGACGGCGGTTTTTGAGTCGCCTTTCGACGCGGCCCGCATCCCATGGAGCGTGTTTAGTCTGGCGAGAACGCGGGCCCGCGGAACATAGGCGATGGATGCCGCCGGACCCAGCTCGTATTCCAAACCCCAATCGCATTCCGGAAGTCTGCTGGCGCGCTGCATCCGCTGGATGGCGTCCGAGTTCTTGCGGACCCGCGCTACAAAAGCTTCCCGCCTGGTGACAATGGCCAAGCTTCAGCCTAGGCACGAACGACATCAAGGGTTGAGGCTGGCGAGGAATTTCTGGAGAGCGGGGCAGTACTGGTTTGGCGCGATTAGCGAGGATTCTTCGTGGCAGTAGCCGTTGATGGTGAGGAATTGTTTGGGTTGATTCGCTGCGGCGTAGGTTGCTTGGCCTAACTCGAACGGAATCACGGGATCCTGCGTGCAGTGGACAATGAGAAGCGGTACGGTGATGTGTCTCAGTCGTGCGGCGGTATCCAGCTGGCCATGAACGAGCAGGTGCATGCCTGGGAGAAACCAAAAGAATCTGCGTGCGAGAACCGAGGCTGATGGGAACGGCGCTTCAAGGACTACGGCCCCGACTTCTTTGCGGGCCGCTAGATTCGCGGCCACTGCGGTGCCCAGTGACTGACCGAAGGAGATGATGGACCTGGGATGAGTACCCAAATGGTTCAACAGGTATTGGTACGCAGCGTCAGCGTCCTGATAGATGCCAGACTCGCTGGGTGATCCTTCGCTACGTCCGTAGCCGCGATATTCCAACGCAAATACGTTTGCCGGTAAGCCTCGGAGAAATTCGTAGGTCGGGATGCGGTTTGTGATGTTGGCGGCGTTTCCGTGGAAGGCGAGGAAAGTGAAAGAGGCGTCGTTGTTGGGAATCCACCAGGCGTGGAGTTTGGTGCCGTCGGCGGCGGTTAACGAGATGTCTTGGACGGGAAGAGTGCGTGGATGCCAGTCGCCGTCCAGGCGGGACGGAGTATTGGGAAAGAAGATGAAGTGCGACTCGAAGATGCGGACGACGACGAGGACGACAGCGTAGGCGATCAGGATAGTTAAGAGGAGGTTCACGAGTCGCGCGCCCAGAGCCTTTTTTTCCCGATTGGAAGTTTCCATTGGTGGGTATTGTAGCGGAGATGGAATTAGCGGTTGGCACCATGAGGTTGCTTCAAACCGCGGTCTGAAGAGCGCCGCTAGAGGAGTTTTACGCGCCGCACTCGCCAGTTACGAGAAGCGGGGTAGGAACATGCCGGTGTGCTGCTGGTGGTCAGTGAACTTGGCGCCGAATTCCTTGGCGAGAAACGACTCTTCACGGCGGGCTTTGGTGTAAAAAGAAGCGTAGGCGATGGCTAGAGCGATGATGGCGCGGACTTCCCCGACGGCGATTGCGGTGCCCAGAAGCGCCAGTAAAATGCCGGTGTAGATCGGGTGGCGGATGTTCCTGTAGGGACCGGTGCGGATCAGTTCGTGGTTCTCTTTCAAGGTGACCGTGCCGCTCCAGTTTTCGCCGAGGTGGTAGCGGGCCCAGCAGGCGATGGCTATACCAGCGGCGGTAAGAGCGGTACCGGTCCAAGCTGCTGCAGCTGTGTCTGGAACAAAGCGAATATTGAGCCAGGGAAATTGAGCGCTCCCGCGGAAGAGCAGCATCCACATCAGCCAAAGAGGAACGACGTAACTCAGGCGCTGCAGCACAGATTCGCGAGATTTGGTTCGTTTGCGCTTGAATGCGGAGATGAGCCAGTACGCGACGAAGATCAGCCAGAGAGCATTGATCGTGGTTGAGGGGCTGAAGACGTTGCGGAGGTCGGCCTGAGCCACGGTGGCGGCTAGCACGGTCATGTGAGAGCTCCTGTTGTCATACGTAGAGGCGGGGTGGATTCTATCGCTTCCTGCTCAGCCACCAAATTGGTGCTTTGCGACGGGCGATTTGCAGGCAAAATGGCGGCACTATGAAAAAACCATCATCGCGGAAGCGTTCCACGACAAGGACGGCGCTGGGGTCACAAACGCTGGCCATTCATGCGGGTGAAGGGGTGCGGCATGGTGTGGGCGTGGCGGTGGGGGCGCCGATCTGCCGCACGTCGACGTTTACGTTCGAGTCGACGGCGGAGATGAAGCGGTGGGCGGAGGGGAAGAGCAAGGCATACATCTATACGCGATATGGAAATCCGACGCTGGCGATCGTGGAGAGGAAGATTGCGGCGATGGAGGGAGCGGAAGCGGCGGTGGTGACCGCTTCGGGGATGGCGGCGATTTCGGGCGCGTTGATCGGAACGCTGCAACAGGGCGATGAGCTGATTTCGACGGCACAGACGTACGGCGGCACGTACCGGTTGATGCGCGATATGTTTCCGGGGATGGGGATCAAAGTGCATCACGTGGGCGTCGATCTGAAGGGCATCGAGGACTTGGTTACCCCGCGGACGAAAGTTTTGTACGTGGAGACGCCGACGAATCCGACGGTGCGGCTGGTGGATTTGCCGAAAGCCATCGCGTTTGCGAACAAGCACAAATTGATTTCGATCATGGACAATACATTTGCGACGCCAGTGCTGCAGAACCCGATCGCAATGGGATTCGATATTGTGGTGCACAGCGCGACCAAGGGTTTGGCGGGGCACTCGGACGTGATCGCGGGCGTGGCGGCAGGTAGCGCGAAGTGGATGCATCGTATGCAGGAGATGGTGATTCATTTTGGCGGGTCGATGGATCCGGAGGCAGCGTATCTGCTGAATCGCGGGATTAAGACGGTGGCGCTGCGCGTGAAGAGGCAGTGCGAGAATGCTTTGGCGGTAGCGAAATTTCTGGAGTCGCATCCGCAAGTGGCGCGGGTGCACTATCCGGGATTGAAATCGCATCCGGATCACGCGCTGGCGAAGCGGCAGATGCGCGGGTTTGGGTCGATGCTGGCGTTCGATCTGAAGGGCGGACTGGCGGCAGCGCGGCGGGTATGCGACCGGGTGCGATTGTTTTTGCTGGCGGTGAGTTTGGGTGGCGTGGAGTCGCTGGTGGTGTTGCCGGCGTACACGTCGCACTACAACATGTCGGCGGCGGAACAGGCGAAGTCGGGGATAACCGCGGGGACGATTCGCGTGTCGATAGGGATTGAGGATGCGGTGGATTTGATCGCCGATTTGAAACAGGCGCTGGCGTAAGGCAGAATAGCGCGGCACAAGGCCGTTGCGCGAACGCCGGTCTGAAGACGGCCAGTACACGGGAAAAAAACAATGCAAATTTCGCTGAACCACAAAGTCGCGATTGTTACCGGTGCGTCGCGTGGGATCGGGCGGGCGATCGCGGAGAGTCTGGCGGAGGCTGGTGCCGCGGTGGTGGTGAATCATCGGGCTAGCGAGAAGCAAGCTGCGGAGACGGTGGCGGCGATTGAGCGGCGCGGGGGGCGAGCGGTGGCGAGCGCGGCGGATATGGGCGTCGTTGTGGATGCGAAAAGGCTTGTGGACGCGACGGTCGAGCGATTCGGGCGGTTGGATGTTCTGGTGAACAATGCCGGTGTGGGGAATCGCACGGCAATGGCGGACATGACGGAGAAAGAGTTCGATTGGACTCTGTCGGTCAATGCGCGGGGGCCATTTTTCATGATACAGGCGGCGGTGCCGCGGATGAGCGATGGCGGGCGCATCATCAGTATTTCGTCGTGCGGTTCGCACATCGCGCAGGTGACCGGGTTGCTGGCGGTGTATCAGATGTCGAAGGGGGCGCTGGAGCAGCTGGCGCGGTGCTATATGAAGGAGCTGGGGGAGCGCGGGATTACGATCAACTCGGTGTTGCCGGGATTTGTGGAGACGGAGCTGGCCAGCGACACGCCTGCCGAATATAAGGATGCGCTGGTGAAACGGACGGCGCTGCGGAGGTTGGGGACGCCGGAGGATATCGCGGATGTGGTTTGCTTTCTGGCGAGCGATGCAGCGCGGTGGGTTACCGGCGAAGCGATCATGGTGAGCGGCGGTTTGGCTTAGCGAGGAGTCAGTAGAGAGTAGCTGGTGGTGAGCAGCGCGTGGCCAGTGACAGAAAATGTGACGCCGTGCTGCAGCCCGGCGCCTACACAACACCGTACAAAAACAAAACGGGCGGGGCGCTTGCGCGCTCCGCCCGAAATTGTTGAATTGTGAAGTGGCTTAGAGGGGTTGGACGTTCGAGGCCTGCAGGCCCTTGGGGCCCTTGGTCACTTCGAATTCAACCGCTTGGCCATCGTTCAACGACTTATAGCCATCAGCCATGATGGCGGAGAAGTGTACGAAAACATCTTCGCCGCTCTGGCGCTGGATGAATCCAAAGCCCTTGCTCGCGTTGAACCACTTCACTGTTCCTTGTTCTTTACTCACTGCATCTACTCTTTTCTGTTGACCGCTTCGCGATCACACTTTTGAGCCCGGCCGGGTTAGGGTCGTGCTCGGTTTTGTTGAGCTATCTGGTGCCTCGTCTCCGAACCCCTCAACAGAGTTACGGGCCGTCTTCGGCGTGTGCTTGCTGACCGTAGAATGGGCAACAAAAAAGGCCGCAAGTTTGACCTTGCGACCGCTTTCACATTGGAGAAGACGATACAAGAGCAACAAACGCATCCCTAAAGTACCAGAAAAGTACCCGGGTGTCTAGTGCTTTTTTCGGCGGAGGTGCGCGTCCCGGCGGTGGCGCTTTCCGGTTTGGTACGGCGCAAGGAGGGCTTCGAGGTCACGACGGACCCAGGCGGCGACGGAGCCTTCGCGGTACACGGCCCAAGAAACCATCGCGCCGTCATTGATGTGCTGGATGAGGCACGCGAGTTTGGCGGTGTCGCAGGGGCGGAGTTCACGGGCAGAGACGGCTTCATCGAGGAGCTTTTTCGTTTCGGCGCGGATGGCGCGGAATTGTGCCAGGGTGATGGCGTGGAAGTCGGGATCGGTGAGGTCAATTTGCAGGTAGGCGAGGCCGTTGGCTACGGCTTCGGGGGTGGGGGCGAAGCCGGAGCAGTCGGCGTAGAGTTCGATGAGGGCTTTAAGCGGCGAGGAGTGTTTCGCGCGGCCGGCGGCGAATTGTTGCGGGACGGATGCGGGGGCGGTACCACACACGGCAAGCAGCAGACCGCGCTTAGTGCCGAAGCGCTGGATTAGCGTTGCGGGGACGACGCCGGCTTCCTTGGCGACTTCGGCGAGGGTGAGTTGCGTGGGGCTGAGGCGCTGCATGACGCGCATCGTAGCGGCGAGGATTTGTTCGTCGGAAGTTTCGCGGGGGCGCGGGCTCATCTTGGTTGAGTTTGGCGCTCTGGATTATAACTGAATGGCCGTTCACTTTTCGCTTGACATTAGTAAATGACCATTTACAATCGGTGCGTTCTTCGAGGAGGCGCCGCTATGACCGTTGCGACCTCACCCCGCAAAGACCAAACCGAACCCCAAGCGAATCCTTCGGCTCGGAGCGTGGTCCTTTGTGTAGCCGTCAGCTTGGACGGCTATATCGCTCGACCGGATGGAGCTGCGGACTGGCTGATCATGGACCCCGAGATCGATCTGGGCGCCTATGCAAAAGCCTTCGACGTTATCGTGGCGGGACGCAAGACGCTGCCGCCGGGGAAGACGTCAGGCAACTCCAAGAGTTCGGGCCAAGTAGCCCGCTACGTATTCTCGCGAACGCTCCCTGTGGGAAAACGCGGCGGCGTGGAGTATGTCAACCAACCACCATCCGAGCTGATCTTCCAACTGAAAGCGCAGCCCGGAAAGGACATCTGGTTGTTTGGCGGAGGCGAGTTGACCCGGGAGTTTCTGAAAGAAGACCTGGTCGATCGAATGGATTTGGGAATCATGCCCGTGCTTCTCGGTGCAGGGATTCCGCTTTTCCCGCAGGGCTTTCCGCAGCGCAACTTCACCCTCGTTAAATTTCAGGCGTACAAGAGTGGTGTGGTCATGGCCAGTTACGCGCGAGCGGCCGCGAAGCCGCTCGGAAGGCACTGATTTCCGTGGAGCGCCCCACGGCGAACGCCGACACCTATCGCCCGCCGGATCTGACAGGCAGGGTCGCGTTGGTTGCTGGGGCCACGCGCGGGGTGGGCCGCGGCGCGGCGTTGGCTTTGGGTGAGGCGGGAGCGACCGTCTACTGCACCGGGCGCAGCACTCGCGCGAACCGCTTGCCGCGAAACGGTGCGACGAAGACTTCTCCGTTCGACTACGCGCGTAGACCGGAGACGGTGGAGGAAACGGCGGAAATGGTGGCGGCGCGGGGCGGGCGCAGCATCGCCGCTGTGCTGGATCATACGGATGCGAAACAGGTCGAGGAGCTGGTCGCGCGCATTCGCAAAGAGCAAGGCCGGCTGGATATCCTGGTGAACGACATCTCCGAGACTATTCCGCAGGACCTGGGAAAGACGTTCTGGGACCTCAATCTGGAGAATGGCTTCGCCAATTTTCGCAACGCGATTCATACCCACATCATCACCAATCATTACGCCGCGCCATTGATGATGGAGTCGGCGAAAGACTCGGCGCAGCCGGGCCTGATCGTGGAAATCGGCGACGGCGATTCCTATACCTATCGCGGGCATTTGTTCTACGACTTGGTGAAGACGACGGTGATTCGGATGGCGTTTGCGATGGCGCGAGAACTGCGGCGGAAAAATGTGGCCGCGGTGGCGTTGACGCCGGGATTCTTGCGCTCCGAGGCGATGCTGGAGCATTTCGGCGTGACCGAAGCGAACTGGCAGGATGCGGTGAAGAAGGAGGCCGATTACGCGATCTCCGAAACACCGATGTACGCTGGTCGGGCGATTGCGGCGCTGGCGGCGGATGCGGATTTGATGAAGAAGTCGGGGCGGGTGTTCAGCTCGTGGAATCTGTCGGATGAATACGGATTCTGCGACGCGGATGGGCAACGTCCGCACTGGGGCCGGCACTTTCTGGCGAAATATGGCGACTGTATGAAGCCGTGCGGCGATGCGTTCTATGAGCATTGGTTCGGCGGGCCGATCGACGTCTTGTACGCAAACTGGCCGTAGAGACTATCGGTAGCACCAATCCAGCGGTCACGACCTCGCTATTCATCGCGGAGGGCGACGATTGGATCGACGCTGGTGGCGCGCCAGGCGGGAATTACGGTGGCGGCGCAAGCTACCGCGACCAGGATAGCGGGAACGGCGAGAAAGGTGAGGGCATCCTTTGTGGAGATGCCGAAGAGCATGCTGGCCAAGACGCGGGTTAACATCAGCGCTCCGATCACGCCGGCGACGATTCCGATCGCGACTAGCTCCATTCCATGGCGGACAACCATTCCGATGATATCGCCTGGGCGAGCCCCGAGGGCGACTCGAACGCCAATGTCCCGCGTGCTTTGGGTTACGAGGTAGGAGAGCACACCGTACAAACCGATCGCGGCCAACGCCAGCGCAAATAATGCCAATGCTCCCAACATCGTGCTGGAAAACCGCTGGCGTGCGAGCGATTCATAGAGCCGATCCCGCATCGTGCGCACTTCGTAGACCGGCACGGTCGGATCCACGGCGTGGATTTCGCGAGTGACGGCTGAAGGAAGTCCGGCCACATCCGAAGCTGTGCGAACCACCAAAAAGCCGCTGCCTACGAACTGCTGCTGCGGAAGGTAGGTCACAATCTTTCCGTCAACGTCCAACCCATACTGCTTCACCACGCCGACGACGCCGACGATCGTGAACGGCTTTTCCCGTCTGAACCACATGTGCCGGCCGATGGGGCTGTTATTCGGCCAGAAGCGCTGGGCGAATTTCTGATCGATGATCACAACGCGGGGCGCGTCCAGGTTATCGTGCTCGGAAAAGAAGCGCCCTTCGATCAGCGGAATCTGCATGGCCCGAAAATAGTCCTCGCTGGCCAAGCGAATATCCACTTGAAGTTCCTGGCCCGGCGGCGGATTGTAGCCCTCGACGCCGATCGCGCCCCACCCGACTGAGCCGGTTAACGGAAGGACAGAAACCATGCCCTGGGCAACGACGCCCGGCAAATGGGCAACGTGCGCTTCGATTTCGCGAAAGAACCCCGCGAGCGATTTGTCGTCGCGATAGTTGGTCTCGTTCGCGGCAAGCTGCATGGTCAATACATGATCGACGGCAAAGCCCGGCGGCACGCTCTGCAAGCTTACAAAACTCCGAATCAATAATCCCGCTCCGACGAGCAGCACTAGTGAAAATGCAAGCTCGGAGATTACGAGCAAACCTCGCAACCGGTGCCGCCGCAATTGCAGGCCGCCGTCGCCCTGTCCACTACGCCCGCCCCCTTTCAGCGACGTATGGAGATCGATCTTGATGGCACGCCAAACCGGCACCAGACCAAACAGAGTCCCGGAGACGAGCGATACGACAAACGTAAAGGTGAGAACCGCGCCGTTGATTGATATGTCTTCGAGACGCGGAATATTTCCTGGATTCATTACGCGAACAGCCGAAAGGCTAGCGCTCGCCACCAGAAGTCCGCAGGCCCCGCCGAGTAACGCCAGCAAAATGCTCTCGGTAAGAAGTTGTCGTGCGATGCGTTGCCACCCCGCTCCTAGAGCCGCGCGAATGGCGACTTCTTTCTCACGCCCGGCCGCGCGCGTGAGCAGCAAATTCGCGACATTGGCGCAGGCGATTAGCAGGACCAACGCGACTGAGCCCAGCAGCACTAGCAAAGCTCGGCGCACGTCTCCCACGACTTCCTCCTGCAAGCCGACAATGTGCATGCCGAAGCTCGCGTCGCGTTTATCCTTTTCGCGAATGCGCGAGGCGATGATGCTGATATCCGCCTGGGCCTGCTGCAAGGAAATGCGGGGCTTGAGCCG
Source organism: Candidatus Eiseniibacteriota bacterium (assembly GCA_035607215.1). GTDB lineage: Bacteria > Acidobacteriota > Terriglobia > Acidiferrales > UBA7541 > Acidiferrum. Next base: position 32,484 of record DATNCJ010000091.1, read on the forward strand.
CACAACAATGTTGTAGTTTTCGTCGCGGCGATTTTTCGCGGCGTCAGCAGCCAATGGGAAAGGAAGGAAGACATCCACCTTGTCCATTGGGAATTCCGAAGGCATGACTTCGGCGTTCAGGACAAAGCTACGATCGAGGACGCCGACGACTGTATACGGTTTGCCGTCGATCGTTATCCCTTTGCCAACGATCGAGGGATCGGCACCGAAGCGCCGGCGCCAAAGGCGGTCGCTGAGAATCGCGACGTCGGGTTTGCCTGGGGCATCCTCTTCCGGCAGCAACAAACGTCCGAGTCGCGCTTTTGCGCCCAGCATTTCCAGGAGCGCCGATTGGGAGCGCATCGCCGCAACGACTTCCGGCTGGTCGTTACCCGTGAGGGTGTACGGGCGGCCTTGCGCCAGGGCCATCTGCTCAAAGGAATGATTTTCGGATTGGATGTCGATGTACTGGCCCGGAGACGGCCAATCGCGGAAGGTGCCGATGGCGGGCGAATGCAGCCACACGGCAGCCAGGCGGTCGGGATGTGGATAGGGAAGCGGGCGCAGCAACAGCGCGTCAACAACGCTGAAGATCGCAGAATTGGCGCCGATGCCGATCGCCAGGGAGGTGACGATCACCAGGCTCGACAACAGATTCTTGTGAAGCATCCGGCAGGCGTAGCGAAGATCTTGCAACCAGATGCGCATTGGTGCCCTCTCGCGTCAGAATGGAGCGATTGTAAAACGCGCTGCGATTCCAGACCAATGAAAGAATCCGACGAACCGACGGAGGGATCAGGCTAGGCGGGTTCTTCGACGGCTGGCGACGGAGCTGTCTTTGCGCCTCGGGCGGTGGTGATGACCACGACGCTGACCAGAACGAACAGCGTGCCGAGGATAGTGCGGGTGCCTAGGGGTTCGCCGCCGAGGAAATAGCCGACGAGGACGGCTACGACGGGGTTGACGTAGGCGTAGGTGCCTACTTTTGTTGGCGATTCGTGGTGAATGAGCCAGACGTAGGCGGTGAAGCCGATGATCGAGCCCGCGACAATCAGATATGCGAGCGACCACCACACCGGCCGCGTGATGGCTGACGGATGGAAATTGCGGAATTCGCCGAGGACCGCGGCGGCCAGCGTGAGCATGAGCCCGCCCGTCAGCATTTGCGCACCGGCGCTCAGGGCCTTGGAGTGCGGCAGCGTGAGCTTGCGCGTCAGTACCGAGGAAATCGACCAGCTGATCGAGGCCAGGATGAGCGCGAGGGCGCCGAGGGTATCGACCGGCGCGCCGCCCACGTTGAGCGTGCGGCTCATCAGCACGGCGACCCCGCCGATGCCGATCAGCAGCGCAATGCCCAGGCGAATCGTGAACGTCTGCGTGCGCAGAAAGAAAATCTCAGACAGGGCCATGAACGCGGGAATGGTGGCCAGGACAACCGCCGCGATTCCCGAGGGCACGCGCTGTTCGGCCCAGAATAGCAGGCCGTAGTCGCAGACGAAGATGAAGAATCCGAGGACAGACGCCGACAGCCACTCGCGCCTGCTGGGATTGCGCTCACCGGTTCCAAGCATCCACACGAATAAAATGACCCCGGCAGTCAGAAAGCGCATCGCGGCGAACAGCAGCGGCGGGATTTCGTGGACGCCAATGCGGATCGCCAGGAAAGTCGAACCCCACACGAAATAAATGATGGAGAAGGCCAGCAGCGTTTTCCAGGTGGGCCGATGAGCTTGGGTGTCCGTGGCCGAGCGCATGAAGTACTCTAACAAGGTTTGCGGAAGCGCGTCTTGGCGCACGGGAGAAGCAGACGAAGAGAGGCCCGACCAATTTGGAGGCTCGCTTTAGACAGAAAAATGCCGGTCAACGAAACCGCGGCTGACCGGCATTCCTGTTCGAGATTTCCGTTGCGGTTAGAAGATGACGCGGAAGCCGAATTCGAGTGAGCGCGGGGCGCCCAGGGCAAAGACGCCGGAGCCGAGGCCTACGAGATTGGTGCGGCCAGTGCATTTTGTGGGATCCGCGGGGCAGCCGGACTGATCGTGCGCGGTGGTGCCGTTGAGGAAGCCTGGTGCGCCGTTCAGGATGCCGCTGAGCGGAAGACTGGGCGAGTCGTAGTTCTGATGGTTGAAGAGATTATAGATGTTGATCTGCGGGGAGAACTGCAAGCGTTCCCATTTTCTCACTGGGTGGATGTTCCAGCCGAGGCGCAGATCGAAACTGAAGAAGCCCGCGAGGCCGACTTCGCCAGGCGGCGGCGGAGCGATGGGTTGCGGCGTAGCGCCGAGCAAGAGCAACTGGTCCTTGCTGAAGAGATTGGCGTCGACGAGCGCCTGGCCCGCGGGCGTTAGCGCGGTTCGGGCAACATTGGTGTTGAAGTCGTTGATCAACTTGGTGAGGCCACCGACGCCGAAGTCACGGCCAAATCCGCCGGGCTTTGTGCCGGGCAACAGATCGCCTTGCTGTCCGCCGGTGAGGCCAGCGTACGAACCGTCTCCGGTCAAGTCCGAAGTGAAAATGGCGCCAACGGGAGATGTGGGCGTAGCGAGCCGGATGTCGGCTGGCAGCGCGCTGTTCCAGTGGGTGATGAAGCTGAGCTCGGGGCCGTACTTGATGTTGAAGGTGGCACCAGCGGAGAACTGGTGCGTGCGGTCGAGGCCGTTGGGTCCGGAGAGTCCCGGATTGCGGAAATCATAGGCGTTGGCGATGAAATCGACGTCTTTCACGGAAGCGACGGCGCGCGAGTAGGCGTAGGAGACCTGCGCGTTGATGCTCTTGACTCCGGGGATCGGACTATTCAGCTGGCTGGTGAGTTTCATTTGCAATCCGTTGTAGACGGAGCGGCCAATGGGGAAAAGCATCTGGTTGGTGCCGACGTTGGGATTTTGTCCGCCGAAAGCGGCGCCGGTGTCGGGAGTACGGCCGAACAGGTAAGGAGAAAGGCCGCTATTGAAGGCGTTGCCAGAATCGAGGCCGTTGCCGGCATAGTCGAAGATGGTGGCGCCTGCGGCGATGGCGCAGTTGATAGCAGCGGCATCGGTCCCCGCGCCGCAACCAAATCCATTGTTGGTGGTGGAGATCGCATTGAGAGCAGCGGCAGAATTCAGGAAACGCGAATCGCCGAGGTGATTGGAATCGACGCCAATCAAGCCGTGGAGCGCGACGTTACGCAGGTAGTCGACGCTGAGGACGGTGCCCGGGCGCAGTTCGCGCGAGACGCCGATGTTGAACTGCATGGAGTAGGGTGAGCGATAATCCGGCGCGAGCAGGTTGGTGAGCGTGACGTTGAAGCCGTCGCCTCCGAGATTGCCGATGAAGCCTCCATTGTTCTGGGCGCCCGCGGCAAGCGTGGCGGTGCGGTAGGCGTCTTCCAGCTCGATGGCGTCGGAAGCAACGCTGCCGATGGGCTGGCCGCAAACCTGCGTGGCGATGTCGTGGCCGTTGCTGGGAACCGTGGTGAGCGTTCCGCCTCCGGGCAACGCGAGCTGCCCGGCGGGGCAGATATTTTGCGTTACGAGAAACAGGCCCTGTGCGAGGCGGCCGGAGCGATCAAACAGCACGTTGTTGAAGAGCGCGTTTTCGTAGGCCAGGCTAAAGCCAGCGCGAATGACGGTTTTGTGATCTTTTTGGGGATCCCAGGCGATGCCGATCTGCGGAGCGAAATTTTTGTTGGGCTGCTGGACGCGGCCGCCGAGACCGGCGCCGAACTGATCGACGAAGTTGCCGGTGCAGGTGAATAGGGTATTGGCGGAGCAGGGTATGGGAGCGAGATCACTGTCAGTGCGACCGGAGTCACGAACGTAGCGGAGGCCGATGGTTAGGGTGAGATTGGATTTCATTTTCCAAGCGTCGCCGACGTAGAACTGTATGCGCGTGTCGGAAGATTGCCCGCCGGGAAAGCCGAAGCCGGGACGTTCGGTGAAGAAGCCCTGGCCGTTGCCGACAGACAACGCGGTGACGGAGTACGCGAGGGGATCAGCCGGATCAGCGCCGACGGGCAGATTGAAGTTGGATCCTACGATCGGCGCGCTACCGATGAAGGCGGCAAAGACGCCGCCCTGGATGCGGTTGACTCCGGCTCCGAAGCGGAGCGTGTGCTTGCCAAACGTTTTGGTGCCGTCATATTTCGTTTGCTTGTTGCTCTGGAAGGTCTTTTGTGGCGCGAGGAAATTCGGGCCCGAGCAGAAGGGATCGACACCGGCGGTGAGGCAGTTGGGGTCACCACCGATCTCGATAGCGATGCCGGGAGAGGGATCGAGGACATCGCCGCCAATGACCGCATCGTTGATGCCGTTGCGGAACTTGGTGTAGCCGATGCGGAGGCTGTGGGCCCAGGAGCCGTGACTGTAGTCGACGCCGATGGCGTGCACCGGCGTGTTGTCAACGTTGGCGAAGGGCTGGAAATTGTTAGGAATGATGCCCTTGACGGTTTTGTTTTGTTCGTAAGAGAAGCGGTAAAAAATCTGCAGGTTCTGGCGGGCCTGCCAGTCGACCCGGCCGATGTACATCGTATCGTGGAACGGGGAATCAAACGCGGAGCTCAGGCCGTTGAAGGGCGCGGGAAGGACCTGAAGCGATTGCAGGCTTTGCTGGGCGCGTTCAAAGCCGCCGAAGAAAAACAATTTGTCCTTAATGATAGGACCGCCGAGTCGCGCACCGAACTGTTTGCGATCGAACGGAGACGGCAGAGAACCTAACTTTGCGGAGACGCTGTCGCCGCGCCAGGCGAAGAAGCCTTCGCCGTGGATGTCGTTGGTGCCCGAGCGGGTGACCACGTTGACGGTGCCAGTGGAGGTGAGCTCGGTGGAGAGATCGAGGCTGGACTGGCCGATCTGGAATTCACGGATGGAAATCTGTGGAATGTTCTGCGTAGTGGTGCCCACGGTTTCGTCGCTGATGTCTACGCCGTCCACCTCGATGCGGGTGGTGCGGCCGAAGTGGCCGGCGAAAGAAATGGACGAGAAGCCGTTCTTGGTGGGATCGAAGTTGGCGCCGTCCTGAATCTGCACGCCGGGCTCGAGCTGCGCGAGGTCGAGGAAATTTCGCCCGTTGATGGGTAACGCTTCGATCTGCTGGCTGGTGAGGACGCCCTGCACGGTGGCTTGTTCCTCGTTCACGGCGATCGCGGAGGATTCGACGGCGACGACGGTTTTTTCCGAGCCAACCTCCAGGGACACGTTGCCGGAA
>DATNCJ010000008.1:0-95268 GCA_035607215.1 Candidatus Eiseniibacteriota bacterium
AAACGGCGCGCAAGCCGATCAGTTGACATTGAAGAATGGCGACCGCATCAGTGGGACGATTGTGAAGTCCGATGCCAAGACGCTGCTGATCAAGACGGAATTTGCAGGCGACGTGAACGTGCAGTGGGATGCGGTGATCTCCATCGTGTCGTCGCAGCCGCTGCATCTGGAGTTGAAGGACGGGCAGACGATCGTGGGCACGGTAGCCAGCACAGACGGCAAGCTGGACGTGACCACCAAGACCGCAGGCGAAGTGAATGCGCCGAAAGATGCCGTCGTAGCGGTACGCAATGATGATGAACAAAAGGACCACGATGCGGAGGTCGACCGCTTGAGGAATCCGCGGCTGACGGATTTCTGGAGCGGCATGCTGGATACCGGCCTGAACGTGACGCGGGGAAACTCGGCGACGCTCGCATATAACTTGTCGGCGAAGGCAGTGCGCGCGACCACGCGTGATAAAATCACGGCCTATGCCCTCGCTGTCTATGCCAGCGATGACACGACGCCGCCTTCACGAACCACAGCGCACGCGATTCGCGGCGGTCTGCGGGGCGATCTCAACATCAGCGAAAAATTATTCGTATTTGGATTCACCGATTTCGAGTATGACGAGTTCCAGAACCTGGATCTGCGCAATGTGTTGGGCGGCGGCTTGGGATATCACGTGATTAAGACCAAGAACATGGTATTCGATGTGTTCGGCGGCGGAGACTACGACCAGGAATATTTTGCCGCGAATCCCACATTTCCAACGGGCCTGACCAGGAAAACCGGAGAGATCGTGCTGGGCGAAGAATTTGACACCAAGCTCAATAGCCGTATGACGCTAAGCGAGAAATTCTCGCTATACCCGAACGTTAGCAATACCGGGGATTATCGCTTTCAATTCGACACGATCGCGGCCACCAAGCTGAAGTCCTGGCTGAGCTGGCAAGTGACCTACAGCGACCGTTATTTGAGCACTCCGCTGCCGGGATTCAAGAAGAACGATGTGCTGCTGTCAACCGGCCTGCGATTGACATTCGGAACGAATCCGCAGTAGACAGGCACCACGAATCGAATAACTTCTCCCGAGCGGACTGGACAAACAGGTGGCGGCGGTGTTGAATGCATTCGCACCGTTTGTTCGTCCGGCCGGAAAGAGGCAGCTTGCTCGCGGCCGCTTTTCCAAAAGTCAGCGCGGTCCTTCCACGAAGAGGGGGCTCTTCATGTCGTTGCCCATTATCATGACCGAATCGAAGGGCGATTCAACCGAAGCCGTAGACCTGACCAAGACCTACGATGCGGTAGTGATCGGCTCGGGAGCTGCGGGCGGTATGGCTTGCCATGTGCTGACCAGCAAAGGCATGAAAGTGCTGCTGCTGGAGGCAGGCAAGAAACTGGATATCGAGCAGGAATTGCGCTCCATGGAGTGGCCGTATGACAACGCGCACCGCGGATCGCTGCCCGCGGACCAGCATGCGCTGACCTTCAACGAGTACACCATTCGCAGGCCGCCCTATGGGCCGGGATTTGAGAAGTCCAAACAACTGCACAGCTACATCGGCAATACCGACTACACGAAAAATATTTGTGTGGAAGAACGCGAGAATCCCTATACCGGGACGAACTACGCGTGGGTGCGCGCGCGATGCCTGGGCGGAAAGACGAATATCTGGGGCCGCCTGGCACTGCGGCTTTCGGACTTCGACTTCAAGGCCAAGGATCGCGATGGCTTCGGCGAAAACTGGCCGATCAGCTACAGCGATTTGTCACCCTATTACGACAAAGTGGATTTGTATCTCGGAATCACCGGCGTAAAGGAGAATTTGTCGCATTTGCCTGACAGCATTTTCCAGCGCCCGACAAAATTGAATTGCGCCGAAGTAACGCTTAAGAACAGCCTGCAAAAGATGGGGCGCACCCTGACGCAGTATCGAGCGGGGGTGACCTCTGATGGCTTGAAGCACAATAAGTATCGGAGCCGTTGTTACGGTCGCGGCGCATGTGAACGCAAGGGCGGCTGCGATATTCACGCGGCCTTCGATTCGCCGACCGGCCTGATCTATCCGGCCAGAGATACCGGCAATCTCACATTACGCACCAATTCGATCGCGCGCGAGATTGCCGTCGATCCGGCCACGGGCAAAGCGACCGGCGTGCATTTTGTCGATGCGGTGACCAAGAAGGATTACTCCGCAAAGGCCAAAGTGGTGATCGTGGCGGCTTCCACGTTGGAGTCCGCGCGATTGCTGCTGCTGTCGAAATCCAAGATGCACCCTAACGGCATTGGGAATTCCAGCGGGCATGTGGGGCATAATTTCTGCGAGCACATCATGGGCCCGGGCGTGCATGGCCGCGCCAAGAACCTCGTTGGAAAACCGCCGACGCTGGATGACGGCCGGCCCGGCGGCTTTTACCTGACGCGATTCCGCAATCTCAAGGACAAGCACCAGAAATTTATCCGCGGATATGGATTCGAAGGCGGCGGCGGGTGCGCCATGTTTCCGCATGGCACCGACAATCCAGGATTCGGGGCCGGCTTCAAGGAAGAGATTCGGAAGAATCAAGGCGCATATATCGGGATGGGCGCCTTCGGCGAAGTTCTGGCCCGCTATGAAAATTACGTCGATCTCGACCCGATGGTAAAGGACAAGTGGGGTATCCCGTCACTGCGGTTTCACTACAAATTCGGCGAGAACGAGCATGCCATGGCCGAGGATATGGCGGTCACTGCCCAGGAAATGTTCGACGACGCCGGATTCCAGATCGTGCACGTCAGCAAGCGCGTGTTGACCGAAGGATGGTCCATTCACGAGCTGGGCACCGCTCGGATGGGCGACGATCCGAAAGAGTCGGTGCTCAATCAGTTTGAACAGTCGCATGATGTCAAGAACCTGTTCGTGGTGGACGGCAGCGCTTTTGTGAACGCGAGCTGCCAGAATCCGACGTGGACGATCATGTCGCTGTGTTGGCGTTCGTGCGATTACCTGGCGGATGAAATGAAGAAAGGCAATTTGTAAGGAGGCGCGCATGTCCATCACCGATCGCATCAATTTGCGGCAGGACCGGCGGCAGTGGATCAAGACGTCGGCGGGATTGATCGGCGCTTCGGTCGTCCCGCTGCCCGCGGTTGCTTCTCCTGCGGTACAGGAGAAACCGGAAGGAACCATGGAGCCGGTGCCCAAGCCGGGAGCTGGCGCACCGAAGAGCGCAGGCAGATTTTTTACTCCGGCGCAGCATGCGTACGTGGAGGAGCTGTCGGAGACGATCGTTCCCGCCGACAGCCATTCCGGCGGCGCAAAGGCCGCGAAAGTGGCCGACTACATCGATCAGCGATTGCGCGAGAGCCAGGACGAGGAAGAAAAAGCGATGTGGCACGAGGGAATGCGGCTGGTCGATCTCATGAGCAAGCATTTTCACGGCAAATCGTTCGTCGAGTCGAGCAGCGATGAACGAATTGAAGTGCTGAAGGTGCTGTCTGACAACTACAACATGCGCGAACTACCGGAAGTGCGATTCTTTCAGGCGCTGAAGCACATGACCACCCAGGGATATTACACGTCGAAGATTGGAATCCACGACGAATTGGAATACAAAGGCAATCGGATTCTGCAGGAATACGTGGGTTGCGATGACCCGACGCCGCCGTCGAACGGGTAACGAAGCGTCGGGCGTTCGCGGGTGAATCACGAATGAGGCCAGTATGAAGTCGCTCATTTTAGCCTTCCTGGTGTGCACGACCGCGGTGACTTTCGCGATCGCCGTTAACCTGCATCCTTCCTCCATTTCGGCCGACGATGGCTGGATCCCGTTGCTCAACGGCAAGAATTTCGATGGGTGGTACTCCTACACGGAAACTGGCGGCAAGAACAACGATCCGACACACGTTTTCAAGCTGGAAGACGGCGCGGTGCACATCCTGGATGTTGCGCCGGGCGTGAAATTCGAGAACGGTTACTTGTCGACAGTGAAGGACTATTCGAACGTACGCATTCATGCCGAATATAAGTGGGGCACCAAGCGTGCGACTGAGGGAAAGCGCAACAGCGGCCTGCTCTATCTTGCGGGCGGCGCGGATGCCATCTATCCCCGCTCCATCGAATGCCAAATCGAAGAGACAGACGTCGGCGATATGTGGATCGTCAACGGCTCGCAGGTGACTGGCTTTTTGATCTCGCCAACATTTCAGATGTATGACGACGACCGAAATGTTGGGACCACGGTTCGGTCCCGTCCCGGCGAGTCCTTGCGTATCCTGAAGTCGGGAGACTTCGAGGATCGCAACGCGTGGAACACTGTCGAGATTATTCTCGACGGCGACACGGCGACGCATCTCGTAAACGGCCGCATCGTCAACTACGCCCGCGACATCAAGAAGCCCGATCCGCAGAATCCCGCGCGCATGATTCCACTGACGAGCGGGCATATTTTGCTGGAAGCGGAGGGGTCGGAGATCTGGTTTCGCGATGTTAAGGTGAAGCCGATCGAGCCGACCAGGAAGCCGTAACGGATTATTTCAGGAGCTGGACAGGAACAGATGGCGAACACGGGAAGAGTAAAGATTGGCCTGATCGGATCGCAATTTCAGGCCGACATCCACGCAACATCTTTGCAGATCATGCCGCACGACGCGGAGATTGCCGCGGTGTGCTCGCCGACGCCGGGCAACGCGGCGAAATTCGCAAAGCACTTCGGGATCCCGCGAGTGTTCACCGACTACCGCGAGATGTTGAAGGAAAACGACATCGAGATGATCAACATCTGCGCGCCGAACAGTCTACATGCGCAGATGACCAAGGACGCCGCTGCCGCCGGAAAGCACATCGTTTGTGAAAAGCCGCTGTCCATGACCATCGCGGAGGGCGAGGAGATGATCGCGGCCGCGAAAAGGCACGGCGTGCTGCTGATGTATGGCGAAGAACTGCTTTTCACGCCGAAATACCTGAAGGTCAAGGAAATGGCGGACGCGGGGGCGTTCGGCAAGATTTATCTCGTCAAGCAGAGCGAGAAGCATTTCGGCCCGCACAGCGACTGGTTCTGGGATGTGAACCGCTCGGGCGGCGGTGCGCTGATGGATCTCGGCTGCCACGGCATCGCATTCTGCTACTGGTTCCTCGGACGTTCGCCGATCAAATCGGTGTATTGCCAGATGGGAACGTACGTTCACGGAGCGAAGACCAAGGCCGATGACGATTCGCTGTGCATTCTGGAATTCGAAAATGGGGCCGTGGGCTTGATCGAAAACAGCTGGGCCCGCCGCGGCGGAATGGACGACAAGATCGAGGTGTTCGGTGAGGCCGGCGTCAGCTACGCGAACCTCCACATGGGCAACGCGATGCCGACGTACAGCGAAACCGGCTACGGCTACGCGGTGGAGAAAGCGCCGACTACGAAGGGCTGGACGTATCCGGTCTTCGAGGAATTGTGGAATTACGGCACACCGCAAGAGCTGACTCACTTCGCGCGCTGCGTGCGTGGTAAAGAAACGCCACAGTCGAGCGGCGAAGACGGGCTGGCGGTGATGCACGCACTGTATGCGGGCTACGCTTCGGCGGGTGAAGGGAAAAAGATCGCGATGCCGTTCCGCGCGCCAGATGCAAAGAGGCCGATTGACCTGTGGCTGAATGGCCCGGCGTATCGGAGTCCGTCGAAAAAATGAATTTCCTGAACGATCTAGCGGTCAACGTCGAAGCGAATCGCGTTTCCAGGAGGTAATGCGTGCTCTTTCAGATGCGGCTGCGGCTGTCCGTGATGATGTTCCTCGAGTACTTCGTTTGGGGTGCGTGGTACGTCACGCTCGGTACCTGGCTGGGGCAGGCATTGCACTTCTCCGGCAAAGAGATCGGCCTGGTGGCTGGCACAACCGCGCTGGGCGCGATGATCGCGCCTTTCTTCGTTGGCTTGATGGCCGATGAATGGTTCGCGACACAGCGGCTGCTGGCTGCGCTGCATTGTATCGGTGGCGCGCTGCTCTATTTCGCTTCCACGCAGACTGGATTTGGCGCGATGTACGGCGTGTTGCTGATCTACTCGCTGTGCTATATGCCCACGATGGCGCTGACCAATTCCCTTTCCTTCCGCCAGATGAAAGACCCCAAACAGGATTTCGGCTCCATTCGTGTGCTCGGAACGCTGGGCTGGATCGTAGCCGGGTTGACGATCAGCGCGATCAGCCGCTCGATTCCCGGCGTTGAGGGTACCGCGATACCCATTCGCATGGCCGCGGCTGCCTCCGTCGTGTTCGGCTTGTACAGCCTGACGCTGCCGCACACCCCGCCCCTGCGTGCATCGAAAGGCGGCTTCAAACTCTCGAACATCTTCCCAGCTGAAGCCTTTGCCCTGTTCAAAGACCGCAATTTCTCGGTATTCGCGCTGGCTTCGTTTCTGATCTGCATTCCGTTGCAGTTCTACTACGCGTTCACGAATCCGTTTCTGAATGAGATTGGCGTACACAGTGCGGCCGGCAAGATGACCATGGGCCAGATGTCCGAGCTGCTCTTCATGGTCACGCTGCCGTGGTTTTTCAAGCGCCTCGGAGTGAAGTGGACGTTGGTGCTCGGCATGCTCGCATGGGTGGTGCGCTATATCTGCTTCGGCTACGGCAACGCCGGTGAACTGGCGTGGATGCTCTATATCGGGATCATCCTTCACGGCATTTGCTACGACTTTTTCTTCGTCACCGGCCAGGTCTACGTCGATCAGAAAGCTCCGGTTGCGTTGCGCGCCGCGGCGCAAGGCTTGATCACCTTCATCACCTATGGCATCGGCATGTTCCTCGGCTCGTACCTATCCGGCTGGGTTGTGGATCTCTATGCCAAGACATCTGGCGCAGGCGTGATGCATGACTGGCGCTCGATCTGGATGGTACCGGCCGTCGGCTCCGCTATCGTGTTGTTGATTTTTCTGGCCGGTTTCCGCGGCGGCGAAGAAACCTCGCGCACCTAGCTCTTCCGCGGCCAAACTTACCTACGCGCGAACCTCGTCGGTCGCGAGAAGCGCAAGCGCTACGCGCCGAGAGAATCTCCCTCGCGGGGAGTCTCGGTCTTCGTGCCATCGAGCAATGGCGAAGCCCATCCGATGATGCTGAGCGGCGGAATCACTACGTCCGTACCAGCCTGCCCAACGGCACCACCGACTCGCGGCACGGTCTGCGCCTGGCGTTTGGTCTTGCCTATCGTCTCTACCGCTGCCCTCTACTGTAGCCGCGCTGCCTGGCCGATCTCCCTTGCCCAAATTCCCTGCCGATAGCAGAATCCAAGCGCTCCTTCCCGCAACCTGAGAGGCCAGCGTGGGGCTTACCGAAGATCTCGCGGCGATCGCCGCGCAAGAGCGCGAACTGCAATTCCCTGAATTCCATGAGGTGATCGCGTGGCAACTGGGCTCGCGCCTCCGCGAACTAGCCATCGCAAAGAAGTTCGGAGTGGTGATCGACGTTCGCCGCTTCGGCCAGCCGCTGTTTTACACCGCGCTACCCGGGACCACCGCAGACAATCCGGAATGGGTGCGCCGCAAGGGCAATGTTGTGGCGCGATTTCACCGCAGCTCGTACGCCATCGGGCTGGAACTGCAGCAGTCGAACTCCACCCTACTGGACAAGTATGGCTTGCCTCAACAGGACTATGCCGTGCATGGCGGATCGTTCCCGATTCGCGTGCCGGCCGCCGGTGTAATCGGCTCAGTCACAGTCTCGGGCGTGCCACAGCGCTCTGATCATGAGTTGGTTGTGGAAGCGTTGTGCGCGGAGCTTGGCCGCGACTACGCGAGCTTGCGCCTGCCGTCCGCTTAGAAGTATCTCTCTAGAAAGAAACACTCCACGTCGCGGAAGCCAGTTCCAGATTGACCAGCGCATGGGCGTAGTCGGCCAGAGCCTGGGAGTAGGCCAGGTACACGTCCGCTGAAGTTTTTTGCGCCTGGAGAACTTCAAGCAAAGTAGCACCGCCGTGCTGATAGGCATAGAGACGCGCTTCGAGCACGCGATCCGCGTCCTTGAGCATTCCCCCGCGGTAGAGCTGAAGACGCTGCACGGTCGCCAGATATCTGGAATGCGCGTCGCGGACCTCGGCTTCCGCCCGCAACTGAGTGGAGCGGAGTTGTAGCTCTGCCTGCGTCCGCGCAGCTTGCGCGCCTTCCAGTTCGCCGCGATGCCGCAACCGCGAAAACGGCAGATTAACCGACAGCGAAGCGCCCAGCGTGTTATCCGGCGGCTGAGCAAACCCGCCCGTTCCCGCAGCGGTGTGAGAATACGACCCGCTCACACTAAGGTCGGGGATCAGGTTCACATTTGCCAGCTCGATGCGTAGATCGGCTGCCTTTGCCGCCCGCTGCTTAGACATCACGTCCGGCCGTCGCTCCAATGCCGTTGCCACTAGCTGATCGACATCGAAAGCGCGTATCGGAATCTCAAGCGTCCCATCCGGGACGGGCAACTGCGTCGACAGCATCTCGGACTTACCCAGTTGCTGGCCGAGCGCCACATCCGCACTATAGACATCCGCCTCGGCGCTGATGACGTCGGCTTTGAACTGGTCGCGATCGACGCGCGATTGCACGAGTTCGATTTCCCCGATCTCGCCAACGCGCAAGCGCTCCTGGTTCACCGTGACGATGCGGTCAAACTGACCCAGGCTCTTGTTCTTGGACGCCAGGATGGCCCGTGCGCCGAGGGCATCGATGAATGCTCCCGTTGCGGTAGCGCGCAGTTGTCGAACCGCGTCCTCGTAGTCGGAGTTAGCCGTGGCGACGTCCGCCTTGGCCGCTCGCACGCGGCTGCCGCGTTTGCCACCGAGCTCGATGGGCACATTCAGTCCGGCGCTGAAATTCGTGGGATTGCCCTGGTTCGAAAGATCGACCGTCGGAAAGCCAATATCAACCGACCAGTCGGGCGTAACCGTGGCCGTCGTCACGCCGGCCTGACTGATCGCGATATTTGCGCGTTGGGCGGACAAATCCAGATTGGAGCGCAGCACTTCGTTAAGGTAGTCGTTGAGCGCGATATGCGGCCGCGCGGCGGAATCGGTCGTCGGTGAAGTCGCCGGCGCCGCGCCGCTTTGCGTTTGCGACGCTCCACAACTGGGCAAAAGCAATGCGGACAAAAACAAACACACGGCGCGACGAAATAGAATCATCAGGCATTCTCCCAATCCGCAGGAATTTCCAGATGTCTCTTCGCCGCTTGCTGCTCCAACAGCAGATATAGCGACGGCAAAACGAACAGGGTCAGCATCGTTGCCGTAATTAGTCCTCCCACAATCACCGTCGCCAGCGGACGCTGCACGTCGCTGCCAACTCCTCGCGCGAGTGCCGCGGGCAGGAGGCCGAGCGCGGCGACCGTCGCCGTCATCAGCACCGGGCGGAGTCGCTGCGTGGCGCCAGTCATCACCGCTCGATGAAGACCCTTTACGGCGTGGCGCTGGTGATTCAGGCTGGCGACCATGATCACCCCGTTTTGCACGGCCACGCCAAACAGCGCTATGAAGCCAACAGCGCTCGAGACATTGAGGGTCATGCCACGCAGATTGAGCGCGATCAGGCCGCCAAGCAGCGCCACCGGAACGATGGTCAGGATGAGAGCGGCGTGACGCACCGTGCCAAACGAGGAGTACAGCAGCACAAAGATGAGCGCGATTACGCCCGGTACAATGAACGCCAGCCGCTTCTGTGCGCGCTGCTGGTTTTCAAACTGCCCGCCCCATTCGAGCTGGTATTTGGTGGCATCGAATTTCACTTGTTTCGCGATCTTGTCGTGGGCTTCGGCCAAAAAACTGGAAAGGTCGCGCCCGCGCAAATTGAGGCGAACGGTAAGGTGCCGGCGGTTCATCTCACGCGTGATGCTGCTCTCTCCGGTAGTCGAAGTGATTTCGGCCACCTGCGAGAGGGGGATTCGCGCTCCCGTTGGCAGCGTGACCGTAAGGCTGCTGATCGCGTCGGCGCTTCCTCGCACGCTTTCCGGGAAGCGCACGGCGATGTCATAGACCCGCTCTCCGATAAATACGTTGGAAATGGCCTTGCCGCCGATCCCTGACTCAATGATCGTCGCGATGTCTGCTACGTTGATGCCAAATCGTGCGGCAGCGGCGCGATCTACGCGAAGCTGAATCTGTGGCAGCGGGGGCTCCTGATCGATCGTCACATCTGAGGCTCCCGGAATGCCCTTCAGCAGCTCGACCAGGTCACCAGCGATCCGCCGGGTCTCGCCAAATTCGTGACCAAAAACCTTCACGACTAGATCGCTATGGGCGCCGGAAATCTTGTCGTTAACCCCATCGATCATCGGCTGAGAAAAACCCACCGTTAAGCCCGGAAGCTTGTCGAAGCGCCCGCTAAGGCGTCTGATCAGGTCGGCCTTGTCTCCGTGATTCGGCCACGTGTCGTAGGCCTTCAGGCCGACAAAAGACTCGATGTGGGAGGGAGTCCACGGATCGGTTCCATCGTCGTTCCGGCCAAGTTGCGTCACAATCGTGGAGATTTCCGGAAACTCCAGCGTCGCCGCTCGCAACTCATCGGCCATCGAAGCAGCTTTTTGCAGCGAGAGCCCCGGTGGCAGTTGGACCTGAAGCCAGATCGAGCCTTCGTCTAGGTACGGCAGAAATTCCTTGCCGATCGTGATGGACAAAACAGCGGCAAGGATCATCGCCGCGGCGGCGGGAATAGTGGCGTGCAGGGGATGATGCATCAAATGGTGCACGGCATGTTCGTACCACTTCGAAATCCACGTAAGCACCGGATTGTGGAACGCTTTACGCGGACGCCGATATGTCACCAGCGAAAGACCTGGAATGATAGCCAGCGCCATCAGCAACGCCCCGATGAGTGAATAGCCGACAACATAGGCCATGGGCGAAAAGAGTTTCTTCTCAACGCGCTGGAATGCAAACAAAGGAAGGTAGGCGGTGATGATGATCAACGTGGCAAAAAAGATGGGCCGCGCAACTTGAACAGCCGCCGAGCGGGCGATCTCTTCGCCTAAGGGCAGGTCCGGGTCCTCCTCGCGACGCCGCAAGATGTTTTCCATGATGACGATCGCCGCATCCACGATGATTCCGAAGTCGATCGCGCCTAGAGAAAGCAAGTTGGCGGGGATGTGCGTGAAGCGCATGCAGATAAACGCAAACAGAAGGGAGAACGGCACGGTGATGGCGACGATGAATGCAGCCCGCGCGCTGCCCAGAAACACAATCAGCACCAGCAGGACCAGCCCCATGCCTTCGATTAAGGTTTGCGAAACGCGGTGTACCGTGGTGTGCACCAGATCCGTTCGGTCCACGAAGGGAACCAGCTTGGTGTCCGGCGGCAGAATGCCGCTGTTGAGGGCCTGCACCTGAACGTGGACTCCCTCCAGAACCTGCGACGGGTTCTGGCCTTTCAGCAGAAGCACGATTCCAGAAACGGTGTCGGGATTCGAATCCTTCCCCAGAATTCCGCGCCGCTCCAGCGCGCCTAGCTGCAGCGCACCGAGATTCTTCACGAAAACGGGAGTGCCATTTTTCGCCAGGATCACGATGTTTCCCAGATCCTGCAGCGAGCGGATCAAACCAATTCCGCGCACCACGTAACCCTGTTCGCCCCGCACCACGATGCTGCCGCCAGCGTTCGCATTGTTAGACTGAATTGCGGTGATGACCTGTGCCAGCGACACGTTGTATTGCGCAAGCTTCGCGGGATCGACCATCAATTGAAACTGCGTCGTTTCACCGCCGAAATTGGTGATATCGGCAACGCCTGGCGCTTGTTTCAGGCGTGGAATGACCACCCACTGCTGTAGTTCGCGAAGTTCACGCTGGTCGCGGAAGCTGGACTGCAGCGTGTAGCGATAGATTTCTCCGATTGGCGACGTGAGTGGATCCAGGCCCGGGGTGGCGCCGGGGGGAAGATCGACTCCCGCGATGCGCTCTTGAATTCGCTGCCGCGCCCAGTAATCATCGACGCCGTCCTGAAACACGAGGGTGATCAGCGAAAGACCGAACGTGCTCCGCGACCGCATCACTTGCAGCCCCGGTATGCCATTGAGCTCTCGTTCCAGCGGGATGGTTACTTGCTCTTCGACTTCCTCGGCGGCATGCCCCAGATACTGTGTAATGACCTGCGAAGTGACGTCGGCGATGTCTGGATATGCTTCGATTTCCAGCGCTTGCCACGAAAAATATCCAAAAACGCACATCAAGAGAGCGATCAGCCAGACTAGCTGGCGCCGCCGCAAGCACAAAGTCACGAACTTCTCGATCATTGCAGGAGCGCCCCTTCACGCACCAACACCCTGTCGCCGGCTTGCACGCCACTTCGAATGATGGTTCGTGCTCCCTGCTGCTCACCGGCAACGATCGAACGTTGCTCGTACGTGTTAGGGCTTACCTGAACAAAGACTGTGGTGTGCTCTCCAATCAGCACAAGCGCGGTCGTAGGGACCGTGAGCTCCTGCGTGTCCCAGGTCTTCAGGGTGACCGTCGCGAACATCGCCGGCCTCAGGCGACCATCTGTATTTGCATACGCGATGCGTACCTTGGCGGTTCGCGTGTCGGGCTCCAGGACGTCGGCGACGAAAAGTACCTTCCCTCGAAACGACTCGGTCGGATAAGCGGCAAACGTGGCGCTTGCCGGGTCACCTCTATGGACGAAATGTATGTCTTTCTCTTGCACGTTCGCCGTGACCCAGATGTCCGAGAGGTCCGCCACGGTCATCAGCGGCGCCATGGGATCGTTGCGAAATTCACCGGTAGCCGTGGTGACATCCAGAACCTTGCCGGAAAGCGGCGAACGAACAATCAGCGGCGCACCCAGCTGCGTCTTGTCGGGGTCCATACCCAGCAGTTGTAGGCGGTCTTTGGTTCGATTGAAATCGCTCAAGGCGGAGTCGCGATCGGTGCGCGCCTGATCCACATCGCGCTGGCCAACGATGCCGTGCGCAGCTAGATCTTCCTGCCGCGTCAGCGCCCGCTCGGTTTGCGCCAGCACGCTTCGTGACTTCGCATAATCCGATTGGGCTCCCACGAAGTCAGGAGCGTCGATAGCCAGCAACTCGTGCCCTGCCTGAACCCTGTCGCCCGGATGAACGAATATCTTGAGCACCCGTCCACTGAGCGGCGGCAGAATGCGCGCATAGCGGGCGGGATCCGCCTCCACCGAAGCCGGCGCCGTCACTTGGCGGGTAAACGTTGTGAGCTTGGCGGGCTCCACCTCCAAACGGCTTGCCAGTGGTGAGCCCGGTGGAACGATCACTCGGTTCCCTTCACGCCGAATCGCATTGGCATCGGCGGAGACATTCTTTTGCCCTTCGCCGCAGCCACCGAGCAGCACCACGCACGCCGCCAGGAGCAATTTCGTTTTCCTACTTCGAACCATGTGAACTCACTTTAGTCTGCACGCCCAATGGAACGCAGGTTGGGCATTAGACTCAAAGAATGTGAATCGCTTGTAACAACACCGGAACGCCACCTTCCAACCAGACGTCGGCGGACTCGGCCGCCACTTGAATCGGAACCCGCTGTACTCTACTGTCCTTTGGGGCCTTTTCTTTAGCGCCTGCGTTTGATACCATACCCCGGTAGGGTAGTCAACACCGATGTCCCATACCTCTCGAGAAAAACTCGACCTCGTTAACCGCACCAAGAAGGTCATCGGCCAGCTCGAAGGCGTTCTCCGAGCCCTGAATCAGGACGAACCCTGCACCGACGTCCTCCAGCGTCTTTCGGCCGTGCGTGGTTCCATCAACAGCTTGATGGCGGAATTAATGGAGGATCACATTCGCCATCACATGCCCAGAAATTCCAAGTCTTCCGAGGAAGCTGCGGACGACGTCATTCAAATCGTGCGAACCTATCTCAAGTGAGTTGTCCGGCACTTGGGCAATTGAGGTATGGTATTGCGCTTGCTCGAATGGAGAGACAGTTGATGACAAGGGTTTTGGCGGCGTTAGTCCTGGGGACCATTGCGCTTGTGCCGGCATTGCGGGCGCAGGCAGGGCCCGAGGTCGATCACAACGAGCTGCAAATTTGGACCGGCGGCGGCCACGGCCTTAGCGGCAGCACCTCCGATACAGGTGTGTGGAACGTGGGCCTCCGATATGGCTGGGTGCTGACCAACCCGATCGGACCTGGGCCGTTAAAGGGCAAATTTGAGTACGCGGTTGACGTTGTCCCGGTTTTTCTCGTAGTGCAGAGTCCCAAGACCGCCTACGGCTTCGGCTTGAATCCGTTTGCGCTGAAGTGGAATTTCGTGCCGCATCGCAACGTAATGCCCTACATCGACATCGGCGGTGGCACACTCTTCACCAACCATCAGGTGCCGCCGGGCACCTCGCGCGTCAACTTCACCACCAGCGGCGCATTGGGCCTGCATTTCCTCCGCAACCAATATAATTGGAGCGCTGAAGTCCGCTACATGCACATCTCAAACGCCGGTCTTTCGACTCCGAATCCCGGCATCAACACCATCCAGGTCCGCATCGGCTTTGGCCGATTCACGCAGCCGAAATAACCCCGCCCATGTCCCGGGAAGCCTCTTACCCCGAGAAGGCGTGAAACCCTCGCTTTCGTTTGCACATCCCAGTACCATACACAGCGCTGCGAATGAATGGACGCGCGTGCGCAAGATGAAGATCAAGACGAAGATAAGGTGAATCAATGAAGCTAATCTGGATCGCCGTCGTAATCGTTGCGTTGGTGGGAATCGCTTTGGGGGTTCGTTCGGTAAGCGCGGCCGGAGACAAAGCACCGGCAGTTGGAAGCGCGGCTCCAGACTTCACGCTGAACTCCCAGGAAGGCAAGCCCGTCAGTCTGCACGATTTCCGCGGCAAGTGGGTCGTGCTCTATTTCTATCCCAAGGACTTCACCAGCGGCTGCACCGTGGAGGCCCACAATTTCCAGCGCGATCAAGCACAGTACGAAGCAAAAAATGCCGCCATCGTCGGCGTCAGCGTACAGGATTCGGATTCGCACCAGAAGTTCTGCACCAAGGAAGGGCTCACCTTCAAGCTGCTGGCTGACACCAAGTCGGAAGTTTCAACGCAGTATGACTCCGTCATGCCGGTCGTAAAGCTCTCCTCGCGCCACACGTTTCTCATCGATCCCCAAGGCAAGGTCCAGAAAGTCTGGCTCGACGTAAAGCCCGACAAGCACAGCGAAGAAGTCCTGGCCGCCCTGACCGAACTCCAGGCCAAATAGCCCAGCTGGCCCGTCGTCTGCCGGTTTCCGAGTACCTAGCAGTTCGGCAAAATCCGAACGCCATCAATCTCCATCAACGTTCGGTCCGCCGTGACCAGTGTGAGATCCTGCACGCGCGCGGTGGCCACCAGGAACCGATCCGCCGGATCGCGGTGCCGAAGCACCACGAATCGAAGTTCCTCGGCCACTGCCCACGACATCGGCGCCTCTCGCAGCGAGAGTTCCTGTTTCGACGCTGCGATCCAAGTCAGAACATCCTTCTCCAGCGTGATTCGCTTTTTCTCGAGGTGCACGATCAGTTCCCACACACTTATCGGAGACAGCCACAGCTCGTTCTCCGTGTCGCTCAATATCCGCGTGACATCAGATGTGAGGCGCCACGGCTCCAGATCACTCCAGATCCAGATGTGGGTGTCTAGCAGGAGCCTCATTTCTGAGGCCCCCCTTCGGCTTCGGCCTCCCAGTCGGACAGATCCACTGCTGGACCCACGATATCGCCAAGAATCTGCCCGCGCCCCATACCGAAGCGGCGCTGCGGCTTCTCGCCCACCTTCGGCGGCAGGATGTCCGCGATTGGCTTGCCGAAACGCGTGACGCGGATCGGCTGGTTCGTCAGCCGTACGCGCTCCAACACCGCCAGACACGTCGCCTTGAACTTCGAGATAGCAATCTCTTCCATGACGACTCCTCGACAGCACGATACCACAATAGCTGACAATAGTCTATATGACCATGATCTTTAAGATTATGGTCTAATTCATTCGTTTTTATTTCGTCTCAGCACTCCTCCCTCGCCTCTCGCTCCAGACTCATTTACAATCCGCTCGAAACCATGACCGCGCCAACCGACCTGCGCATCTCCATAGCCGACGGCGTCTCTGCATCCGCGCTCCTGCTTCGCCCGGAAACACCTCGCTACCTACTGGTTCTAGCCCACGGCGCTGGCGCCGGCATGCGCCATCCTTTCATATCCGCCCTGGCCACAGAGCTGGCCCGCGTCGGCGTAGCCACTTTTCGCTACCAGTTCCCTTACATGGAGGATCGTCGCCGCGTCCCGGATTCTCCGCTGGTGCTGACCGCCACAGTCGCCGCCGCCGTGCGCACTGCGGCCGAGGAAGCTCCGGGATTGCCGGTGCTGGCCGGAGGAAAGTCGATGGGTGGTCGCATGACCTCGCAGGCCGCCGCCGAAGGGCTGCTTCAGGGGGTGCGCGGCATCGTATTTTACGGGTTCCCCCTGCACCCGCCGAATAAGCCCGCCGTCAAACGGGCCGACCACCTGGCGAAGGTCTGCATTCCGATGCTCTTCCTGCAAGGCACGCGTGATGAATTGGCGGATCTGGAATTACTGCGCCCGATTACCGGGAAGCTCGGAACCCTCGCCACGTTACAAATTATCGAAGGCGCCGATCACTCGTTCCACGCCCTGAAAAAATCGGGAACCAACGACGCGGAAGTGTTGCGCGGGCTAGCCGAAGCAACTGCAAAATGGGCCGACGCCTTGCCAGGAAAATGAAGCACCGCTGCTATTCGTGACGCAAAGCCACAATCGGATCAACACGAGTCGCACGCCGCGCTGGAATGTAGCTTGCCGTCAGCGCCACTGCGGTCAAGACCAGAGCTACTGCCCCGTAGGTGGTCGGATCATTGGGGCTCACCTGGAACAGCATCGAGCGGATCGAACGCGCCAGAAGTAAAGCAGCCACCGCTCCGAAAATGACGCCGATTGCCGCGAGTTTCGACGCCCGAGCAACGATCATGCGGCGCAGATCGGTAGGCTGCGCGCCGAGCGCGGCGCGAATCCCGATCTCGTGGGTGCGCTGCGCTACCGAGTAGGCCATCACGCCAAAGATCCCCACAGCCGCGAGCAAAACCGCAAGGGCAGCGAACGAGCCCACCAGAATTACCGTGAAGCGCGCTGTCGAAACCGCATGCGCCGCAACTTCGTCCATCGCCAGTATGTGCGTGACCGGCAGGTCCTTGTCGATCGCACGAACTTCACCGGGAATTGCCCCGGCCAGCGCATGCAAGTCCGAGCTCGTGCGCACGACCACAATGCGTTCTGCGAGCTGCGGATTTTGCCAGTCGTCCCAATAAAAGCTGGGCTTGGCAGCCGGCGCATCCGGTGAGGGTTTTACATCTCCGACGACCCCGACGATGATCACGCCCTTTTTGTTCCAGATATTCAAGCGCTTACCCACCGGATCCTCGCCAGGAAAATAACGTCGGGCGAAAGCCGCGTTTACCACCGTTACGATTTGCGACGTCTGGGTATCGGTCTCCTCGAAAAAGCGCCCACCGATCAACGGTATTCCCACCGCGCGGAAATATTCCGGCGAGGCGAAACGATACTGCGCTTCGGCATCGCGATTCAGTTCGGCCGAGCCGCCTATTACTTCAAAATTGGAATTCTCATCGTAGCCATCCCACGGAATGTCGGCGGATTCAGCGGCAAGTTGAACGCCAGGCAACGCCTTCAGCCGGGCGTGAAGAGATTTGTAGAAGTGAATGAAGTTATCGTCCTTCGGGTACCGTTTGTCCGGGAGATCGACGTGGAAGGTGAGCACGTGCTCCGGCTGAAAGCCCATCTCAACGTGCTGGAGATTCTGAAACGTACGCACCAGCAGGCCGGCGCCCGCAAGCAGTACCAGCGCGAGGGCCACTTCGCTGACCACCAGCCAATCGCGAAGAGTTGAGTGGCCGGCGGAGTCTGTCGATCCACGGCTGCCAGTGTCGCGCAGCGACCGATTGACATCGTTGTGCAAAGTAGCGAAGGCCGGTGCGAGACCAAAGATCAAGGCAGTGAACACGGTGACCGCAGTAGTGAACGCCAGGGCTCCAAGATCGAGATGTACCGCTTGCAGGCGCGGAACCTGGTCCGGACTGAGCGCGACCAGCGCCGCGATGCCCGCTTTAGCCAGCGGGAGACCCAGCGCGGTGCCGAGTGCGGCGAGCAACAGGCTTTCGGTGAGCATCTGTCGCAGAATCCGGCCGCGGCCCGCGCCGAGTGCGGAGCGCACCCCGATCTCGCGCTGGCGCGCCGTGGCGCGGGCCAGCGAAAGATTGGCGACGTTCACGCAGGCGATCAGCAACAGGAAACCGACCGCGGCCATGAGCACGGTAAGCATCAGGCGTGCGCGCCCGACAATCTCTTCCTTTAGCGGAACAAGCAGCACGTGGGTGCTGAGATCGTTGTCGCGAAACTCCCGGCTGATCTGATCGGCAACGGCATTCATTTGCGCGGAAGCCTGCGCGAGCGTGATCTGCGGCCGCAACCTCGCGACCATGTTGAGATAGTGACACCCACGATCGCAGTTGTTCTCCGAATGCGGCTGTAGCGGCAACGGCCACCAGAGATCAACAGTGTCACCGTGGGCCGCGGAGTGAAAATTTCCGCCGGCATGCTGCACGCTTGGAGGCATGACACCAATCACCGTGAACGGCTCGCTGGAAAGCAGGATGCTCTTGCCCACGATGTTGGGATCGGAATCGAACCTGGTGCGCCACAGACGATCGCTGAGAATCACGACGTGATTGTTATTTTTGTATTCTTCTTTTTCGTCGAAATCGCGGCCCAGCGCCGGATGGTAGCCCAGAACCCGGAAGTATTCGTGGGAAACTCCCATGCCAGAGAGGTGCTCGGGGCGGTCGCCGCTGGTGAGATCCAGGTCGCGCTGAGCGTACAGCGCGGAACTCGAGAAAACGTCGGCGCGGCGCCGATAATCGTAAAAATCCGCGATTGACGTCGGGAAATGCGGCTGCGTCGGGGTTACCGTGAAAGCCGACACCAACTGTCCAGGCTCGGGATAAGGCAGCGGGCGAAGCAGCACATTTTCAACCACGCTAAAAATGGCGGTATTCGCGCCGATACCCAAGGCCAATGTCAGCGCAGCAACGAACGTGAATCCAGGAGACTTGCGCAGCATGCGCACGCCGTAACGCAGATCGGTCATTAGCCCTTCGGCGAAGCTGATGCCGCGAGCGTCGCGGCACTCTTCCTTGGTGCTTTCCACGCCGCCAAACTCAATGCGCGCACGCCGCACCGCCTCCACCCGCGGCACGCCCTGCCGAACCAGGTCTTCCGTGTACGCATCCACATGAAAGCGAATCTCATCGGCCATTTCCGACTCGCTACGTGAACGCCCCAACGTATGGCGCATCCAGGATTTCATTCGGCTAAACAGCGTCATCCTTCCTCCTGCGAACCGCTACTCGTAACGTAGTGCAACGATTGGATCGACACGCGTAGCCCGCCGCGCGGGAATGTAGCTGGCGATCAGCGCGATGATCAGCATCAGGACGGCAACGCCCACGAACGTGAGAGGATCGGTCGGAGGAACGCCAAACAACAGCTTGCTCATCAATCGCGCCAGCAGCAGTGCGCCCACGATGCCAACCGCGGAGCCGGCGAGCGCGAGCAACAGCCCCTGGCGCAAGACCAACACTAGAATCCCGGAGCGGCTGGCGCCCAGGGAAACGCGAATGCCGATTTCGTGCGTGCGCCGCGAGATCGAGTAGCTCATCACGCCATACATCCCCACCGCCGCCATCACGAGTGCCACACCTGCAAAAACTCCGAGCAGCAGCATCTCGAAGCGTGGCTGCTCATTGGCCATGTCCACAACCTGGTCCATGGTGATCACTTCGGATACCGGCAGGTTGCGATCGATCGCCCACACCGTGTCCTTGATTGTCGAAGCCAGCATTCCGAGATCGCCGCTGGTCCGCGCGATTAGCGTGATGTACTCAAAATGACCGGCCATGCTCTCTAGGTATTCCCGGTTCTGAAACGCCGCAAGATAGACCTCGGGGTAGGGTTTCACGGCCCAATCACCCTCTTTGGCGTCCTTGGTCACGCCAATCACGGTGAGCCACACGGGCGGGTTGGGCTCGTTTGTAAAGGCGATGTGCTTGCCGATCGGATTTTCCTTTGGCCAATACGTTCGGGCCGCCTCTTCGTTGATGAGGACCACGCCGGGAGCATTCACATCGTCGGTGCCGGCGATGTCCCGGCCTTGCAGCAGCGGGATGCGCATGGCTTGGAGATAGCCGGGGGTCGCAATGCGATACACCGCAGACGGCGATTCACCTGGCCGAGGTTTCGGGCGACCTTCGATAACGAAGGGCCAGCCCCACATGTCGCCCGCGAGTGGCAGGTGGTTGATTCCGCCGGCTGACTCCACGCCGGGCAGCGCGCGAACTTTCTCCAGCAGTTCGCGATAGAAAATGGCGCGGCGTCCGGGCTCGGCCTCTTTTGATCCGGCAACAGATACCACCATCGACAGCACATTGTGCGGATTGAAGCCGGGATCGACGGCGCGCAGCGCGAGGAAGCTGCGAATCATGAGACCCGCGCCAATGAGCAGGATAAGCGCCAGGGTGAACTCCGACGCCACCAGGAAGCTGCGCAGGCGGTTGCGGCGAATTCCATCGCTCGCGCCCCGGCCGCCTTCTTTCAGCGTGTCGCTCAGGTTCACCGCCGACGCTTGCAACGCCGGAACCAAGCCAAAGGCCACACTGGTCAGCCCGGTGACCGCCAGCAGAAACGACGCGACTCGTCCGTCGATCGCGACGCTTTCGAGCCGTGGAATATTTGCCGGGCTCAGTGCCACCAGCGCGCGCGTGCCCCAGAACGCCAGCAGCAGCCCGACGCCGCCACCGAGGGAGGCGAGCAGCAGATTCTCGGTCAGGAATTGCCGCACCATGCGAAAGCGCCGGGCTCCCAGCGCGGTGCGCACGGCTATTTCTTTTTGCCGCGCCGTAGCTTGCGCCAGCAACATGTGCGCCACGTTGGCGCAGGCGATCAGTAGGACAAATCCGACTGCGCCCAACAGGACCAGCAGCGGCGTTTCAATTTTGCCCACCACTTTTTCCTTCAGCGGCGTGACCACCACTTCGCGATTCGTCCCGGGAAATTGATGCTCCAGCCGCGCGGTGACACCGGCGATTTCCGCGCGAGCTTGTTCCAGCGAAACACCGTCTTTGAGCCGCGCGAAAATGCGCAAACTGTTGTTGCCTCGGCTGTACACGCGATCGCCAAACGCGTTCGGCGCCCACATCTCTGCACGGGTCGCCCAGAACGGCGAAAAGCGGAAGCCCCGCGGCATCACGCCGACGATCGCGTAGGAATTTCCGTCAAGCAGGACGGTCTTGCCGACGATCTTGGGATCGCTGGAAAAGCGACGCTGCCACAGCTTGTAGCTGAGAATGACTTCGTGTTCCGCGCCCACGCGGTCTTCGCCCTCGACAAACAACCGCCCCAGCAACGGCTGTACGCCCAGCATGGGCAGCAGATTCTGCGTCACCTTCAGGCCCAGCAGCCGCTCAGGCGTATCGACGCCAGTAAGATTCGCGGACCAGTAATCGGCCGCCGCCATCGTTTCAAACGACTGGCTTTGATCGCGCCAATCGATGTAGTTGGCCACCGCCACCGGACCATCGCCGTTATTTAGGATGGTGACGAGCCGGTCGGAATCCTTGTAAGCCAGCGGACGTATCAGTACGGCATTCACCACGCTGAAAATCGCCGCGTTTGCTCCGATTCCCAAAGCCAGAGCAATCACCGCCACCGCCGTGAAACCGGGGGCGCGCCGCATCGATCGCGCGCCGTAGCGAAGATCCTGCAGAAAATTCTCGAGCAGCGTTGCGCCCGTGGCTTCGCGGCACTCCTCTTTCGTGTTCTCAATCGCTCCGAATTCGATGCGCGCTCGGCGCACGGCTTCCGAGCGTGACACTCCCTGGCGCTCGAGATCTTCAGTGTAGGCATCGACGTGGAAGCGGATCTCGGTTTCCATTTCCGATTCCAATTGCGGACGCCCAAGCGTCCGGCGAAACCAGGAGCGCAAGCGGCTCGCGAGCGTGCTCATACTTCCTCCGGCGACGTGCCCAGGATTCCGGCGATGACGTCGGCCATGCGATTCCACCTTTCCGCTTCGGTTTGCAGGCGACGCCTTCCCGCGGCGGTGAGCCGGTAGTACTTGGCTTTGCGTTTGTTTTCAGATTCGCCCCACTCGCTGGCAATCCAGCCCTGATGTTCGAGGCGGTAAAGCGCCGGATACAGCGAGCCTTGCTGTATTTCCAGGCGGTCTTTGGAGATTTGCTGGATGCGGAGGAGGATGCCATAGCCGTGGAGCGGTCCAAGCGAAACGGCCTTCAGGATGAGCATGTCGAGCGTGCCTTGGAGCAACTCCAGCTGTTTGTCCATGGTTCTCCGGTGCCTCCTAGAGGGACTAGGAAACGAGGTTGTACTCCTAGACGGTCAAGGAGAGCAACGCAAGATAGACGGAATTTGTTCCCGGAAAGTTAGGTTAGCCGGCGAGAAATTTGTACTGGGCGGCGGTCAGCGGGACCACCGACAGCCGGCCCTGGCGGACCAGCGGGGAGTCCGCGAAGATCTTATTGGCTTTGATTTCGGCGAGGGTAACCGGCTGACTGATCGCTTTGCCAGCCTTAAGCTCCATGATCGGATTTTTGGGATCGGAATTGTCGACGGACACGACGGTCGCGGTGCCTGCTGCGCTCTTTTCGTCCCCGGTGTGGTAGATCACAATGCGGTCGCCCGGTTTCATGGTGGACATGTTGCGGAGCGCCACCGGGTTATGGACGCCGTCCCATTGAGTCTGCTTGTCCTTTTGCAGGTCGGCGAAGGAATACGTGGAGGGTTCGGTCTTGAGCAGAAAGTCGGCCATGGCGGCTCCTGTTGCGTCGCAGCGCCCAATTTAGCACAGACCGGGCCAAGCAGACGCCCCCAGGCAGGCAATGCCGCGTCCCGAACCCGCCCGAGTCAAGCCTCAACCCAATGCATCCTTCCACACTACCGATGGTGGAGAATGATGCTCCACGCCCCTAAAGATGACCTACGTCGAGGCGGCCTGGACTTTTGTGCCGTAGTCAAGCTTAGCGTACCAGTTGCCGCGGCCTTGCGGAGTGAGGTCCATGAAGTGCCAGATGGGAGCGAGTAGATCGATGCCGCGCTCGGGGATCTCGGGGGCCATCCGAGGATGGGCGGTGTAGAAGTGGCGCAGCGTGCCCTCGGCGTCGCGGGTGAAAACGGAAACGGTGGAGTCCTGATGCCCTTCTCGCTCTTCGCTGCCGAAGTCGTACTTGAAGGTGCTGTTGCCGGCGCTGAGGAGGCGCAGCTTGTCCCAGCCGCGCGCGCGCGCGTGGGCGCGCAAACTGGGGATATCAGCGGCGGCGACGACTGCGAAATCGAGATTTTGGGCGAGGTGATGTGCAACGCCGTTGGCGCCATCAAGCCAGGCGGTGCACATGGGGCAAGGTTTGGTTTGTCGCTTTCCAAACATGAGGTGATAGATGATGAGCGAGCGATCGGGTTTGGTGAAGAGTTCGCTAAGACGCGTGGTGCGCACGGGCGCATCACCAGCGCTGAGGTCGCGTGGGCCCTCGTCAAACGGATAGTTCTGAATAGGAGCGCCCTGTGGGAGATGCCGGCGCAGGTCGGCGACGCGTTCGCGCTGGCGCATGAGCTCGATTTCGGCGAGGCGAAGCTCCTCGCGCTTGGCTAGATACTCGGACGGTTCGTTCGTCAAATTGGTTTGCCGAAACGTGCCATCAACGATTGTGTGTACCATAGCTCGTTATCTCCACGTGTCATTCTCTCTCCGGCAGCGAGGAGACGCAATCGGTGTGCTGCGTTCGACTCAGGTAAGTTGGCCAAGTCCTGATAGAACGCGCTCACCGAGAAGAAGGCAGCCAACCGCACAGCCTATTCAGACTTTGTAAATCGCGGCCGGTTCAGAGGGTCGACGCAACGCTGGCCGGAAGTCTACTCGCAGGCATTCGAAAAACCCAAAGTCTTTCTCGGGCGTTGGTTCAGGCATCTCTCCACAGACGCTCTGCCAGGATAGTTGTTGCACAAACTTACCCACAAGCTGCTTAACAATTTCAGTAATCCCTGCTATTCTACTCCCCGTAGAAAAGCGGCGGCCTCGTGCCGCCTTTTTTATTGACGCCAAGCGCTTCGGTTTCAGCCATCCGCAAATCTAACAAACAAATAGATTTATAAATCCTACGCGTCCATAAGTCCTTTATCTACAGTACACGTAAACACCCCGGGGGTGGCATGTAACCCCCATTCCCGCTCCGGATTGTAAGGGGGGCGAAGCCAACCTTGACCGGATTTTGCGTAGTACTCGCTAGTACCTGCTATTCGGGCACATCAGATCTTTTTGCAAGTAGCCCAGGCCCTTCCAGCGGTGCCACTTGGTGGTGCCCAGCCAGGGCGGGCGCCGCTTGTCCCACGGCTACCTCCTTACGGAGCGCGGGTAGCGACTACGCCGATGTTGGCGATGTTGTCGCCTTTCTTCAAGGACGGTACGGCGTTGAGGTGGAGGACGACTCCGGATTCCGGCGCGCGCGGTTCGAGGATGACTTTGCCGAAATAGTCGGTGACGTAGCCGAGCTTGGCGTTGGCAGCGACGTAGGTGCCGCGCTTCACCAGCGGGTAGAAGATGCCTTCGATGTCGCTGGTGACGTCGATGATCTTGTCGAGCCAGACGGGGTTTTCGATGGGATGGGGATCGCCAGGGAGCATTTTGAGGGCGCGCATGGCGCTGAGCGTGCCGTTCATGAGGAGCGCGATGTCGTCGGTCTCGGTGGTGCCGGCGTGTCCGGCTTCTACGACGATAGACGGTTTCCCGTGGACGGAGGCAGTATTGTCGAGGTAGCGCGTGGCGGCAGGGTCGGTGGGGCGTTCGCGCCAGATGATGATGTGGTCGAGGCCAAAGGCGAGGACCATTTCTTTGGAAATGCGGTCCTGCTCGGCTTTGCCGGTGGGTCCCCAGTAGGCGTATGGGCGGAGGCTCTCGTCCAGGTCGCCGCCGTGGTAGTCGATCAGGTAGTCGCAGCGATCAACCACCTCTCTCGTGACCAGGAAAGAAGCCCGCTCGGTTTGCGTGCCGTCGGCCTTGCCGGGGTAGAAGCGATTCATGCTTTTGCTGTCGACCGGATTGACGTGCGGAACCTTCTGAAGGAAGGACGGGACGTTGACCAACGGAAGGAGCACAACCGTACCGGAAAGCTGCGCTGGGTCGATGGCTGGGATCAATTTTTCCAGCGCGATGATCGAGGCGTATTCGGTGCCATGGGCGCCGGAAACAAGTGCGAGCACTGGACCCGGCTTGGCGCCGTTGATCACGACGATTGGAATGCGCGTAGCCGCGTCAACGCCCGCGGGGACATCGAGATAGCCGTTACCTCGTTGTCCAGCGGCAGCCGTAGCGGAGCCGACGCTGTACGGCGCGCGCTGCGCCGCCGCCGCGGACGCAAGGCAAAGGAGCAGTGCCAGACCCAGATTGATGTTCAGCAACGGTCGAGACATTGTTTACTCTCCTGTTTGCATCGCCGGTCGCGGTGGGGCGGAGTCGCCTCTGACGTAGTGGCCGTACCAGGCGAGGTAACGCTCGAAGCGGTCTTTCATGTGCGATGGCGTTTTGAACTCGTGGTACTCGCCGGGGTAGACGACCAGCTCGGTGGTGCGGCCAAGCGCTTTGAGTGACTGGTACATCTGCTCGCTGCCGAGGATGGGGACGTTCCAGTCGATGGCGCCACCCATGAAGAGCGTGGGCGTGGTGATCTTGGTAATGCGGTAGAACGGGGACAGCTTGTCCCAGAGGTCGTGATGCTCCCACGGGAGGCCTAGCTCAGTGGTGTAGTCCTTTTGGTATTGATCGTGACCCCAGAGGCTGGTGTTGAGGGCTTCACCGGCTCCTGAGATGGCGGCTTTGAACCTCGTGGTCTGCGCGATGATGAAGTCCGTGGAGATGCCGCCGTAGGACCAGCCGCCGACGCCGAGCCTGTCGGGATCGGCAATTCCCTGCTCGATAGCGTAGTCCACCATGGCCATATCGTCCTGATAGTCCTTGTTGCCCCAGTCCGCAAAAATCGCCTGGCAATGTTTCTGACCGTAGCCCGAAGAGCCGCGGGGGTTTGGTAAGAGAACGGCATAGCCGTTGGCGGCGAAAAGCTGGACGTCTTCCTTATATTCGGCGTAGTACGCCCACACCGGCCCGCCGTGAGGACGAAGCAGCGTGGGAACTTTGGTGCCGGGTTTGTAGTCGAGAGGCTTATAGAGGTAGCCGGAGACGGGCGAGCCATCTTTGCTCTTGAAATGGACGTATTCGCCGGGGGCGTAGCGGAGTTGAGACATGAGGGCATCGTTCACGTGGGAAACGCGTGTGGGTTCGCCGCCGCTTGTAGGTTGCGTGAAGATTTCGCTGGGCCGGTCCATGGTGGTGATTTGGGCGGCGACTTCACCGGATTTTGCCAGCGAGTAGGCGTAGAGCATCAGGCGGCCGCCGATCGGGCGGGTGACTTCGCCGCCTGCGACGGGGATCTTCGCCAAACTCTGAGTGCCGTCGTCGTCCGCGATGAAATAGATTGACTGGCTGTCGGGCGCGAAGCGGATGTCGCTGACGCCACGGTCAAAGCTGCGGGTCAGGACTTGGGCTTCGCCACCCGCGGCTGGGGAGAGGCCCAAGTGCTTGGTGGCGTACTCCATTAGTTTGGGCTCGGTTTGCGTGACGTAGGCGATCCATTTTCCATCGGGTGACCAGGCAGCGTCGTGATCTTCGCCAGGATTGGTGGTGACCTGGATCAAATGGGCACCCTTGTCGGTGTTGTCCGCGGCGACCGTCCAGATGTTGTTGTCGTAGTTGCGATCCGGGTCGGAGGAGCGGTTGCTGGTGAAGGCCAGCAGCTTGCCATCGGGCGACCACGCCGGCTGGTGATCGTCGTAATCTCCGCTGGTGATTTGCGTCAAGCTTTTTGTCCCCAGATCCAAGATATACAAGTGGTTGCGGCGGTGATCGAGGTAGCCGACCTCGTCGAATTTGAACTGCAGGCGATCGATGACCCACGGCCGTTGGGCTTTGGGTTTCTTCTGCTTGCCGGACTTGTCGGCGGAGTCCGCTTCGTCGTCTGACTTTCCTTGATCCTTCTCTTTGTCGCGAAAGGCTTCGAGTTCCTCCGGGCTGGGGTCGCGCAGGAGAAGGCAGAGGCGCTGGCTATCGGGGGACCAGGCGAAGTCCTGGACATTCTGCGGAGTGTTGGTGAGGCGCTGGGCTTCGCCGCCGGCCCGGTTGAGGAGCCAGATCTGAGTATTGCCTTCGTCGCGCGCGGAAAGGAAGGCCAGGTACTTGCCGTCCGGACTCCAGCGCGGGTGAGAAGATGAGGCGGTTTCGGCGGTCAGGGCGATCGCATCGCCGCCGTTGAACGGCACCATCCAGATGCGATCTTTGGAGTCGTCGTCTTTGAGTGAGGTGGTGCTGACGACGTAGGCGACCCACTTGGCGTCAGGCGCGAGTTGCGGGTCGGTGACTTCCTGGAGGCGGAAACGATCTTCGATGGTGATTGGGTGAGGTGCTTGGGCAGTGGAGGTTAGCGGAAGGATCAGGACGGCGAAGCAGAGTAGCAAGATCGGGAACAATTTCATTCGCGAGAGCTCCTGACAGGTATGAGTGCGGTTGCGGCGGCGGAGTTTAGCATGGAAGGGAGAGTTGCCGAGTGGCGAGCGATGGGGCGATAGCCATCGACTTTTGCCTTACGAGTTGACGTAGTCGGCCTGGATTGCGCCGTGGCAGGGAGTCCGCCCCTACATTAGCGGTCCTGCGAGCCGCGGGCAGGGTGTTTGGAAATCTTTGGTGGGGGCGTTTTTTTTCTTGCTTGGCGGTGTAGACCTTGTATTCTTCGACTGCGAACTGGCTCCAGCCTGACTTTGCCGACCGCCTTGCGTGGCGATGGGATGAGAGCGAGAGTCGCTTGAGGAGGACGGTTAGTAAAAATTGAGTACGTTATCGCTGCCCGCCGCAGTTCCTGCCCAAGCAATTTCCAAAGCTAAATCACGAGTCGCAAAGCTGACACTATGGCCGCTTGTGGCGGCGACGTTTTTCATGGTGTCGGGCGGGACGTACGGCACCGAACAGATTATTTCGGGCGCCGGATACGGGCACGGGATTCTGATTCTGCTGTTCCTGCCGGTGCTGTGGTGTTTGCCGACGGCGTTCATGATCGGCGAGCTGACCAGCGCGCTGCCTGCGGAGGGCGGCTACTACGCATGGGTGCGGCGAGGGCTAGGAAACTTCTGGGGATTTCAAGAAGCGTGGTTGTCGCTGGCGGCAAGCATTTTCGACATGGCCATTTACCCGACGCTTTTCGTTTTTTACCTCAAGCAATTTTCGCCGTGGTTTGGCGCCCCAAGCCACGCCATCGCAGCCGGTTTGTTTGTTGTTGTCGGATGCGCGGCGCTGAATCTTTCGGGAATCCGGGTGGTCGGGATCACGTCGTTGTGGCTGTTCTTTTGCCTGTCTGCACCGTTTGCGCTGGTGGTGATGCTCTCGCCGTTCAAAGCGGGAGCTCTGGCAAGCGCAGCTCCGGTGGCGACGACCAGCGAAGGAGCGGGACTCGGGTTGCTGGGCGGCGTACTGGTGGCAATGTGGAATTACATGGGTTGGGACAACGCGTCGACGATCGCGCAGGAAGTGGAGCGGCCGCAGCGGACCTATCCGCGAGCGATGATCGCGGCAGTGGTGCTGGTGGCGCTGACGTACATCGCGCCATTCGTAGCGGTGTACTTCACCGGGATTCCGGCTTCGATGTTTGCTGAAGACGGTTCCTGGGCCACGATTGCCGGATTAATCGGCGGCAAGATTTTTGGTTTCGAGTGGCTGCGATTTTTGATCGTGGTCGGCGGGATGATGAGCGCGTTCGGGATGTTCAACGCGCTGGTGATGAGTTATTCGCGGCTGCCGCTGGCGATGGCGCAGGACGGAATGCTGCCGAAAATTCTTGCGCAAACGAGCAAGCACACGAATGCACCGTGGGTAGCCATTCTGGTTTGCGCGACGTGCTGGGCGTTGTGCCTGGGGCTCGGATTCAAGCGGCTGGTGACCATCGACATCATGCTGTATGGCGCGAGCCTGAGTTTGGAATTTGTAACGCTGGTGGCGCTACGCATTCGCGAGCCGGAGCTAAAGCGGGATTTTCGCGTGCCGGGCGGCATGGTTGGCGCTATTTTGACCGGGTTGTTCCCCATTTCGCTGCTGTGCCTGGCGATGGTGGAAAGCCAGCGTGAGACGATTCTGGGAATGAACGGCCTTGTTTTTGGCGCGATCATCATTGGCGCCGGTTTTGTCGCCTATGTAGCTACACGAAAACTGCGGCCGCCTGAGTTGAAGCCGGTGATCGCGGAGACCGCCAAAGTAGTTTAGTTCGTTTTTCTAGATTCATCCTTTTTCGCTGCCCGGCTCGAGTGAGCCGGGCTTTTTTTGAGCAGTGTTTGCGGCGGGCAGAAGTGCTTAACGCAGAGGGAGCAGAGGCCGGCTGAGGGCGCGGAGATTTGTTGCTTGCGGCTTCGGATTCGAGTTGCAAATCCTTGCTGGGCAGGCGGATGCGGCCGGTGTCTGGGCCGGCGCGACATTGCGCGTTGCGCAGTGTTTATAACTCTAGAGAGGGAAACGCTCTCAAGGAGGCAGTTGGTCATGAGTAACAAATTTACCAAGCATGGGCTGGTAGCGGCGCTGCTGTTGGTGGGCGCTGCACCGGCTATCACTCGAGCCCAGGATGCTACGCAAGGCGCCGGGCAGGAACAGGTGGCACCGCCGCAGAAAGCGGATCGTCCGAATCTGAACCTAACCGATGACCAGAAGGCACAGATGAAGAAGATCCGTGAAGATGCGAAATCACAGATGGACGCGGTGAAAAACGATACTTCGCTGAGCGCGGATCAGAAGCAAGCGAAGATGAAGCAGATTCGCCGCGATTCGCACAAACAGGTGGAGGCGATGCTAACGCCTGAGCAGCGGAAGACGATGAAGGAGTGGCGGCACGAGCATCACGGCCACCGGAACGGGCAGGACCCTGCGGCGAGCTAACGCTCGTTGGTTCAGGCTCCGTTGCGGCGTTAGTTGGCGCGGGCGTCGCTGAAAAGCGCCGGCGCGCCACCGCACTCGAAGGGACGAAACACAGCCCGTCCCTCTTTCGCGGCCTAGGTATGATTCGTACGGGGTAAGCGATCGGCCGGGTTTGCTATTCTGCTGTTCGTGAGAAATTACCTTCCAGGAAAAATATCCCCGAAGATTCGATCGAGGGGGCCAGCGAAACCTAGAGCTGGTGCTGGGGCGCGCGCCGTACTGATCGTGGTCGCGGTGCTATTTGCCGCGATGCCGGGGGTATCGCGGCGCGCTTCCTTGCGTCTTGAAAGCGCG
Organism: Candidatus Eiseniibacteriota bacterium; assembly: GCA_035607215.1. GTDB lineage: Bacteria > Acidobacteriota > Terriglobia > Acidiferrales > UBA7541 > Acidiferrum. The sequence continues at coordinate 30,359 of DATNCJ010000008.1, forward strand.
AGCGTATTTGCGCAGTCGCCCGCGGCTGCGGCAATCACGCAAGCGGCTCCGCCAGCTCAGGGGCCAACTTCGGTTCCCTCGCCATCGTCCACGAATCCCGCCGCGGCAAATAGCGCTGCGCAAGCCGGAGGTGCATCGCCACGAAGTGTCGTGGTGCTGGATCCGGGCCACGGCGGCACGGATCCGGGCGCACGCGGCACCGGAGGAATTCGTGAGAGCGAAGTTGTGGTGGACTTTAGCGCTCAGACCAAGACAGCGCTGGAGGCCCTGGGCTTTCAGGTGGTGTTGACCCGGCAGAGCACTGAGAATCCTTCTTTCGACGATCGATCGGCAATCGCGAACGCGCAACGCGGCGCGGTGTTCGTGACCCTGCATGTGGCGTCGACCGGCTTGCCGGGAACGGTGCGCGTTTATGTGATGAGCGATCTGCCGGCGTCGAGCGATACGACCGGATTGATTCCATGGGAACGCGCGCAGGCGCCGTTCCTGCCGCTGAGCAGGCGCTTCGGTGATCTGGTGCAGAGCTTTCTGTCGCAGCGGTTCAAAGGCTCTCCGAGGACGGCGCAGGTGGCCGCGGTGCGGCAACTGCGCACGACGGCGGCGCCAGCCATTGCGGTGGAGGTGTCGAGCGTGGCGGTGGACGATCGTGGACAACTCGATCGCATGGCCCCGGGCGTAGCGGATGCGATTGCACGCGGCGCGTCGGCGTTTCGGCCCTCGTATGTTGTAGCAACGAATCCCGGGGAGCGGCCCTGATGCCACGCTGGCGCTGGTGGTTGATCGGGATGCTGGTGCTGGCCGTGGCTATCGCGGCCGGATATTTTCCGGTGTTGAAGCGAAACTTGCGGCTGTCCGCGCAAGCGCCGGCCAAGAGCGAAGAGCAAGTGCGCCGGGAATTAACTCAGCCGGCCGCGGCAAACGCGGGTGAGCCCGTCGGCAAGGCAAAATTGTTCTGGTCTTCGGGCGCTCGCGACGGCTCGCTGATGGCGGTGACCGTGGATTTGCCGCTGCCACGCGATCCGGTGTTACGGGCCAAGCAGGTACTGAACACTTTGCTGGCCGGTCCGGTGGATGCGGAGTTGCGAACGCTGCCGCCCGATGCGGTGCTGCTGGCATTTTATTTGCTGCCGGACGGCACGGGCGTCGCGGATTTTTCCGAGGCACTGGCGACGGCGACTCCTTCCGGGATCGAGAGCGAGGAGATGGCGGTGGACTCGATCTTGCGGACGCTGGAGGCGAATGTTCCGCAAGTCCGATGGCTGAAAATTCTGGTGCATGGACAGGAAGTGGATACTTTGGCAGGGCATCTGGATTTGACTCGGACGTTCCTGGTAAATGCGCGGGCAGTGGCATTGCCCGCGCGCCCGGCTGCCGCTGGCGATTCATCGAAGCCTGCGCCTTCCGCGGCTTCTGGCCCCGCGCCCGCCAAGTCGCCTGCCACGGGCGCCAAGAAATCAGCTTCCCCGCAAAAGTTGACACCTGCGAATCCCCCCGGCAAACTGGCGCCCACTGAGCGCAAACCCTGAGCGGCAAGAGAACAGAAAAGCGATAACGCGGAGACACAAAGGACGCTGAGTTTCGCAGAGAAACCCAGCGAACGTGAGCGAATGGCTGGAGGAAAATTGCGAAGCGACGGGCGTAATGCCGACCAGATAAGGTCGCTGAAGATCACGCCGGATTTTATTTCCACGGCCGAAGGAAGCGTGCTGATCGAATTGGGAAATACGCGCGTGATTTGCACGGCGACGGTGGACGATGGCGTGCCGGGTTTTCTGAAGGGTAGTGGGAAAGGCTGGGTGACCAGCGAATACGGGATGCTGCCGCGCGCTACCGAAGAGAGAACGGCGCGCGAGGCGACGCGCGGGAAGCAATCCGGGCGCACGCAGGAAATTCAGCGGCTGATTGGGCGATCGTTGCGCGCGGTGACGGATCAAGAAGCGCTCGGCGAACGTACCGTGTGGATCGATTGCGATGTTATTCAGGCGGACGGCGGGACGCGTACCGCGTCGATTACCGGAGCGTTTGTGGCGCTGGCGCTGGCGTTCGAACGGCTGGTGGCCGCCGGGATCTGGAAAAGTTCGCCATTGATCGATACCGTTGCGGCAACGAGCGTGGGAATTGTGGACGATCGCGCGCTGCTCGATCTGGTGTATGAAGAGGATTCGCGCGCGGAAGTGGATATGAATGTGGTGATGACCGGGAGCGGTCACTTCGTGGAAATTCAGGCGACCGCCGAAGGGCGGCCGTTTTCGGGAAGCGAGATGCAGGACTTGCTGGCGCTGGCGGCTGCGGGAATCCGGCGGCTGACCGATGAACAGCGGGCGCTGCTGCCTCTGAAATTCAGTGCGCGCGCCCGGTAAGCCGATCGACAAGCTGTACCTCGCCTCGTCGAACACCGGAAAGTTGCGCGAGTTTCAGGCGCTCGCGAACTCCGCCGACGCGGTGGGCCCGCGTGTTGCCTTGGAATCGCTACCCTGGTTCGATGCGCTCCCTGCATTCGAAGAAAACGCGCCAACCTTCGCGGAAAATGCATTAGGCAAGGCGCTTTACTATTCGCAAGGGTGCGACGAATTTGTTTTCGCCGATGATTCGGGTTTAGTGGTGCCGGCTTTGGGTGGTGCGCCGGGCGTGCTTTCGGCACGCTATGCGGGGCCGACAGCGAGCAGCGCGGAACGTATCGCGAAATTGTTGGAAGCGCTGCGCGGGGTGAAAGGTAATGAGCGTCGCGCCTATTTCGTTTGCGCGATTGCACTGGCGAGCCGCGGGCGGGCCGTGGCGATCGTTACGGATCGCGTGGATGGGGAGATTTTGGAGTCGCCACAAGGTGGCGGTGGCTTTGGGTACGATCCAGCGTTTTATTTTCCGCCGTTGAGCAAAGCGTTCGCGGAACTTACTGCGGACGAAAAGAACCAGCACAGTCATCGCGGCAAGGCGTTCCGAAAATTGCTGGGCGTTCTACGAGAGCGCTGAAGCGGGCGCCTTTGGTGAAGCATAGCCGCCGGCGTCGCCAATCAGGGCGTGTGATATCCTTCGATGCCATGGCGAAAATCAAATCGAAAAAGCCTAGCCGCGCTAAGAAACGCGGAAAACTGTCTAAGTCAATCATCGGAACAAGGGGCAAGAAACCCTTAAAGGCCGCGAACGTAGCAAAAGCTGTTGGCGCAGGCACGGATCCCAAGCGGGTGGCCGCGATTTTGGCGAAACTCGATGAGGCGTATCCGGCTGCGACTTGCGAGTTAAAGCACGAAAATCCATTCCAGTTGCTCATTTCGACGATTTTGTCGGCGCAGTGCACGGATGTGCGCGTGAATGAAGTCACGCAGACGCTCTACAAAAAATACAAGGGTCCCGAGGATTTCGCGTGTGCGAATCCCAGCGAATTGGAGCAGGAAATTCGGCCGACTGGATTCTTTCGGAACAAAACGAAGTCGGTGATGGGAGCGAGCAAGGCGATCATCGAGAAATTTGGTGGAAAAGTCCCCCAGACGATGGAGGAAATTCTCACACTGCCCGGGGTGGCGCGTAAGACCGGCAACGTGGTGCTCGGCACGGGCTTTGGAATTGCGGTCGGCGTGGTTGTTGATACCCACGTGATGCGGCTATCGCGGCGCCTGGATCTGACCAAGCACCAAGAGCCAAAGAAAATCGAGCAGGATTTGATGCGCGTTATTCCACAAGACAAATGGATCCAGTTTTCGCACCAACTGATCTGGCACGGTCGAAGGGTGTGCGTTGCGCGAAAACCGAGATGTCTGGAATGCAATCTGGAATCGATCTGCTATTCGAAGGACAAGACCGTCTAGCTTCCAATACCTTGGCGGACTTGCGCTCTCATGCCGCGGTGCTTGCAGGGCTATCCAATTCCGCAAAGGTTTTATTTTGCTCGGCGAGGCGTTGTAGCAGCGGCGCGGGCGTCCAGAGTTCGCCGTGCTGCTTCTGAAATTCGCAGATGCGTTGATAGACTTTTTTTAGGCCGACGGTGTCCGCGTACCACATTGGGCCTCCGCGATATGCGGGAAAGCCGTAGCCGTTCAGATAGATGATGTCGATGTCGACGGCACGCAGCGCGTAGCCCTGTTCCAGGATTCGCGCGCCTTCATTAACGAGCGCGTAAATGCAGCGATCAACAACTTCATTCGATGAGATCTCGCGTTGCGCGATGTTTGCTCCCGCGGCCCACTGACGCACCAGGGCGGTGACTTCCGGATCAGGAATGGGGCGGCGGTTCTGGTCATATTTGTACCAGCCTGCTCCGGTTTTTTGTCCGAAGCGGCCCATTTCGCACAGACGATCTTCCGCGATCGGCTGGCGTATTCCGGCCTTTTGCAGATGGCGATGCTCCTTGCGAATGCGCCAGCCGATGTCGAGGCCCGCAAGATCAGCGGTCGCGAGGGGCCCCATGGCCATCCCAAATTCGTAGAGCGCGGCGTCCACCGCTTCGATTCCCGCGCCCTCCTCGACAAGAAATTGCGCCTCGCGCCGATAGGGGTGGAACATGCGATTGCCGACGAAACCGGTGCAATTGCCGACCAACACGCCGATCTTCCCGATCTTCTTCGACAATTGCATGCACGTAGCCAGAACTTCCTTGCTTGTCGCCTTGCCTCGCACAATTTCAAGAAGGCGCATCACGTTGGCGGGGCTAAAGAAATGGGTTCCCACTACGGATTGAAGGCGCGCGGTAGAGGATGCGATCTCGTCGATATTCAGTGTCGAGGTGTTGGTGGCAAGGATCGCGCCAGGCTTGCACACGCGATCGAGTTCGCCGAAGACTTCCTTTTTAACGGCCATACCTTCGAAGACCGCTTCAATCACCAAATCGGCTTCTGCAAAATCGCTGTAGGTGAGCGTTGGCTCAATCAGTTTCAATCGTTCGTCGACAAACTGCTGTGTAAACCGGCCGCGCTTCACGGAGTTGGCGTAATTGTTTTGTATGTTTGCGAGGCCGCGGTCGAGCGCCGCCTGATCGGTTTCCTTGAGTAGCACCGGAATGCCGGCGTTCGCGAAAACCATGGCGATTCCGCCGCCCATCGTGCCTGCACCGACGATGGCCGCGCGAATCACGGGAATCGCGGGCGTTTCCTTCGGCACGTCAGGGATTTTCGCAACTTCACGTTCACCGAAGAAGACGTGGATCAGTGCTTTGGACTGATCGGAAAACAAGCACTTGGTGAAAAGCTTCTGCTCTTCCTCAACGCCCTGTTCGAAGGGCAGCTTCGTGGCCGCTGCGATCCCGTCGACAGCCGCCAGCGGGGCGATCATCCCTCGCTGCTTCTTTCTCGCGATCTCACGAGCAGCCGTGAAGATCGGCGCATTTTGTTCCGGAGATCCGAGTTTCTCGTTGCGCTCGCGGGTTTTGCGCATCGGCACACCGGCAATTTCTCTTGCGAATGCGACCGCTCCCGTCAGTAAGTCGCCTTCGATCAGGCGATCGATGATGCCGGCAGGCAGCGCATCTTCCGCCTTAACGGGATTGCCGCCGACGCACATCTCCACCGCTTTTGCGACGCCCACGAGGCGCGGCAGCCTTTGCGTGCCCGCTGCTCCCGGAATCAACCCGAGCTTTACCTCCGGCTGGCCAACCTGCGCGCCGCGAACGGCTACGCGATAGTGGCCGGCCATCGCCAGTTCCAGTCCGCCGCCAAACGCATTGCCGTGAATCGCCATGACAACGGGCTTGCGGCAATCCTCGATACGAAGCAGCAGCGGCTTGAAGCCTTCGCCTCGAGATTTTTGACCGGAAGTAACTTTGCCGAATTCCTTGATGTCGGCTCCGGACACGAATGTTTTGCCGCCCCCGATGATGACCGCGGCCTTCACGGAGTCATCTTTATCGATCTGCTCGATGGCCTTGGCAATGCCTTCAGGCACGCCGGGGCTCAGTGCGTTGACGGGTGGATTGTTGATGGTGACGACGGCGATCTCGCCTTGTTGCGTGAATTGCACCAGATCATTCATAGGGGCGATCTAATTCTTGCGGCTTTCGTGGGAGACCAGGTGATAGCTCACGTAGGCGATCTGCTTGCTGTCCGGTGACCATGACGGGACGTTGATCGTTCCCTGCCCGCCAAACAGCTTCACCAGCGTTGTGATTTTATTGTCGCTCAGAGACATCAGACGCAACGCGACATTCTTGTTCTCGGGATGACCTTTCACATCGCGGTCGTAAGCGAGGAAGACCATCCATTTACCATCCGGCGAGGGGTGCGGAAACCAATCGTTGGAATCGTCGGTGGTCACACGTTCCTGATTGGTGCCGTCTGGATGCATGCGCCAGATCTGCATGGTGCCGGAGCGCTCGGAATTGAAATAGATGCACTTGCCATCTGGCGAATAATCCGGCCCGTCGTCCAAGCCTTTGGCCGTGGTCAGACGAACTTCTTCTCCACCGTCGGCGGGGATGCCGAAAATATCGAAGTCGCCATTTCGTTCACCGACAAAGGCGAGCGTCTTGCCATCCGGCGACCAACCGTGCCAATAAGATGGGCCGCGCCCGGTATCTGTAATTCGCTTCGGAGGGCCGCCCGCAGCCGGTAGAACGTAAACGATCGATTTCTGATCACCCTGTGAGCCGTCGCTGATCGCCAGTTGGGCGCCGTCGGGCGAAAAACCATGATCGTTGTTCACTTTGGTTGCAAATCCCGAGTCTACGACTTCGGGTTTGCCGCCGGTTGCAGGCAGCTTCCAGAGCCGCCCGCTGCCGTTGAACACGAGAGTCGATCCGTCTCGCGACCAATTCGGCGCTTCGAATCGCTCGGCGGCAGAGTAGATCAGGTGCCGATCGTTTGAAGTGACCGACAGTGTCTCCAGCGTGCTGTAGAGAACCGGCTTTACGGAAGCGTCGAACGCGGGCTTGGTCAATTCCACGTTCGAGAACACTGCCGTTTCGACAACGTCCTTGTCATGCGAGCACATCCCGATGCCGATATAAAACGGATCCTTGATCGGCACGTGCATTCCGGCGCCGGAGAAATGCAAGTTTTCTCCGGTCTTGGCGACGGACATGTAGAAGACGTCGCCGTGTTTGTCCAGGCGCAGGCGTCTTGGCGCCGGCTCGGACAAATTCAACTCAATGTCATTTGTTACCGCACCCTTTTCGTCACGATATTGCAGCGCGGTCAAGCCGTTTGCGTGCAGCGCGATGTCCGCATAGACGGAATCCGAGTCGAGGCTCTGGCGAACGATCAACACGGCCTTTTTGTGGGGGTTGCCGCCCTGGCCGAGAATGGAAATATCCGCCGCCAGCGACACGTCGCCGGACATTTTCTTCCACGCAAACTGGAAGTCGTCTTCGCGAGCCCACATGTTGTTGCCGCTGCCACTGACGGTGTAGGTGCGGTTGGTGTCGTCGAATTGGATCGAACCGGGATGCAGAACTGTGCCCACGTCATGGTGATTCTCGAAGATTCCCACCGACGCTGGAGCACTGAGTTTGGATCCTGCGACGCCCTGTCCTCTAGTGGCTGGAGCTCGGACCAGAAATGACGAAAGAATGCCCAACATGAGAATCAGCGCAGCGAGAATGCGAATCGTCATGGCGCGACCTTGACCATCACGACTCCATGAGAAGGAACTTTCGCGCCGAAGGTTCCGGTCGATTTGCTCAGATCTTTCCTCTGCCACAAATCGCGGACACTCGCGGAAAGATGCGCCGGATAGCCGATCTCTTCCCAGGAGACCGACATATCGGCTTCCGCGCTCCCGCGATTCAGCAGGATCACCGCCCGGCTGCCGTCCTTCAATTGCTTTGCCCAGACTTCAAGATCGCCCTTCTTGCTGACGCGCCGCCCTTGCATGCCCAGGGGATCCTGATTTACGGCGATGACTTCCTTGTTGGTCAGGATTTCCTTGATCTCCGGCGTCATGTTCCGCAAATCATTTCCCGAAATCAGCGGCGCGGCCAACAAGCACCAGAAACTGAAGTGCGCCCGGTATTCGCCGGTGGTCATTCCACCATTGCCGACCTCCAACATATCCGGATCGTTCCAATGACCCGGCCCCGCATAGGACTCCAATCCATCCTGCAGGTCGAGAATCTGGACAAAGCCGAGGCCGCGTTTTTTCTCGCATTCCCAGCAATCGCTGATGTCACCGGTGGTGCGCCAGGAATTGCCGATGTCTTTGGCCCACAGCCACGGCTGATGGCTTCCCCATTCGCACAAGCTGAAGACGATGGGACGGCCCGCGGTCTTCAGTGCATCGCGCATAATGGTGTACGCAGATTCGGCATTTGCTTTCCCGGTGTTGCACCAGTCGTATTTAAGGTAGTCGACGCCCCAGCTCGCGTATTGCAGTGCGTCCTGATATTCGTGGCCCTGGCTGCCGGGCCGCTTGGCGCACGTCAGCGTTCCGGCATCGGAATAAATCCCAAATTTCAAGCCCTTGGCGTGAACGTAGTCGGCCAGCGCCTTGATGCCCGAGGGAAATCGCTGCAGGTCCGCTACGATATTTCCGCTGGCATCGCGACTCACCTGCCAGCAGTCGTCGATGACCACGTATTGATAGCCGGCATCTTTCATCCCACTGCTGACCATTGCGTCAGCCATGCCCTTGATCAAATCTTCGCTCACGTCGCAATGAAACTTGTTCCAACTGTTCCAGCCCATCGGCGGTGTGAGTGCAAGCCCGTTGTCCCAAGCCTGGGCAAGCGGCGCCACTAAACCGCCAATTACCAGAACCATAACCGAAAGCGCATACTTCGAATACCTCAACATCGCGACTACCTCGCTTCAGCTCAACTTGAATTTGCGTCGTTGTCGTTGCGCGGTCATTCTATTGAGGCGCCCACACGAGTTCCACTACTTTATCGACGGCAAACATTCCGAAAAGAATTGCAGGCAAGGACAGGGACCGCGGACAGGGCAGCCCTGGCGGAAGCCTTTTCCATGCCTCGCGCGTCCTATGTTAGATGGTAGGATTTATGGTATATGGAAGCATCGTCGAGGCTCGGTTGTTCCAACTGGATCGGAGCTGGATCCGGGCAATTCTTGCGGACTGAAGGCATCTCTTTTTCGGTTCGCAGGCATGTGCCGATGTCCTTGAGCCGTAATCGGTTGAGACTTCCGGGAGCTTTGTGCCATGGCGACCACACCTAAGAAGAACTCGGCTGCTTCGACGGAGCCGAAGGTTACCCTCAAAACGATCGCGGACTATCTGGGTCTGACTCCCGGAACGGTGTCAGCGGCGCTGAATAATTCCGCGGCGGCGCGATCGATACCGGAGCGCACCAAAAAGCGTATCCTCACTGCCGCCAAAGACCTCAACTACCGCCCGAACTATTTTGCACGATCCCTCCGGCTTCAGAGGACTTATACCATCGGCGTGATTGCGGAAGAGATCGGGGACAGTTACGGTTCCATGGTCATCAGCGGCATTGAGGAATACCTGCGCCGCCATAACTTTTTCTTCCTGACGGTAATCCATCGCCACGATCCGAAATTGTTGCAAGCCTATGCGCAGATGTTGCTAACCCGCGGGGTGGAAGGCTTCATCACTACGGATACTTCGCTCCATGAAAAGCTGCCACTGCCCACGGTGGCGGTTTCCGGCCACGGGCACGTTGACGGCGTAACCAACATCGTGCTGGATCACAAGCTGGCCGCGCGGCTGGCCCTGACGCACCTGGCGCGACTCGGCCACGAAGATATCGCGTTCCTCAAAGGACATACTCTGAGCTCGGATTCGGCGACCCGTTGGAACGCGGTCTGCGAAATTGCCGCCGAACTTGGTATCGCGGTGCGCCCCGAGTTGACCGCGCAAATCGACAGCACTATTTCGACTCCGCACCTCGGCTATCCGATAACGAGGGAATTGCTCAGCCGCGGCCACAGCTTCACCGCGCTGTTCGCTTACAACGACATTTCCGCGATTGGCGCCACCTGGGCGCTGCGCGAAGCGGGCTTGCGAGTTCCGCAGGATATCTCCGTGGTGGGATTCGACGATATTCCTGCGGCAGCCTTCAATACTCCCAGCCTCAGCACCGTCCGTCAGCCGCTGGAGCGCATGGGACAAATCGCCGCAAAGACATTGATTGATCGCATCGAGGGCAACGCCGAATACGTGGACGAGATTGCAGTTGAGCCTGAATTCGTCGCTCGTGACTCCAGCGGCCCAGTGCCGTCGCCATACGCGCGCCCCTTCCTGCCCGACATTGACCGCGTAGCGCTCGACTGACGCCGGCGGGAATGTGGCGCTAGCGAAATCTTCGGATCACCAGCGTGTGCCGCCCGGACAGGTATAGTCCCAGCACGTAGATCGCGGCCTTGCCTTTGGTCGTATAGATGAGCTGGCGAATCCGCAACAGCGAAGACCCTCGCGGCACAGCCAGTAGCTTCGCGGTCCTCACGTCGGCAGGGGTGGCGTCAATTTCCTCATCCGCATATGCGAGTTCGACGCCGTAATCCCGCTCCAGAGTCGCAAAGAGCGAGGTTCGCTCCAATATCGTTTGATCCAGCCCCTTGAATTCTTCGGCGGACAGGTAGCAGGTTTCCAACGCGAACGGCTCATCCGCTGCGTGGCGCACGCGTTCCACCTTGATCAGAGCGCTGCCAGACGGCAGCGCCAGCCGCGCTGCGATTTCGTGCTCGCCATTGACCACGCTGGTGGTCAAAATTTTTGAGCGCGCAGATAGCCCCCGGCTAGCCATCTGCTCGGTGTAACTGGTCAGCTTGTTGAAGTGAATCTTCGGTGTTGCAACGAAGGTCCCGATTCCCCGCCGGCGTTCCACGACTCCTTCGCGTTCCAATGAGGCCAACGCGTGCCTCGCGGTCATCAGGCTCACTTGATGTAGCCGCGCCAGCTCTCGTTCGGACTTTACGGCGTCACCCGGATGAAGCTCTCCCTGTTCAATCCGCTTTCGGATCGTGTTTTGAATACGCTGGTAGGCAGGCATGCTGCCGTTCGCATTTTTACCGTGCATGGCAGCCCGACGCTGCTCGACGATGGTCGATGATGCCACAAGCTTCTCCTTGGGTGCTAACGGGACACGGCCTGCACCTATGCGCATGGCCGTGTTCTTTCCGCTGGCAATGCAACTACGCATCAGCGCGGCCAAAAGTTCGCCTGCTGCCCATTTCATAGACGAATAAGCTCTCGGTAAGTCACGTCGATGTACCTCACAATAATAATTGGGTTGCGGCCTTGATTCCCTTTTAGTATCTCCGTGAGCACACCGCCCACTCGCCCTGCACACCCCGCACGCGAATCCGCCAGACCCGTTGTACAATCCCGGCATCTGTAATCGTTTACCCGGCCGCCTGTGGGCCGCAATTGCGTAACAAGAGTTGAGTCAAGAAAGGAACCTCGCTTGACGAACTTCGCCGCATTTTTGGTGGCACACCCTGCAAGAACGCACCTTACCGGCATCGATTGGGTGTTGATCGGCCTTTATTTTGGCGTACTGATGTGCGTCGCGTGGTGGGTGGTGCGCAAAGGCAAGGACACCACCACGGACTACTTCCTCGCCGGGCGCAATCTCGGCTGGTGGATCATCGGTGCATCGATCTTCGCCTCGAACATCGGCTCCGAGCACGTCGTCGGCCTGGCCGGGTCGGGCGCAACCAGCGGCGTGGCCCTCGCCCACTACGAGTTGCACGCTTGGTGTCTGCTCGTGCTCGCGTGGGTCTTCGTTCCCTTCTATATGCGCTCGCAGGTTTTCACTATGCCGGAGTTTCTCGAGCGCCGCTTCAGCACCAGTTCGCGCTACATCCTGTCGATTATTTCGATCGTCACCTTCATCGTCTCCAAGATTGCAGTCGGCATTTTCGCCGGAGGCGTCGTCTTCGGAACGCTGTTCCCTGAACTCCAGCTGCACATCGGTAACACCACGATCGATAGCTTCTGGATCGGCTCGGTCCTGGTGATCGTGCTTACCGGGTTGTACACCACGCTCGGCGGTATGCGCGCCGTGGCGTACAACGACGCCGTGCAAGTCATCGTGCTGATTACTGGCTCCGCGCTGCTCACGTTTTACGGCTTGCACAAGCTCGGTGGGTGGAGCGAGCTACGAGCCTGGTGCGGATCCGAGATGTTCAACCTGTGGAAGCCGATGATTCCTGCCGGCGTGCAAAGCACCTGGGCCCCGGTGCTGGAGACCAATGCCTCGGGCGCGGTCGTCAGAGAAGCCTGGTATTTCAACGACAACTTCCCATGGTTCGGAATGCTTTTCTGTGCGCCGATGGTAGGTCTCTGGTATTGGTGCACCGACCAGTACATCGTACAGCGCGCGCTCGGCGCCAAGAACGAAACCGATGCGCGTCGCGGTTCCATCTTCGCCGCCTTCCTCAAACTCTTTCCCGTATACCTCTTCATTATTCCGGGGTTGATTTGCTTTGCCCTGGCCAAGAGCGGCAAGATCCCCGAGCTCGCCGCCATGGTCGGCCCCGACGGCCACGCGAACACCATGGTCGCCCAAGGCGCGTTCCCGATGCTGGTTCAGTATCTGCTACCGCCCGGGTTCCGCGGCATTGTCGTCGCCGGACTGCTTTCTGCGCTGATGGGCTCGCTTGCCGGTGTATTCAACGCCTGCTCCACACTTTTCACGGTGGATATCTACCAGAAGTGGAAGCCGGAGGCCACCGAACACCAGTTGGTGCGTGTCGGGCGGCTGGCAACTACTATCATGGTGATCATCGCCTTAATCTGGATTCCGGTCATCAAAGGCGCGCAGGGTTTGTATACCTATTTGCAGGCCGTGCAGGGCTATCTCGCGCCGCCCATCTTCGTGGTTTTCTTCGCTGGCGTGTTTTTCAAACGCCTCAACGCCAAAGGTGCTTTCTGGTCCATGCTGGTGGGCTTCGCGGTTGGAATCTTTCGCATGATGGTGGATACACCGGTCACGCTCGGGTTGCACGGCTTCGAAAACGGCTATCCGGTCGGCTCGTTCTTCTGGATCGTCAACAAGATGTACTTCCAGTATTACAGTGTGCTGATCGCCATCGTCTCCGCTATCGTCATGTTTGGCGTCAGCTATGCGACCGAGGCCCCGGACTATTCCAAACTGAACCACGTGACCTTTGCTACTGTGACGCCCGAAGAAAAGACTCGCACGCGCGCCAGTTGGGGCTGGAAGGAAGTCGCAGGCTCCGCGTTGGTGTTGGCCTGCATCCTCGGTGCGTATCTCTACTTCCGCGGCTAGAATTCGCACTAGGCCTTTGTAGGGGCACGGCATCACTGCGTCCGATTTCAGCGTGATGCCGACAGTTGTCCCGCGGCGCAGCGATTTCTCCCTGTGCTGTGCTCTGGCAAGTTACAAGAATTGAATCAGAAGTGATCGACCCGAGCAGATTCGTGCCCTCGGCAGAGTTTGCTCAATTCGAATTATTGCCGTCCTCTTCCAACAATACCCCCAGCAATTTCGTCAACCGCGCCGCTTCCCGCCGTGATGTCTCTCGATCCCCGCGGTTCTGCTGCGTGAGATCCGAAATCCGCGCTGCAATGTTGCGTATCGCCACATCGCGTGGCACGAACGTCCGATCATTGGGCGACACCGCTTCCCACCCGCTCGTCCCGCGCCGCAATTCCCACCGTATCGTTTCGCTACGTCGCGCGAACTCGGCGTCCTCACCCCACAGCGATGCACGCTCCCGCAACTCCACGAACGCCCAGCCGCGATCCCGCTTCATCTCCAGCCGATTCACCCTGAAATCATCGAACACGATCAGCGGCACAGCCGACCTCGCTGTATTCGACCGCAACACGGCGCCCGACGCATTGTTCAGCTCGGAAATCCCGGCCGATACCTCCTCGCGCGTCGGCTGCTTATGGCCTACCGCAATTGCAATACTCCTCGGAATCGCTCTATCAGCGGTCGCCGACTCCGCATCACCCGGATCGTAAACCGCTGTGCGCTCTGATGCTTCCCTGGTGGAAATCTTGGCGTCCGGACCAACCGAGCGCGATCGGGTCGCTTCCGCTACCACCGGCCGCCCATCGCTATCTTCCACTGCGCGCCCCGCGGTCTGCACTGCCCGGCGGCCCGCGACAACATAACGATAGAATCGCGCCTTCCCGCGCCCACGCCAATACGGCGCCTGATAGTCCGAAGTGTCTAATCCGGATCTCACCAAGCTGTAGAAGAGATGATCCTTGGGATTCGCAACGATCCCCACGTGCCCGGGCCACACAATCAAATCGCCTGCCTGCGGATTCTTCACTCGCCCAAAATTTTCGCTGCCCACGTACAGATCGAACGAGCTCGCGTACGGATACGGAAATCCGGCCCGATCATAGATCTCATGCACTAGATGCGAACAGTCTTGTGTCTTCCGCGAGGCGGGCTCATGCTCCAGCGCGACCGCCACAATCTCGTGGCCATCTTTTGCGCCCAGCAGTTCTACCTTGGCTCGGCCACGTAGTGCAGACGTGGCGGCTGAATTTTCCTGCGTTAAGGTGTCAGCGGCATAGATGGAGGTTGCGTAAGATAGCGACACGAGGCCGGCGGCCGCCAGCAGTCGAAGACCTGCGGACTTACGATGAACCTTGCCCTGTAGCCCGGTTTTCGTTGGCTGTCGCAAGCGGCATCCCAGGAAGAACCTGCCCTATTAGGATGCATCCGGACGCCATACAGAACGCGAGCCTTGTCCTGAACGTAAACGCGGAGGGGCGAACGCAGCTCGCAGCTACCGCCTTCGCTTCGCCCAGCCCAATCTTCTGTCGTGGCCGCCGTTTGAGGAGAGCGCCAAGCCTCCCAAGTCAAATTCTTTTCTCATCAGCTCGCTGCTGCCGCCATCGTTTCGGTCTTTCGCGAAGTTTCCCATAGCGCGATGTACGGCTTCAATTCGCGCATCATCTTGTCGAACTGCGCCAGGTCCAAAGACTGCGCACCATCACTGATCGCTTTCTCCGGGGAAGGATGCACCTCCACGATCAATCCATCCGCACCGATCGCCACGCCCGCGCGCGACACCGCCGGCACGAGGCTGCGCTTCCCCGTCGCATGGCTGGGATCCAGTACCACCGGCAAATGCGTCAACTCATTCAATGCTGGAATTGCCGCGATATCGCACGTATTGCGCGTCTCCGTCTCGAAGGTCCGAATCCCGCGCTCGCACAAGATTACGTTGGGATTCCCATGCGCCACGATGTATTCAGCCGACATCAACAACTCTTTGATCGTCCCGCTCAGCCCGCGCTTTAACAGCACTGGCCGTCCGCACTTTCCCAGCGCCTTGAGCAACATGAAGTTCTGCATATTGCGTGCGCCCACCTGCATCACATCGGCGTATTGCGCGATCAGATCGACATCGCGATCGCTCATCACTTCCGTGATGGTCGCCAACCCGGTCACTTCCTTCGCCTTGCGCAGCAGCTTTAGCCCTTCCTCTTCCATGCCTTGGAAGTCATAAGGCGACGTCCGCGGCTTGAACGCGCCGCCGCGCAGCATCTTCGCGCCGGACTTCGCCACGCCCTCGGCCGCCTGCATGATCTGTTTCTCCGACTCCACAGAGCACGGCCCGGCCATCACCACAAACTCATCGCCGCCGATCTCGAGACCGTTCACGCGTATGCGCGTGCGTCCCGGCTTGAACTGCTTGCTCACAAATTTATAAGGCGCCGAAATCCGGACCACTTTCTCCACCTGCGGCATCGACTCCACCGATTCCATGCACGCAGTCACATCCCCTACTCCGACGACTCCGATCACGACGCGCTCCTCTCCCTCGATCGAGTGGACCTTGTACCCAAAGTGCTGGACAATCCCGCGCACTTCATCGATTTCTTGCCGTGAGGCATGCATCCTCATCGAAATAATCATCGCCAGCCCCTCGCTCGCTCAAAAGTGGTCGATCTAAACTCTACCCGCCCCGTGGCATTCATCGCGTTGACCTCTGCGTTCCGGCATCTGTGATTTTGCTTTAGGTCCATTTTTGCCTTCCAAAAAACGAAAAACCCACTCAACTTGCGAGTGGGTCGACTTCCCTTCTTTGTCTCTTGGTTTACAAAATCGCCCCTCGCCCAGTTGTGAATGGGTGCCAAAAGCCAAACCAATACGAGTAAGCGTTCCGAACCATGGCCGGTAGTCTATGTCGCCCCCCGCGCGGACGCAAGCACTTCTTGGAACTCGGGACGGCAGCGATAAAAACCGCCAATTCCCTCGCGATCGATAATTCCCTTGATATAGGACCGTTTTTGTCGTATTTTCCTAACTGCAAGTCAGTTGCAACAGGATGGTTTACCGCTCGGGGTGACTCCTCATGTGTACCGCCAAAGGAATGCTCGCGGCTCAAGACAACTTCGGACACGTGGCGCAGTGTGATTGCGGCACCGTTCACGTCACTGTCGGTCCTGTTAGCGTTGCCCTCGACACCCAGGCCCTCCGTCGCCTTCGCGACTTGGTCGGCGCCGCCATCGAAAAAATCGACTCCGCCGCCGAAGCGCCCGAGCAGCCCAAGCCGATTCTTCCCCACCTCTCGCATCTCGCCATGCGCAAAGTGATGAAGCTCAAGCACTAGTCCGCGATCGTCTAGAAACGCGCGCCCATTTTCCTCTTCATCTCCTCAAATCGCGGATCCTCACGGAAGGGGCCGTGGGTCCCAAGTATCCAAAACAGCGAGGTCGACCGCACCGCGATCGATTTGTCCACCCAGGCATACGCGTTATCCAGGTCGCCCATATCCGAATAGATTCGAGCCAGGTCCACGGCGTCGTTATGCCAATGGTCTTTGTTCCATTGGGCCAGGCTCACTTGCAGTTGTTGCTGCAAGTATCCCTTTCGTCCCGATTTCGCGTAGAGCCTTCGGTATCCAGCGATCTCCTCTGCGCCGGCTCCTTTGGCGCTCCTCGATGCCATCTCTTCTTCGAAGGCTTCCTTGTCCTTCCCTTCTTGCCGGTAACACTCCGCCTTTCGATCGTGTACGTATCCCACGTGAACCGCCGTCGGATTCAACTCGATGGTCTTCTGATCTTCGGCGAATGCCTCCTGGCATCTCCCGTTCAATACAAGGCGTTCCGCCAATATGTTCCGCACCGGCACCGACAATGGATCGAGGTCGGCCGCTTTGCGGATCTCCGCAAGCGCCTCATCGTTCCGGCTCAGGATGCCCAGCATTATGGAATAGATGTGATGGGCGTGTGCATAGTTCGGGTTCAGCGCGATGGCTCGTCTCAGCTCTTGCTCCGCCGAACGAAAATCCCAATCGTACGCCAACCGCGTCGTTCCCAGTGACGCGTGCCCTTCGGCCCCATTTTCATCCAATTCGATGGCCTTCAGCGCCGCCGCCTGTGACAATGGAATTGCTTCCGTCGGTGGCAGATGCCCCCACGCATATCCGAGATAAAAATAGGTGTCCGCCAGCCCGGAGTAGGCCGGCGCATACGACGGATCATTGGCGATCGCGCTCTGGAAATAGTCCTTGGCCTTGTGCAGATCCGCTTCGGTGCGTCGGTTCCAGAAATAGCGCCCTCGCAAGTAGTCGTCGTACGCTCGCGGATCGATCGTGTGTACCGCCGCAAGCCGCGTGTGCTCCGCGGGCGTCAGCGTCACTCGGATTTCGCTGGCGATGTCCCGCGCCAATTGATCCTGCAGCGCCAGGACGTCCTGCGAATCCCTCTCGTAGCTCTTCGCCCACAAGTGCCGATCGGTCTTTGCCTCGATCAATTGCGCTGTGACCCGCACTCGGTTGCCTACTCGCGTCACTGACCCTTCCACGACTGCATCCACGTTTAACACCCGGGCAAGCTCCGGCAGCGTCCTCTTCGAATTCTTCGCCTGTGTCGCCGACGTTCGCGAGGTCACCCGCAACGCCGCAATCTGCGCCAGATCCATCGTCAATTCCTCGGTTACCCCATCGACGAAGAAATCCTGTTGTGCATCGCCCGTCAGATTCGCCAGCGGCAGCACCGCCAACGATTCGATTCGCGGAATGTTCAAACCCGGCCAAAGCCGGTTTCGCCAACCGCCATTCGCCAGGGCGAAAATCGCTCCCGCTACAAGCAAGCCGCCAAAAATCGCGGCCGCCCAGCCCCACGCCGATCGCTTGTCGCGCCCGGCAACCGCTCCACGGCTGCCACTCGACCCTGTAGCAAACTCCTCCAGCCTGGTTCGTACCTGCTGCGCCGACTGGAAGCGCTTCGCTGCATCTTTTTCCAAACACTTCAGGATGATTTCATCAAGCTGCGCGGAAATCCCTGGTCGTAACCGGCTTGGCGGTGCTGGTACCTTGTGCAAAATGTCGTCAGTCAAATGCGACGCCAGATCCTCGCGAAACGGCCGCTTTTCTGCCGTCATTTCGTACAGCACCATGCCGAGGCCGTAGATGTCCGCGCGTTCATCTACCGCACGGCCCAGCACCTGCTCCGGCGCCATGTATGGCAGCGTGCCGACTGGCCCACGCGTTTGCAACGAGTCCTCAACCGCCATCTGCGCATTTCCTGGCTGCAGCAGTTTCGCCAATCCGAAGTCCAGCACCTTCAAGCGATCGCGCGGCGTCACGAAAATGTTTGCCGGCTTGATATCGCGGTGCACAATGCCCTTGGCGTGCGCCGCTTCCAATGCTTCCGCGATCTGTACTCCCAGGCGCGCAATTTCTCCAACCTCCAGCGACCTGCCCGCCACGTGATACTTGAGCGTCTTACCTTCCAGAAGCTCCATCACGATGAAGTGTCGCCCGTCGTGCTCGCCGATGTCGTGTACCGTGCAAATATGCGGGTGGTTCAGAGCTGACGCCGCTCGCGCCTCCCGTTTGAAACGTTCGATAGCCAGTCCATCCGAAGGAGCCTTCTCCGGAAGAAATTTTAGTGCGACAAATCTCCCAAGCCTCGAATCAGCGGCCTTATAGACGACACCCATGCCGCCGCCACCCAGCTTCTCGACAATTCGATAATGCGAGAGCGTCTCTCCGATCAATCCCAGCGCATCATCTGTGGTTCGTACCGAATCGCCCAGCGTTGGCATGTCTTTTCCCGCCGCTTCCAGTGCGGGTCTCTCCAAGAAATCCTGTGCGCCATTTTCTTGAGCGAGCAACGACTCCACTTCTCGTCGCAGGCTCTCGTCCTCTCCACAGGATTCGTCGAGAAACGCCGACCTGCGGTCCGGAGACAATTCCGCGGCGGCGTGGTACAGCCTTTCCACTTGCTCCCAGCGCTCAGGCATCATGGGGATGTTCCGGAGTCATTTCGCGCAGCAGCCATACTTTGGCCATGCGCCAGTCTCGTTGTACTGTCTCTTGGGAAATCTTCAACGCCTCTGCGGTTTCTTCGACGCTTAGCCCGCCGAAAAACCTCAGCTCCACCACGCGGCTCTTTCTTGCATCGAACTCCGCTAGCCGGCTTACCGCTTGGTCCAGCGCCAGAAGGTCGAACGAGCGACCCCGCGCGCCGTCTCGCCCTTCGTCAAACGCCACCTGCACTGCGCCACCGCCTCGTTTGCGCGTCAGCCTGGCCCTCGCCAGATCTGTCAGAATGCGGCGCATCACTTTCGAGCAAACCGCGAAGAAGTGCGCGCGGTTCTGCCAGTCGACGTCCGGAAAGTTCACCAGCCGCAGGTACACCTCGTTGATGAGCGCGGTCGTTTGAAGAGTGTGCCCGGAATTCTCGCGAGCCATTTGCCGCCGCGCCGCTCGATGCAGTTCCGCGTAGACCAGCGGCAGCAACTGATCCAACGCTTCCGGGCTGCCATTGCACCAGGCCTGTAGCAAGCGAGTGATTTCGTGCGAGGACGTGCTAGGCACGCAGCCTCCGACACGGGTACGAGCCCCTAGAACTTGAAGGGAAGGTATCACATTCGGTTCTTGCGGAGTATTCAACGTAACGTTCCGGTGTGCCGCCCGAGCCGCGCGATTGTGGTCGGGCAATGACAGTTTTTCCCGCAACTTCTCGCTTATAGCAACTAGAGCAGTTTCGAATTCAAATCCAGGCACGAGATCCAGGCCGCCAGCCCGGAATCGCCGGCCCACTCATTGGAGGTGTGCTTACATGATTCGCACTAAAATCAAAGCTATCGCTGTGCTGTCGACTCCTGCGCTCTTGCTCCTTGTTTTTGCCTTTGCACCGGCAAGCGCCAATTCGCCGGCCCACGGCTGGGAGGATCGCGACCATCGCTGCGTCCACGTTGGTGGCACGCTGATCACCAACTTTGGCGCGCTCGCTCCCGACGCTCCAACGACGACGCTCGGTCCCGCAACTGGCGATCTGGCCGGTGCCGTTGCCGGCACCTTGATCGGTGCTCCTCAAGTTTCCGGCAACAACGTCCTGTTCAAAGTGCAACATCACTGGGTAACCGAATCCGGCGATACCATCACCTTCGATCAAGCCACCGCCACAACTGTGGCCCTGTCGCAATCGCGCTTCGCCGTCGTCAACTACCCCGTACACATCAATGGCGGCACCGGTAAATTCGCCGGCGCCACTGGCGACATCAATGCCATCGGCGAAGTAGACCTGAACGCCGGCACCGTCTTCCGCTACTTCGGCAAAGTCTGCTTCGCCGACACGGACAATCATTGATGATAAGTCGTTCAAAAGCGACTCGTGAGGCGGCGGGCAGGCGTCCAGGTGTGCCGCCTCATGAGCACTTCATACGAATACGAGAGACTTGTGACCTTTAGTACAGCAGAACAGCGACGCGGAAGTGCGTGAAATTGCCGGAGCCGGGAGGCAGGCAGGCTCCGACCGAGGCAGTTCGATACTTGCCGGTCTGGATTCTTTGCTCCAGCACACTCGGCAGCCGGCTCACGTCCGATGCCTCGTAGCGTAGCACCACGCTGGGTTGCGGCCCTACCCAGTCGCGATCCAGAGGGCACGTCTTACGCGCGTCATCGGTGGCGCGGACCTGCAAGCCGCGGGCGGCGAGTTGCGCAACCACTTGTTGCTCTTGTTGCCTGAAGTTCAGGTTCGCGACGGATTGTGAAAAATCCTGCACCGCGAACAGCATTTCCCCGCGCCCGTACTTTCGATCCGTGGACGACACCACGGAAATTCCGATTGCCGTGAGCTCGGGATCGAGCAGGTTCGCGCGATGATGAGGCGAGTGCATCCAACTGGAGTGAATCGTTTCCGCGCTTGGGCCTTCCGCGACATTTTCCGCAATTACGGTATAGCGCGCGCCGGCTAACCGCGCGCGCTCCTGCAAAGGCAGCTCGCCTGAAAATTGGTGAGAGAGTTCATTGCGTTGCGCCATGCGCATGGCGTGTTCGCGCGCCGCATTCGCCAGGGCAGCGTCCCAGCGCAGCGGCTGGAGTCCCTGCGCAATGCGTTCCCGATTCGCTGCATCAAACAGCGCGCGTTCCGCGGAGTTTACCGGCTGCTGCGCGTGCACCGTGACCTGCGGCCCGACCAGAATTGTGACGACGAAAAGCGTCAGTGCGAACCATCTGGCTGCGCGGCGATCCATCCGGTTCGTGCGCGGCTCTTCCTGGCCTTTGTGTCGCGGTCGCACGCCTCTGTTCTGTTCGAACGGCATGTGATGCCCCCGCCACTATTACAACCCGCGGCGGGGAGCATTGTTCTGTGGGCGAAGTACAGGCGTGTACTGAGTACAAGCTGAACTTTCGGACAGTATGATTCGCTGGCAGCGCTAAGAATGCTTGGCGGGATCGCGGCTCGAAGCGGAAAAACTCGGCGTGAGATTTCAGCCGCGGATGTGCACTGCGCTGAAGCTGAGGATGACGTGGCCGCCAGCGGTGGGCCGGCCGAAACTCAGCATCGGACGGAAGCGCGAGAACAGCAACATCTGATCGAGCTGGCGCTGAAGGTCCATGCTCTTCGGGCCAGACAAAATCTGGTAGCCGACCATCTGGCCGTGAGCGTCGACGGTTACGTCCAGAAGCAGGCCGTGCGGCAGGGCAAGTTCCGCGTCGTGCTGTTCCCAGGATTGCGGGAAGTCGGAAAGCGAGATCAGCTCGGCGGGTTGCAGGATGTTGATGGGCACATCGTTCTGGACGGCACGGACGGTGATGCCGGGCATCATCAATTGCAACACAACGACGAAAACCAGGATCGCGGAGACGAACCCGCCAGTGGCAGGAACGCTCAGCGGGCGAAATACATTCTCGAGCAGGATTTCTGCGCGGTCGCGCACCCTACGGAGGCGGCTTGGCAGATCCTGCGTCGGTGCGGATTGCGCGGCGGCCACGCGAATACGCACAGCGAGATCGGTGGGCGGCAGGCTTCGAGGAACACGCGAGAGCAGCACCGCCAGTTTACGGAAGCGTTCCAGCTCTTCGCGGCAGGACACGCAGGTTTCCAGGTGCGCCCGCACACGCACACGCTCGCTGGCTCGAGAAGCGCTGGTTACAGCGCCATCGATGTAGCCCGCCAGTTTTGGACGAACCGTGGCGCAGGTCATGACAGATCACCACTTTCAGAACCTTGCCGCAGAAACTTGGTATGCGCGGCCGAAATCGCCGAATGCTGGCCGTCTGCAGGCGCAAATGGCGGATGCGGCATCCGGCTGGAGCTGCCATGCCAGGAGCGATCCTTTTCAACCGCCATCGCAGAGCGATCGGCGAGCAGTGGCTCCAGCAAATCCCGAAGGGCGCGGCGACCCCGAAGAATTCGCGATTTCACGGTGCCCACGCTGCATTCCAGGACCTCGGCGATTTCCTCGTAGCTCAGGCCTTCCAGGTCAC
The DNA here is from genome assembly GCA_035607215.1 of Candidatus Eiseniibacteriota bacterium. Classification (GTDB taxonomy): domain Bacteria; phylum Acidobacteriota; class Terriglobia; order Acidiferrales; family UBA7541; genus Acidiferrum. The sequence goes on from DATNCJ010000008.1 coordinate 52,924, forward strand.
GCAGTACTACCGCGCTGCGAAAGACATCAGGCACGTGTTGCAGGGCGTCTTGTACGACCGCTTGAATTTCATGGGCGGCGAATTGCTCGAACGGTGTTGCCGCCAAATCCTCAATTTCGATGGAGCTGTGCCCTTCTTCGGGCTCCGCGTCGATCGAAACATTCTTCTGCAGGTGGCGCTTGAACCAGCGCTTGTGATTCAGCGCTTCGCGAATGGCGATGCGATACAGCCAGGTTTTCAGCGAACTACCCTGGCGAAAACTGCGAATCCCGCGAAACGCCTTCAGGAAGACTTCCTGAGTGCCGTCGGCGGCATCGGAACCATCGCCGAGCATGCTCAGGATGAGGTTATAGACAGGTCCGTGATAGTGGGTGACCAGCCAGTCGAAGGCGGTTTCCGACCCGGCCTGCAACTCGGTTACGAGTTCGGTTTCGTCCCGGCCCCAAGTGAGGGCGCTGGCCCAATCGGACACTGTCGGCCTTTCCGGCTCGCCTGCGAACGTCGAGCCTTCCTGACCCAGCAATTGCGACCGCAATGCCGGCCGCGACGGCGAGTTCGACCCAAATTCAAGACCCGGGTTGGACATCCTGTCCGCCTCGAAGGTACCCGGTGCCTTGCTCTACAGACTTAGACACCGGCAGGGGCGCTTGAGTTTCCGCGTAGTCTCTGCCCCTGTCTGGCGATTCTGGCACTTTGTGCCCAGAGCTGCAATGGCCCGAGCGTTCTGAGCCTCCCGGTACGAGCATTGCGGCGCCGCGACTGGACCGTGCCAGTTGTGCGAGAGTCCCTCGGTCGGTTGGGCGTTGAGCAACATCTTCGCCTAATCTTCGCCACGGTGAATAGGCGGCAATCCGATGGCCTTCATCGTAGGCGAAGGTCGCGGGAGTTCCCGAAACAGGCGCGTTTCTGGACGGCAAGGTTCCGAAGGCCGCGAGACGTCGCGATGGCTGTTCCGGGGCCAAGGCTATGTTGATTCGTTGACTTACTTCGAACACGCAACCTAAGATGACCGCGCCATGGCGAATTCCCAATCGTTCTTGGGACGCACCATCTCGCACTACCGAATTATCGAAAAATTGGGCAGTGGCGGGATGGGAATCGTTTACAAAGCCGAAGACACCGAACTGGGCCGCTTTATCGTACTGAAATTCCTTTCGGATGAACTGGCGCAAGACCCGCAAGCGCTGGAACGTTTTCGCCGCGAGGCCCGGGCAGCGTCCGCGCTGAACCATCCCAATATTTGCACCATCCACGAGATTGGCGAAGAAAACGGCAGAGCCTTCATCGCCATGGAACATCTGGAAGGCAAAACCCTGAGGCACGCCATCATGGGCCGCCCCATGGAGTTGGAAGCGTGGCTGGAGGTGGCGACTGGAGTAGCGGACGGGCTGCATGCCGCGCACTCCAAAGGCATTGTCCACCGAGACATCAAACCAGCCAATATTTTCGTTATCGAAAGCGGGCACGCGAAGATTCTCGATTTTGGCCTGGCTAAAGTGAGCGCGGCGAAAGGTGGGACGCCGCATGAAACCGAAGCCATGCCGACAATGGATGTGGACCCGGAGCACCTGACGAGCCCTGGCACGGCCCTGGGCACGGTCGCATACATGTCCCCGGAACAAGCACTAGGGAAGACACTCGACGCGCGCACCGATCTGTTTTCATTCGGCGCGGTGCTATACGAGATGGTTACTGGTACCCGCCCGTTTTCTGGAGATACTTCCGCAGCGTCATTCAACTCGCTTCTCAATAAGGATCCTATTTCGGCGCTTCGCCTCAATCCCGCGCTGCCCGCTGATGTGGAACGCATCCTTCAAAAGGCCCTGGAGAAGGACCGGGACGTGCGTTATCAAAGCGCTGCTGAGTTGCGGGCCGATCTAAAGCGGCTGCAGCGCGACACCATTTCCGGAAAAACGACGGTGGCCGCAGGCGCACCACCCAGAGCTCATGAGAAATCCCTATGGGTATGGATGGCTGGAGTCGCTGTTGGAATCGTTGTCCTGGGAGCGTTGATTTCCTGGTTTTTCTGGCTTCGCCCTCCGCGGACATTCCAGAATCCGCTTTCCAACGCGCGGTTCGCGAGGCTCACCGACTTTGAAGGAGATGAAACGAATCCTGCCATCTCTCCGGACGGGAAATTTGTTGCCTACATCACCGACCGTAGCGGCACGTTCGATATCTGGCTGGCGCAAGCCAGCGGGGGGCTTGCAAACCTGAGCCAGGGCCGCATGGGAGACGTGCGCGGGCCGCTTCGCGCGATCGGATTTTCAGGAGATGGATCGGAGGTGTGGATCGCCGGAACTGAAGGCCGGAGGTTGCGGCTGGTGCCGTTGATGGGCGGAGCGCCTCACAATTTTTTAGAAGAGCACGCGGCCGAGGTTTCCTGGTCGCCCGATAGCAGCCGGCTGGTCTACCACACGTGGGACCCAGGAGACCCCACATTTGTGGCCGATCGCAACGGCGCGAATGCACGTCAGATTGTAAAAAACGAGCCTGGGCTGCACAGCCATTACCACGTGTGGTCGAAGGATGGGCGATGGATCTACTTTGTGCGCGGGCGGCCAGTCACCCATGAGATGGACCTGTGGCGAATCTCGCCCGACGGAGGAGAGCCGGAACAACTGACACACGTCAACAACGACATCGCTAACCCGATTCCGATAGATGATCGGACGGTTTTGTTCGTCGCACACACCGACAACGGCGCCGGACCTTGCCTGTGGGCATTCGATACGGAAACGCGAACTTCCCATCGCGTCACTTTGGGCCTAGAGCAATACACGGCGCTGGCGGCGACGGCGGACGGCCGGCGTCTTGCGGCGAGCGTGGTGAACGCGCAAGTCAACTTGTGGAGCGTTCCGCTGGAAAGTCGCGTTGTCGAAGAAAAAGACGTCGAAGCGTTCCCCGTGCCGACGGTACGGGCGCTGGCGCCGCGCTTCGGTGGCGGATCGCTGTTCTACTTATCTTCGCGGGACGGGGCTGACGGACTGTGGAGTTATCGCGAGGGGCAAGCTCTGGAGATTTGGAAAGGTTCGGAGGGCGCGCTCCAATGGGCGCCGGCAATATCAGCAGACGGGAGCAACATCGCCTTTGCGCTGAAGCGGGAGGGGAAACGGCAACTGCATATCCTGGCGGCGGATGGAACCCGCCTGCATGCGCTTTCGAATGAAGTCGATGTTCGAGGTACGGCCTCATGGTCTCCCGACGGTGAATGGATTGTGGCGGCGGGTAGCGACCGGAATGGAGCGGGCTTGTTCAAACTGCCGGCCAACGGCGGTTCACCGGTACGGATAGCATCTGGACCATTCCTGGACCCGGTGTGGTCTCCTCGCGGAGACCTGATCGTGTATGGGGGCACACAAGTATTCACGTCCATGCCGCTGCTAGGAGTGCACCCGGATGGAACGTCCGTGAAGCTGCCAGCAATGAACGTGCGGCGCGAAGGTGAGCGGGCGCGCTTCCTGCCGAATGGCACCGGGCTGGTTTACATGGTCGGAAGTACGACCGGCGGCCAGGATTTCTGGCTGCTGGACTTCGGCACGATGCGTTCCCGGCAGTTAACGCGGTTGAGCAATCCCGCCGCGATGCGGACGTTCGATATCACTCCAGACGGCCGGCGGATTGTGTTCGACCGCTTGCGCGAAAATTCACACGTACTGCTGATCGATCTTCCGAAGCCAGTTCGGCCGTAGTCGGCTGTTTCGAGTGATCTGTTTCGCGATGAGACTACGCCGCCGGATGCTTCAGGATCTCCGCCAAAGCGTGCAATCGCGCCGAGTCCGCTGGAGTTTTTGCCGCGGCGGCATCCTCCTCTAGGGCTGGCGCCATACCCTGCAACTTCGCCACCTTGCCTTTGTTCATGTGCGAACTTTCGGCGCTCTGGATGGCCTTTCGCAGAGTTGCAATGCGGTTTGCGGGGAGGGCCTGTGAGCGCGACAGCTGGTCGACATACGCCTTGGCTACGACCAACTGCGCAGGCCATTCGATTTTTTGCTGGTTCTGGACGTTGAGCTCGGATTGGTGAAATGTCTTTGCTGCGTCGATTTCGTTCTGGGTCAGAAACTTGGTCGGCGTGAGTTCGAACGTATCCATGCCACGTGCAATTTCCGAGGCGTAGATGGCGCCGTTGTACCAATACGCAGACCATTCGCCGCCCAGTACAAGCACTTTCGGATCAATCGGACCACGATCGAAATAGGCGATTTCAAAGGGCTGCGACGGGTCGGTGAAGTCCATTACGGAGATGCCGCCCTGGTACCAAGCTTGCACTTCGATATCGCGGCCGGGAACGGGGACCAGCGAGCCGTTGTGCGCTACGCAGTTTTCGGAGTCGCCCTGAGCGGCCGGCAGCTTGTAGTAATTCGCGAACGTCAGCTTGTCATCCTTCAGCCGGAAGATGGCGTCGGCGCCCCATTTGTTGGGGTCGTTCGGACGGCAGCGCGCTCCCAGGCCGCCGCCCCACTCGTCGGTAAAGACGACTTTGCTTCCATCGTTTGAGAAGGAAGCGGAGTGCCAATAGGAATAGTTGGGATCGTTCACCGCATCTACGCGCTTGGGATGAACCGGATCCTTGATGTCGAGCAGAATTCCATTACCAGAGCAGGCGCCCGCGGCCAGGCCGATCGCCGAGTATACCGTGATGTCGTGACACTGATCGGTGTCCGCTGGTTTTGCCGTTCCTTTCTTGCTGTGAGTGCCGCCGTTGTTAAGGCCGTTCATCGCGCCGGTGCGTGGATCAATGAAAACGCGTGGGCTGGAAACGATCTTGGCTTCTTGCGGAGCAGCGAGAGGTACCTTGATCACGTCGATGCGAAAGAGCGCGGTGTTGGGATCCTTGTCCGGCTTTTCTCCGGAGCACCCGGCCAATTCTTCCGGCTGACGCACAAAGGATGTGCCTGAGACGTACACGTAGACGTTATCTTTGTCATTTGGATCGACGACCAAGGTGTGGGTATGCGAACCGCGGCAGGTCTGCACCGCCGCGACCTGCTTGGGACTCTTGATGTCGGAAATGTCAAAGATGCGGACGCCGCGGAAACGCTCTTTTTGCGCCGCCGGAATGCGCTTTTTCATTTTCTCTTTGTCTTTTTCCTCCTCCGGGGTTGGCGGAGGCCCCGGCGGAAAACCGTCGATGCTGCAGTCCAGGTGCCCGTTAGGCATTTCGACGGACATGAACAGGAGGTTTTTGTAGACCGAAGGATCGCCCTGGCCGCCCGGGCACACCAGCGAAGTCAGCAGCCTGGTGTTCGCGGGATTGGAGATGTCGTAGATATTCATGCCATAAAAATTTCCCTGGAAAAGGTGGTTGCCTTGGAAAGCCAAGTCGGAGTTTCCGAAAGCAAGTTGCGCGATGACCAGGTGGATGTCCTTGGGAATTTTGGCGATGCCGGGCATGCCGAGCTGTCCAATAATTTTCTGAACTTTGGGATCATCCGGATCAGATACGCCGAGTTGAAAAGCATCGGGCTTCTTGGACAGCATGAGATGTTTCATGCCCATGTAGGTTTCGCCGGCGTTGTAGAGCCCGGGAGTGAGCTTCGCGCGGGGATCGTTGGCGTCGGATCCACTCATCCCGGGCGGTAGGGTGGGAGCCGGCTCGGGAAGAAACGGATTGTCCTTCTCGTCCTCGTCGTCGTCGGCAGATCCCTGCGCGGGCGGCGGGGTCGCAGGCTTTTGCTCCTGGGCATGCAGGCGGCTAAGGCCGAAGAGTAAAAGGAGCGCGGCAGCGGTCAGACGAAGGGCTAAGCGGGGCATTCGGTTCATCGTTTCTCCTCGGAGGGTCTCTTCTCCAACATCGACTGCATAATCTTGATCTCGGCGCGCTGGGTATTGTCGGCGTCGGTTGCGAAATTGAACAGGTCAGCATCCTGGCCCGCGCCGGCGGTATCGAACAGATCTTTCACCATGGTCAGCGCCCCATCGTGGTGCTGAATCATCCCGGTAAGAAATAGACGATCGAAGTCGGCGCCCTTCGCATTGCGCAGGGCTTCCATTTGTTCGGATGTAAGCATTCCCGGCATGAGCGCCATGGATTGACCCGCTTGGTCCATGTTCGACATTCCCGGCATGGCCATGGAGGTGGCTTCTCCGCGAGCAGCGAGCCAGCGCTTCATGAATTTTATTTCGTCGGTCTGCGAGCTGCTGATTCGCGCGCCAAGCGTGTGCAAATCCTTATTCTGGGTATGCGACTCGATCAGTGCGGTCATCTCCACGGCTTGCGCATGATGCATGATCATGCCCTGCATGAACTCGACGTCCGCTTGAGATCGTGGCGGCAGCTTGCCCCGGGTTGAGGGCGGCAAGGTTTTGCTGGGCTGGCCTGGCGCACCCGGCTGGACCACGACAGGCGCGGCGGGATCAGCCTGTTGTGCGTGCCCAGTAGAAGAGCCGAAAGCTGTCAAGGCAAGCACGGCGAGCAGCATGCCGCACGGCACTGCGGATTCCCTTGCGGGGTGGAGTTGCGTCTCTTGCGAGCGCCGTTCGAGTCGCAGTAGTTGTGGAATAAGTCTCAATTAGGAGTCGCAGCATAGACCAAGATCGCCGGCGATAGCAACGCTTACAACAGATGGGCGCAGTTTAGCCAGCGGAACGTGGCTAGAAGCACCGGGTCGGGGAAATGACCGCAAGAATTTGTGGAGGGCTTGATTATCGATGTTGGGACCCGGTGTGGTTGAGGTACCCAAAGGCGAACGCTCGGCTACTGAGTGCAGGTAGCGCAGGAGGGGCCGTTATGGAATGCTCTGCCTGTGTAGCTGACGAGGATATCGGGAGGGAGTATGGCTTGCGACCAGGAGGAATTGCGGCACGTACCGTTGTTTGCGCTACTGGATGACGATGAGCTAGCGGTGCTAGCCGGGCAAGTGGAGATGAAGAAGTTTGCGGCGCGCCAGCGGATCTACAAGATGGGGGAGGCGGGCGGCCGCGCATACATCCTGGTGTCGGGCAGCGTGCGGATCACCACCGTTGACGACGATCATCAGGAAGTGATCGTGGATGAGCCGGGACACGGGGAATTTTTTGGGTTTGCGTCCATGCTGGACCAGACTCCGCACGAGACCACGGCGGTAGCCCTGGAGGACTCGACGTGCCTGGAGGTGGATCGCAACGACATTGCGGTGCTGCTGCAACGCAAGCCGCTGGCCGGCATGGACATGCTCAGCGTGCTAGGACGGCAGTTTCACGGCGCGCAGCAACTGGTGCGCAAGCGTGCGATGCGGAACCCCAACGAATTGATCGAAGAGGAATCCACCTGGGGAGAGCGGATCGCGGATTCGGTGGCGCAGTTCGGCGGATCTTGGACGTTTATCCTTACGTTTCTGACGGTGCTGATCGTCTATGCGGCCATCAACATTTTCTTGCGCCGGAAGGCCTGGGATCCCTATCCATTTATCTTGCTGAATCTATTTTTGTCGATGCTGGCTGCGGTACAGGCTCCGGTGATCATGATGAGCCAGAATCGCCAGGATACGAAAGACCGGTTGCGGGGCGAATTGGACTTTGATGTAAACCGCCGGGCGGAGTTAGAAATTCAGGGGCTGTCACGCAAATTAAATTTATTGAGCGAGAAATTGGACGATGTCGAGGATTTGATCCGCGGACAAGGGACGCCCAACGGGAATGCCGGTCCGGCGCAAACGATCAATTGATTTGTAAATCCACGCCCTGAGCCATCTGTGGCCGAAACGTGCCCGAATGGACCTGGAATGGATTACGCCTCCGCCCGATACGGCTATTGTTAATGGTTTCGGGGGGCGTTGGGTGATTTGCGCAGCCGCGCGACCACTTGATGAGACTGGCGATCGACAACCTGGAATTCGCCAGGCCATACTTCGGTCAACTCTTCGATGCGAGATTCGGCAGCACCCAGGTTGCTGGCGGATTCCAGCCAGATCGCGTACTTATCGTTGTCTTTCCTAACGATGTCGAAGTGATGCAGTTTTGCTTCACTGTGATCGATCGGTCGCATAAAGCCCCCAGGCAAAGAGTTTTCCTAGTGCAACGGATAATGGTGGGCCACGGGATTGACCCCAAAGCCCTGGTGGACTAGCGCTGGCATCTGGCAATAGCCGCAATCGCGAGAGTGGGTCTGCAACGCGGCGTAGGCCTTGGCAAAATTGGCTTGCAGCATGCGCAGCTCATTGTCGGCCGAGCGTCCCTTGCGGCCTGAGCGACGGATTTCGGCGCGGCCGTTTTTCCATTCGTTCAGCGCCATGTGGGATTTCTTCAGCAGCTCCTCATATTCTTCGCAGGCTGCCGGTTTAATGCCTAAATCATCGCGGAACATTCGATCCTCCACGGGTTTGCTGGACACAGAAAGTTGTGCACGAGCTTGGCCACACTCGTAAGTCAATGCAGCGCAATGCCTTGCCGATTTTGGGAGCGAAACAAAGTCGGAGTAATAGGACGCACATCTGGGAGGGCGGCGCGAATGTTCTTCTAATGTAAATTCGCGGTCCGATCTACGGCTTTCCATGTAAGGGAGTGAGACGCGGGCCCTGGACGTACGTAAAACAGCCACGGTTGGGGCACTGCGCTATACTCACCGGTCGAAACAGCGAAGGGAAAGGGGGGATTCACATGCAATTGACGCCGGAACAGGGACTCTTTCTGATTCAGGTGACCTTGCCTACCTTGAAGAACGAGCAGCAGACCACCAAACGCGTAATCGAAGCCATGCCCAATGGCAAAGGCGATTACCGGCCCGACCCTAATGCGAAGAGCGCATTGGAATTGGCCTGGCACATCGCGTCGGCACAGAACTTCTTCCTGAGCAGCATCGCGGCGGGCGTGTTTGATTTTTCGGGCGGACCGCGGCCCGATTCGGTGCGCGACGCCGCGGACATTGCGGCCTGGTACGACCAGTCATTTGCAAAGAATCTGGCGGCACTCTCGGCAGCGAAGGCCGAGCAGCTGGTCAAAATCATGGACTTTCGCGGACTGTTTCAACTGCCGGCGGTGGCGTTTCTTCAATTCCACATCCATCATGAAATTCATCATCGCGGGCAACTGTCGACATATTTACGCCCGATGGGCGGGAAGGTGCCGGCGATTTACGGCGAGAGTTACGATTCGGCGGAAGCAAAGAAGGCCGCGGGGGCGGCCTGATACGGCGACGAGGGCACCGCATAACAAGTACAGTGCAAGTGAAAGGAAGCCGCCGAGGCGGCTTCCTTTTTTGCCAATAAGTGGGAATGCTGCTTCCCAGACCTGTGAATCGAGGCGGAGACTCGGAACTACTCGACGCCGGCGGTGGCGCTGCGAGCGCGATCCTCGCGGCTGACCGACGCTTCGCCAGTGGAGGAGATGTCTTCGCCGCCCGTGCCCTGCAGGATGTTCTTGCCGCGGCTGACTTCGTCCGACGTTGCGCAGTGCACGGACAGTAGGATCCCGCCTTTACGGATCACGCCTTCATAGCGCTTGGCCTCGTACTCGGGAATGCCCATGCCGACGAGCGCACCGGTAACTCCGCCGACCGCGCCGCCAACGCCCATGCCTGCCAGGGTAGCCATGATGGGGCCCGCCGCGATGAGCGGACCGACCCCCGGAATGGCGAGAGCGCCGATGCCAGCAAGTAGGCCCAACGCGCCGCCAAGCACAGCACCTGTGCCTGCACCGGCGGTAGCGCCTTCGGGAGCCTTGGTGGCCTTTTCGGTTCCGATTTCACGAGTGCCGAGATTCTCCGGCAACAACACGGAGATGTCGCTGGAGCTAAAGCCTGCATTGATCAACGCGTTGGCGGCCTGTTCGGCACCCGCGCGTGTGGAATAGATTGCGAATACCGCGGTTTTCTTGTCAGCCATTCTGATGTTCTCCTCTTTGTCTTCAGTCTTTTTGTCTTTGTTGCGATTTGACTCACGACGGATTCGCTATGCGTTCTTGCGTTTACACAAAAGGGCGCGTCCGAAGTGTCAGGACTTTGGCGGCGCGACATCGAGCATATTCGTGACGCTGTTGGGGCCGGCGATCGCGGAGGCCTTCGATTCGATAGCAGCCTTTTCGTCTTCGGACCGTACTGGGCCGCGCAGGGTCACCTTGCCGTCCTGACTGATGATCTTGACGTTGTGCGCGTAGGTCGAAAGTGTTTTGTCGCTGTTAATCGAGGCCCGGATTTTCTTGGTGAGTTCCCGGTCGGCGGGATTCATCTTCTGCTGATCGGCGGTCGGGGAACTCTTGTCCTTGTTGGTCTTCGTATTGTCGGCCGCAGGCGACTGTTGATCTTGGGGAGCCGGGATCCCGGCAGGCATGGAAGCGCCAAGCAGCAGGCAGGCCCCTAGGAGCGTCACCTCGATACCGATTTTCTTGCTCAGACGCATGTGGACTCCCTCCTGTTACTGAACTTTTTTCCGTTTACAAGCACAACGCGAACTCTAAGCGACGGGGCAGTTACGGACTATCCGGCGAAGGTGGTATCGGTATGAGAGGTTTGCATTAGCGACGCCTACGGACCGGCCGTGCGAAAGCCACGCTATGCAGCGCGAGCGGAGTCGGGATTGACGTACACGCGCTCCGTGCGCGTGGGAAGAAGGACGACCAGGGTGTACGTGCCAATCGTGACGCCCATAGGAATCTCGGAGACCGAGAAAAATGCGGCGATGATTCCCAGGGAGCGACCCGCGGCTTTACCGCCGATCAGCGCGAGACCCGCGACAATTCCGAGAAGGCCCGCAGCGACAGACCACACAATGGCGACTAGATAGAGCAGGTGAAATGTGCTCATCAGGGAATAAGGATCAGGCACCCGAGTCAGCAAGGCACCGAACATCACCGTGGCGGTTGCGTTGAATCCCACGAGCCAAACCGCCATTAGAAGACGGATCAGGCCATAGATGACCCAGCAGATGCCGAGAGTTCTTGAATTGGACGGAGAATAGTCTGGCATGGAGGGATTGTCGGGCAGCGTCTCCAGTTCGTGAATTTATTTTTGCGAAATTGCAGCGATCCCTGCGCTACTTTCGGGCGCGACCTCTCGCCTGACGAGAGGTCACGTGCTTGGCGGCTTTAGCTGCGCGACGCGGAGCGACCCGAGTAGACTTGGCTTTGCGTGACGCATTTCTTTTCAGACCCCTGGCGGTTCTGCCGGCTGCGGACTTGGTTCCGGCGACTTTCCTCGAGGCCTTCCTCTTCGCCGCGCCCGCTACCGCCTTCGTCCTGCGAACCAGCTTCTTACCATTGCGTTCAATGTTGGAAATAATGTCGCTCTTCGCCAGGGCCTTTTGCGCCGCATCGGCCTTCGCGGCCAGCGTACCGAGAGTGGACCCAATGGACTCGGCGAGGTTCACCAGCAGCGATTCCGTCTTGGCGTGCTTGTGCGAGCGAGAGGCCATGGACTTGAACTCCTTCTTCCAATAGTTGTCGAAGTAGCGAGACACGAGCTTGCCGATCCGTATGAGGCTTGTGGCGCCGCGACTGTTGCCGCCGCTCGCGAGCCTATACCGGACGTCGTCCTTGAATTACGCGGATGAGCACCACGATGATGGCGAGCACCAACAGGATGTGCACAAATCCACCCAAGGTATATGAGGTGACCAAGCCTAAAGCCCACAAAATCACCAGAATGATCGCGATTGTCCAAAGCAGATCCATTTTTTCCTCCCAAAGCTCTCATTCGCGTGCGTCGATCGAGTCACTTCATTTTCAGGCCCGAATAAAGCTTGGATTGCGTTTCAATGGGTTTCGAAATGCCAAAGAATCGCATGCTGCCTCAGGATGCGGCGTTGCGGGCGTCCCGGAATGCGCCCTCCGCGCGATCGGCTATTTCACCAGCAAACTCCTTCGCATCCTCCACGCCTTTGCGAGCCCGCCGAGCCATGGACTTGCCGCGAGCGACCGCATCATTGATGCCATCTTGCGTGGCGTCTCGGATATAACCACGAGTGTCCTCACCCGATTGCGGCGCGAAAAGCAGCCCGAGCGCCGCACCGGCACCCAAGCCGATGGCGAATGCCGACGCTATCTTGGGCCATTGATTGCGATTGCGAACCATCATGAAATCCTCCTGCCTACGACCGCTTCGTAACATTTCCTCTGTCTCATTTAGCGCTGGGTTGCGACCTTAAGTGCGCGAACCATCGCGCATGCGAGTTGCGTATTCGCGCCAAGTTACGTCGGCCTGCCACGTTTGCATATCAGGTAAAGGAAGTAGGCCGCAGCCCATGTTCGTGTAGGGTGCGTCACGCCCTCTGCCGGCCGCAGTCAGTTGGACGATGGCTGCGTGGAAATTTTCGCGACGATCTGCTGCACTCGCTGGTCAAACACAAAATATTCGCCGGGCGTGGTTGCGGAGAGGTCCTGCAAGCGGGCGCGCGCGCCAGAGAGATCTTTGGCAGCCTCCAGCCAGATGAAGCTGCCATCTTCGTGTCGCTTTAGGATATCGAACGGAGTCGAATGCATGATTCCTTTCCTTGCAAGAAGTTGGCTGGGCGAACCTGCTTGGCCCGAAGGCCTTAAGAGGCAGTTAGCGGGCCGTTCGTGCCCAAACCAGTGGAATGTGGGGGTTACAAAAACTGTGAGGGAGTTGCTGGACGGAAAATACGAGATTCAGCCTAGTACAGAACTGTGTCGTTTGCGACGGACTTTGTAGTTTTTACCGTGTGAGAATGGCGGGCCGGACCGCTTCTGGACGAAGGTTGCCGGCGATGCTAGCATTACAGCGTGGTTCTCCGGTGGGGCCGTGGCGCAGTTGGGAGCGCGCCTCGATGGCATCGAGGAGGTCGTGGGTTCGAATCCCATCGGCTCCACCAGCTTATCTTTTTCTTTTCAATCTGATAGCAGAATCGTTAAGGGACACTAAGGGGCATTAAGCTACCTTCGAAGCCAACACAAGGCGGACGACTTTGCCATGCGCCTCGCGCTTGCTTTCGTCCATGGCCTTTCCGTAGAGTTCATGGTGGTGCGGATGTCCGCAAGGCGCTGAGTTCCTGCTGCACTTTCATCGGAGCTCCCGTTTCATCAAGCAGAGTCCGGAATGTGTGGCGGAATGTGTGCCGGCCGATACGTCCGATGCCACAGCGAATGCCTGCGGGGATGATGTGACGCCGCTCTACTCCCCACGGATACCAGGGTGTCTTGCCTGCCGTAAACGGGCTTGCAAATACCCAGTCCTCGGAGTTTTTGAAGAGCGTCTTGCGTTGCCAATTCAAGAGTACTTCGGCCAGAGCAGGATCAAGCGGCATGCCTGCATTGGAGTATTTGGTTTTGACATCGCTTACTACGCCCGGAACGATGCCTCTCCGCACGAGGAGCGTAAGGTCGTCCCAGAACACGTCACACCACTTGAGGGCGAAGAGTTCGCTGCAGCGTAGCCCGGCGGCGAGATCGAGGATAACCATCGTGCGGAAGGGCTCATCGAGCTCTTCCAGCAAGCGACCAAACTGAGCAACGCCGAGAACCATCGGCTCACGCTGTCGCTTGCTTGTACCTCGGACCCGCACGAGCTTCATGGGATTCTCGCCGATCTCGGTGAGCTCCCAACGCATCGCGCAGTTCCAAAGCACTCGCATAAGATTGTGCAGATGCCCCCTGGTTCTTGGAGCTAGGTCAAGCCTTTTCAACCACTGTTCCACGGCAAAAGGGCACTTGTGGGTGGAAAGAACGCACGACCTGTCGCCGTCCTCATGGCCGCTGCTGGCGACACTTTGGATTGTTGACATCGGTCTGGTCGCCCTCACAGCCTCTTACATTGCAGGGATCACGTTGCTGTTCCGGCAACCCGTGTGGCGTCGACGGCTCGCATTATTGGCCCCCGTTGGTCGCATGGCACTGACCAACTACCTCACTCAAACTCTGGTTTACGTGTTTCTGTTCTATGGCTACGGTTCATGTCTCGGCTTGCTGGGCAAAGTCGGTGCAGCCTTATGCCTGCTGTTGGCGGTCTTTGTCTTCGCTGCGCAGGTCGTTATCAGCCGCTGGTGGCTGGCGCGCTACCGCTTCGGACCGATGGAATGGTTGTGGCGGTCCCTTACCTACGGTAGTCGCCAGGCCATGAATCGTTAATTCCCGGACTGTCGCCAACTCTTCCCTAAGAGGCGTAACGGAAGGTTTGCCCGTTACCCGGGAACAATCCTCACGAGCCGCTTGGTGTAGAATCCGCTTCATCGGTTCAGGCCCGAAGGGTTGAAAATGTATCCCTTTGGGACCCTTCCTATGATCGGTCGAACACTCGCACATTACCGAATCAATGCCACAATCGGCGCGGGCGGAATGGGCGAGGTATACAACGCCACCGACACTAAGCTCGGCCGCGAAATCGCGCTAAAGATCCTGCCGCCGGACATGGCGCGCGACCCAGAGCGCCTCGCTCGCTTCCAGCGCGAAGCTCGCGCCGTAGCCGGCCTCAATCACCCCAACATCGTTACGATTTACTCGGTAGAGGAAGCAGAAGGCGTTCACTTCCTGACCATGGAGCTAGTCGAGGGTCACTCGCTCAAGCGCTGCATTACGGAGGGGGGAATGCCCGTCGAGCAAATCGTGGAGATTGCTCAAGCGCTGGGCGAGGCGCTTGCAGCGACGCATGAGAAGGGCATCATGCATCGCGATTTAAAGCCCGCCAATGTGATGGTAACTGGGGATGGCCGCGTCAAGGTGCTGGATTTCGGGCTCGCGAAGGAGTTACGGGCGGACGATCCAGAAGGCGCCACTTTGTCCGCCGACGCTCACACGCGGGAAGGCATAGTCATGGGCACCCCGGCATATATGTCACCCGAACAAGTCGCCGGACGCAAACTCGACCACCGCACTGATATCTTCTCGCTCGGCATTCTGCTGCACGAGATGGCCACTGGGCGGCGACCTTTCGAGGGTGCCTCCTCGGCCGATGTGGCCTCCGCCATCCTTCGCGACACTCCCCCGCTGGTGACCGACGTGCGTCCCGAACTGCCCAACGACCTGGCGCGCATCATCCGCCGCTGCCTCGAAAAGGATCCGCGCCATCGTGTTCAGACAGCGCGCGATGTCAGCAACGAGTTCCGCGATCTGGCGCGAAGCGTGTCCCGGAACGATGCCGGTTACCACGCGATGCCGCACTCTGGGTCCTCAGCCGCCTCCGCGGCCATCCGTGCTGAAGAGGGCTTCTGGGTCGCAGTGCTGCCGTTCAAGCACAAAGGGGAGAATGCAGGACTAGACGCATTGGCCGAAGGGATCACCGAAGAAATCATTACGGGATTGTCGCGATTCTCGTACTTGCGCGTGATCGCACGGAGCTCGACAGAGAGATGCTCCAGCGAGTGGGGCGACGCGCGGACCATCGGCAAGGAGCTTGGAGCGCGTTATCTGATGGAAGGAAGCTTGCGCCCGGCGGGTTCCCGGCTGCGTATTGGGGTACAGCTCGTCGATGCCGTCTCCGGCGCTCATCTCTGGGCGGAAACCTACGAGCGTTCCTTCTCGCCCGACACCCTTTTTGAACTTCAGGACGACATTGTGCCGCGCGTCGTGTCAACCGTTGCCGACATCCAAGGCGTCCTGCCACGCAACATGACGGAAGTACTGCGCAACCACGATCCCGACAAACTCACCCCCTACGAGGCTCTGCTGCGCAGTTTTGGTCACCATCAGCGACTCACCGCAACGGAGCATGCGGTGGCGAGGGCTGTCTTAGAGCGCGCCGTACAGCAGCCACCGGATCGCGGCGACTGTTGGGCCATGCTCTCATGGCTGTACCGCGAAGAGTATACGCATGGCTTTAACCCTCGGCCCGATCCTCTAGGACGTGCGTTAACCGCAGCTCGCCGTGCCGTCGATGCAGCCCCGACCAACCATCTAGCTCACGCCGCGTTAGCCGCGGCCTTATTCTTCCACCGTGAATTAGGAGCTTTTCGTGCTGCGGCGGAGCGCTCCCTCGCCCTCAACTCGATGGATGGACTCACCGGCGCGTATCTCGGATTCCAGATCGCGTACAGCGGTGACTGGGAAAGGGGTTGTGCTCTGGCAGAACGCGCCACTCAGCTCAATCCCAATTCTCCGGGCTGGTACTGGTTTCCGCTCATCTTGAATGCGTACCGCCAGGGGGACTACCAGCGAGCGCGTGACCTGGTTCTGAAAGTCAACATGCCCGCGTTCTGGCGCACACAGTTCATGCTCGCGGTCTGCAACGGTCAACTCGGCGAGTTGGATGCAGCGCGAAATGCAGTTCACGAGTTGCTGAGGATCAGGCCGGACTTCCTCGTGGTCTGGCGTGAGGAACTGTGCAAGTGGTGGGATGCCGAACTGGTCGAGCACCTGATTGAAGGGCTGCGCAAGGCGGGACTGGAGATTGCCGGCAGCGTTCGTGAGACTCGCCCAACTAAACCCGCTACTCCGTGAAGCATTAAACGCGTGAACCCCTCTCCTGGCCACCGCTTCGGGAGGTTTGTCGGCTACCCGTAAGCTGTCGCCGAACTTGTTCTCTGGGCTTCTGAATTGAGCCGTCGAAAGCGCAGTGGGAGGAAGCCCGACCGCAATGTTTGAGTAACATTTCTCGAAAATAATTTGTGCCAGCTTCACTGCAGATTTCTTGGGGGCAAGTGCGGTATGTTCGCGTGCAATGGATGCCGCCACACCGCGCGACCTCGATCAACTCGATTCCGAAGCATTAAAGGCACTCATTCTGGCGCTGCGTGAGCAAGTCTTTTCGCATCAGAAACAGCTCACCACACAGCAAGAAGAAATCCTTTCGCAGCGCGAGCAGCTCGCTTCGCGCGATTCGGAAATCGAACACTTGAAGCTGCTGATCGCAAAACTGCGTCGCCTGCAGTTCGGTCGCTCTTCGGAGAAGCGGGAGCGCCAGATCGAACAACTGGAACTGCGGTTGGAAGAACTGCAAGCAAGGCGAACGAAAGAAACAGCTGCGGTAAAAGAATCAATTCCTGCGAGCACTGCGGCAGTGCGACCTGTACGGCGACCGTTGCCCGATCACTTGCCACGCGAAGTGCGAAAGGTTCTTCCGAAGCAAGAAGCCTGTCCGGACTGTGGAGGAAAGGTGAAGCATCTTGGCGAAGATGTCTCGGAAATCCTGGAGTACGTGCCGGCCAGTCTGAAAGTCATCCAGTACATTCGTCCCAAGCTGGCTTGCGCGTGTTGTGATCGCATCGTGCAGGCTGCAGCACCGAGCCGACCGATCGAGCGAGGCATTGCTGGGCCGGGGCACTAAGCTGGAGGCAAAACAGACAGCGGACTAAGCGGGCCCTCAGGAGCCGGTGAACCCGACGCGTGACAATATCTGCCGGAACTGACCATTCGATCGCAATCCGTTCCATTTGTGATCGAGTAGGAACACCATGTGTACGTCGCGATCCACAAGCGCTTGCTCCAGCCACTGCAGCGCCGCTTCCGTTTCCCGCAGCCCGGCAAACACTAGTGCAACATTATAAGGCGGTACGTAGCGTTCTTTCTTCAGTTCTACCATCTTATGAATGGTCGCTTCGGCTTTGGCACGATCTCCTGAGATTGCATGTACATAACCTGCGATCGATAGTGCCTCAGTATTGCCACCAGAAAACTCCCAAGCGTGTTCGCACGCAGTGAGTGCCTCTGGGTACATGCCCACCTTCTCGTACACCTTCGCTGCACAAATCTGCCCTACCCAGAAGCGAGCTTCCATCCCTAAGGTCATTTTGAATTGCTCGATCGACTCCTGGTCGCGTCCGGCGTGATACAGGAATTGCGCACGTATCGCGCCAAGAATCAACGAGAGTGGATCGAGCACGAGCGCTTGTTGCATGATCGCGAGCGCCTCGTCGTGCCGGCCGGTGTTAGAAAGCACGTGCGCGAGAAACAAATAAGCCAGAGTATAGTTATCGTTGAGGCTGATGGCCCGTCGCGCGGCCATCTCCACTCCTCTGAAATCCCAGTCAAACCAGAACTTTGCAGCGGCGTCGGAGGCGTGGGCTTCGGCAGAGTTGGGGTTCAATTGCAGAGCGAGTACGATGGCCGGCTTGACCCTACGGAACACTTCTTTGGAAGAAGCGTCGCCCGAAATCGGGAACACCATAAGGGAATCGGCCAGCGCCGAGTACGCCAGCCCAAAGTTGGGGTCACGCTCGGTTGCGCTCTGAAAATATCCAACGGCTTTTTGCGCGTCGAATAGGTTGTATCTCGCGAGGTGATAAAGCCCGCGCAGATAGCAATCGTATGCTTGTGGGTCTCGAGCGCTGTTCCTGGCGAGTCGTTCCTCCTGGCCCATCAATTTTAGCTTCACCTGAGCTGCAACTGCGATCGCGATTTCGCCGTGAATGTTCAGGAAACCCGGCAGCTGACGGTCATAGTTTTCCGCCCACAAATGTATTTGGTCCTGCACTCGAATTAGCTGGGCAGTGATGCGGACACGGTCGCCTTCACGCCGCACGCTACCCTCAAGCACGTAGTGCACGCCTAATTCCTGGCCGATCTGCGTCACAGACTTATCGCTCTGCTTGTAGGCCATGGAAGAAGTACGGGCGATTACCCCCAACCGATGAGGAGACATCTGCCCCAAGCGCGTGATTGTCTCTTCGCTCAGGCCATCGCTCAAATACTCCTGGGCGGGGTCGCCGCTCAAGTTTTCGAAGGGGAGCACCGCCAGCATGATGCGAGGCGGTTCTGCATCAATTTCTGTCGGCAAAGGAACGACTCGGGCCTTAAAGCGATATCCCCTGCCGAGGACGGTGTCTATATATTTCGGGTCTCCGGAGTCATCTCCGAGGGCCCCGCGAATTTTTCGGATAGCGGTGTTGATGCTGTTATCGGTGTCGAAGTGCAGGCCCTTTCCCCAAAGTTGGTCGATAATTTCTTCCCTGTTAATTACCCTTCCATTTCCCCGCACCAGCAAGATGAGCAGAGACATAGGAATACGTTCCAGGTGTAACGTCTTACCGGCGCGCGTCAACTCGTAGCGACCTATATCCAAAACGAACTGTCCGAACTGGAACCTCTCCGAAGGCATGCCCCTCCCCCACAAGTTGCGGACAATTTTACGCATCGCACGCACTCGGGTCCGTTTTTTCTACATGCAATCTACAGGCGGTCTCCATTGTTTAGAGCTTGGCTAAGTCGCAAGATGCATCTCCGAATCTGGGTGAGGGCTGAACACCACCCACAAACTTTGGAGGCGTCACATGAAATTTCGCATCGCTCTTGTTCTTTTGGCAATGACCGTGACCGCGGCGGCGGCACAGAAACAAGTACCCTTCAAGGGTTCCATGCAAGGACAAGAGATCGATACACCCGAGGGCGGTCCTCCCCCGACCACACTAAGTGCCGATGGGAGTGCTACGGGCATGGCTACCCTTGTCGGCCAATTCTCATTCTCCTATCAACTCACAGTGAACCTTGCGAACGGCACCGCAACAGGCTCTGGTCACTTGATCGCCGCCAACGGAGACAGCGTCGATACGACCATTGCCGGATCGAGTGAAACGACGACCTCCGGTGTCGTTAGTATTACGGAAATTGATACTATCACAGGCGGTACGGGTCGGTTCTCCGGAGCCCAAGGGAGTTTCACTGTCGAACGATTGGTAAATCTCGAAACGGGCTTCACCTCCGGCTCGTTTCACGGGGCCATTACCTCTCCGGGTGCAACCCACTGAGAACAGGGGTCACTCACGCGTATCTGGCGCTGAATCTTGACTGGTACTCGAAGAAGCGCGAATTTTCACTTTTACTTTAGCTGATACTGTATCTATTGCTGACCGTGGGCCACGCCGGGAGTGCCAGGCTCCTCGAGTGCGCGACCCACGTCGGCGCAACTGGCAATCCTTTCCTCACGCGTAAAACCGGCACGTGGGCACCCGCTATTACACCTGAGCGGACGGTGGGAGAAAGAGCAGAGGGCTTTTGGCGTTCGATCGCGGCGACGATCGCCAGGTTGTCCGTTTACAGGAAAAGTCGTTCGGAATCGGACAGCTCTCCTCGCCGGATTCCGATTCGTCGCTACCCGGAAGCTATCACCGAAACTTGTTCTCTGGGCTTCTGAATTGAGCTGTCGAAAGCGCAGTGGGAGGAAGCCCGACCGCAATGTTTGAGTAAACATTTCTCGAAAATAATTTGTGCCAGCTTCACTGCAGATTTCTTGGGGGCATTAAGGGGGCACTATGAACTCCCATCCTTTCCTTTCAATACCTTAGAAGGCCAAGGCGCGTCGCAAAACTCCTTTGTTTCCATATGGCTGGCGGATTCGAATCCCATCGGCTCCACCAATAACGTCTCGGTCTACATCGTTCAAAGCGAATCCACTTTGCGGTTTTGGTTCCGCCAAGTACACAGACCGCTAGTCGTAGCTATTTCTGCTTCATAACATCACCTTCTCCAATTGCGTGTATCCAATATTGGATGTATAGTAGTCCATATATGGAGAGAGCCTAGGGATGGCTTCCATCAGTCAGCCAGGCGCGGGAATCGCCTGGGACAAACCGGCCGACCTTTCGCGGCGAGACGTGCAGAAACGGCTGGGGCCCGCCGCAGTGCGCGCGTTCTTGAGAATTCGCGAACTTTGGGAATTGCGCGACGACGATGCACGGCAATTGCTGGGCGGTATGTCCAATGGCGCCTTCTATGAATTGAAGCGCAGGGCCCGCGGCACGTTGGACCAGGACCGGCTGACGCGAATTTCCATCTTGACCGGAGTTTTCAAGGCTCTCAACATTCTCTACGGCAAGAAGTTGGCCGACCGCTGGATACAATTGCCCAATGACAATCCCATGTTTGCGGGGGAATCGCCTCTCTCTTATATGATCAAGGGCGGTCAGCCGGCTATGATGCGGGTCAGGCAACTGCTGGACGCGCGCCGAGGTGGGCGATAAATCATCCGAAGATTTCCGAACTCTCACGCAACAATACCCACCGCCTGATCCCCGCTAAATACAGCGACCGCGATGAAACCGTTTTGACGCGCCTTACCGATAATGCGGGAGACTTGCACGCACTGTTTGAGCTCGAGGGCGCTACCAACGACCGGCTGCTCGGTGAAGCCGGGGTTCTTCCCGGAATTTCGGTGCGGGAGCTGGTCTTCGGTATTCCGTACGCCCATGTCGTCAATGCGGCGTTCACCCATGCGAATCCGCTGGGTGGCCGGTTCAATGGACCGGAACGCGGCGCGTGGTACGCAGGATTCGCACGTGAAACTTCCGAGTGCGAAATCGCCTATCACCGGGGCAAGGAGCTCCAGGAAGTACGCTGGATGGAGCTTGAGGCTTTCTCCTACGTCGATTTTCTCGCCGATTTTCGGTGTGCCTTTCACGACCTCCGCAGTGACACGCAGTTTCGAAATTGCCTGAACCCCAACAATTACAAAACGTCGCAGCGTCTGGCCGCGGAGCTCCTGGAGGAAGGCTCGGCGGGACTGGTGTATGCGAGCGTGCGTGATAGAGCTGGAACCTGCTTGGCATGCTTTCGGCCTGCGCTTGTGGGCAACGTTCGAAAGGGAAAGTCCATTTCCATCACCTTCGAAAACGCGTTTGCCATCCCCGAAATTCGTGAAGTCCGCTAGCCTCGCGCTTTCACCGAACTCTGTTTTTCGCTCGTCCAAATTAGTCGTCAGGAATTAACCGAAGCTCGCAGACGTTGCAGAAATGCGTGTTGCAGGCGCGTGAGTGAGCGCCCGCGCAGCACGACCGCGCCGATGATACGAATGGCTTCGTCGTCAGCGATGCGTACGTAGCGGCAGCGCGGATGTTTCTCGATAGCCATCTCGGGCACGATGGAAACGCCCATGCCTGTGCCGACCATGCTGAGAATGCTGCTGAACTGGCCGCTTTCGAAAACGATTTGCGGATGGAGCCGGGCGCGATCGCAGGCCGCCACGGCGGTATCACGAAAGCAGTGGCCATCGCGCAAGAGCAGGAACGGCTCCTTGCGCAAATCCTTGAGCGAGAGCGAGCTGCGGCGGCCAAGCACGTGTTTTTTGGGGAGGGCGGCGAACAGCCGCTCGGTAAGCAGCGGGACGGCGTCGAATTCTTGGCCGCGAATCGGCAAGGCCAGGATCGCGACGTCCACCGTGCTGGCGCGGAGGCGATCGAGCAGCACCGGCGTGATTTCTTCGACGACGGTGAGCTGCGCTTGTGGAAACTGCCGCGTGAACGCCGTTAGTTGCTCCGGCAGAAAGTACGGCGCGATCGTCGGAATTACCCCGACCGACAGTGAACCCGTGATGGAGTCCTTTCGCTCGACGACGTCACCCTTGGCGGCTTCCAGTTCTCGGAGAACCGCCCGCGCGCGTGGCAAGAACGCTTTGCCGAGATCGGTGAGGCGCACTGAGCGGCCGAGCCGGTCAAACAGGCGGGCGCCAAGTTCATCTTCGAGTTTCAGTATCTGCTGTGAGAGCGACGGCTGCGCGACGTGCGACCGCTCGGCGGCGCGGCTGAACGAGCCGGTTTCCGCAACGGCGCAGAAGTAACGGAGTTGGTGGAGTTCCATAGGCTGTGCCTATCCATCGTATCCGATCTATATATTGGAAGTATAGCAGCCCGCCAAATAGGCTTGCTTTTGCGGCGCACGTGAGCGGTCCAGCACAACTGCTGCCACAGCGCTAGCTGAGGAGGAAGTCGATGGCGGATGAGAAGAGCAAATTTATGACTACGGACGCGGGCCGTCCGGTGGGCGACAACCAGAATTCGCTCACGGTGGGGCCGCGCGGACCGGTAGTGTTCGAAGACTTTTTGCTGTTCGAAAAGATGGCGCACTTTAATCGCGAGCGCATCCCCGAACGCGTGGTCCACGCCAAAGGTTCAGCGGCATACGGCATATTCACCTGCACAAGCAAGGAAATCACCAAGTACACCACCGCCAAATTGTTCAATGCGGTCGGGAAGAAAACGCCCACGTTCCTGCGATTTTCCACGGTGGGCGGCGAAAAAGGCTCGGCGGACACGGAACGCGATCCGCGGGGCTTCGCGTTAAAGTTTTACACCGAAGAGGGCAATTGGGACATGACCGGCAACAACACGCCGGTATTTTTCATCCGCGATCCGCTGAAGTTCGGCGACTTCATTCACACCCAGAAACGCGACCCGGAAACCAACCTGAAGTCGCCCACGATGATGTGGGATTTCTGGTCGCTTTCGCCGGAATCCCTGCACCAGGTGACCATCCTGTTTTCCGATCGCGGGACTCCGGATGGCTACCGGCACATGGACGGCTTCAGCTCCCACACCTTCAGTCTGACCAACGACAAGAACGAGCTCTTCTACGTGAAATGGCACTTCAAGACCAAGCAAGGCATCAAGAATTTCACCGCCGAGTCGGCCGAAGGCATGCGTGGCAAAGATCCCGACTACGCGCAGCGCGACTTGTTCAATGCCATCAAGGAAGGTAACTTCCCGAAGTGGCGCGTCTCCGTGCAGATCATGCCGGAGAAAGGAGCCGAGACCTACTACATCAACCCGTTCGACCTGACCAAGGTCTGGCCGCATCGCGACTACCCGCTCCACGAAGTCGGTGAACTCGAACTGAATCGCAACCCCGAGAATTATTTCGCGGAGGTCGAGCAAGCCGCATTCGAGCCGCGAAATATCGTGCCGGGCATGGGCTATTCACCGGACAAGATGCTGCAGGCGCGCCTGATTTCGTATCCCGACGCGCACCGTTACCGGCTGGGCGCGAACTACGATTCCCTTCCCGTGAATAAGCCGCAATGCCCTTTCCACACCTATAACAAGGATGGCGCCATGCGCTTCGACGGCAACGGCGGCCGCGAAGTGAATTACGAGCCCAACAGCTTCGGCGGACCGACGCAGGACAAGCGCTACACCGAGCGCCCGAAGATGGTGAGCGGCGAGGTCGCGCGCCACGATCATCGCAGCGATTCGGACTACTACTCCCAGCCCGGCAATTTGTTCCGGCTGATGCCCGCAGACGCCAAGCAGCGCCTGATCCACAACATTGTGGGCAGCCTCGGTCAAACGCCGAAGCGCATCCAGGAACTGCAGGTCAAGCACTTCTACAAGGCCGATCCCGCGTACGGGGAAGGCGTGGCGAAAGGGCTGGGCCTTGACGTCCGCGCGCTGGTGGGAGAGAAGTCTGTGGCCGCTGATTAGAGAAGCCTCTATAGCGAATCAATCCGGTAGGTTGGTTCCCAGCTTCAAAGCACAATGGGCCGAGCAAACGCTCGTCCCATTTTGCTTTTGAGTATGCGTTTGTTTTTCTCTCCATGATGGGCAATGGCCTTTCTGTACAATTACAACCCTATGGCTACCCTAAGTTTTTTCGGCGCGGCAGGCACGGTTACGGGCTCAAAGTACCTGATTCAAGCAAATGGCAAGCGATTGCTGCTCGATTGCGGAATATTCCAGGGATCCAGTGAGCTGGGTGAGCGCAACTTCAATCCGCTGCCGATCGATGCCAAAACGATCGACTACGTGGTATTGACGCACGCGCATCTCGATCACACCGGGTGGCTACCGGTGCTGGTTAAGTCGGGATTCCACGGCCCAATCTTCGCCAACGCATCGACCATCGAACTCACTACGCTATTGCTCAAGGATTCGGGACACTTGCAGGAGGAAGACGCGCTGCACGAACGCAAACACCGCGACGATCCGCGAGCCGAGCGGCTGCCGCTCTACACGTCAGAAGATATCGATCCGGTTCTGAAGCTGATGAAGCCCGTCGCGCGCAAGGGCGCCTTTGAAGTCTCGCCCGAATTTCGTTTCGTGGCCTACGATGCGGGCCACATCCTAGGCTCGACCAGCCTGGAGCTGACCGTCGATGAAAACGGAAAGAAAACGGTCATCGTCTTTTCCGGCGACATCGGACGTTATGGCGAACCAATCCTTAACGACCCAGTGACGCCGCAATCGAACGCGGATGTTCTCTTGTGCGAATCCACCTACGGCGACCGCGAGCACCCGCCCGGCGACCCGGCGGAGGAACTGGCCGCGGTCGTAAATCGCGTCGCCAAGCGCGGCGGATCGATCATCGTTCCCGCCTTTGCCATCGGGCGAACGCAAACGTTCATGTACTATCTGCGCGAGCTACAGGATCAGCAGCGCATTCCGCGGCTTCCGGTTTACGTGGACAGCCCTATGGCCCTGAGCGCCACGGACTTGTATGTCCGCCACCGCGAAGATCACGACGTGAACTACGCCAAATTGGAAGGGGGCGATGAGGGAAAAGGCGACCCGCTGAACGTCCACCAGTTTCACCTCACGCGCACCGCCAAGGAATCCAAACAGATCAACAACGTCAAGACGCCGTGCATCATCGTGTCCGCCAGCGGCATGATTTCCGGGGGCCGCGTGCTGCATCACCTGGCGCAGCGCCTGCCGGATTCGCGCAATGCAGTGATCCTGGCGGGATTTCAGGCACAGGGCACGCGCGGGCGGGCACTACTAGAAGGCGCGCGATCGCTGCGACTATTCGGGCAAGACGTGCCGGTGAACGCCGAGATCATCGAGATGGGGCAATTTTCCGCGCATGCGGGAAAGAGCGAATTGCTGCGTTGGCTCACCGGGCTGCCGTCTCCCCCCAAGCAGACCTATTTGACGCACGGAGAGCCCGCGGCGGCGCAAGCGCTGCAAGCGGCGATTCAAGAGAAATTCAGCTGGAAGGTGGCCGTGGCGCGCTATTTGGATACCGTCAACGTTAACGTTAACGGATAGCTGCGCCACCTCGCACACCCGGCCAACACTGGTGATGCTGAATACTTCCGACCGGGCGTCGGATAAGTTCCCGAAGCGTTGAAATTTCGCAAAAAATCTTCAGACAAAGAGGAAACTATTTTAGCCGTAATCTCGTCTATACAGGCAAGACCACTCGCGGGGTAGGGGGCTAACCACCACAGGGCAACCGACCGTCAGTTCCCTACCCCAAAATCTTCACAGTTCGCGTAAGTTAATTAAAATAATAGACTTATCTGGATCTATAAAAACGGCGACACAGAATAACGTCAACTCGTTTCTGTGCCCTGCTGAATCAAAAAATATTGGCCCGCGGATTAATGTAACGGTATCTAAATCGCGCGAATCGCCACGGCGTTTCGACAGATCCCGCGAAAAATCTTCCGTTTTCAACGTGCAATCCCACCGTTTCTTTCAACATCTGGAGACATTTCATGAATCGCAGTTAGTGGCACTGCCATTTCTGGCTGAGTGCCATCATTTCCGGGTTAGCGCGTGGGTGTGCTGCGAGCACGCTCGTCGGATCGAGACCCGTCAGTGCACTTCCGCCAGGAAACCCCCGATGTTGTCGTTCAGAAACTTGGCATCCACCGGATTCGGCGCCGCCCCGGCGGTGTGTCCCCACACCGACGGAATCGGCAGCAACTTGATCTTTGGGTTGAATGCCGCCTCGTAGCGGGCGTCTCCCACCGGAAAATACAGATCGGTCTCCGAGGGCATATAAAGAAACGGAACCCTGATAGAACGCAACGCGGCCCCGACGTCGCCGTTAAACCCCGGGGTAGTTCCTACGTCGTGCTTTTCCCAGGTACGCATCTGCAAAATCAGATCGTTGGCATCGGCGCCGGGTATAAAGTTGGTGCGGTACTCCTTGAGCGTACTCTCGAAGGTCGTGCCAGGTTTTGCGCCCTCACGCCACAGTTCCCTGCGCCACCATTCCTGCCCGTAGAGCCACGCGGTCCAGATCAGCGCAAATTCTTCGACGCCGGCGGTCGGCTGTGTCGTGTAATCGCCGCCTTTGAAGGCCGGATCCATGGTGATGGCGTTGATCTCGCTTTCCAGACGCACGATGCCATGCGGATAGCACTTTGCGGTGCCGGCCGTCGCCACCAGGCGATCGGCAAACGTGGGATAGCTGACCGCCCACTGAAAGGCCTGCTCGGCGCCCATCGAAAATCCGATGACCGCGCGCAAATGCGTGACCTTGAGCTCTTCGGTTAGCAGCCGATGAACGGCTTCGACATTGTCGCGAATGGTCATCATCGGGAAGCGCGGCCCGTGGAATGGCTCGGGCGTGTTGCTGGGTGACGAGGAGTGACCGCTACCGAACAGCTCCGTGGTAACAAGGAACAGCTTCGCAGGATCGAGCGCGAGTTTCTCGCCGATCAGCCACTCATAACCGTGATAGTCGGCCAGATAATGCGATGGCAGCAGGATGACGTTGTCTTTGGCGGCGTTCAGCTTGCCGTAGGTTCCATAGACGATTCGCGCTCGCGGCAAGGTGACACCGGATTCGGTCTTGAAGTTGGCGATCACGAATTCGTGGCGCTCCGACGGCGGGGCTTTTGGATTGGCGGCTTCCTGGGCGTCTAGCGAGTGCGCGAGCAGTATCTGACCAGCGACCAGCAGTAAGGGCAGGCATTTCATTTTATGAAGACTCCGGCAATCAGGATGGACCGCGACCCCGCGTTTGCGGCGCGTATCTTAGCATCGTTGTTTGACACGTGGAGGGGTCGCGGATACAGTCCGGAAGCTCACTCACATTCAAACTCCTTCAGGGTTGGGTCAGATGGAATTCGGGGAAATGAATTCAGGCGACGCACCTTCCGGGCGACGCGAATTTTTCAAAAAAGGCGCGCAGTTGGCGGCCGGCCTGGCGGTAAGCAGCAGTCTGCCAGAACTCTTGAGCGGCGCGACTCAGGAGCCTCCACATCCGCAAGCCTCAACTGATTTCCATCGCGAGTTCCCCAAGGGATTTTGTTGGGGCGCTGCCACCGCGGCTCATCAGGTCGAAGGCAACAATGTCAACAGTGATCTGTGGCTCGTCGAGCATCTGGGCCAGACCATGTTTCCAGAGCCTTCCGGCGATGCCTGCGATCACTATCATCTATACGAGCAGGATATCGACATGCTCGCCGGATTCGGGCTGAATGCCTATCGCTTCTCCATCGAGTGGGCGCGCATCGAGCCGGAAAAGGGATATTTTTCACGCGCGGAGTTGCAGCACTATCGGCGCATGCTGGAAGCGTGCCACAAGCGCAATCTGACTCCGCTGGTGACTTACTCGCATTTCACCAATCCGCGGTGGTTCGCGATGGACGGCGGGTGGGAAAATGCGGATTCGCCGGCACTCTTTGCGAATTATTGCGAGAAGGCCACGCGCGCGCTCGGCGATCTCGCCGCCTACGCTACGACATTCAATGAGCCGAACATCGGCCAACTGCTGCATTGGGCCAGCATCGGTGGAGACGAAGGCCCGGGCGGCTCGCTGGCGGAAAAGCTGGACGCTGCGCATGACGCGGTGCGCCAGCAGGTTGATGCCCCGCACTTCAGCGCGTTTCTCTTTGCTGACGCCGCGAAGACCCGCCACAACATGCTGATCGCCCATGAAAAGGGCAAAGCGGCCATCAAGTCGGTGCGGAGCAATTTGCCTGTGGGCTTGACGCTGGCAATGGCGGATGATCAGCCCGCCGGAACCGGGGGCAATGTAGAAAAGAAGCGTGCCGATGTATACGGTCCGTGGCTGAAGCTGGCCAGGAAAGATGACTACATCGGCGTGCAGACCTACACCCGCTCGATTGTTGGCGCGAAAGATTTGCCGCCACCCGCCGGAGCGGAACTCACGCAGATGGGCTATGAGTTTTATCCTGAATCCCTGGAACACACGATCCGCTATGCCAGCAAAGAGACTGGCGTCCCGGTGATCGTGACGGAAAACGGCGTCGCCACCCCCGACGACAAGAAGCGCATCGAGTTCATTCAGCGCGCGGTGCAAGGCGTCGGCCGCTGCCTGGCCGAAGGGATTGACGTCCGTGGATACATTCACTGGTCCCTCATGGACAATTTCGAGTGGATCTTCGGCTACATGCCGAAGTTCGGTCTCGTCGCCGTCGACCGCGAGACGCAGAAGCGGACACCAAAGCCGAGCGCTACTTTCCTCGGTGACATTGCAAAGAAAAACGCGATCTGAGCCCTAGTCTATGTCCTTGTGGCATAGGCTCTAGCCTGTGAGCCCCTCCAAGAGTCCGCGCGCCGGGATCTTCTCCCTCGAAGTCCGCACGAGGCACTCTTACGTCTATAATTCCGCCCATGGCCGGCTCCTCCTCCCACGCGCCGCAAAATCCGCATCTGCGGATGCACTGCGTCAACGTGTACGTGCGCAACCAGGACCGCAGCCTGCGCTTCTACTTGGATCAGTTGGGATTTCACCTGGCGTTCGATACCAAGCTGCAAAATGGCGACCGCTGGGTGGCCGTCTCGCCGCCTGATGGCACCGCTATCTTGTCGCTGATCGCGCCGAAACCGAAAACAGCCCAGGCGAAACTGATAGGGCGCGCCACGCAGGTCGTCTTTGTCACCGAGGATGTCCTGGCAAAGTTCGTCGAGTGGTCCAGGCGCGGAGTTCGTTTTCTGCACACGCCGCGCTTGCGTCGAATCAAATACGACGCCACCGGCAAATCGCAGCCGTCGCGCGTCGACTCTTCCTCACTGCTGCTCGGTGAAGAATCGACCATCTGGGGCGGCGTATTCACGCGCTTCCGCGATCCGGATGACAATACCTTTTCACTGGTGAGCTTCGATGAAGTCACCCACGCGCTGGAAGCCCAGCGCCGCACTCTGGCCGAAAAGCAGGAGTTGGAGCGTCGCACTGCACGCGAACTGGAAATCGCCAAGGATGTGCAGGCTCGCCTGTTCCCGCAACGGCGTCCGTTGGCGTCCACGCTCGACTATGCTGGCATCTGTATCCAGGCGCGGCAGGTGGGCGGCGACTACTACGATTTCCTCGATCTCGGACCGCACCGGTTGGGCTTGGTAATTGGCGATGTCGTAGGAAAAGGGATTGCCGCCGCGCTCTTGATGGCCAACCTGCAGGCGAACTTGCGCAGCCAGTGCGCCATGGCCATCGACGACCCGCAGCAGGTCTTGTGCGCCGTCAACAAGCTGTTCTGCGAGAACACGCCAGACGGCGGTTTCGCCACCCTCTTTTTTGCCGAGTATGAAGGGCAGTCCGGACGTTTGCGCTTCGTAAACTGCGGCCACCTATGCGCGATCCTGCTGCGCAGCGACAATAGCGTCGACCGCCTCGATGCCACTGCAACGGTGCTCGGCCTGTTCAAGGACTGGGATTGCGCCATCGGCGAGCGCCAGTTCAACCCCGGCGACACTCTCGCTCTTTACACCGACGGCATCACCGAAGCCTTCAACGACGCCGACGAAGAATTCGGCGAAGAGCGGCTCGTTGCGACGCTACAGCGAAATCGCGAATTGCCGCCGGCCGCATTGCTTGACGCCGTGGTCAGCGACGTGCGCGCCCACAGCCCTCGCGAACAGCGCGACGACATCACCATGATCGTCGCCAAGCGGAACTAGACCCGTCTGGCTGGTCATGCTTCGAAGAGCATTTCGAGAGGGGACCTGCGGCTAAACCGCAGGACGCAGCTTGGCGAACCGCTGCTCCGCGGCGGCCAGCGTCTCTTCCTTCTTGCAAAACGTAAACCGCACCTGCGATCCGCCATCCCGCGCGTCGTTATAGAAACTTGATCCCGGAACGCACGCCACGCCGATTTCTTCCACCAGATATTTTGCAAAACGTACATCCTTTGTATCGGCAGGAAACCGCGCAGCGTCCGGATCGGCAAAGCGAGAAATGTCGGTCATGATGTAATACGCCCCGCGCGGCTTGAAAACCGTGAATCCCGCCTGCGTCAGAATGTTCAGCAGACGGGCACGCTTTTCGGCGTAGCTCACGGCCAGCTTATCGTAGTAAGCCTGCGGCGATTTCAGCGCGTACGCTCCGGCTTGCTGCAACGGCGCAGCGGCGCCGACCGTCAGGAAGTCATGGACTTTTCGTATCGCGGCGGTCGGTTCCGGCGGCGCAATGGCCCATCCGACGCGCCACCCGGTCACGCTGTACGTCTTCGACATCCCATTGATCACAATCGTCCTCTCGCGCATGCCTTCGATGCGCGCCATGGAGATGTGCTCGGTCCCGTCGTACAGAATGTGCTCGTAAATTTCATCCGTAATGCAGTAGGCGTTCCATCGCACGCACAAATCGCGGATAAATTCCAACTCGGCGCGTGTGAACACTTTGCCGGTGGGATTATTGGGTGTATTGAGGATGATGGCCTTGGTGCGCGGGCCAAAAGCGGCGGCGAGTTCGTTTTCGTCATAACCCCAGTGCGAATTCTCGTCCGCTGGCGGTCGCATCTTTACGAAGCGCGGCGTAGCTCCGCTCAAAATCGCATCCGGCCCATAATTCTCGTAGAAGGGTTCGAATACCACAATCTCATCGCCCGGATTGATGATCGCCATCATCGCCGACATCATTGCCTCGGTCGATCCGCAGCAAATGGTGATCTCTCGCTCAGGGTTCACACGCACACCCTGTGTGCGTTCGAATTTCTCGACGATCGCATCGCGCAACGCCTTCGCGCCCCAGGTGATCGCATACTGATTGATGTCATCGGAAATCGCCTGCCGCGCGGCTTCCTTGATCTCCAAAGGCGCCGCAAAATCCGGAAATCCCTGCGATAGGTTCACCGCCTTGTACTTCAGCGCTAGCCGCGTCATTTCGCGGATCACCGATTCCGTGAACTGCTCCGCTTTCGCCGAGAGCATTCGGCGCGCGACCTGCGCCATGGTGGTTTCAGGTGTAGTCATAATAGAAGTCGAGAACCAAAAGTTTAAAGTCGAATGCGGCAAAAGGAAAGAAAGAAGGACTACCGACGAAGGCACGCAGAAGAGAGCGCAGCCGGCACTGCACCGGGCTAGGCCGCCGTCAATTCTCGGGAATCGTTGTCGCCGTTTGCGATGGGGGCGGAGGTGGCGCCAAGCCGTCATCCGGCATCACCGATGAGTCGGTGACCGCTGTTGGCGCGGGAAAATCGGGAGCTGCCGCAGCGCTGCTCGGCGGTCGCATCGCCGCCGTGCTGGCCTGTGACGCTGGCGGCGCGCCCGGGCCATAGATCGTACGGTACACTTCCGCATTGCGCAGCACGATCTGCACGTACTCCCGCGTCTCAGTGAACGGGATCGATTCCACCAGCTCGGGAATTTCCTCGTAGTTGCGTTCGGCACGCCACGCGGCAATTCGATCCTCGCCGGCGTTGAATGCGGCCAGCGCATATTCCGGTGCGCCGGTGTCACGGAACAACCCCGCGATGTACAACATCCCCAGCTGCAAGTTGTAGTCCGGCTCGAAGAGCTTGGTCTTCACATAACGAACGCGCAACTGCTTCGCCAGCAGCTTCGCGGTCTTCGGCAGCACCTGCATCAACCCCACCGCATTCGCGTGCGAAACGATATCGGCCTGAAACGTCGATTCCTGCCGGATCAACCCCGCGGCCAGCATGGGATCGAATTGGTTACGCGCCGCCTCCCGCCGAAGCGCCGCTTCATACGGCAGGGGATACAAAATCTTCCACACGCCGACCGGCACGTCCGAAATCTTGCGCGAATCAAAACTCGGCACAATGACTCGTCCGTACGCCATGCCCGCCGCAAAATGTCCCTGATCGAAAGCCGCCTGCGCAGCTTCAAACAACAACCGCGGCGAGCCAGTCGCGAAAAACGCCGACTTCAACTCCTGCTCCGCGGAGGCATCGAAAGCAATCAGCCGCAGCGCCTGCGCCCGCACCCAGCGGTCCTTCGCGGCATCCGGAATCGCTTCGTCGAATCGACGCAACGCCGGTGGCGCAGGTATTGCGGCCAGAAAATCCGGGGGATCATCATCGCCCGGCCCTAGCTTATCCAGCCGCACAGCCGCCGCCCGCCCGAAATAAGTCTGTGGAAAGCGCTCAGCCGCGAAATGAAAATACGCTCGCGCGTGCCCGGGATTTCCGCTGCGCTCGGCATTCCGCCCTAGCCAGTACAACGCGTCCGGAGCATTCGCCGACACCGGATACTTGCGCAAAAATGTGGTCAGCCGGTCATCCGCGTACGGCTGCCGGTCCAGATACGCGATCCACGCCGTCCGCCACTCGCAGAAAAATGTGTACTTGCCCGCGGGAAAATGATCGACCACGCGCTGGTAATAACTGATCGCCTTCGGTCGATCCAGCTCCACCCAATAAAAATTTCCCACCATCATCAGCGCTTCTTCCGCCCATTTACTGTCGGGATACTTCTGAATCAGCGCTTCTGCAGCGGACAGCATCTCCGGCTCTTTCTTCGCCGAACGATGTCCCTGCGCCACTACATACATTCGTTCCGCATCGACTCCGGCATCCGGTGTCGCCACCGCCTCAACCACCGAAGGCGCCGCCTTCAACTGCACTCGGGCCTGCGCGGCACGCAGCAGCGCGTGTTGCCGCCGCGGATTTGCCGGATCGCGCAGCGAGGCCGCCAGCTTCTCGAATTCCGCGCGCGCTTCCTTCCATTTATGCTGATTGTAAAAAATCTGCGCCCGCTCCTCTTGCACATCCACGCTGGGGTTCGGATATTCCGCCCCCAGCGAAGATTTCAAACCCGGCAGCGCCGATGCCGCAGCCTTCCCCTCATCCGAGAGCGGATTCTTGTAGTACAGCAACTGATAGTCCTTGGCCGCGCGCGCATTTTGCTTGGCCGCCTTGTACGCCTGAGCGCGCAGCAACAGCAAGGCAGGCCGCGCCGTCGTTGCCGAATATCCATCCAACGCGTCGATCGCCACTTGCGCGTGCCCCGTGTCGATCGCCACCGGCGTCAGCGCCTCCAGCAATTGCTCTCGCATCGCCGTATTCGGATAATCGCGCTGGATCGCCTGCAGCGCTGTGAACGCCTCCGCGTTGCGCTTCAACTGCCGCAACGCCTGCGCGTTCCAGTACAAAACGTAATCGCGCAGCAGCGCGTCGCTCTTCGCTTTCGCAAACCACGTCAGCGCCTGCGGTGCCCGATTTTTGTTGTAGTCGTCGTAACCCAGCGCCAGCGCCGCCCGCGCGCCCCACACATTCGACGCGTTCTTCCCCGCAAATGCCGCCAGTTTGTCGTAGGAGCCCGTCGTGGCGTTGTGCAGCGCGCGCGCCAGATTCGAAAGCTCGCGCTGCGCCGCCTCATCCTCCGGCGTCGCCGAGGTTATCTCCGGCGCCGAAGTATTCGGGCCACACCCAGTGCGGCAAGGAGCCGCCTTTGGCTTGCCGGTTTTTTTCTTTTTTCGATGAGCTGTCTGCGCCAGCGCATCGAACGGCACGCCGGCCACCAGCGTAAACGCAAGAATTAACGCAAAAACACGCGAACTCCAGGCAGAGCGCGCAACTACCGCGCGATGCCCGCGCGCACCCGCGGCGGACCATCCCACTCCAGTTCTAGTGGCGAGCGCCGGTCGTAGCGTAGGGATATTCGCCGAGGGCATGCGCATCGCCATCGGCAAGGATCTCCACCATCCAGCGATAAAAGTAATCCACCGGGTGGTCCATGATTGGTTTGAAGCGCCGGTCGTACTCTCGATGAGCTTTCTCAATGTCATCCCGCAAACGATTGCAAATATCTTTGTGCTCGCGGCCCAGCTTCACCTGCTCTGGACGCAGCATTTTAATATCTTGCATCGAAACTTTGGCCACCCGATTTGCACGCCGGTGCAGCTCTTGTTCCTCAGCCGACAACCGGCTGACGTTAAAACTTACCGCTTCCTCGCTCTCGCCCGCCGCTACCGGTGCGTGTTCCGCTTCCGCGGCCTCGGCAGCGACCGGAGCCTCAACCACCGCATCGGCCACTCGTTCAACCCTATGTTCCACGGTATGATCTATTGGATGCGCGACCACCGGTGCCGTCGACTCGGCCACCGGCCTCGCGGGCGCTACCGCAGGCGCATGAGCCTGTACCGGCGCGCCCACGCCCACCGATCCCGCCAGCCGTGCGATTTCCGCCTCAAACGGCGACCGCGACCCCGGCTGCAGCGTCGTCGCCACGAATTTCGTCAATACTTCCAGCACCGCCGTCAGCGATGCCGCCGCTGTCTGCGCACGCAGCATCGGAGGCAGCGCATTGGTCGGCTTCGCGCTGCTGCACGCCGCCACCACATCCGCGATAGCTTGGTGCAACTCATCCGAATTCCGCTGGATGCGCTCCAGATTGTCGCGCAGAGCTCGCGACACCACCTGCTCTACCGTATTAGCCGCGTTGGGTTCTTGTGACATACGATTCGGGGTCCATCCCTGCCATTTTCAGCCGAATTGCCCCGTCCCCTGATTCTGGAAGCCGCGCCCTACCCCGTCAACCGCCTAACAGTACTTTTGTGCCTAGAAGTACCCCTTTTCGCAACCCCCAGCGCGATCTCCAGAATTACAAAGCTGAAACCCTACCGAAGGACGGGATGGCCTTCATCGACCGATTAGATTTTTAATCTTAGTACCTTCGCTTTAGTACGCTCGTACCCCTTGTCATAGTATTTCTCCTTGTACGTACTTTAGGTATATTCGTCTTGCCGCAGACGGAGGTTCCAGCCCAATGTTTCGTTCCGGCTTGCTCAAGTCTCTGTTACTCGTATGTCTGTTCTTGGCGACAACCGCCACTTTTACCGCCCCCACTTCTTCCGCCCAGTTATCAAGCCTTCCGGCCGCCCCGTTCGCTTTTGAACCAAATAAAGGTCAGGCACCATCCCAATACCAGTTCCTTGCGCGCCATAGTGGCGTTCAGACCTTCTATTTTTCCGACGGAGTCGACGCCTTTGTCCCGATATCCAGGACCACGATTCGCCGGCTGCAAATCCGATGGGCTGGTGCGAATCCAAAAGCAGGTATTACCGCTGAACAGCCGCTGCCCGGCCGCTCTAACTACCTACGCGGATCAAACGAAGCCAACTGGCTGCGCAATATCCCCCAATTTGGCGGTATTCGTTATCGGCAGATCTATCCCGGAATCGACGCTCTCTTCCATGGCGCGGGCGAATTGCTCGAGCATGATTTCATCTTGCGACCCGGTGCAGACCCGAACCAAATCGTCTTTCGCGCCAACTATCCAGCCCGCCTGGCCCCTTCCGGCGATCTGGAATTCCACCTCGGTGATTCCATCGTTCACCTCCACCAACCGATTGCCTATCAAGAGGCAAAATCGACAGGAGTTCGCACGCTGGTAACCGCTACTTACGTCATTGCTAAAAACGGCGACCTCAGCTTCGCCCTCGGCGAATACGATCACCACCAATCACTGGTGATTGACCCGGTCTTCGTCTTCTCCAGCTATCTCGCCGGAACTACTTCCAACCAGATCACCGCCGTAACTACCGATTCCACTGGCAACATCTACCTGACCGGTTACACCAACTCCACCGATTTCCCCACCACGAACGGTTCGTCGCCCCTTTGCCCGACGTGCATGTCTGATAGCAATCCCGGTTTCTCGGTGGCCTTCGTCTCCAAACTCGATCCCACCGGCCACACACTGCTCTTTTCCACCTATTTGACCGGAGGTAATACTGGCGGGGGATTTGGAACGATGTCCTCCTCCATTGCTGTGGACGGAACCGGGAACATTTTTGTCTCAGGAGTTTCTTCGTCACACAATTTCCCGCAAGCAGGTGGCGTGCTCCCGTTTAGTACGCCGAACTTCAATGCCAACTACTATTTCGTTGTATCGATTAAGCCGGACGGCTCCGCGTTTAACTATTCGGGCTACGTCGGCGGCCAGCAGGGCAACCAAGCCACGAACTTCGGAAAGATGGTTCTGGATAGCCACGGCAACGCCTATCTCACTGGATCCACCTACGACGCCAACTTTCAGCTCACTTCGGGAACGCTAAGCTCTACACCTACTCACTATCCCAACGATGTCTTATTCGTTCTGAAACTCGACCCAACCGGAAAGTTGGTCTACTCGACATTGGTTCCGGGAAATGCGACTCCCGTGCAAGGCGCGGTCCACACCAATAACTTCGCACCGTCGGCAATCTTGGTGGATTTGCTCGGCCAAGTGACCATCGGTGGCACCGGTGGCGCGGGTTTGCCTACAACGCCGGGCGTCTTGTTGGCCACGGTTCCGACCCCTCCGAACTCGTTCGATCCCACCGCCGGATTTCTGCTGCAACTCAACGCCAACGCCAGTGCGCTTAACTTCGCCACTTACGTTCCCGGAGCCGACGTCGTTAGCGCGTTGGCCGTCAACTCCGCCGGCAATTTATACATCACCGGGTTCACCGGTCAAACAAATTTACCTGTCTCTGCCAATGCTTTCCAGAAGTCGATTGCCCTGGGTGCGAATTGCGTGTGCAACGACGGTTACATCATGAAAGTGGACGGCCACGCTACTACGGTGATGGCAGCTACCTACCTGGGGGGAACACCGGATATCGGCAACGGAGGGACGAATTTCACCTCTATTGCGCTGGATAGCAACTTGAACGTCGTTGTGGGCGGCATCACGGCCTCAGACGATTTCCCGCTCAAGAATCCGCTGGTGAGCACTCGCCAAACCTCATTCACTGCTAACGACCTGATCCTCGCCAAGATGAATCCCGACCTGAGTTCGCTGCTTTTCGGCAGCTTCCTCAACGCCAGCGAATTCAATCAGGGATCTGCATTCTCCGCGCTTGCCATTGATACACAGGACCACCTGCTGGTTGCCGGCCAGACTTACGCCAGTGATTTCCCGACAACGCCGAATACCTTCGAGCCGACGCCCCCTCCTCCCCCCACTTCACAGGGCGCCTATCCCCATGCCTTCATCGCCAAACTGGATTTGTCCACACCCGCGCCTTCCGTTTGCGTCGCTCCGGCCTCCATCGATTTCGGCGCGGTACTGGTCAATACCTCGACCGGCAAAGATCTGACGGTGACGAACTGCGGCAACGCTGCCTTGCAGATCAGCAGTGTTGCAGCCTCCTTGCCCAATGTCACCGCCGCACAAAGTTGCGGCTCCGTGGCGCCCGGCGCCGACTGTGTCATTCACCTGACGTTTA
Source organism: Candidatus Eiseniibacteriota bacterium (assembly GCA_035607215.1). Taxonomy (GTDB): domain Bacteria; phylum Acidobacteriota; class Terriglobia; order Acidiferrales; family UBA7541; genus Acidiferrum. The sequence continues at coordinate 90,574 of DATNCJ010000008.1, forward strand.
CGCCGACCACGGCCGATCCCGTCGGCGGCTCCATCACCCTTACTGACAATGCCCCCATTTCTCACCTGAAGGTCGGATTCACCGGTAAAGGCGGAACTCCGCAAGTCCTCTTCCCGCCGTCGTTTACTTTTTCCGACTTGCTCGTAGGCACGAGCGCAGGATTTCCTCTGTTCCTGAACAACAATGGCGATGGCGACTGGATCATCAGCAATATCACTGCAACGGGAGACGTAACCCTCGACACCAGCTCTTGCGTTTCTCCCATCCATCCGCCAATTCCATTTCCCGGCGCCGCTCCCCTTTGCTACATCCTCATCAACTTTGCTCCGAAGGCTGCGGGACTCCGCACCGGCACGCTGACCATCACGGACAACGTCCCCGGTGGTCCCCATGTAATTGCATTGGCAGGCAACGGTTTGCTCACCTATCCCACGCCCAGTATCGGTGCGGTGGTGGCAGCCGCCACCGACAAGCAGCCCCAAACGCTGGTCATCACGGGAACAAATTTCTTTCCCGGATCGCAGGTTATAGTAAACGGCTCGCCCCGAGCCACGCACTACAGCTACCAGGAACTGCTGTTAGCGGACTCAACCTCAGCGGATCTCGACCAGGTCGGCGAACTCACCGTTACGGTCACAAATCCCGCTCCCGGTGGCGGGGTATCCAACACCTACCCCTGGACCATCTATTCCGCGATTCGCAATATCGATGCCAAGCAATGGGTCTATGAGCCGAAATCCGGGCTGATTTACGGTAGCATTTCTGCGCAGTCGCAGAACTACACCGGCCAGGTCATCGCCGTCGATCCCGCCTCCTCGACCGTGGTCCATGCGTGGGGCCTTGGCAACGGACCCAACCAACTTGCCGTTTCCGACGATGGCCAGTTCCTATACGTGGGACTCGATGGCGACGCTAAGGTCGCGCAGGTGACCCTGCCCGCCGGCACTGTAAATTTCACCGTCGGCTTGGGAAATGATCCAACGTTTCACAATCCACTCGTCGCCGACGCCCTTCAGGTTCTGCCGGGGCACCCCCACACGTGGGCAGTCACGCTTTGCGGTGTAGGCTTTGTTCCTTGCGGCGTTGGCATCGCGGTATTCGACGATACTGTCATGCGCGCGAATGCGGCCGCAGAGAATCAGCTCCAACCTGACATCCTGCTTTCCATTGGCCAGGACGCCTCCACTCTTTACGGCACCACCCTCCATCAGATCCCGTCAACTACCTACAAATTCGCGATCGACAATACCGGCATCACCGAAGTGCAAGAGGTCACCAACTTCGATTCGCAGTCCCCGGGCGGCACGCAGCTCGATTCCGATGGCACTTCCATTTATGTCGCTGACGGACAAATTGTTGATCCCGCCACGCTCACCATCAAAGGCACCATTCCAGGTGTCGCTTCCCGGGCCGGGATCAAGGTCGAGGCCGCCGCTTCGCGAGTCTATTTCGCGGGCCAGAACTCTTCATTCCCCCCGGTTGATGGCTTGGTGGACCAAATCTTGATCGGTGGCGCTATTGTTCAGGCCTTCGATCTGAAAAGCCAACAACTCCTGGGCGTTATTCATATGAACGAGGGGACCTCTCCGCCCACCGCGCAGCTATTTCGCTGGGGTATAAGCGGTCTTGCGATCGCCAGCGAGACGCGCCTCCTCATGATGCGCACCAGCCTCACCGGTGCCACGGTCGCAGGTCCACAGTTCACCGTCACTCAGTTATCTCCGCAGGACGTTCCCGCCGGCAGCGCCGATCTGCCGATCGTAATTTCCGGCACCGGCTTTGTCGGCGGCGACACCGTCTCGTCCAACGCTACGCCCTTACAGGCCACGGTCATCAATTCCTCGGAAATCGACGCCACCGTTCCGGCCGCACTGATCGCCTTGCAAGGCTCGCTTCCGATCACTGTCACAACTCCCGGCAATCAGATCGCGAATCTGGTCCTCGTCGTCGGCCCAACTGCGTCGCTGGCCAGATTTTCCGCCACTACTCTTGATTTCGACTCCGTGCTGATCGGCACCAATTCCAACGCGCAAAGCCTAACGATCACCAACGCGGGCTCGGCGCCACTCGTGATTTCCAATGTCAACACCGTCGGCCAATATTCACAAACCAATAACTGCGCCACGCTCGCGCTGGGCGCCAGTTGCTCTGTCTCCATCACCTTCTCGCCGACGTCTGCCGGAGGTCAGACGGGCAATCTCATCGTCACCGATAATTCTCCCGGCAGCCCTCACGTTATCCTTCTCCAGGGCACCGCGGGCGACCTTCAGATCGCCCCAGGTGGTTCCGGCGGCAGCTCAACAACCGTCTCCGCCGGCAAACCCGCTAGCTACGCACTGACCATCACTCCGCAGGGCTTGTCCGGACAGGTCGGCTTCAGTTGCACCGGGCTGCCCCAATTCGCGGCGTGCGCCATCACGCCGCCCACTGCTACTCTCAGCGGAAACCCGCTCAACGTTTCCGTCACTATCTCCACCGCCCAACAGCAAACCGCGCAACTCTGTACAGCCACTTCCACGACATTTGCCGGATTCTCATGGCTCGGTTTGCTGCTACTCGCTTTGTTATGGCCCACGCGACGCCTGCTCCGCGCGTCGCGGCCTTTCGTCACCGCGGTTCTGGCCCTTCTCGCGCTCTGCGCCACGGGCTTTGCCCTTGCAGGATGCGGCGGGGGTTCCAGTTCCACGCCAACACCAACGCCAACAACACACGTCACGCCGCAGGGCACCTACACTGTGAACTTCGTGGCAACGAGTCCAGCGGGATCGCGGACTTTGCCGCTAACGCTGATCGTGCAATAACGCCGCGACGACGGCTGTGAAGTGGGGTGTCCGAAAGCGATGTTGCACGCTTCGCCGTCCCGTCTGGCACGTACACCAAGTCCGTCCGCCATGCAGCATCACCTCGGGGTCACGCGGTGGGTGTCCACGCTCGGGGGGTTCGAGGCTGGTCTCGGGTTTCTCCGCGCCTCGCACTTCATTTCGTCATTCCATTCCGGGCGGAAGGCCGGGGACACGCGGAACGTTTCGGCTTAGTTGCGCCCCAGCGCCCGGTGTCGGGAAATTCCTTCAAAAAGTACTACCGAAGTACTAACAAGCTATTATTTAAATCTGGTTAACAGCGTGCTATCCTTTCCACAGTTTAGTTTTCGCGCCCCCGCGCTTCGATCGCCATGTCCCCTCACGCCTCACGCACGCCCCGCCCCAATCGCCTCCACCGGGCATCTCTATGCCGACAAATCTTCGGCCTTTTCAATAGGATACGGACAGCCAGATAACCCCTTTTTTTCGAGTTTGATACAGGAAGATGGGGGAATGGAGCGTGCTCTCCGCTTCTCTGCCGTGCCCACGCACTGTTGTGCACAAGTTTTCCCATCAACTTGCCCAGAATCAAAAGCTTGTGCACTCTTTGCCCCAAAACACCGGGGTGGGGGGGTAACCACTGGTCGCACACTCACGGGCCACGGATCACGAGTCACAGGTCACGAATTACGAATTGCCGCCCGTTGCTGCCGTCCTCGGCGGGCCCGCCCAATGATAGAATGGAGGTCTGACACAGGGGGCGACACGGTTTCGACGGAAGCTGTCGCGCCACGAAGGCATGCCGGCACCCACCTGGCCGCAACTTGGTGGAAACTAGAACTGCCAACAACAACTTGGCACTTGCTGCTTAATTAATTAAGCGCACGCTTCCCCGGGCTTTGCTCATGGGCCCGGTCAGAGGCGTCACACAGTGAGCTGGCCCGCTCCTTTCGGTCCGCAAGGGGCGGGCGAGAACCATCGGACTAGCCGGTAGCGTTTCTTGCTCATTCCAAGCGCCGCCAGCGAACACAACGAATTGAGCTAAGCATGTAGGCTTCGTGTCGCAGCGCTTTTCGGACGGGGGTTCGACTCCCCCCGCCTCCACCATCTTCGTCGCATTTTTTGAACGCGGGTTGACTGAAGAATCAGGTCGGCTGAAGAATTTGAGTTAGTGACGCGCGATCACAGCGGCCGTAGCGGACTCTTCGCGCGAATCTTGTCCGCCAGCTTCATCAGCCAGCGATAGTTGCTCTCTCGCAAAGTGTCGGGTGTTCCGCCGCCATTCCGCGCCAGTTGCAGGTAGTCTTCGGCAATTTCGCGCACCACCTGCGACGTGGGCCGCTTGCGTACTGCGGCGGCAGGAGCCGCGTCCGGGACGCGGGACTGCTCGACCGGCAGCGTTTCCGCCACCTCGATGATCTGCGCGGGGTTCACCACCCCGGTCGCATTGTCATACGCAATGTGGATTTTGCGCCCCGCGGAACGCGACACGATATCCGTGATGTTGGCGGTAACGATTCGGCCGGAGTACAGCCGCACTTTAACGGTTGATCCAGTGTTGTACTTCATTCCTGTCCCATGTTGAGGTTCATCCTTTTAATAGGATACATGAGCGGCGAAGAATTTTTCACGGTTTGGGATTGGAATATTTTTGGAAGGGGCCCGCGTAAGGATAGAAGGCGCGGGCGCGGTAAAGTTCGGCGATCTGGCGAAGGTGGCCAAGATCGTGAGAGGCCCACTCGCATAGCATTTGCGAGAGCGTGATGGGCCCCAGCTCGGAGTGGTGGCCCGTTCGCGCGTTGGCATTCGCGGGCATGGTGTTCAGGAATGCGACATTGTCGCGGCGCAGCGAAGTGAAGCGCGCGAGGATTTTTGCAGTGTCGCCTTGCGAGCC
>DATNCJ010000069.1:0-13265 GCA_035607215.1 Candidatus Eiseniibacteriota bacterium
ACCCAGCGCGGCAGTGAAGTTGCCATCCGAACCTCCCCCCACGGAGCAATCCGAGAGAGCGAAGCCCAGCTGAGTGGCCAGCGCTTTGGCGCGGGCAAAAAGAGCCGCGCTGATTTTGCGCTCGAGCGGAGGGCGGGAAAAGCCGCCGCGGATTTCCAGGCGCGCGCCTGGCAGGATCGGGCGGAGACGGCGCAATCGCTGCTCCAGGCCACGCATGTCGGATATTCGCAGGGCTCGCAGGTCGAGGACGGCGCGCGCCCGCTCGGGAATGACATTGCTGCGCGTACCTCCTTCGACGATGCACGCGGCAATGGTCGTGCCGCGGCGCAGGTCGTTCCACAGGCGAACGCGCGAAATCTGCTGCGCGAGTTCCTCGATGGCGTTCACGCCCTCGTGGGGCGCCAGTCCGGCGTGGGAGGCCCGGCCAAAAGCGATGATTTCCGCCTCGCCGACACCTTTGCGCTCGGTCTTTAACAGTCCACGGGGACCGAACGCGGGTTCCAGCACGAACACCGCATCGCTGCGCTTCGCTTCAACCTCAATGAGCTTGCGTGAAGCCTCGCTTCCGATTTCCTCATCCGAAGTCCACAGAAAGACCACACGTTTGCGGACCGGGCGCCCTGATTTCTGCAAGGCGTCGAGTGCGAAAAGTGCCTGCACGATTCCCGCCTTCATGTCGAAAGTGCCGGGACCGTAGGCTTTGCCGCCATTAACCCGAAACGGCATCTTCGCCAGAGTTCCGGTGGCGTATACCGTGTCGTAGTGGCCGAGGACCAGCAACTGGCCTTGCGGGAGCGATTTGTGCGGCCACCAGGTAATGCGCAGCAGGTCGCCGCGATCTCTTCTCGCCAGCCGTTCGACCCGCACGTTTCGTTTTTTCCATTCCGAGGCGAGCACTCCGCAGCAGCGGTCCGCCGCCGCCTTTTCCAGGCTGGGCGATTCGCAAACGACGAAGCGGCGGAGCGCGGAAATCATCTCCGGCAATTTTCTGGACGTATATTCGAACAGATTTTTGACTGGGGAGGGGGCGGGCATGGGGGCACATCGTAGCAGCGCCCCGGACGAGCATCAACCAATGGCTGCATGCGATATATCGAGGCACGAACGACGCGGGTTGCTTCACCGGACAACAGCCGCGGATGGATATCGCGCGGCGCAAGGTTCGCATATAATCATAAGTTTGCCGGACAAGGAACATTGCCGCAGAGCGCCCGCGGCTTGACGGAGAAAGCAGATGATCCTCGACGTGGTCGAGATTCAGAAAATACTGCCGCATCGCTACCCGTTCCTGATGGTGGACGGAATTCTGGAAATGGAGCGGCTGAAGCACATCGTCGGCATCAAGAACGTAACCATCAACGAGTCCCACTTCCAGGGACATTTTCCCGGCAAACCCATCATGCCGGGCGTGCTGATTATCGAATCCATGGCGCAGACCGGCGGTCTACTGTTGCTGCTCGAAATACCTGATCGCGAGAGTAAGTTGTTGTACTTCGTGGCCGTGGACGGCGCGCGCTTCCGCCGGCCGGTGGTGCCTGGCGATCAGTTAAAGCTCGAAATCAAAGTACTCTCCTGGCGCGGCGATTTCTGCAAGCTGGAAGGGCGCGCTACGGTCGACGGGCAGCTGGCCGCCGAAGCGACATTGATGTGCAAGATGGTCGATCGCGAGCCGGAGCCTGCAAAGGAAGCCCCGAAGAAATGAACGCGGCGCACATCCATGTTCAGGCCGTGGTAGCACCGGGCGCGAAACTGGGCTCCGGTGTTCAGATCGGCGCCTACGCCATAGTCGGCGAGGACGTGGAGCTGGGCGACGGTTGCATCCTGCATCCCCACGCCGTTGTTCAGGGACCAGCGAAGTTCGGCCGCAACAATATTTTTCATCCGTTTAGTTCCGTGGGTGGCGACCCGCAGGATTGGGGATTCCGTGGCGAACGAACGCAGCTGCTCGTCGGTGATGAAAATACATTTCGCGAGTCCGTGACCGTCAACCGTGGCACCCTCAAAGGTGGTGGGGTCACCATCATCGGCAGCAGGAATCTGTTTCTGGCGTCTTCACACGTTGCGCACGATTGCCGCGTGGGCGACAACACGCTGTTCGTGAACAGTGCGACTTTGGCCGGCCATGTGGTGATCGAGGATTTCGCAACCATTGGATTTGCGTCTCCGGTGCACCAGTTTTGTCGCGTCGGGCGTTACGCGTACATCGGCGCTTGCACGGTCATCACGCAAGACGTGCCGCCGTTCTCGCTGATCGTAACCGAGCGCGAAACCACCAGTTTCGGGGTGAACAAGATCGGCCTGGAACGCAAAGGTTTTTCCTCCGAACGCGTGAAAGCCCTCACGCAGGCCTACAAACTGCTGTTACGCTCGAAATTGAATACCAACCAGGCGCTCGCGGAAATGCGCAAGTCTCTCGGGGAATCCGCGGACGTGGCGGAACTCATTCAGTTCATCGAAACCGCCGAGCGTGGAATCGTCAAGTAAAGGGAAGTAACGCGCAACGCACGCGCCAATCGACGGCCTTCATGCCAGACGCGGGAACGACAGGATGGGGACTCATCGCCGGGAACGGCCGCTTTCCGTTTCTGGTGCTGGAGGGCGCGCGCAGCCAGGGCATCGAGATGGCGGTGATTGCCTTGAAGGAGGAGGCTTCCGAGCAGCTCGCGGATGCGGTCAAACGCCTGCACTGGGTGAGCCTCGGCGAATTGAGCAAAGCGATCGACCTGATGCACCAGGAAGGCGTGACCCGCGCGGTAATGGCCGGCCAGGTGAAGCACAACAAAATTTTCAGCTCGATTCGTCCGGATTGGAAACTGGCCAAGCTGCTGTTCTCGCTGAAGCGAAAAAACACCGACGCGCTGATCGGCGCGGTGGCTCGTGTGCTGGAGGATGAAGGCATTCACCTGGTGGACTCCACGCATTTTCTGAAGCCCTTGGTGCCGGATCCGGGCGTGCTGACCAAACGCGCGCCGGATAAACGCGAAGCCGCGGACATCGAGTATGGCCTCAAGGTTGCGCGCCAAATTGCCGCGATGGACATCGGCCAGACTGTGGTGATTTCCGATCGCGCGTGCGTGGCAGTCGAAGCCATGGAAGGCACCGATGAAACCATCGCACGGGCGGCGCGCCTCGCCGGCGACAGGCCATTGGTGGTCGTCAAAGTCAGCAAGCCGCGCCAGGACATGCGCTTCGATGTACCCGTCGTTGGTCTGCCGACCATCGAACAGATGAAGAGTGCCCGCGCCACGGCCTTGGCTCTCGACGCCGGGCGCACCCTGTTATTTGACCGAGCAAAATTGATCGAGCAAGCGGACGCGGCGGGGATCGCGATTCGGGCGGTAGCGCCTGCCAGCGCGCTGGAACCAAAGCGCGTCGCTGCAGGAATGGACAAGGAATGAGTGTGACGTCCGGGGCAGCGCGCAAGATTCGCGTCGCCGTCATCGGCGCGGGGGAATTCGGGCGCAATCACGCGCGCGTGTACCGGGAAATTCCCGGCGCTGACTTGGTGGGCATTTACGACAAAAGCGCAAAGCGCACTGCCGAGGTCGCAGCGGAATTTCAGGCTCAGATTTTTCGGGGACTGGATGAATTACGCGGGCGCGTCGACGCTGTGAGTGTTGCCGTTCCCACCGTCGATCACGCTGCAGTGGGCTGCCGTTTGATGGAGCTGGGACTCGACGTGCTGGTCGAAAAACCCATGGCCACGAATCTGGCAGAGGCGGACGCGCTGCTCGATGCCGCAATGAAATTTCAGCGCATCTTGCAGGTCGGCCACGTCGAGAGATTCAACCCCGCGGTGTTGGCAGTCGAGCCCATCGTCGATCATCCGCTGTTCTTTGAGGTGCACCGGCTCGGTGTATTCACGCCGCGCAGCCTGGATGTGGATGTCATCTACGACGTGATGATCCACGACATCGACATTTTATTGGCGCTGGTGAAACAACAGGTGACGGAAGTGAAGGCCGTCGGGATCCCGGTGCTCACGGACAAAGTCGACATTGCCCACGCGCGCCTGGAATTTGCAGGTGGCGCGGTGGCCAACGTCACCGCCAGCCGCGTTTCCACCGAGCGTGTGCGCAAGATGCGTTTCTTCCAGCAGCACGAATACATCTCGCTCGATTATGCGCGCCGCGATGCGCTGCGTGTCGGAGTGAAAACGCCCGGGCCGCAACCGGAGTTTGGGTTTGAGAAATTGCCAGCGTCCGCCGAGGAGCCGTTGCACGCCGAACTGGAAGCTTTTATCGAGGCCGTGCGCACCCGCCGCCAGCCGCGAACCAGTGGCTCGGCCGGCCGCGCGGCGTTGGAAGTGGCGGAAAGAGTCATGGCAAGCATCCAGGAGCATGGTGAGCGCGTCCAATTGCTAGCCTTTTCCGCAGCGCAGAAGACAGAGAAATGATTCCCAGGATCCTGGTTCCGCATGGCGCCAAACCGCCGGCCGCCGATGCACCGTCGTCGCGGCGCCGTCCGTCCACACTGGACGAACGCACCCTCGTGCCTGCGATGCTGCCGATCGTCCAGCTGGACGGGCGCACCACCATTCCGTCTTCGCTGCCGCTGGAGTCGATTGCCGCGCGCGTGGTAGTGCCGCGCGATGTAAAGCCCTCCGAATTCGTTATTGAAGAAAAATCCAGCCTCCCGCTGCAACCCACCGATCTCGACGAGCGCATCACCGTTCCGCAAGGCGCGGCGCCACCGGAAATCATCGCGCCTCTGGAAAATATCCCCAGTGACCTGGTCGACGCCGATATCTTCATGACCGGCGAAGTTCAGTTGATGGCCAAGCCGCCATCGGTCCAGCATTCTCACGCCGAACTGATCAAGACTGTTTCCTCGTTTGCCGCGCACGCACTATTCATTCTGTTTCTGATTTTCGAGCCGAAGATATTTCCGCCGCGTATGCCGACGGCAGAGGAAGAAGAACTGGCGCGGCGCCAGATCACTGTTCTTCTACCGCCGGGCGCGCTGGACGCGCTGAAAACCGCGCCGCGCCCGAAAGAGCCGACAGTCAAGGTCGATCCGCGAGTCTTGCGCCGGGTGGCGCCGCCGGTGCCCGAACCGCAGCCAACTCCCAAACCCAAAGAGCCGGAGCGCGTCGTGAAGGAATTGCCGAGCGCACCGACTCCGCAACCCAACGTCGCTCCGCCGAAACCTACACCAACGCCCGACGATTCCGTGGCGAAGGCTGAAGCGCCCAAGCAGCCGCTCAAACTGGAAGCGCCACAGCAACAGCCCACCGATCATTCTTTGCTGCTGCCGAAAAATTCGCTCGGCCATTCGCTGCAGGATTCCATTCGCGAATCCGCGAAGATGAGCGCACCTTCCGCGATCGGCGGCGGTGGACAGATTCCCAACAACAGCGGGATCCCGGGCGGCGGCGGGCAGGGCGCGGCCTACGGCGCGATGGAAATGTTGACGCCGACAGAAGGCGTGGACTTCAGCAACTATCTTCAGCGCGTATACGTCACCGTGAAGCGCAACTGGTTCGCGGTGATGCCGGAATCTGTGCGGCTCGGCGACAAGGGCGTCGTCTCCCTGCAGTTTCGCATCATGCGCGATGGCAGCGTGCCTGCTGCGGAGCCGGCTACCGTGCGGGGATCGGGGAAAGAGCCCCTCGATCGCGCTGCAGTTTCTTCGATTCGCGCCTCGAATCCGTTCGAACCGTTGCCTCGCGCTTTTAGCGGGCCCTTCATCGAATTGCGTTTCACGTACTACTACAATTTGCAGCCGGACTACGCACACTAGTGAAGCTGGTACGCCAACAAGTGCTTGGCAGCCTTTTGTTGGCGCTGTTTGTGCTCATTTTCCTCTTCGTTCGCGCACGCCACCTTATTTTTCGATGAACCAGGAAAAACCGCTCTTGCCGCTCGTCGCCATCGTGGGTCCCACGGCTGCGGGCAAATCGACGCTGGCGGCGTGGCTCGCCGAGAGGCTCGGTGGCGAAGTCGTGGCCTGCGATTCCACCCAGCTCTACCGGGGCTTCGACATCGGCACCGCAAAACCTATGGTTGCTGAGCGCCGCGGAATTCCGCATCACTTGATCGATCTTCTGGAGCCAGGTGAGACCTCCACAGCGGGCGGCTATCGTGAGCTGGCCATTGCGGCGCTCGATGATTTGCGCCGCCGCGCTCGAATTCCGATTCTCACCGTCGGCACCGGTCTATACCTTAGGGCGCTGCTCGAAGGCTTGGCGGATGTTCCGCAGCGCTCGGAAGAACTTCGCGATCGATTGCGAGCGAGCAGGGAAGCTCACTCGGCGGGATACTTGCATCGCGTGTTGCAGCGACTGGATCCCGAAGCCGCGCGAAAAATCGCGGCCGGAGACGAACAGAAGCTGATTCGCGCCATCGAGATTTGTCTGCTGTCCAGGCGCCCGCTTTCCGAGGTTCATCGCTCCGAGCGCGCGCCGCTGCAAGGCTGGCACGCTGTGAAGATCGGCCTGAATCCCGCACGGGAAGCTTTGTATGCCCGAATTCATGCACGAACTGAAGCCATGCTGCAGCATGGATGGTTGGACGAAGTCCGCGCGCTCCTCGCCTCCGGCGCGGCAGAAGATGCCAAGCCCTTCGGGTTCATCGGGTATCGCGAACTGCGCTCAGTGCTGCGCGGTGAAATGAAAATTGTGGATGCCCGCGCAGCCATTCAGCAGGCCACTCGACGCTACGCCAAGCGTCAGCAAACTTGGTTTCGCCGCGAGTCTGGCGTTCATTGGTGCGCGGGCTTCGGTGATGATCCGGCAGTGCAGCAGCAGTCGCTGGCATGGCTCCGCGAGCAGCAACTCCGGTAGTGGATCGGTCTCCGATTGGAATTGTTCTACTGCTCTCGGAGTGCGGCGGTTGGCTCCAGTCGCGTGGCACGCCACGCCGGCGCGGCACTCGCCAGCAGGGAGACGCACAGCAGAATCGCGGAGACACCCATCAGCGTCAGCGGATCGAACGAACGCACGCCATAGAGCATGCCGGCGACGAATCGCACCGCCATCGCAAAACCTGCAAGCCCAAGTGTCAATCCGATCAAAGCTAGGACCAAGCCCCGACGCACCACGAACTGGAAAACATCGCCGCGTTGCGCGCCTAACGCGACCCGTAAGCCAATCTCAAAGGTCCGCCGCGCCACCATCTCCGAAAGCGCCGCATACAACCCTACCGCCGCCAGCAATAGCGCGCAGACCGCGAAACACGTTAACAACTGCGCCTCGAAGCGCGCCGATGACATCGACTTGGCAATTAATTCGTCCACGGTGAACGTTTCGAAAATTGGCAGTTCGCGATCGAGCCCCGCAACGGTGGCACGCAGGGTGTTTACATACGCTTCGGGATCACCTGCAACGCGCAGGATCACCGCCTGCGGCCAAGTCGAAGATTCCTGCTCGTACGGCAAATAAAACTGAGGCCTGGGCCTTTGCGTCAGATCGAGATTGCGGACGCTCCTGACCACTCCAACAATTTCGCACCAGATGTTCCACCGATTACCCTCACCGAGATCCGGCTGAATGTATTTCCCGAGGGCGTCCTCCGTGGGAAAAAACATTCGCGCGAATTCCTCGTTCACAATCGCTACCGGCTTTCCCTGCGCGGTATCTCGCTCGTTGAAGGTCCGCCCCTTCAACAACGGGATTCGCATCGTTTCAAAATATCGAGGCTCCACGAGATTGACCGCGGCGGCGGGTATTTCGCCGGGGTCGAGCGGTCTTCTTGCGATGCTGAAGTGACCGCCGCGCTCGTAGTCGAACGGCACCGGATTGACGCCGCCAACGGACTGAACACCCGGGATCGCGGACACTTCGGGCAGCAACTGACGAAAGAAAGCATTCGCTTTATCCTTTGGAGCAACCGGAGTCAATCCCACGTAAAACACCAGCAGGTGGTGCGCATCGAATCCAGGATCGAGGTGCAGTATTTCCACAAAGCTGCGGATCAACAATCCCGAACCGGCCAGCAGGATCAGGCTGATCGCCGTCTCCGCGATCACCAGCCCGCCGTGTAATCTCTGTTCGTTGCGGCTGCCGCGAATCCCGCGGCCCGCGCGCCACAACCCCAGCGACGAATCCGAGTGCGATGCTACCCAGGCAGGGACTACGCCGAAACACACACCAGTCAGTAATGAAATCAAGAAGGCAAACGCCAGCACCATCCCATCGATGCGCACCTGGCTCAACCGCGGCAAATCTCCGGGAGCGAATGCGAGGGACATTTTCAGCAGCAAGAATGCAAACGCGATCCCAACCACTCCGGCGCAGCAGGCCAGCACTGTAGACTCGATCAGAACCTGCCGGATGATGTGCGACGCCTTGGCTCCCAGCGCCACGCGCACTGCGAATTCATTGTTGCGAGTAAATCCGCGAGCGAGCATCAGCCCCGCGACATTGACGCAGGCAATCAACAGAAGAGCGGCTACCGCTGCAAAGAGCACATGCAATGGCTGGCGAACGTCACCGGTCAAATATTCCAACAATGGCTTTACGGCAACGGCAAATTCGTTGCGATCTTCGGGATATTGCTCCGCCAGGCTGCGCTGTATAGTATCCATCTCGGCGCGCGCTTGCCCGATGTTGACACCCTCCTTCAACCTTCCAAGAACTTGTATTCGCCGGTCCCCACGTTGTTGCGTCGTCCAGCCACGGGGCCCAAACCTTTCGCGGGCCAGCGGCTCCCAGTAGACTCCGGGCAAACTTTGGTACGGGTAGTTGAATCTCTGAGGCATCACGCCAACAACCGTGTATAGCGTGTCGCTCAGCGTGATGTGGCTGCCAATGACGCCGGGAGAAGATTGGAAGTCCGACGCCCACAGTTCGTGACTGATGATTACGTAGCGTTTGCCGGGCTGCTCGTCGTCCACTGTGAACGATCGACCGAGCATTGGATGCACGCCAAGAACTTCAAAAAAGCCCGCGGAAACAGCCGCGCCAGTTATCATGCGCGGCCGCGCGTGCTTGGCAGGGCTGAACGTGCGAGTGCTGCGGGAGCTGGACGCTAGCGCCTCGAAGGTGCGGCTCAGTCTCCGCCAATCGACAAAATCCAGATAGGACGAATCGGCAGGTGTTCCTCCGGACGCGTCCGCTGGAGCGCCTTCTCGGTGAGGAAACTCGATCGTTTCTAGCGAAACCAGGCGCGCAGGCTCGCGGAAAGGCAGCGCCTGCAGCAGCACTCCGTTCACCAAACTGAAGATTGCCGTGGTCGCGCCAATGCCCAGCGCCAACGTCAGGAGCATGATCGTGCTGAACCTGAAATTCGTCCTCAGTTGCCGAATCGCGGAGAGAAAATCTCTACGCATCCAAGGGTCTCCAAAGGCACGCACCCGGAATGATGTGTCGTTCACTCACGCGGTGGGCTCGACCAGAAACATATTCATGACGCTGGAGAGAATGTTTGTCGAGTCAATTCAGTGGAGACCGTGCCAGAATCACCACAGTTGGCGGCTGTCCGCCTAACCGGCAACTGACCGCGACACGAGCGCGACTTCAATCGCCGTGTGGGGCCGACCAGCGTATAATCAGGACATGATCTGTATCCGCATCGAAGCCGCAAATTGTTACCGCCCATTCTGATCCGTCGGCCGGCCAGATGACTTTTCTCTCGCTCTCACGATGAAAACGCAACACCAGACTTCGCTAACCGAACGCGCCCTGCTGGTCGGAGTCGCCTGGAAGCGCGCTTCGCGCATTCCCGGCGTGAACGCTGCTGAGCACGGCCGGGAATCGCTCGACGAACTCGTCGAGCTGGCGCACAGCGCGGGTGCCGGCGTCGCTGGCACCGTATTTCAAGTCCGCGACACCGCGGATCCGGCCACCTTGGTCGGGCGCGGCAAGCTGGACGAGATTCGTGCCGAGGCTACCGCGCACAAAGTTCCACTCATCATTTTTGATGGCAACTTGACCGCGATGCAGCAGCGGAATATCGAAGCCGCCACCGAGTGCCGCGTGATCGACCGTACGCAGCTGATTCTCGATATCTTCGCGAAGCACGCGCGCAGCCGCGAAGGCCAGCTACAGGTGGAACTCGCGCAGCTGAACTACATGCTTCCGCGGCTCACCGGCCACGGCGCCGCGATGTCGCGACTAGGCGGAAAAAGCGGTGGTGGGGGCGCAGGCGGAGCAGGTGGCGGTGCGGGCCGCATCGGAGTACGCGGTCCGGGCGAAAAGAAACTGGAAACCGACCGGCGTCGCATACGCGATCGCATCAGCAAGATCCAGGCGGGTATCGACGAGGTCCGCAAGCAGCGCGCGCTGCGTCGCGAGGCCCGCAATGCCGTGCCGCTGGGCACGCTGGCGCTGGTGGGTTACACCAACGCTGGAAAGTCCACGCTCTTCAATGCGCTCAGCCGCGCCGAAGTCCTGGTCTCCTCACGCATGTTCGCCACGCTCGATCCCACCATTCGCGCGCTTCGGCTGCCTTCCAACCGCCGGGTTCTCGTCTCCGATACCGTCGGTTTCATCCGCGATCTTCCCAAGGGCCTGCTCACCGCGTTTCGTGCCACGCTCGAGGAGGTCCAGGAGGCTGCCGTCATCGTTCACGTGAGCGATATCTCCAATCCGCATCACGATGAGCTTGACCAGGAAGTCGACAAGATCCTTCAGGAACTCGGAGTCGCGGGCCGTCCAAGACTCCGTGTGCTGAACAAGGTCGATCTACTGACCGCGGACCAGCGCAAAGATCTGGAGGCCAGCGTGGCGAACGCTAACGGCGCCGCTCCTGTGGTAGTTTCCGGCTTGACGGGAGCAGGCATCGATGAACTCCTGCGCCGCATCGATGCCGCCCTGCCCGTCGATCCCGTGGTGGCGCTTTCGTTGCGTCTCCCTCTCACGGAAGGCCGCACACTCGCGCTGGTTCACGCCATGGGGCGTGTGCTGCATTCCGAAGTCGACAATTCGCACATGCTCCTGAATGCCGAGGTGCCGGTTTCGATTGCACGACGCCTCCATTTGGTGAAATATGCCACCAATGGAACTTCCTGCAGCGCTCTTGCGTAAGTAGAAGTGGAGGGAAAATCATGGCCGCTTTTCTGCTCTGGTGCATTTTGTTCCTGCTTTGCTGGCCGATCGCCATTCTCGCCCTGGTGTTGTATCCGCTCGTGTGGCTGATTTTGCTGCCCTTCCGCATCGTCGGGATAGCCGTGGGTGGCGTGCTTGCGTTTCTAAGCGCTCTGTTCATGCTTCCGGTACGTCTGCTCCGCGGCCCTCGATTGATCTGAATCGCCGCCGACGCCGAGCGCGGTAACTTCAAAGTAAAACCGTAGAAAGCAAGGCATCCGAGTTCACCTCGGGATTGCCTTTATCGGCTCGCCTGGCTTTCCGTCAAGCCCTCTAAGCTGTGGAAAACACTGTGGAAAGGAAACTTAGCTCCCGGGCGGATCGTGAACCATCTCACAGCCGACTTTTGCGACGCCTTGCCGAACCTCCTCATAACCCATTCATAACAATGTCTTTATTCGATGTCCCGAAATTGTGCCGAGCGCCAGTGGTTCAACTCACTGCTGTCCCGTAATTCCAACATTTGCACAGGTTTACCGAAAGTTGTTACGAAAAAGTATTCCCTCCGATTCGCCCTCGTGCCGACCCCTATTAACTTGACAGCCATCGTCTGGCTCTTCCCTCGCGGCCTTGTACCCCCGTTGACGCCTGTCGGAGCGGGGGCTATAGTGAAACGCGGCGGTGGCTGTGGCCACAGGGGGCGGCATCCCGCCGCTGGGCGCCTATGAACCTTCCGAATGCATTGACGCTGCTGCGCATTTTTTTCGTCCCCGTCCTGATTGTCATCCTTCTCACCCGCAGCCCCAACATTGAATTGTGGGGCTTTCCCATGCATTTCGAGTTTTGGGGCGTCCTTATCCTGCTGATGGCCGCCGCCACGGACTGGGCTGATGGCTATTTCGCCCGCCGCCGACTGCAGGTCACCACCCTGGGCATTTTGCTGGACCCCATCGCCGACAAGTTGCTGATCTCCGCCGCCTTTGTGTCACTGGTGGACATGCACCTGGTGCCCGCCTGGATGGTGGTGATCATCATTGGTCGCGAATTCACCGTCACTGGTCTGCGCAATATCGCTTCCGCCGAAGGCTTCACCATCGAAGCTTCGGTTCTCGGCAAGACCAAGATGGTTTTGCAGGTCTGCGCCGTGGCCGTGTTGATTGCCGGTGCCCGCCATCCTTCGCTGAAGCCCCTCGCGTTGTTGCTCTTGTGGCTGGTGGTGGTCAGCGCGCTGGTGTCCGCCGCTCAATATTTCCTGCGCTTCTGGAGTCACGTCGATGACCGCATCAAGCAACGCAGAAAGCTGCGCCTGATGGAGGCTCGCAAGAAGACCGAGGATGCCATCCCTCTCTGACCTCGATCGCCGCGCCCTGCTGCGCCTTGCGCGCCAAGCCGTTATTGAAGCTGTGTCGCACGAATCTCTCCCACAGCAAATTCCGCTCGATGGAATTTTTGCCCAGCGCCGCGGGGCCTTCGTCACCCTGCATGTCCGCCACCGCTTGCGGGGCTGCATCGGCGTAACCGAGGCGTACGATCCCTTGGGCGACAGTATCGTACGCTGCGCCGTCAGCGCCGCTTTGCAAGACCCGCGATTTCCGCCGGTGCGCTCCGAAGAAATTCCCGATCTGCAAATCGAAATCTCGCTGCTTTCATCGCCGGCGCCCATTCGCCCTCAGGAAATCGAAATCGGACGTCACGGGTTGCTGATCGCTCGTGGCCGCCGGCGCGGGTTACTCCTGCCTCAGGTCGCTACGGAGCACCACTTCAGTCCCGAACAGTTCCTTCAGGAGACTTGCCGTAAGGCGCAGCTTCCGCTAGAGGCCTGGCGCGACGCCGACGTCGAGCTTTTTGGATTCACCTGCGAGGTCCTGTCAGAAGACGCCAACGCCGCAAACGCGTAGCGGAGGTCCAAAAACGAAACCTGCGCGGCTAGCGGACCGCGCGGGTGTCCAAAAATCCAGCCAAGAAAAATGCCTACTCGATTTCGACGAGGTCCCCCGCATATAGCGGAAGATTGTTGTAAGTGACCAGCACGGTCGCGGCATTCTTGGTCACATTCAACACGATGCCCTCGCCCAGAACTTCACGCGGCAGATCCTTGGGCGCCGGGTGCGTTGGTGAGTCGCCGTACCCTTCGATCTTGTATTGGTAGCCCTTCACGTCGGCAGTGACATCATCCCGTATTCCCTGGTAGCGGAATACGCGCATGTAGTCGCCGACTTTCACGCCCTTCGCGGCTCCTACATTGACGTATATCGTATCGCCGCGACCCAGCATCTGGAAGTAGTCCCTGGCAGAAACG
>DATNCJ010000118.1:0-36312 GCA_035607215.1 Candidatus Eiseniibacteriota bacterium
GTTGAAGAAAGACGGCAAGGCGGTGGCAACGACCCGTGTGGTGATCGCGGCCGATGGAAAATCGGCGACCCTAACTCAGAAGGGCAAAGACGACAAAGGCAAGCCGGTCAACGCGACGATGATTTACGACAAGGAGTAAAAAAACGTTAGGGGATTGCGTTTTTTTGCAAGAAATGAGGCGTCCGCCGGTCGCGGGCGCCTTTTTTTGGCCTGCAGGTCGCCACTACATCATGCCTGCGTGAGCTGGGCGTAGCGCTCGACGAATTTTTTTGTGCCGCGGCCGGGGAAACTGACCGAGACACGCCGGTCGTCTTCGTCGCCCTCGACACCGACCACCGTGCCGATTCCGTACTCGGGGTGTCGCACTTTGCGGCCGAGCATAGGGTCGCCGTTGCCGCGTTTGGCAGCCGAGCGGCCAAAGGATGGAGCGGAGCCGGTGGTTGAGCGTCGCGGAGCTGAGGGGACATTGCGCGGCGGCGGAGTGCCGCGTACTCGACGGAGGAACTCCTCGGCGGAGTACGAGTATTCCGGGTCGGGTTCGTAGCGGCGAGTCTGGCCGATCTCGGCCATGGAGCCGCGTATGGTATCGACGAGCTCGCTGGGAATTTCACCGAGAAATCGCGAAGGAAGTGAGGCGCGCATCTGCTGCTCGTTGCCGAAGACACGACGATAGACGGCGCGGGTGAGCGTGAGCGATTTGCGGGCGCGGGTCATACCGACGTAGACCAGCCGGCGTTCTTCCTCGATGCCTTTTTCGTCGTCGCGGGTGCGGCTGTGAGGGCAGATGCCTTCTTCCAGACCGGTCAGGAAGACGTGATCGAATTCCAGGCCCTTGGTGCTATGCAGGGTGATGAGCGTGACGCCGGGCTTGCCTTCGTAGGAATCAGCGTCGCTGACGAGCGCGGCAGCGTCCAGGAAATCCGTAAACTCTTCACCAGCCTCCGCGCTTTCGGCGAGCGCGCGTGAGAGTTCTTCGAGGTTCTCGATGCGCGCGACGTCGTCGGGAGTGTTGCGGTCCTTCAGCATCTCCATGTAGCCGGTGTCGTCGAGAACGCTGCGAAGAAACTCAGGCGGCGGCAGGCGCAGGAAATTTTCCTGTAGCTTGGTGATAAGTTCCTGAAACGCGCGCAGTGGCGTGACCGCACGGCCGCCGGAGGCGCCGGAAACGAATTTGGTGAGCGCGTCCCATAGGGAAGAGTTGTCGGCAAGCGCGGTTTCGCGCAGGGCGTCGACGGTGGTCTTGCCGATGCCGCGCGGGGGAACGTTGAGGACGCGCAGCAGGGAGATATCGTCTTCGGGATGTAGCGCGAGGCGGATGTAAGCGAGAGCGTCTTTAACTTCCGCGCGATTGTAGAAACTGAATCCGCCAACTAGTTTGTAGCGGATGCCGCGGCGGCGGAAAACTTCTTCGAAGGCGCGGGATTGAAAATTGGTGCGGTACTCGACGGCGCACGTTTGCGAAGGATCTTCGGTGAGGATACGGTCGAGTTCACCGGCGACGAAATCGGCTTCGCCCATGGCATCGCGGGCCTCGAAATATTTCAGGTTGCCGCCATGGCCAGCCTGCGCGCTCAAAGACTTGCCGAGACGATCGGGATTGTTGGCGACGACTGCGCCCGCAGCATCGAGGATGTTTTGCGTCGAACGGTAGTTGCGCTCGAGCTTGATCACTTGCGCGCTGGGAAAATCACGCGAAAAGCTCATCAAAATGGATACGTCGGCGCCCCGCCAGCGATAGATGGATTGGTCTTCGTCGCCGACCACGCAGACATTCTGTTGGGGGCCAACGAGTGAGCGCATCAAATCGTATTGCACTCGATTGGTGTCCTGGTATTCGTCGACGTGGATGTATTGGAAGCGGGCTTGCCATTTCTCGCGGACCGGCGTTACCTCGCGCAACAGCTTCGCGGTGCGAAGAAGAAGGTCGTCGAAGTCAAGCGCCTTGCTTTGGTGCAGCAGGCGTTCATATTCAGCGTAGAGATTGGCGACGTTGCGCGCGTCCTTGTCGATCGCGGCGGCGCGAAGGTTTTCCGGCGTTTGCGCGTGATTCTTGGCATAGCTGATGCGGCTCAATATGTTGCGCGGGGTAAGGGTATCGTCGTCGATGGCCAGCTTGGTCATGGCCAGCTTGATGGCGGCGAGCTGATCGTCGTCATCGTAGACGGCAAAATCGCGGGGAAGGCCGGCGCTGGGGGCCTCGCGACGGAGAAGGCGCGCGCAAAGGGAATGGAACGTGGAAAGCCAGGGCTGCGCGGGCGGAACACCTGCGCGCAGAAGAAGATCGGAGACACGGGTGCGCATTTCCTCGGCGGCTTTATTTGTGAAGGTGACCGCGAGGATGTTCTCGGCGGGCGTGCCGTTGGCGATCAGGTTGGCCATGCGAAAGGTGATGGCGCGCGTTTTTCCCGTTCCCGCGCCGGCGAGGATGAGGACCGGCCCTGTAGTGGTTTCGGCCGCACGTCGCTGTTCTGAGTTTAGTTCTGCGAGCAGGTTGAGCATTTGTCCGCTGGAGTGAAGATGTTTGCCCAATCATGTTAGCCGAGCGGACAGACGCGTGCAAATTTATACATTTTGCACGGAAAAAAGTGACGCAATGCTGAAAATATCCTCGAAGGGGCCTAGTGGCTACTGCGAGCCGCGGCGACTCAGGTCAATGTCGAAGTAAGTCAGGGAATGAGTACCTTGCATTGAGGCGATGTCGGGAACATAGAGATGCGCGGATTGAAGGAGATCGTACTGACCCTGCAGGTCGAAATAAAGAAGGCCTTGCACGGAACTATGTGCGCCAATGACACTGGAAGGGACCTGGGCCTCTTGCGCCTGTTTTTGAAGTTCCATCCAGTGCTTATCGCGACCGCTCTTGCCACCGCCGACCGGAATGGGAAGTCTCGGTCGTTTGCTTGGATCCTTCACAGCGGGCTTCATTACCGCGTCGGCGAGCTGCTCGGAGGTGAGCGACTGCACTTCTTGGCGATTTTCCTCGCCGAGCTGAACGGTAAGACGTATGCGTTCGAGATTTATCCGAAGTCCTTCATTCGAGTCGTTGCGGAACTCGACCTGTATCGCGAGAACGCCGCCCGTGTAAGGCGACTTCTTCGGAAATTTATCCTTGTACTGCCCGGGATCGATCCAGGCGAGCGCGGAGATGGTGAGTCCTTCGTGGGATTCCAGAGAAGCGGCCTTGATCGCGCCTTGCGGGGGCGGGTCAGAAAGGCCGGCCGCGAACGTGGATGCAATTGTGACGAAAAGCACGAACAGAAGCGTGAGGGACGGGATTCGCATCCGGTTATAATAAACTTTTCTCATCTCGACGCCTTCGATTCCTGAGGGACGTTCAGGGTTGCCCTGCGTTTCATGACGGTGCAAGTGCGCCGCATGCTGGGACCGGAGCCACGCTTCGTGTATTTCATTTACAGCTTTTTGATGGGCTTGGTGGCCATTGCGCTGCTGCCATACTGGCTTGTGCAGGGGCTGCGTTACGGGAAATATCTGTCGAATCTGCCGGAGCGGCTGGGCTTTTCGTTTCCTTCGCTGGAGAAATTGCCGGCCGATCGCGCGGGCGCGATGTGGATCCATGCGGTGTCGGTGGGGGAGGCGTTGTCGAGCGTGACGCTGGCGCGGCAACTGAAGGAAGCGTATCCAAACCGGCCGCTGATCGTTTCGACGACGACCATCACCGGGCAGGCGCTGGCCCGGGAACGCCTGCCGTTTGCGGATGCCATCGTCTATTTCCCACTGGACTGGACGTGGTGCGTGCGGCGCGCGTTGGACGCGGTGCGGCCCGCCATCGTGGTCATTCTGGAGACCGAAATCTGGCCGAATTTCCTGCGGGAAGCGGGGCGCCGGCGCCTGCCGGTGGTTTTTGTCAGCGGCCGAATCTCCGATCGGTCGTTTGCACGATGGCAGCAGCAAATTTCACGATTTGGATTCTTGCTGCGGCCGTTGTTGAGGGACGCATTGGGTCATGCGCGAGCTTTTCTGATGCAAAGCGAGAGCGACGCGGAGCGCGTACGCTTCCTGGGCGCTCCGGCGGAGCGCGTGCAGGTAAGCGGGAATTTGAAATACGATCAGGAGTTGCCTGCGGAGACGCCACTGGCAATCTGGCTGGAGGCGGAAGCGAAATGGCGCGGACGTTCGCCGATCATCGTGGCGGGTAGCGTAGTGGCAACGGAAGAACCGCTGGCGCTGATTGCGTTTGGCGTGCTGCAAGGAGAATTCTCGAAAGCACTTCTGGTTCTGGCGCCGCGCAAGCCCGAGCGATTTGGAGCTGCGGCGGAATTTATCCAGGAGTCGCAGAGAAAATTTGTGCGCAGGTCGGAGTTAGGCGTTCCCGGTCCTGGGATGCCGGTGATCAAGTCCGCGGCTGCGGTAGGGAGCAGCAGCGATGGCGGGCCGGGGCCGGCGCTGATTGATGCCATGGGCTATGGAAATGCCGCGATTCCGGACGATGCGACCGTGGTGTTGGTCGATAGCATCGGTGAACTGAGTTCCTTGTATCGTTTGGCGGATGGCGTGTTTGTGGGCGGGTCGCTGGTGCCGTCCGGCGGTCACAATATTCTGGAAGCGGCGGCGTTCGGTAAAGTGGCGGTGTTTGGCCCATCGATGGAAAATTTCGCGGAGATTTCCTCGAGATTTGTGGCGGCGGGAGCGGCGGTACAAGTGGAAAGCCCGGAAGATGCGGGCGTCGCATGGATTGAACAGCTTCGCGATCCCGAGCGCACCAAACAGATGGGCGAGATCGCCAAGAATTTAGTGGACGCGAGCCGGGGAGCGTCCAGCAGAGCGATGGTGGAGATCGCCAGGCAGCTAGAGAGTGCGGGGCGGTGAAAATACCGCGGGCGCTGGCGATTTTGCTGTGGCCCTTGTCGCAAATCTACGCCTTCCTCGTTGTTGGGCGGAAAATGATGTATGCGAATGGTTTGCTGAAGACCAAGCGGCTCAAGGCGCTTGTCGTCAGTGTGGGAAACCTGACGGTCGGCGGAACGGGAAAAACGCCAATGGTGTTGTGGTTGGCGACAAAATTTCTTTCGGACGGGAAAAAGGTAGCGATATTGACCCGCGGGTATCGAGGCTCCAATCAGACCAGCGACGAAGTTCAACTATTGAGGCACCGTTTGAACGATCGCGTAAAGTTCGGTGTCGGCGCAAACCGGTACGAGTCCGGATCCCGGTTAGAGGCTGAAAATGAAATCGATGTTTTTATTCTGGATGACGGATTCCAACATCTTCAACTCGCGCGGGATCTGAATATCGTGATGCTGGACGGCTCGCGAAAACTGCGCAATGAGTGGTTGCTGCCCGCTGGTTTGCTGCGGGAACCGATCGCAGCTGTTCGACGTGCGGATCTATTGATCGTGACGCGAAAGTTTGAGCGACCTGCGGTTGAAGCGCGTGATTCGCACGGTTTTTCAATTTTCTATGCGCAGACCCGGCTGCTCGGGCTCCGCCAGCTCGGATCGACAGGCGAGCCGGTATATCTAAGTGAGATCGGCGGCGGACCGATTTTCGCGTTCTGCGGGATCGGCAACCCGGACGCTTTTTTTTCGGATATCGATCGCTGGAATGTCCCATCGGTCGGGCGGAAAGCGTTCGCCGACCATCATAAGTACTCCCGAAGCGATATCGAAGCGCTGGAGAAACAAGCCACAGCACTTGGCGCGACCGCTCTAATGACTACGGAGAAGGATACTCACAACATTCCGCCTGGGACCTTTCGAATGCCGGTATGGGTGGCGGTGATTGATTTTGTCTTTACCGGGGAGAGTGAATTGGTCGCGACTATCGACCGTATTTTGAACTCCCGGAAAGCGACGGCCGCGTGAAGATTATCGTGCGCGCGA
Organism: Candidatus Eiseniibacteriota bacterium; assembly: GCA_035607215.1. Classification (GTDB taxonomy): domain Bacteria; phylum Acidobacteriota; class Terriglobia; order Acidiferrales; family UBA7541; genus Acidiferrum. The sequence goes on from DATNCJ010000118.1 coordinate 5,841, forward strand.
CAAACTGGGTCGGCGACGCGATTATGGCGCTTCCTGCGCTGCGCGCTTTGCGCAGGCGCTTTCCGGAGGCGCATATCTCGGTAGTGGCGCGCCCATATGTGGCGGACATCTACCACGATCAGAACATTTGCGATCAGCTGGTGGCGTACGATCCGTGCGCGGCCCACGCCGGGCTGAGCGGGCGCGAACGACTCGCGGAACAGTTGCGCAGCCAGAAGTTTGATCTGGCAGTGCTGCTGCAGAATGCCTTCGACGCCGCGTGGTTGGCCTGGCGCGCCGGAGTTCACGAGCGCATCGGCTACGCACGCGACGGGCGGAGCGTTCTGTTGACGAAAGCGGTGCCAGTGCCTCGCCCAGGCGAGATTCCTGCACACGAACAGTTCTACTATCTGGAGCTTTTGCGGCGCGCGGGTTTGGTCGACAACCCCACAGGCGAGAACTTCATCTCGCTGAATGTGAATCAGGAAGCAAAACGACAAGCTGGTGCCCAGCTGGCGTCGGTGGGCGCCAGAGCCGACGCCATGCGAATTGCCGTTGGCGCAGGCGCCTCCTACGGATCGGCGAAATGCTGGCCGCCCGACCGTTTTGCGCACGTTGCCGATCGCCTGACGGCGGAATTTGATGCTGACGTGATCCTGTTCGGCACGGCGGCAGAACGGCCCGTGACGGCGGCGATCGCATCGGCGATGAAGCACTCGCCGATCGACCTGGCGGGAAAGACTGTGATCGCCGAACTCCCAGCGCTACTTTCGCAGTGTCATCTGTTCATCGGGAACGATTCGGGCGCGATGCATGTTGCCGCTGCGGTCGGATTACCGGTGGTGGCGGTGTTCGGCCCCACCGATCCAGGCGGCACAGCGCCTGTAACCCCGCGTTGCACAGTCGTGCAGGACAAGCCGTACTGCAGCCCGTGCTTTCTGCGGCGATGCCCGACCGATCATCGCTGCATGAGGCGGGTATCGCCGGACGTAGTTGCGGCTGCGGCACGTTTCTGGCTGGCTTCGGCGGAGGTGCGCCCTGCCTGAAGCCGCGCTCACGCGACCCGCTGTATTTCTCGATCGCGACGGCACCATCTCCGAAGAGGTTGGCTACTTGAATGACGCCAGCCATTTTCGTATGTTTCCTTTCACTGCGGCGGCCATTCGTCGTTTGAACGAGGCGGAGCTGCCAGTGATCGTAGTCACCAACCAGTCGGGGGTCGGACGCGGATTCTTTCCCGAATCATCGGTACACAGCATTCACGAACTCATGCAAAAGCAACTGCTTGAGGCCGGCGCGCGTGTGGACGCAATCTACTATTGCCCGCATTCCACCGAGCACGATTGCGAATGCCGGAAACCGAAACCCGGTATGCTCGCCCAGGCTGCACGCGAGCATGGGTTGGACTTGCGTCGATCGTTTGTGGTTGGGGATCGCTACGGCGACGTGAACGCCGCGCACAACGCCGGGGCGCGAGGTATTTTGGTGCGCACGGGCTATGGCCAGGCCGAATTGACATCGGACGAAAAAGCATGGCCTGCTCCGCCGGATTTGATCGCCGACGATCTGCGTACGGCGGTGGAGTGGATTCTGAGGGAAGTGCAATGAAGCGATCGCGGCAACTCGCGAAGGCCGACGGCCGGTCGAGCTCGGTAGACCTCGTCGCCCTCGCAGATTACGTCGAGCAATTTTCCACCAAGACCGTCGTGCTCTTTGGAGATTTCGTCGCCGATGAATTTCAGTACGGCGAGATTTCCCGTGTGTCGCGAGAGGCTCCAGTCCTGATTTTGCGGCACCGCGAGAGTCATCTCGTTCCCGGCGGTGGCGCGAATGCCGCGAATAATCTTGCGGCCATGGGAGCGCGAGTGTTGCCCGTCACCGCGGTGGGCGCAGACGCCGCGGGGGACGCGCTGCTTGCGTATTTCAAGGAGAAGCGCATCAGCACCTCGGGAATCGTGCGCGCGAAGGGATGGACGACGCCAACGAAGACCAGATTTCTGGCAGGGTGGGCGCACACCGCAGGGCAACAAGTTTTGCGCGTCGACTACGAACCGCGCGTCACGCTGCCTTCTGAAGCGCGCAACAAGATCGAGCGAATGCTGCGCGGGAAGATGCGATCCGCGGATGCCGTTGCCGTGTCGGATTACGGATTTGGCGTGGCGACACCGGAGCTTGTGCGCGCGGCCGTGAAACGAAAGACGATGCCCGTGACGCTGGACGCCCGCTACAACTTGACCAGCTACGCGAAGGCAGGAATCACGTCGGCAACGCCAAACGAGGCGGAGCTCGAATCGCTGCATCACACTGCGATCGGCCAGGACGTACAAGCTCTGGCACGTTGTGGGCACGCCACGCTCGCGGGAATGAAACTCCAAGCCTTGCTGGTGACGCGAGGTCGCGATGGAATAGCGCTGTTCGAGTCACCCAATAAATTGACGCACCTTGCGATCCACGGAAGCGCGCAGGCAGTGGATGTGACGGGCGCGGGAGACACGGTTCTCGCGGCGTACACTCTGGCGCTGGCCTCGGGCGCCTCGGCCCTGGAGGCGGCGCACATCGCTAATATTGCCGGCGGGCTGGTGGTGATGAAACGCGGCACCGCGACCGTCACCCGGGCGGAGCTCCTCGAAACCATTCGTCGCGATGCCGTTGGCGCGAGCAGCTGACGCATGCGACCCACTTCCTCCAAAATATTATCCAAAATATTTTCGCGCGACGATCTGCAGCTGCGGCTTGCTAAGCACAAGCGCAATGGCCAGCGCGTGGTTTTTGCCAACGGCTGCTTCGACACGCTGCACGTCGGACACGTCCGGTATCTGGAAGGCGCGCGGAGGGAAGGTGACATTCTGGTTGTGGCCGTGAACAACGACGCGAGCATTGGTTCGCTGAAAGGTCCAGGCCGGCCGATCCTTCCAGAGTTAGCCCGCGCACAACTCGTTGCCGGACTTCGTGCGGTGGACTACGTGCTTCTGTTTGGCGAGCCCAATGTGGAGGCATTGCTGGAGTTCCTGCGTCCCGATGTACATGCCAAGGGGACCGACTACAGCGTCGATACCGTTCCGGAGCGTGCGACGGCGGCACGGCTCGGGATCCGCGTGGCAATCGTAGGGGATCCTAAGGATCATTCCACGCGGGATTTTCTGGAAGCGGTCCGCAAGGCCCCGCATGCCTGAGCCGCGCTTTCTGGTCTTGCGCCTCGGCTCGCTCGGCGACATCGTTCATACTTTTTCCGCCGTGGCGGCTTTGCGCGAGGCATTTCCAGCGTCGGACATCGTGTGGTTGACGCACCCGCGCTGGCACCTGTTGGTGGAAAGCAGCGGCCTGGCATCGGAAATTCGAAGGATTGAACCGCGATCGTTTTCCTCGCTACACAGCGCGATCGCGCAGATTCGCGCCAGTCGTTGGGATGCGGCGATCGACTATCAGGGATTGTGGAAGTCGGCGGCGTTGCCTTTTTTCGGAGGCGTGCATCGCAGAGTTGGATTTTCTTCCAGCACGATTCGCGAATTCGGTGTGCCTGTGCTGTACACCGAGCGCGTTAAGGCCAAAAGGACGCACATCGCGGAGCAAAACGGAGAACTTTCCGTGCGCGTCGGCGCGCAAAGGGTCGCAACTCCATTCTCCTTGTGCGTGTCAACGGAAAAAGAATCGGCGGTGCGGTCCCAGCTGCTGCGTTGCGGGGTCGATCGCTACATCGTGCTGAGCCCCGGCGGCGGCTGGCGCGCAAAATGTTGGCCAGCGGATCGCTTTGGGGAATTGTGCCGCCAGATCCACAAGGCGCTGGGACTCCGCTGCGTCGTAAACTACGGACCCGGAGAGAATGACTTGGCCGAAGCCGTGCGTGCAGCCAGCGGAGATGCAGAACCCTTGCTGTACGATGGCGAACTCGGTTACCTGATGGCGTTGTTGCGCGATGCGATCTGCATAGTGGGCGGTGATACTGGACCGCTACATCTGGCAATCGCGCTCGGTACGCCCGCGGTTGCGTTGTATGGACCGACTGATCCATCGCGGAATGGCCCGTATCACGTGACGGATCGCGCGACCTCGACTCAAACGGGCGCGGCCGCTCATTTCGGCGACGATATTGTCTTACGTCAAACGACCGCGGCGACCAGCCATGCTCGCAACGATCAGACCGATCCTTCCATGCTGGCGATCGATGTTGCCAGTGTCTTTGCCGCCGTGTGTCAACGCATTGGTGCCACCACGTGAGTGCAGCCGCGTTCTTCGCTCGATGGCGTGTCCGGCTTGGCTATCCGCTGGCCATCGTTGTCCTGATTTTCGCCCGGCCGAATCCGAAAAGCATATTCATCGGGGCCTTGGTCGGCGGTGTGGGTTTGCTGGTTCGCGGCCTGGCGGCCGGGCACTTGCACAAGCAAGCGGTGCTCACGATGACCGGACCTTACGCACACACGCGCAATCCCTTGTATCTCGGCAGCGCCATTCTGGCCCTCGGCGCGGGGATTGCGATGGACTCCTGGATTTCCGCGCTCCTCGTTTGTGCGTACTTTGCGCTGTTCTATTCCATCGTGATGCGACGCGAGGAAGGTGAGCTCCGCTTGCAGCATGGCGCGGCGTTTGATGACTACGCCCGCGCCGTGCCACTGTTTTTTCCCCGAATCACGGCCGCCCGCGTGACGAGCGACTCAACAGGCGCCGCATTTTCCTTCGCGCAATACAAGAAAAATCAGGAGTACCGAGCCATCGTAGGATTCTTACTGCTGTTGGCGGTGCTGTTCATCATCTGGCGATTGCGCTTGCCATAGCGCTTCGCGTGGCCTGGGGCAGGCCACAAAACACGACACCGTGAGAGCGCCGGCACTAATGGTCCCGCCGCTTCGACTCCATTCACATCGATGTCGTAGCCAACGCCCCAGGGCAACAAGTCGGGTTCGTCTCGAAGATGGCCATGCCAGCGCAGAGGCGAATGCAGATCGATGCGATGTTCGTCTGCGAGCAAGAGAATGTGATCGGACGGCAGCGGTTGCTCCGCGACGTTCGCGCCCAGCAACCCCAAGACAAGCCAGCAAAGCATGGCCGAGATCGCCCCAGCCGCCACACGTTGTGCGCGTGTGGCCACAATCTCGCAAACGATCAGGCTGAACGCCAGTATGACTCCATAGGTCAGTGCGGAAGATGTGGTTCCAAATTTCGCGACGGGCGTCCAAAGGCCGAGCGCAATACCGCAGCAGCACGCCGCGGCGATTGCGACGGCCGGCGATTTTACGGTGCGCGCCTCAAGCGCACCAGCGTCTCGATATGGAAGGTCTGCGGGAACAGATCGAACAGGTGGACTTCGGAGATTTTGTATCGATTCGCATTCGGGCTGCCGCTACTGGAATCGGCGCCCTTCTTTCCAGAACCGGTCAGCACCGCCAGATCGCGAGCCAACGTCGAAGGATCGCACGACAAATACCGGATCTCCGCAGCGCCAAGCTCTGCCAATTTCGCGGAGGCTTCCGCCCCCAGCCCCGACCGCGGCGGGTCGAGGGACACGAAATCCGGCTTTTCTTGGGTTTTTCGAAGAAATTCCTCGGCGTGTTCGTTGTGAGAAGTGATCGTTACCCCCGCGGCCTCCGCATTCGCATAGAGGTCGCGCGTCGCGGCCAGGTTCGCATCTACGCTGACTACCTTCTGGAAGGTGCGCGCCAGCGGCAGCGTGAAGAAGCCCACACCGGCGTACAGATCGAGCGCCAACTCGCCCCGTGCGCCGGAGGTCATGGTGCGCAGCAGATCTTCGATCAGAAAACGATTGACCTGAAAAAAAGAAAGATGGCTGACACGAAACTGGAAGCCACCGGCTTCGTGAAAAAGAAATCCCGGTCCGGACAGCTCGAAGCGATTTTTGTTTTGGTCGAGAAGCAGCAAGCTCTCGACTTGCGGCAGGGCACTACGAATGGCGGCGATGAGCGATTCCGCCGGCTTGGTGAAACGTTCGAAAGCCACATTCAGGGAAATCTTTTCGTCCCTGGAATCCGCGAAAGCCTCGATCTCCAGAATCCTCTCGGGCAGCGTGGCCGAGCGCGCCATCTCCTGCAGTGCCGCGAACGTCTTCGCCAGCGCCGGCGACAGCACGGGACATTCATCGATGGGCACGATCTGCGAACTCTCCGGTAAAAAATAGCCGATCGCCCGCGGCTTGGCTTCGCGAACCGCCCACTGCGCGCGGTTGCGGTACCCGTAGGGCTCGGCGGAGTGTTCTTGAATCGGCCCATCCCAGGAAATCCCGCCGAGCCGCGACAATGTCTCTCGCAGAATGTCCTTCTTGAGCTTCAGCTGTTCGGCAGCGTCAATGTGCTGATAATGGCATCCGCCGCAGGTCTGAAAATGAGGGCAGCGTGCCTTCACCCGATGCGGCGCAGCCGACGTAACCTCCGTTAGCGTCGCCCACGTGAGTTTCTTTTTTTTCGCCTTGACGCCCGCGCGCACTTGCTCCCCGGGCAATACGTAAGGGACGAACACCGTGCTTCCTTCAGCATATGCCAAGCCGTCACCACCGTAGACAAGCTTCTCGATCGATAATAATAACTCATCAGGCATAATAATGTCGATCCATTCTGCGATGCTTCGCGCGAAATCGAAGATTGGTCAGGAAAAGTAGAACAGACTCAGCCGGGGCAGCCCGAACTCGTCGAGCAGCCGCTTTTGCAAATATTGCCGCTCCACAACCGCCAACTGCTCCGCCTTCATCTTGCGCCGGTACGCGGCCAGCTGCCCATCGACTTCGCGGCGCAACCGCAACATCAATGCTTCGCTGGCGCAATTCGTTAGCGAAGACTGCAGCTTGTCATCCAGCACCGTCAGGCGCCGCTCAAGATCTTCCAGATCCAGCGTACCCGGAATGTCCAGCAACACCAAATAAGATTCCAGGGATTTCGCGACTTCGGCCAGTTTCGCGGCCAAGTCGTGCTGCGCCGCTCGGTTCGCTTCGGCACCTGCTCGCACCTGCGCGATATTCCTTGCAAAATACGCCCGGAGCTCATCGCGAGAGAATACCTCGGCGGTCGCCCGTCCATTTTTCGGCGCACTGCCGGCCGACGCTTCCTGAATCTCAGTCGCGGCATCTAGCACCGCGTCGGTGCAGTACGCCAGGCTCTTGAGCGTCTTGCCGGCGCCGCGCCGCGACCTCCCATAGCTCTCAAATGCGCGATCGATCCCTTTGAGCACTGCCTCCAGTGGCACGCCGGCCCTCTGCCACGTCTCCATGATCGCCCAGTCCAAAGGCGAGACCAGCAGGTGTGCGCCCCGTTTCTTCCAGAAATATTCTTCGATTTCCGTGAAATAGTTGAAGTAGTTCCAGCCGTCCATATCGCGACAACAGCGCGCTAGCGCTCGGCTTTCTTGGTTTGCGCCGTCGCTCGTACCGCGTGAGAATCACTAGTGCCTGCGCTGCCTGCGCTGCCTTTCGCGGCCTCGCCGGGTTGATTTTTCTCCCAGATCAGGCGAAGGCCGGCCAGCGTCAGAAATTCGTCGGTATGCTGAATCTGCTTGGATCCACGCGAAACCAATTTCGCTTGCCCGCCGGTCGCGATCACCGTTGCAGGTGTCCCCAGTTCATGCTTGATCCTTGTCAACATGCCGTCCACCATGTCGATCGCGCCGTAATAGAGTCCCGCCTGCATATGCGTCACGGTATTCGTGCCGATGACTTTGCCCGGATCTTTAATTTCCACGCGGGGCAGCCGCGCCGCCCTCGCAAACAACGCTTCCGATGCCGTCGCCAGTCCGGGGGCGATCGCTCCGCCCAGATACTCACCCTTGGCCGAAATCACGTCGAAGGTGATCGCGGTGCCAAAATCCACCACGATGCACGGACCGCCGAATTTGTGGAATGCCGCCACGCCATTTACGATTCTGTCCGCGCCGACTTCCAAAGGGTTGTCGACCAGCACGGCCATCCCGGTCTTCACACCCATCTCCACGAATAGCGCTTTCTTTCCCAGATAAATCCGCGACATCTCCGCCAGCGTCCAGTTCATGGGCGGCACGACGGAGCTGATAATCACGCCGCTGATGGCCGACCCGTCCAGCCCCGCAATGGTGAACAAATTCCGCGTCAACACGCCATATTCATCGACGGTTTGCAGCCGAGCCGTCGTCAATCGCCAGTTCGCGATCAATTCCTCACCGCGAAACACTCCGAGCACCGTGTTGGTATTTCCGACGTCAATGGTCAGTAGCATTCCTGGCCGCCTGGAACTCGCCCGACGTTGTCGGGAAAAGCTATCCGGGAAAAGTTGCCCGGGAAACTTTTGCTCAAGCTAGAGCTAACGCGAAACTTCCGTCACATCGCCGGCAATGACCGTCACGACTTGGCCGCCGTCCTGCTTTACCAGTAACAAGCCCTCAGGTGCGAGCCCGGCAGTGACCCCCGTAAAACTGTCCTTGCCGTTCGCAACCCGCACGCGTTTTCCATTCGTGTAGCTCGAAATCGCCGCGAATCGCTCCACCACGCTCGACGTGCCTTCCGCAAGAAATCGATTGTAGCCGCTCTCGAATTCCCGCAGCAACCGCACCAGCAACTCCAGCCGTGAGTGCACTCGCCCGGTTGCCGCACGCAGGGAAGTGGCAATCCCGCTCAGCTCACCTGGGAATTTCTCCTGGTTTACGTTCAAGCCGATTCCGACGATCACAAATTTTATCTGCGATGGCTCGGCGTGCATCTCCGTCAGTATCCCGCCGACTTTTTTACCTTCGATCAACAAATCGTTGGGCCACTTCAGATCGACCGCTGCGCCCGCGTGCGCCTGAATGGCGGCGTGCGCTGCCAGCCCAGCCATCATGGTCAGCAGCGGAGCCTGCACTGGCGACAGCTTCGGCCGCAATAGCGCCGTCACATAGATTCCCGACGCGCGTTCGGAATGCCATGAATGGCCCGCGCGCCCACGCCCTGCGGTCTGCTCTTCCGCAAGCACGACCGCGCCTTCCTCTTCGCCACTGTGCCCCAGGTCCATGGCCACTCGATTCGTCGAGTCGACTTTAAAGAAATGATAGATGCGCTTCCCGAACAGGCTGCCCTTCAAGCGCTGCCGGAGCATATCGGGCGTCAGGATGTCGGGAACCTTCTCGAGAAAATACCCGGTATGTGGTTGGCCTTTTGCGCGCACTCCCAGCTCACGCAGGCGATTCACCCAGCGCCACACCGTTGAGCGCGATACCCCGATCTCCCGCGCAATGCGGGCTCCACTCACCACAATCGTGGCGTTTTCTGCCAACAGCGTCAGCAACGATGCCAGCCGCCGGTCGGTTGTCCCCGGAAGTGATTCGGATTGTGCTTTCGTTCGCCGCGCCACGTTTTACGCTTTCTGCCGGACTTGCCAAGCGCCCGGCCGCGGCAAGCTTACTTGTCCTCCAGCCGGTCCACAAGCAGACTGAAGTCCGCCGCTGGCGCCGAATGCGTCAGCGCACCCGACGAAAGAAAATCTGCTCCGGTTTCCGCATACGCTCGCGCATTCTCCAGCGTGATGCCTCCCGAAATCTCGACCACGCAATCCCTGCGCGACCCTCGAACGATCTCCACGCAGCGCCGCGCCTCGTCTGGCCTCATATTGTCGAGCAGCACCGCCTGGGCCCCGGCTTCCAGCGCTTCGCGAAGCTCTCCTTCATCGCGAACTTCGATCTGAACGAAAAGGGAAGTACCCTCGGAGCCGCGGTTCGGGCCGGCGGTAGCCTCGTAAGCACTCGTCTCGCGCGGCGTGATCTGCGACGAGGCGTACGCATGCGCCTTGTCCAGCGCCGCCTTCACTCCCCCTGCCAGCGCGATGTGATTCTCTTTCAGCAAAATCGCGTCAAACAACCCGATGCGATGATTCGTTCCCCCGCCCATGCGTACCGCATATTTCTCCAGCATCCGGAGCCCGGGTGTCGTCTTTCGCGTGTCCCGGATTTTAGTCTTGGTACCGGCAAGCTTGTCGACAAAGCGCCGGGTCAGCGTCGCGATGCCGCTCAGATGCGCCACAAAATTCAGGGCCGTCCGCTCGCCGGTCAGAATCGCGCGAGCCCGGCCACGGCATCGCACTACGTCGCGCGTCTGTTCGACGCAGTCGCCATCCCGAGCCAGAAATTCGATCTTCATCGCCGGATCGACTTCACGAAATACAAGCTGCACCAAAGGCAGGCCCGCGCATACAAGAGGAGAGCGCGCGATAATTCGAGCGTGGCCCGCGGCGGTGGTCGAAACGGTGGCCAGAGAGGTTGCGTCACCCGGGCCGACATCTTCTTCCAGAGCCTTACGCACAAAATTGACGATCGCTGCGGAGTCCCAGTGAATTTCCGGAGTTGGCGTTAGTGGATTGACGCTGGCCATCAGTGCGGATTCGCGAAAACTCTACGCTCCGCTCTCCAATTGCCGCAGCCGTTCGGACGATTTGCCAAGTTCGATGCGCCGCTCTTCCAGCGTAGCCAGCATGCCTTTGATAATCTTCTCCGGCGCGCGGCTTCGGAAGGTTTCGTCCCCAAGTTGCCGTTCCTTGGACGCGATATCCTTCTGTAATCGCTCAATTTCCTTGCGCAGCCGTTCCGATTCCGCGGCGATGTCCACCGTGTCCGAATACGCAATCCGGATATCAAACCGTGCTGTCGAGCGCATTGCTCCCGCCGATTGAGTCAAGGCGTTTTCGGAAACTTTAAAATCCGACAAGATCGCCAGCCGCTGGATCCCATCGATGTTCTTTTGAATTGCCGAACGCAAATGTTCCTGTGAGGTGTAAAACTCCGCCGCTACCTTCTTCCTCGGATCCAGCTTCATGTCCGCCCGGATGTTGCGCACTTCCGTGATCACTTCCTGCGCCAGCGCAAACTCGTTCACTCGCGGCGGCGTGCCGTTCTTTGCCGATTCTCCCGGATACGATTTCAGGGCAATTGATTTGTCGCCCTCCGCCTGCGGCAGTTGCCACCACAACTCTTCGGTGATGAACGGCATGAACGGGTGCAGCAAGCGTAGTGCGGCGTCAAACACCGCGAACAAGTTCTTCCACGACACTGCCGCACGCTCGCGGTTCGCATGGAGCAAATCCGGCTTGATCCATTCGATGTACCAGTCGCAGAAATCGCCCCAGAAAAATTGGTAGATCACCTGCGCGCCCTCATGGAACCGGTAATTCGCCAGGGCCGCATTCACGGTGGCGGTCGTGCTGCCCAGCCTCTCGAAAATCCATTCGTCCGCCAGCGGCACGCTGCCGTTGAACCCGTAGGGTGCCTTCTCGCGCACCTCTGGCGAGGCAAGTTCTTCCAGCGTGGTTCCACCTTCCTCAAACTTGTCGAGGTTCACAAACAAGAATCGCGATGCGTTCCAGATTTTGTTGGCAAAGTTCCGCGCACTCGCAAGCCGATCGTCGGACAAGACAATGTCCGTCCCCGGAGCCGCCATTGACGCCAGGCAGAAGCGCATCGCGTCCGTGCCATACTGTTGATTCAGCTTCACCGGATCCAGGCCAGTGCCTTTGGACTTGGACATCTTCTCGCCGCTGGCCGTCCGCACCAGGGAGTGCAGGTACACCGCGCGAAACGGAATGTCCCCGGTCATGCGCATGCCCAACATAATCATGCGCGCCACCCAGAAAAATAAAATGTCGTAGCCGGTGATCAGCAGGCTGGTCGGGTAATATCTTTCGAAGTCCGCGGTTTTTGCCGGCCAGCCCAACGTGGAAAACGGCCACAATCCCGAGCTGAACCAGGTGTCGAGCACATCCGGATCCTGCACCAGTTCGCTGGATCCGCACTCCCGGCATTCCTCCGGCGCCTCTCGCGACACCGTTAAATGGCCGTTAGGCTTGCAATACCACGCCGGAATCCGGTGTCCCCACCAAAGCTGCCGCGACAACGTCCAGTCGCGAATATTCCGCATCCAGTTGAAATATTCCTCACGCCGGTTGTCCGGAATGATGCGAATTTCATTCCGCTCCACCGCCGCAATTGCGGGTTCGGCCAGCGGCTTCATCTTGCAGAACCATTGCGTCGAAGCCCGAGGTTCCACCACCGTCTTGCTGCGCTCGCAAATCCCCACCGCATGGGTGTGATCGGTGACTTTCTCCAGGCAATCCTGCACCTTCAGATTCTCAATAATTTTCTTTCGTGCCGCAAAGCGATCCATCCCTGCATAAGGTCCTGCCGCAGCGCTCATATGCGCGTCGTCGGTCATCACGTCGATTTCCGCCAGACCATGGCGGCGGCCCACCTCGAAGTCATTGGGATCGTGCGCCGGCGTGATCTTTACCGCTCCGGTCCCGAATTCGCGATCCACCATGGTGTCGGCGATGATCGGAACTTCACGGTTGATCAACGGAACAATCGCGCTGCGCCCCAGCAGATGCTTGAAGCGTTCATCCTCGGGGTGCACCGCTACCGCGGTATCGCCCAGCATCGTCTCTGGCCGCGTCGTAGCGACCACCAGAAATTCTCGGCTCCCCGCCACCGGGTACTTGATGTGCCACAAATGTCCTCGGCGTTCTTCGTGCAAAACTTCCAAATCGCTCAGTACCGTCTGGCACACCGGGCACCAGTTGGTCATGCGCTTGTCGCGATAGATCAATCCTTCCTCATACAAACGCACAAAGACTTCGCGCACAACCTTCGACAATTCCGGTGACAGCGTGAATTGTTCTCGTGACCAGTCGCAGCTGTCCCCGATCTGCTTCATCTGGCAGGTGATCGTTCCGCCGCTTTCTTTCTTCCACTGCCAAACCCGCTTCTCAAATTCCTCGCGTCCCAGTGACCGGTAGTCGATGCCCTGATCTGCCAACAGCCGTACCACCACGCGCTGCGTCGAGATTCCCGCGTGGTCCATCCCCGGCAGGAACAGCGTGTTGTAGCCGCGCATGCGATGCCACCGGATCATGATGTCGATTTCGGTGTGGTCCAGCATGTGTCCGATATGCAGCGATCCCGTCACATTCGGCGGCGGGATCACAATCGCGTAGGCCGGACCGGGCGCCGCGGGATCCGCCTGGAATAGCTCCTCGTTGACCCAATATTCCGCCCAGCGCGATTCAATACGCTGTGGTTCGTACGCTTTGGCGATTTCGCGAGCCATTCGACGCGATGCTCCTGATCTTCCGCGGCGCACGAATACACGCGCGCCATCGTCTCTTGTGTAATCTTCGACTATACGAGGGGAAAACCAACTCCGTCAATGAAGGGGGAAAAAGCGATTTCGAGTAGATTCTGCGAAGGGTTACAGGCGCGATGCTGTCAGCAATCTGCGGTGTCGGTCAAATCCGGCAAATGAACGGTCGTCGGCCCAATTCGACTCGCCCCTGGCAATCGCTATAAAGGGAACGCGAATGGATAAAAGAGAACTACGCCTTCTTCGAATTCAATTCCTCGCGGATCACCGCTTCCACCACAGGCTTCAAAATGTCGCGCGTGGCATCGGCCAACAATCCGGGGCTCAAGCGTGAGAACACCTTGGCCACGATCGCATCCATATCCATATTTGCCGCTGCGTCATGGATAGCTGTGTTGGCGTCCGCTGAAGTCAAGTTCTCATCTGCCTGTCGCTCTACCTGTTCCGCAGCGTGCGAGGTTTCCTCGCGAACCGTCTCTGCCGCGGCCGCCACAATTTCTGAATTTGCACCCGGCACCACTTCGATTTCATCAGGCGCGCCGGCAGATTCGAACGAAACATCTCCGCGAGCACCGCTATCGCTGTGGGTGGGCGACGCCAGCCCGGTGTCCCACGCCGACGCCAGCCGGTTGGCCTTCTGCGCCTCAGCCTCCCAGGGATTCGGAGGCGGCGTCGAAAACCAGGAATTGAGCCCCGAGTTTTTCGCTGGTTCTGCGACCACGGGCGCTTCCTCGACGACTGCATCTGCCGGAGACGCCACATGCTCCGCTTGTTCCGCCGGTGCTGGTTTCTCAGCAGCCACAGGCTCGGCAACGTGCCCGATCATCTTCTCCAAGTCGGCCGCGTGAACCGCAGGGTGCTCTTCTTCCGCAATCGCCGTTTTCCGGCTGGATTCCGTGTCGATCGCGGCTGCCCACGCCTCGCCTGAAAAGGGCGGATTGGCCGGCAGATCCGGGCGGTCCATCATTCCTGCCGGCACGCCTTCGGGCTCCGGCTCTGGGATATCGCTTTTCTCCCGCGTCGGTGTCCACTCGGCGGCCCCGCCCGGATGGCGAAAATCGTGCGACGCGTCTGCTCCCGCCTCTTCCCCTTCGCCCGCGGCCTCGCTCACAAAACTCGGCTCTTCATCTCCGCCGCCATCCCGCCGCCACGAACCCTTTGCGCTGGGTTCTTCCTCTTCTTCTTCCTCTTCGACTTTTGCGGAACGCCAATCCCGCTCCATTCGCAAATTGACCGGAGCCGGTGCCAATTCCGGCGCCTCTTCCTCGCTCGCGGTATCCGGAGTTCCCAGCAGGCTGCCAAACGCCGCCGGCTGCCCGCCTGCTTCAATCTTGACATCCGCAGGGCGCGCTGGAACTTCGTCCACGAACGAGCCCATATCTCCCGGCTCCACGGGCTTAGGCATCTCAAACGCCGAGACTGGAGGCTTGGGCGCAGACGCGACAGGCGCGGGTTCCAGTTCGGCCGGAGGCGCGGGCTTTTCCGGAGTAAACCCGGCGTGCGCCACACCAGCCCGCACCAGCGCGGACTTCACCATCGAAATCAGGGGATCGGGCGGAACGAAGGGCTTCTTCAGGACGCCATCGGCGCCCACATTCTGCGCTTCCTGTTCGTCAAGCGGATCGAACGCGCCTACCAGCAAAATCACCGGTATATGTGCCAGCGCCGTATCGTCCTTCACATACTTGCAAACTTCGTAGCCATTGCGCACCGGCATGAACACATCGGCCAGCACCAGGTCCGGGCGAATATCCGAAATCTTGCGGACGGCGGCTTCGCCATTCCCCACGGCCACAACTTCAATTCCGTGGTCCTTGAGCGCGAGGCCGACCATCTTCTGAATATTGCTGTTGTCGTCCGCAACCAGGATCTTGGCCACCGAACTTCCTCCCAACGCACTGCCCAAACACGTTGCCAGCTTCGGGGCGTCCAATTTCTGACGCGAAATCCTTGCTCACCGTGGCAGCCTGCACGATCGCCTCCGCGCACAGCCATAACCCAGCCGCGACACATAGGGAGGCTTGTTCGTATTGGAGCACCACGCCGAAACCCCGTCAACGCAAACGGCACCGTAGGTGTGGGAATCAGATAATGGAGCGTCGGAACAGTAACCCGAGTACAGGTCCGCACCAGATTCGCTGATAACTCCCTGGGCCGCGGCTTTGCACAGGGGGCGCGACGGTCCATTGTGACAAAGGAAACGCGCGCTCAGTCACCTGTCCTCCGGACGACGGTAGCCAACTCACTTTGGGCCGACCCGCTGGATCGACTGTATCTCCCAGCCTTGATTATGGCTGGCTCAAGAACAACAAGGGCGCGGCAAAGGCCGCGCCCCGTAAAACCTCAATGCTTCCGGCGAGCTACCAAGGCACGACCTTTCGCAGCCCCTTCTTCTTTTTGCTGCTCGACTCCTTCTGCCCGTTCGAGCTGTTCTGCGATCCGTCGGCAGGCTTAGCGGTCGCGTCTGTTGTCCCGTCGGCTGGCGCCGCCGCATCCGTCTTCGCATCGCCGTTACCGGTTCCGGCCGGGTTTGTTGCCGTATTCGGCGCTGGTGGCTGAGCCGCTGGCGTCGCCCCTGCATTCGGGTCGCCCGCCGCACCAGGATTCGGCGGCGTCCCGTCGCTGGCCGGCTGAGCGCCGTTCGTTCCACCGTTTGCGCCGCTGCCGTCCCCGCCCGTCGGGGCTCCTGTGGCAGAACTTCCAGTTCCAGGCGTCACGATTTCGACTACCGCGCCGGTTCCCGCTCCAGTGCTGCTACCCAGCTGTGATCGGTTACCTGGCGTCAAAATATCCGTCGCCGAAGTGTTGTCGGCCTCCGGCGCCAGGTTCGGCGCGCCAGTTCTCGCCGCCGCCACGTACTCCGCATGTGGCGCCGTCCGCACCAGCGCCAACGGCTTCTTTATGAAGCTTTCCTTCTGGCGGGGCATATTCTGCTCAGAGGTCATCCACGCCACCGCCTTGGGATCCGCCTGCGGCACCGGGACCTTGAACGCCACCAGCCGGCTCTTGGCGTCCGGCACCAGCGGCGACAGCGGATAATTCTTGATGATCTGCCCGTAGTAAACCGAGGCGACTTCCTTGTGCTCGCTCTTCTCGAAAATATCTCCGAGCATCCACAGCGCCTTGTCCGACTTGCTGTACAGCGGATAGCGCCTGGTCAGTGCGATGAGCCGCGCCGCTGCCGCCCTCTTGTCACCCTTCAGGAAGTAGAAGTACCCAATGCGGTAGTCGCCTTCGGCGATGATTTCCTGTACGTTGCGCAGGCGTTGCTCGGCCTTTGGCGCCAGCGGATCCTTGGGATACTTCTGCAAAAATGTTTGAAATTCTTCCTCGGCCATCTTGGCCTCGGTGCGGTCGCGGTCCGGCTTCGCGATCTGCTGGTAGTGCGCATTGGCTACTTGTAGTTGCGCGTACGACGCTTCCGGCAGGAACGGGAAGAAAATACCGAAGTCTTTATACCCTTGGATCGCCTGGGCCAGCCCGGCTGTTCCGCCCTCTTTATAGTAAGAGTCGGCAATCGCTAGCTTGGCCTTGGCCAGATATTCGCTGTCGGGATAGGTGTTGATCAGCGTCTGCATGCTCAGACGCCCGACCTCCTGGCGCCCCCTGCGGATATCCTCTAGCGCTCGCTGATAGAGGATCTTGTCCGGCTCCGCGGTGTTATCCGCGGCCGTCGATTTGTTGACCTTCTTCTTTTGCTTGTGGAAAATTTGGGCGCCGGCGCTGGAGCTGAGAAAAACCAGCCCGCCCATCAAAGCCAGACTTGCCAACCGTTTGGCGGTTGTCCATGAAGCTAGCCGCAAACCTCACCTCTCTAGGAAAATTGGAGGCCCTTCCGCGCAATCCCGGCCATCGGGCTTCGCTGGGCTAAGCCCTCGACCTTCCGAGTATACCTGAACCAAAGTACAGGCACCCCAAATTTCGACCGCCGCAACACTTATGTAGGCCAGCCGCCTATATTGCTCAGGTCTACCCGCGTCCGCAGGGGCCTTCAGCCCTGAGGCCTATCCGTAGCGTCTTGGCGATCTGGATCCGCCAGCACGCCATCGCGCTCCACACCAATCAGAATCCCTCGCAACTCCCTAGGTTGCCTTGCCAACTCCGCCCCGGCGCCCGCACTTTTTCAACAAACTGTTACACACGACCTTACCCCTCCGACTAGAATGCCTGCACGCTCGTCGTCAGGGGCCGGCGTCTCGGGAAAATGGAAAAACGCAAATTTCTCTTCGTATCTTTGTCTGGCCTCATCGGCGACATCGCCTGGCAGATCGTCAAGGAAGGTCACGAAGTCCGCTATTACATCGACAACGAAAAAGAACGCGATATTGCCGACGGCTTCGTGCCCAAATCCACCGATTGGGAGAAAGATGTCTCCTGGGCCGACGTGATCGTCTTCGATGACACTCTCGGCCAGGGTGCCAAAGCTCAGGCCCTCCGCGCCCAGGGCAAAGCCGTCATCGGCGGCACCGAGTATACCGACCGCCTCGAAGATGATCGCTCCTTCGGCCAGGAAGAGCTGAAGAAAGCCGGCGTCAACATCATCCCTTACGAGGACTTCGACTCTTTCGACCCGGCCATCGAATTCGTCAAGAAAAATCCCGATCGCTACGTCATCAAGCCCAGCGGCGAAGCGCAGAACGTCAAGCGCCGACTGTTCGTGGGCGAAGAAGACGACGGCGAAGACGTCATCCGCATGCTGGAAGCCTATAAAAAAGCCTTCTCCGACGAGATCAAGGTCTTCCAGCTCCAGCGGCGCATCAGCGGCGTCGAAGTCGCTGTCGGTGCCTTCTTCAACGGAAAGCGCTTCATCACCCCCATCAACATCAACTTCGAGCATAAGAAACTATTCCCCGGCGAAGTCGGTCCTCCCACCGGCGAAATGGGCACTGCCATGTTCTGGAGCGAGCCCAACACCCTCTTCTACCGCACGCTCCTCAAGATGGAGCCCAAGCTCGCCACCGAAGGCTACATCGGCTACATCGACCTCAATTGCATCGTCAACAACAACGGCATCTACCCGCTCGAGTTCACCGCCCGCTTCGGCTATCCCAGCATCTTCATCCAGCAGGAAGGCATGCTGACGCCGATCAGCGAGTTTTTCTACGAGCTCGCCACCGGCGCCGACCCTAAGTGGCGCACTCGCAGCGGTTTCCAGATCGGTGTACGCATTGTCGTCCCGCCGTTCCCGTTCGACGACGATGCCACTTTCGAGTCTTTCTCCAAGAACAACGCCATCGTCTTCAAGCGCGGCACGCCCGAGCAGATTCACATCGAGGACGTAAAGCAGGTCAACGGTCAATGGCTGATCGCCGGCACTTCCGGCGTCGTGCTGGCCGTCGTTGGCACCGGCCAGACCATGAAGCAGGCGCAAACCCAGGTCTACAGCCGCATCAAGAACGTCCTCATCCCCAACATGTACTACCGCACCGACATCGGCGACCGCTGGGCCGAAGATTCCGATAAACTCCACAACTGGGGCTACCTACGATAGTTACTTGTGCCCGAGTAAGCTGGCTACTCTACGAGCCAGCCATTGTGCCCCCTTTTCCTGGATTGATAATTTTCCTAGGCATCAACCCTTTGACTCCCCACCCCCAAATAGCAGACCATCTGACTATGAAGACTACGCTGGAAATCCCCGACAGCATCGTCCGCCGCGCCAAGTCCAAAGCCGCCAAGCAGGGCATGTCGCTCCGGCAATTCGTCACCGAGGCACTGCGCGACAAGCTGAAGCAAGCCTCCATCGCCGGCCAGCGGCCCTGGATAAAGCAAATCGGCAAGCTCCGCGGCGTACGCAACGTAAGCCGCCAGGTCGACGCGCTGATCGCCGAAGTCTTCGATCAAGCCGACCCGCAAATCGGCGCCCCCAGCAAGCCACAGTAGTCCCGCGATTTGAACGGTAGTTGCCGGTTTGGAACGTACTTCGTGAGCTGGCACAGGGGCATAACGTGCAACCACCTCCTGAGCGGACGCAGATGCCAGAAAGCCAGAGTACTTTCATTCTCTTTGAGGACCGGCCCTCAGACTCTCCTTTTGTCGAGAGGATCTGGCGTTGCCACAGTGAACGCGGTGGCGACTTTGTCTCCGTAGCCGCAGGTCACTTTGAGATGGTGGTGTCCCGGGTCAAAGGCAAGATGTTCATCACTCTGCGAGGACCTGAGACCAGAGCAACCATCCTCGATTGTCCCGCGGAAGGTGAGTGGTTCGGCATTCGCTTCAAATTGGGTACGTTCATGCCGCGATTCCTGCCCGGAAGGCTTCGCGATCAAAATGATGTGACCTTGCCCGATGCGACAGGTCGCTCTTTCTGGCTAAACGGTTCTGCGTGGCAATATCCCGACTTTGGCAACGCCGAAACTTTTGTCAAAGGGCTGGCTAAGGCGGGTCTCATTTCACGCGATGCGGCCGTGGATGCTGCCCTGGAACGCCAATCAGCGGGATTATCTGTCCGGTCTACACAGCGACATTTTCTCCGCGCCACTGGCATTACCTACGCCACCTTTCGTCAAATTGAACGCGCCCGTTATGCGACGAACCTGTTGAAGGAAGGAGCCTCCATCCTCGACGCCGTCCATTCGGCGGGTTACTTCGATCAAGCGCACCTCACTCGCTCTCTCCGCTATCGAATCGGCCAAACACCGGCAAAGATTATCCACGCTGAGAAGCAGTTGTCGTTTTTGTACAAGACCGAGTCCCGTTAAGCACTCTAAAGTCTTCCCGGATTGAAGCATTTAGCGCTGACGCCACCATCCGGCGACGTCCGCATATGCACAGAAAAAGGGAGAGGCCATGGGCGCATCCGTTGTTCATTTCGAAATCATCGGTGGGACCGGCAATCAGCTGGAAAAGTTTTACAGTGAACTCTTGGGGTGGAAGATCAACAGCAACAACCCGATGAAGTATGGAGTAGTTGATACCGGAGGCGGCCCAGGGGGCATTAATGGCGGTGTAGGCCCTGCGACCGACGGCAGCAAACGCGTTTCGATATACGCTCAGGTCAGCGATCTGCACGCCACGCTCGATCGCGTGGAGAAGCTTGGCGGCAAGACCATCCTGCCGCCGAGTGACGTACCAGGTGGCCCCAAGCTCGCGATGTTCGCCGATCCGGCGGGCAACATCACCGGCCTTCTGTTGGGGAAATAGGGCGGAAGCCAGCGATGGAGATCAGGTCCGCCTTTTTCGGGCGGACCTGGCAGATCCGCCATCATGATCCGTTTGCAGGGACCTCCAGCGATGTGCACACGCTGCTAACCTAAAATAGCGTGCGCAATACGCATCCACACCGGCAAGCTATGCAGGCTCGTGTACATAATCGTGAGTTGGCCCAGCATCAGCAGCGGCAGTCCATACAAATAGACCGGATGGATGCGCTTGTTCACCATCAGATCCCGAACTACCCCGAGCAGAATAAGGCTGTCAACGCCTGCGTAGAACCACACGTCGCGGATCGCCGCGATCGGAAATCGCCCGAACGCCGCCGCCGTCAGCGCACACGAGGCCATCAAGATCAGCCGCCGGTGAAACTCCGGCTTCGTCCGCCAGTAAAACGCCAGCACAAAGGTCACGCTGAACGACACCATGTCCCAGAAGGGAATAATCAGGAACGCCGCCACCGTTGCGTCGCCCGTCCGCATGCGCATCCGCGTCATCACGATCGCCGTCGCCACCCCCACAAACGGCATCGCCACGCCCAACACCAGTCCAAACCACCCCAGCTTCTTGTGCACCTTCACATTGCGTGTGCGCACCAACGCCGACTGCACGATCAGGAACACCAGCCAGCCGGCGAACAGTGCCGCATGAGCATAAAGTATCGCCGGCCGCGCTGTGGGCGGATGAAACAGGTTCGCATTCACCGTAAAACTGAATCCGTATACCACCACCGCCGCGACCAGCAGCGCCATCCAGAAATAAAACGGACGGTCCCACAAACTCGCGCGCTGCAGGCGCACCTTCTGCCCAGCCAATGCGTCAATCTGTGCCATTTATCGCTCCCGACCTTCGTTGCTTCGTGTGCGCGAGCCTACTGAATCACCCAATGATCGTCAACCGCAAGAATGGGCAGGTTCTTGCCGCTCAGGGGTCGAAATCAGAATTGGGCCGGCGTCCAGTCGATCACAGTAACTTGACTCTTCAGCGAGCAAGGGACTAGGCTGCGAGCCATTTCAAGGAGGGCCTCCAACAATTTCACAGGAGGAACGCTTCCATGGCGGGTGACCCATCGACGGGTACTCCACCGAGATGATCACGCCATTCCTTCGTCCGAGGCCCGCGCGCGATTGACAATCGCCCTTCCATCGTGACAAGTCGCCCTCTCAAGGAGACTCCATGATCCGCACTGTCGTCTTGTCCGCCGCCGCGTTTCTCGCAGGAATCGCCGTCGGGCTCTTCGCGCGAAGCGCCACGAGCGCTCCCCAACTACCAAACCACGTTGCCGATCTCGCGGCCATCGAAAGACTCCACAAAGCCGATGTGGACTCGACGCTCGCGCAAGATCCCGCTGCTTTGACCCTTCTGTGGTCGGAACATGCCATAAAGATCGATGTGCCCGGCTCACCAGTGGTGGGAGTGAAGGCGTTGCGGGACATGTACGTAAAAGTCCGCGCGGACTATCCGGAATTTCGAGTACTGAAATACGATCCCAACATAACCGACGTGCAGATCGCGGATGGCTGGGCCATCGAGGTCGGCGACTTCGCGGGCACGTTCCAAATGTCCGCGAAAGAAGCACCCATCAGCGTCAACGACAAAGGAGCTCGCGTCCTGAGGCGCCAGGCCGACGGGACTTGGAAGCTCGCTGTAGTCGGCTTGAAATAAGCTTGGAATAAGGGCGGGGAACGGATGAAAGATTAAATACAGGGAATCGCCCATCTGTCTTCATTGGCTCATGCCGAAAACACACCCTCAAATTGCTTCATCGACAATGGGATGGTTGGGATGCGAACCAGTCATGGCAACTTCCATCCAGCTGGCATCCGTAATCGAGGTAATACTGGCTCCAACTAGCTTGCCGAAGGGTTAAAACACTTTGCCTTTCCGTTTCCATAGACAGGAAGTTGCATCGTTAGACTGGTTTTGATCCCATCAACCACGCGCCTTTCAGTACGATACGGATACGCCCACAACCCCTTTATTATGAGTTCGATGCAAAGGCACGACGAGGCTGCTCAGGCAGCGTCCGGCGCCCGTATCGAATCCGCTCGGAGTCAGGGCCTCGGCACCAGACCTCAGGCCCCGGCCGGGACGCCGGACGTCGGGACGCAAGCAGGACGCAAAATGACAATTTTTCCATTCCGCGTGGCTTCCTCACCGCGTATGCTCGCCGTGTTCGTCGCAACAACTTCATCCAGGAGAAAGAATGAAACGCATCCTCGCAGCTAGCTTGCTTTTGGCCTGGACGCCAGCGCTGATGCGGACTTCAGCGCTGGCACAGCCCCAGAAGCCCGAAGCCGCCCCACAAGTAGCCAAAGTCTCGCTCAAGGTCGGCGAAGTCGCTCCAGACTTCAGCCTGCTCAGCGACCAATGGAAAACCGTCAAGCTCAGTGACTACCGGGGAAAGAAGAACGTCATGCTGGCCATTTACGTTCTTGCTTTCACCGGTGGTTGAACCAAGCAACTCCAGGCGGTCCAGTCTGGAATAACCGCAGGTAAGATCGACCCCTCCGACACGGAAGTTTTTGGCGTGAGCATGGATAGTCCCGCAGCCAACGCCGCCTTCGCCAAGCAAATCAATATCAAGTTCCCGCTGCTCAGCGACATGAACAAGAAGATGCTGCGCGAATACGGCATCCTCAAAGGCTACGACGTCCAGAACGAGACGTATCAGTGGGCGCAGCGCGCCAACATCGTCATCGATAAAAACGGAGTGATCCAGCACATCGAGGAAGGCGACAGCGCGGTCGATCCCAATACCGCGATGTCGGTCTGCACCGATCTGCACAAAAAGCAGTCCACAAAATAGCGCCGGCGATATCTTCCGCTGACGCCGCATCAGGTGTTGCGGACGATGCCTCCCGGTAAAAATTCGCCTGAAGTTGGGCGCTAATCGCACAAGTGTTGGGGCGGCGCAGCTCCAGCAACCGTCGCGGTGCGAAGAATAATTCGAGATGCGAGGCACTCGAGTGGGTAGCTGAAACGTACAATGTCGCGACCTGAAACGTACGATTCAGTTCCAGAAGTACTGTCAGGACTATGTTTCTGGAGGTTGTTCAAAGAATTAAACACTACAGTCTTTTGGGTATGGCTGCTCTGATATTCGCCGCTTAGCATGGTTGTGACGCCTGTAATTGAACGGGCGTACGTCGCCTTCGGTTTGGCCTCTATTTTTGGTCCCGGATGCTCGGCCGCACCGAGGGTCTTTTTCGGTCCGCAAGGCAACTTATGGCAAAATTTGAGCTACGGGAATCGGCAAGACCTCCCGATTTCCATACCACCAACGAATTGCTTCCGCGCGGTATTTTGCTTCCTCCCATCACTGTGACAACATTGCTCAACGCGGGAAACAACCGTGACGATTCGAGCGGCGAAGCGCATGGAGGGAAAATGAAGTCGCCCGATCCAAGGGCAAAATATTTGGAGTCCGCCCATGTGGACAGCGGAGACGCCTTTCGCCTGCTGGTGGAAGCCGTGCAAGACTACGCGATTTTCCTGCTCGATCCGCACGGTCGAGTCAGCACCTGGAACATGGGCGCGCGACGCATCAAGGGTTACGAAGCCAGCGAGATCATTGGCAGCCACTTTTCGCGTTTCTATCCGCCCGAGGACATCGCTTCCGGTAAGCCACCGCGTGAGCTAGAAATTGCCCTCAAAGAGGGGCGCGTCCAAGACGAGGGTTGGCGCCTGCGAAAGGACGGCTCGCGGTTCTGGGCCAACGTCACGATCACCGCTTTACGAGACGGCGAAGGCAAGCTGGTTGGCTTTGCCAAGGTTACCCGCGATGCCACCGAACGGATGAAGGCGAACGAGGCCTTGCGGAAATCCAACGAGGCGCTCGAAGGGGAAATTCTGGAGCGCAAAAACGCGCAGGCGTTACTGCAAGACTCAGAACGTTCCCTGCGTTTGCTATCCCGCCATTTGCTGCGTTCCCAGGATGAGGAGCGCAAGCGCATTGGACGAGAACTGCACGACAGTGTGGGCCAATACCTCGCGGTGCTGAAAATGAATCTGGATTCGATCCGGCCTGCGCGAGCGGCCGACGTTCAGATATTGCAAGAGCAAGTCAGCCGGTGCAGCGAGCTGGCCGACCAGTGCA
This sequence comes from Candidatus Eiseniibacteriota bacterium, assembly GCA_035607215.1. Lineage (GTDB taxonomy): Bacteria > Acidobacteriota > Terriglobia > Acidiferrales > UBA7541 > Acidiferrum. The sequence goes on from DATNCJ010000118.1 coordinate 30,137, forward strand.
TCAGGGAAGTGCGGACGATCTCCTATCTTCTATATCCCCCGATGCTGGAGGAAATGGGACTGCGCTCGGCGATGCTGTGGTATCTAGATGGCTTTGGGCAGCGCAGCGGAATCAGCACTCAGGTGGATGTACCCGCAGACTTGCCGCGGTTGCCGCGCGATGTGGAACTCGCGGTGTTCCGGATGCTGCAAGAAAGCCTGACGAATGTGCACCGACACTCGGGCAGCCCGACCGTGCAGGTTCGCACGGAAATTAAGGATGACGCAGTGGTGTTGGAGGTTAGAGATCAAGGTAAGGGAATTCCCGCCGAAACCTTGGAAGAGTCGAGTTACGATGCCAAGACGGCCCTCGGAGTAGGATTGCGGGGAATGAGCGAGCGTAGCAAACAGCTCGGCGGAACCTTGGAAGTGTCTTCCGGGCCGCAAGGCACCACCATACGGGCCACGATTCCTTGCCTCCAGGAGAATGTGACTTCCGCAACCGCTGCCAGCGCCGCGGCGGGCGATGCGAACAAAAATCCGCAATCCCAGGGAGCGAGATGACATCCCGGATTCTCATCGTTGACGATCATGAAATCGTCCGAGAGGGGATACGAACGCTGCTGAGCCGCTCTCGGCCGGAATGGGAAATTGTCGGCGAAGCAGTCAATGGACAACTGGCTATCGAAGCGGTCAAAAACCTGAAGCCTGACGTGGTGATCCTGGATGTGACTATGCCGGTGATGAGCGGTTTGGAGGCGGCGCCGCGAATCGTGGCCCTCAGTACCGGAACTCGCATACTGATTTTCACGATGCACCAGTCGGAAACGTTCGTGTCCGAAGTGCGCTCGGCTGGAGCGCAAGGGTATGTAGTCAAATCACAGGCATCGCGAGACCTGATCCTGGCCATCGACGCGCTGCTCTCTGGCGGCACGTTCTTCAGTCCCAACGACATACCTTCGAGCTCGACGGTGTCCTCCGGTGGAATGAACGCGCGCACGGTCTGAGCGATAACATGGCATGGTGCGGCGGTATACTTTGCCGAAGCCAGGTGGTATCGATCTGGGGTCCCGATCAGCCGTGGCACGGAGAGGTTCTTGAGCGCTACCAAAGCAATCAGCTCTTTAGCGAGCCCGGCAACTCCGCCGATTGATTGGACCAAGCGCGGATCTCGCGAACATGTAGCGCAGTTCTATTCCAACGACACGTATCTGATCGACACGTTGAGCGAAATTATTGGCCCGGCGTTAGGCGCAGGCGATTCGGCGATTATCGTGGCCACTCGCGCGCATCGCCAAGCGCTGGGGCGCAGCCTCAAGAGTCGCGGGCTGGATCTCGCCCACATAACCAAGCAAGGGCGGTACATCGCTTTGGACGCTGCCGAAACGCTGGCGAAATTCATGGTCGATGGAACTCCGGATCGCGCGCGTTTTGCAAACGTGATTGGTGGCCTGGTGGAACGCGCGGAGGCCAAGAGTCAACGAAGCGGCCGCGGCCCCACTGTGTTTGGGGAGATGGTGGCGCTGTTATGGGAAGGCGGAAATACGTTAGCCGCACTGCAGCTGGAGCAGCTCTGGAACGAACTTGCCAGGGAGCACTCGTTCGCGTTGTATTGCGGATACCCGATCAAAGGGTTCAAGGGCGAGGAAGACAGAGAGACATTTCTGAAGATTTGCCGGGAACATTCAGACGTCAGGCCGGGCGAAAGCTACGCGGAATCGACGACTCAGGAGGATCGGCTGCGCAATATCGCGCACCTGCAGCGGCGCGCGGAGGCGCTGGAAAACGAGATTGCCAAGCGCCAAACAGTGGAGCGGGAGCTCACCATCGCGCGCGACGACCTGGAAAGGCGTGTTGCGGAGCGCACCGCCGAATTGCGCGAAAAAAACCTGCAGATTCATAAGCAGGCAGAAACCCTGGCACGGGCGAATCAAGGATTACGGCAATTATCGGCGCGCTTGCTGCGCGTGCAGGACGAGGAGAGGCGGCGCATCGCCAGGGATCTGCACGACAGCACCGGGCAAGTGGTAGCGCTGCTGAGCATGAATCTGTCCGCGCTGCAGTCAGAAGCGGAGAAGGTGGATACGAAACTGGCGAAGTCGGTCTCCAAAAACGCCGCGATTGTGAACCAGATTTCCGATGAACTGCGAACCATTTCGTATCTGCTGCACCCGCCGTTGCTCGATGAAATGGGGTTGGAGTCGGCATTGCGCTGGTTTGTCGAAGGTTTTGTGCAGCGCAGCGGCATCCAGATCAAACTGGATCTAAATCGCGATTTCGGGAGACTGTCACCGGACTTGGAGACCACCGTGTTTCGCGTGGTGCAGGAGTGTTTGACGAATATCCATCGCCACTCGGGAAGCGCCACAGCAGTGATTCGGTTGAGCCAGGAATCGGGACGCGCATTGCTGGAGATCGAGGATGCCGGCAAAGGCATAGCGCCAGAAAAGCTGACGCAGATGACATCGTTCGGGGCGACCGGCGTGGGGCTTCGAGGAATACGCGAGCGCATCAAGGATTTTGACGGGGAACTGGAAATTGCGTCCGGCGAAGGCGGAACACAGGTGCGCGTTTCGATTCCGATAAGCACGCCGCCGGTAAATTCCTGATCTAACCTAACGGTAGCAATCACCGAAACATTGGAGAGTACACCGCAGTTTCACGCCGCTTTGTCGCTTATTGTTTCGAGGGCTGTCCTGCCGGCGGCTGCGCCGAGGGCGGAAGGATCCCATTGAGACGCAGGTAGATGGCTTGCGTGCTGTAGTGATCGAACCAGCCGTCACTCAGGCCAATCAGCGCGCCGGCTCGGCTTGAGGGCCGGTTGCCGAAGAGCACCAGCGGATCGCCAAGCTTGGAATCATCGACGTTGGCCAACGCCGTGGCGCAGAAATCAAACGAGGCCTTCAGCCCGGCCACCAGTTTTTCTTTGGAATCGGTGTCCGCCAGCTTCACATCGGGCGCCGAAGCGGCTGAAATCTTGGCACAAAGGAAATTGTTGGTCTGCGCGATATGGAGCACCAGATGGCCGTAGCTGTTCATCTCCGGGCTGGGTTTGAAACTGAATTTTTCAGCAGGCATTGCGGCGGCGGCCTCGACCATGTTCTTGGCGAAGCGCGGCATTTGCCCCTTGACCGTGGTGCTGACGGGATTGCTGACCTGCGCGGAATCTGCCGGAGCCCCTTGTTGAGCATTTGCGGCGCCGGCGACCGAGAGTAGTGTCAGGGCGAGCGCGGATAGTAGCAACGATTTCATGCGATGGCCTCCAAAGGTTGGCAGCGCCAAAGATTACCTTTTCGGGATGTCGGCAACAAGTTTCGGCCTGAGATTTCGGAAGCCGGCGTTGTTCGCGCGATGGCCCGGGTCACTTTTTGACGAAAAGGACGCAGTAGTCGTCGCTGGGCCAGTCGTTCACGATTTTCTCGACCTGCAAGCCCGCGGCAGTCAGTTCTTCAATCACGACTTTTTGCGGGATGCCATGGCCGCGACGGTTTGCCGGGACGCCTTCCACCGGTTCGAGTCCGGAGCGCGCCGGAAAGTCGATGATGGCCAGGCGGCCGCCGGATTTAAGCGAACGCACCAGATTGGCGTCGAATTCGACGGGCTTGGTGAGGTGATGGTAGACGCGACGAAGAAAAATGGCGTCGCAGCAACCGGTGGGCAAGGCGGTGTCGGCTTCTTTGCTTTCTTCGACCAGGACATTGCGGAGGTTGCGCTTTTTGATTTCCGCGCGGAGCTCGCTGATTTTTTGGGAATCGATTTCGGTGGCGATGACCTTCCCGGATTCGCCTACGTGGCGCGCGGCGGCGAAGGAATAGCTGCCATCGCCGGCGCCGATATCGGCAACGACTGTGCCTTCCTTCCACTGCATGAGTGCGGCGAGGCGATCGATTTCGGAGACCGCATCGGCATGGGCGAGGGAAGCAACGGCAAAGGCAACGGTGAAAAGCAATGCAGCGATGGTGGCCGCAGAGCGAGTTGAAACGCGAGACCTACGGGAGGTGCAAAGGGCACTGCGTGGCAGGCAGATCACTTCCGGTTAGACTCGGCAGCGGGTGAAAAGGAATCAGGCACGAGCGAGGAAAGTCCCGAGGAGCGGGCGCGGGAATGATCAGTTGGCGACGGTGAGGTCTACGGTGGCGGCAGAGGAAACGCGCGCACCGGCGAGGGGCGACTGGTCGACAAGGGTGCCATGGGGCCACTGCGGTGCGGCCACATAATTGACCCTGCGGTGGAGTCCGGCGATATCGAGGCGATGTTGCGCCTCGGTCTCGGTGAGCCCGACCAGATGGGGCATGACGAAGGCCATGTCGCGGGGGCCTTGCGATACCAACACATCGACACGAGGTGTTGCGGCGCCAGCGCCGGGTCGCGGATTCTGCTGGACCACGGTGTCAAGGGATTCGTCGGGCATGTTCAGCGCGGAGACTTCGCCGACTTGCAGACCGGCGCGCAGAAGCTCGATGCGCGACACGCGCAGGGAATTGCCTTCGAGCAGTGGAATTTCCAGTTGGCGCTGGCCAAGGCTGAGCACCACGTGGGCTTGCTGGGAAACCTTCATCAGCAGCCCCGCCGGCGGAGTCTGCCGCACCACCACGTTGATGGGCGAATCGCTGTAAACGCGATCGGCAACGCGCAAGACGAGGCCGCGCGAGCGCAACAGGCCGTTGGCTTCGCTCACATTTTTGCCGACCAGATTCGGCATGGTGACTTCACGGCCGTGGATGGCGATGCGCATGGCGGTAATGGCGCTGAGAAATGCCGCGGATGCCAGGATGAAGATCAGCAGCGCGGTCTGGCCCAGCGCTTCGAGTTTTTCGCGCAAGCGGTTGGGAGCAGGCGGCGCCGGCTCCGGCGGGGGTAGCGGTGGTTCAAAGTCGAGCGGCATGGGTCACTTTTTGGTGGATGCCGATGGTGGTGGCGGCGGATAGTCAGGCAGCTTGTCCTTGCTGGTGTCGGCCCGCTTCACTTCCAGCTCGCCGAAAAGCAGCGAGGGAGCGATGACCGACGTGGCGATGCCGCCGGCGCGATTGCTGACTAGCGGATCGTCGCCGACAGCGATCAAGTCGCTGCGCAGGGCGCGCACATCGAGTTCGCTGAAGACCGCGCCGCGCACCAATTCCTCGCGGCCGTCGGGATAAATGCGATAGAGCAAGCGCGGCGTGCTGCCAGGGCCCATGGTTTCGACGCGATAGGCGTACGGGCGATCCTGGTCCTTGATCATCTGCACCACGCGCTGCTTCAGCGCTTCCGGTGACTGTGCGTCGGTGCTCTTGAGCATGAGCACGCCGAGGCTGGGGGCCGGGAAGGCCCCGGCGCCCGCGCGGCCGTGGCCGTTGGACATCGGGAAGTCGCGAATCGGTTGGCGGCCGACGAGGTAGTTGATCAGCGTGCCGCTCTGCACCACCGTCACCGGCTGGGCCTTTACGCCGTCGTCATCGACGTCGTAGCTGCCGACCAGACTCTTGCCCTGGAAATCCTTGAGCGTGGGATCGTCGATCACCGACAGAAAATTGGGCAGCACGCGAGTCTTATAGCTGCTGGCAAATGCGCCGGTGGTGCGGTTGGGGCGGCCGAGCTGCGGCTTGCGGCCGAGAATGTTTACGCCCACCAGCGAGGCGATTACGTCGTTCGCGGCGTCCGGAGCGAACAGCACCGGTCCGCGGTAGTCTTCTTCGACGATGGGGGCCTGGCGTAGTGCGACTACGGTGTCGAGCATCTTGCGGGTTTCGGTCAGCAGCTTTTCGCGCGATGGGAGTTCTTCAGCTTTCGCCACCATCCAGAAGGGATTGCGGCTCAAGCGCATGCCGTCGGCGGCCTGCGCCGTGCTGTTGAGCTGCACGCTGTACATGCGCTTGCCATTCCGCGTGACCGTGCCTTCGGAATTCACCAGATATTCGTTGATCGCGGAGAAGCGCACGGCGGCGCTGACGCTTTGCACGTCGGGATACTGGCGATAGAGTGCGCTGGCATCCTCAATCGTTTTGCGCCATGCGGATTCATCAACTTCCAGTTTCACCGTGGGCGACAGCGCGGTGACCACCGGCGCCCTAGCGAAATCGTCGACCGGATTTACGTCGGTGCTAAATTGTTTCAGGGCCGCCTGCTTTTCGGTGAAGGCCTGGCCCGCGGCCTTGTAGGCCTCGTCAGTCGCCAGCCAGATCTGATGGCGCAGCGCGATGGGATCGTCGTCGAGCGGAA
>DATNCJ010000070.1:0-74812 GCA_035607215.1 Candidatus Eiseniibacteriota bacterium
TGGGCCACCAATCTGTGAAAATCACAGAGAAGTACTACGCAGCTTGGACAGATTCTCGACAACGTCAAATCGAGGATGATCTAGAGCGGGCATGGAACCGCGATCCCATCGTGCTGGTGCAGTCGGCGGCTACGCGGCGGCTACGTGGCGAAAATGATCTCGTTAACTAATTGAAATCAAAGAGCTAAAATTGGAGGCGCGGGTGGGATTCGAACCCACGAATGGAGGTTTTGCAGACCTCTCCCTTGGGCCACTTGGGTACCGCGCCAAACTTCGTATTATAGCCAATTCAAGTACGGGAGTCAGGACGCCTACCCGCGGCCTGATGTAAATTCGCTGTACAAATTCCAACGCGAGGACGGCACTCGGGGGCGATCGCGCGTCACCGTGGCACAGCGATTTTTGGCTGTGCGCTCGGTCTGCAGGCGCTTCTCACTTCTTGCCGGCCGGCGACTCCACTCTCGCTTCACGCAAGAACCGCGCCGCTTCTTCCGGCGGAGTCGGGTTGATATAAAACCCCGTTCCCCATTCGAATCCCGCTACCTTGGTCAGCTTGGGAATAATCTCGATGTGCCAGTGATAGTGATCGTTGATTTCTTCCCCGATCGGCGAGGTATGAATCATGAAGTTGTACGCCGGCTTGTCCAGCGCCGCATCTAGCCGCATCAGCGCATCTTTCAGCATGCGTGCCAGGCTCGCATACATGGAACTCTGATTATTCTCGTACGACGACCCGTGCACTTTCGGCAGCAGCCACATTTCGAACGGAAACCGCGAGGCGTACGGCGCCACGGTTATGAAGTGATCGTTCTCGCCCACCACGCGCTCTCCGGTATCGCGTTCCTGGCGGATGATGTCGCAGAAAATACAGCGCTCTTTCTCGTCGTAGTAATGCCAGCAGTTGTCCACTTCTTCGCGCACGCGCCGCGGCACAATCGGCAGGGCGATCAACTGCGAGTGTGGATGCTCGATCGACGCTCCTGCGGCCTCCCCGTGGTTCTTGAAAATCAACACGTAGCGAAAACGCTTGTCGTTCTTCAAATCCAGCATGCGGTCGCGATACGCCCACAACACATCTTCTATCGCGCGTTCCGGCAAGGTTGCCAGGGTTGTGGAGTGCTCCGGAGTCTCCACCACTACCTCATGCGCCCCCACGCCATTCATCTTGTCGAACAGTCCGTCGCCCTCGCGATCCAGTTCGCCTTCGATCCCCAGTGCTGGAAACCGATTAGGAACGACGCGAATACTCCAGCCTGAGGTATTCGCGCCTCCGCCATTTCGTCCGTAAACCAGAATTTCCGGCGGCGTCTTGGCCTCTGCACCCGGGCAGAACGGACAATTCTTCTGGCCGTTGATGATCACGCTGTCGCGCAGAAAATCCATCGGGCGTCTTCCGCGTTCCGTCGAGATGATCACCCATCGGCCCGTGATGGGATCCTTTCGCAACTCCGGCACAGCCATCCTCCTCGATCGTTCTCGGGGACGAGAATCAGGTGTCGCACCAAGCTAGCAGATTGTACCGCGTCTCCCGGCGTCGCGTATGCTCCGCCATTGATTTTCAGGTGACCAGGGTGCCGCACCCTTCGTGGTTAAAGGGTAGAGCTCTGGATGCAACTTCAAGGAAGTGGTGTGGACAGATCTCAGATCAGCTCTAGCTCGACACCTGCGGGCTGAACGCATCCTTGTGCCAGCGAACCTCCGGCGGCATCCTCGCCGATTGTCGATGGCCAGGACATCGAAGCGGCACGGGCAATCACCTACATGCCGCTCGCTCAAGAAACGCCGCGCCGTGCGCACCAACGACGCGCTGCTTGTCGGTGGTCACGCTCAATTCCGGCAGAGCCGGCAGCACATCGTCGCGCACGGTGCGCGTCCGCACTTCCACAAATGCCAGCGTGTCGCCGTCGTATCCCACCAGATCGATTTCGCCTTTCGCTCCGCGGGGCATGTAATTGCGCGCGACGAACACGTAGCCATGACGCCGCAAGTACCAGTAGCCGTAGGTTTCGCCGCGAATTCCAGTGCGGCGCGCCTGCAGCTTTGAAGCCTCCCGTCTTTCCGCGACGAGGGCTCCTCGCACGTCGCTTGCGTCCCAGACCTGAGAGTCGTCGGAATCGTCGCGCAAGCCGGTGCGAGCGGCCCAATGTACGGCCTGAAAAATCAATCGAGAGAAGAAAGGTACAGCGGTACCTTCGACGCCGAGCTTACTATGACCGAGTAGTACTTACCAGTCGATCTGCTTGGGGAAATATTCGGAAACCAGCTCTTCGTAGAACGGCAAGATTTCCTTCATATTAGGACGTTCGCGGCCCTTGGAGTATAGGTCGTAGGGGTTGAATTTGCGCACCCATTCGAACATCTGCACGTCGCGGTCGTTCATCAAGTTCTTGTAAGCGCCGTGTTTGTGCGCCGCGTAAAAGGAATGATACCGCAGCATGTATTGCGCTTGTTCCGGCACGTACTTGCGCGTCACGTGGAAAATATATTCGTCGTGGCCGAACGAAAGGTGAACCTTGTCGAGCCCGCAATGCTCCTCGTAAATTCCGTTGGCGGTCTGATATTTCGTGATCTTGCTGTCCGGATTGGCGGCGAAGAATTCGGGGAAGACAACTTCGTCGGAGTAGGCGCAGCCCACCGGAAACGTATCGCCCACCACTCCCCACTGTGGCTCGCCATACAGGCACAGCACTTTGCCGAGATCGTGAAGGAAACCCGCGAGAATGAACCATCGCGGATGACCGTCCTTGCGGATCGCTTCGGCGGTCTGCAGCAGATGCTCGATTTGTGTCACATCCGTATCGGGATCGCTGTCATCCACCAGCGTGTTCAGATACTCGGCCATTTCCCAGATGCTCTTCTTGCCGCGGTTCAAGCCGCAGTATTCCGCCTTTTTCTGGATGACAAAATCAAAGGTCTGCTTGGCGTGATTCTGGCGGTAAAACTCTGTCACCGTGGGATTAGCGTCGGCCTTGTAGTTGCGGAACTCTTCTTCCGCTTTGCCCTGCCGATAGCGGGTGGCGACAAAATCATCCCAATCATCCAGTTGCTTCAGAGGTGCGTCTTCGGTTAGATTTCTCATGGCCTGGCCTCAAGCTCGATTATGAACCAGCGTTTTTTCGGGCACAACCGCGATTTCTGACCCAATCGATGTCGCACAACGCCCTATCCGGCAGCCTGAACCGGGTGCCGCACCCTCCGGGTTCAGAGGCGTGCGGCTCTAGAGTCAACTGCCGGTAAGCCCGATCCACTGGCGACTATTGATTCTTTGCCTCTTCGCGGATGCACTCTTCCAGCGTCTTCACTGCGAATTCCGCCTGCTCCTCGTCGATCACCAGCGGCGGGCAGAACCGCAGGGTGGTATCCCCGGAACCCAGCAGAAGCAATCCCTTGCGGAACGCCGCCTGCACCAGGCGGTTGCGCAGCTCGGGAGCCTTCTCTTTCGTCTTCTGGTCCTTCACGAACTCGATGCCGATCATCAGACCGCGGCCGCGCACTTCCCCCACATTCTTGAATTTCTGAGTCCAGTCCGCGGTGCGCTTCAGGATGAAGTTCCCGATGCGCTTGGCGTTATCCATGTAATTGTCTTCGAGCAAGCGTATAGTCGCGAGCGAAGCGGCGATGCAAACGGGATTTCCGCCAAAGGTGGACGCGTGCGCGCCCGGTTTCCAGTCCATTACGCTGGCGCGCGCGATCACTGCGCTCAGCGGCATGCCTGAGGCGATGCCCTTCGCGGTGCAGATGATGTCCGGCTCGACCCCGGCGTAATCGACCGCCCACCACTTGCCGGTGCGGCCCATGCCGGATTGCACCTCGTCGGCGACCAGCAAGATTCCGTACTTGGTGCAGATCCTGCGCAACCCTTGAAGAAATTCCGCGGGCGCGAGGATGTAGCCGCCTTCGCCCTGAATGGGCTCGATGAAAATTCCGGCGACTTCTTCAGGATCGACGCGGCGGCGGAAGAGTTCGTTCTCGAGATAGCTGAGGCAATCAGCGGCCGCAGTTTCCGGCCGCACGCCATAGGTTCCGCGATAGGTGTCCGGATATGGCATGTGAAACACGCCGGAGAGTAGTGTGCCGAAGCCTTTGCGCTGCACGGCGCGGCTGGCGGTCAGAGAGAGCGCGCCCATCGTGCGTCCGTGAAACGCGCCGTGGAAGGCGATGAGTTTGTCGCGCTTGGTGTGATACTTCGATAGCTTAATCGCCGCTTCAATGGCCTCGGCGCCGGAGTTGCCGAAGTACACGCGCTTGGGTTCTTTGCCCGGCGCAATGGACGAAAGTCTTTCCGCGAGCTGGGGCATGCCTTCGTAATAAAAATCAGTGCCCGACAAATGGATCAATTCCGCTGCCTGTTTCTGAATCGCAGCGACGACATCGGGATGGCAGTGCCCTGTCGCGCAGACCGCGATGCCGGCGGCGAAATCAAGAAAGGTGTTGCCATCGACGTCTTCGATCATGGCGCCCTGACCACGCTTGGCTACCAGCGGGTAGTCGCGGGTATAGGACGGCGAGACGTATTTGGCATCGCGCTCGACAATGGCTTTGGCTTTGGGTCCAGGCAGAGCCATCTTCAGATTGGGCAATTTTGCTTCGGCGGTGGCGATCATCGTTTCTCCGGCACGTTCCTGTGCGAGGTGGTCAGCATCGAAGGGACGCTGGTCGGCGCTCGAGCGAGCGGTTGGTGTGGCGAACGGAGGGAGCAGGACTGCGGCACTTGCGCTAGCCTACTGAAACTAAAGGGGTTAGTCTACGCCGTAGAGGTTGGGGCGAAGTTCGGCGGGGGAGCCACTGGCGGTCGGTCGGCGCTGCGTTGTGATTTTCATTTGCGTTTCCAGCGGACGGTTCCGTCCTTGCTATCTTCCAGAATTATACCACGATCGGCAAGTTCTTTGCGGACGCGGTCGGAGGTGGCGAAGTCACGGCGCTTGCGGGCGTCCTGGCGTTCGGCGATGAGTTTTTCGATTTCGGCGTCGGTAATCGCGGCGGCGGCGGCATAGCCCAGGGCCTGAAGCTTTTCGGCATCGTTGTCGGCGACTACGGCGAAAACTTTGTCGACCGTAGCGAGAAATTCCTGTGCGGACGCGACGTCACCCTGGCGGAATTCGCCTTTGTCCATGGCGATGTTGGCTTCGCGAACGAAATCGTAGACCGCGGCGAGAGCCATCGCGGTGTTGAGATCGTCGGAGAGACCAGCGTCGAAGTCGGCCGCCGCTTTGGCGATGCGCTCCTCCATGCCGAGCATCTGGCCTTCGGGAAATTTTCCGGCCTTCAGGCGATCGGAAAAATTGCGCAGCCGATCGATGGCGCTGGTGGCTTGCTGCAAGCCCTCGAAGGTGAAATTGAGCTGGCGACGGTAGGGAACGCTGGCAAGCGCGAAGCGGAGCGCGGACGGTTTGTAGCCCTTGGCGAAAAGATCGCGCAATGTGAAGAAGTTGCCGAGCGATTTCGACATCTTCTCGCCTTCGACCAGCAGATGCTCGGCGTGCAGCCAGTAGCGCGCGAAAGGCTTGCCGGTAGCGGCCTCGCTTTGTGCGATTTCGTTTTCGTGATGCGGGAAGGCCAGATCGATTCCGCCGGTGTGAATGTCCAGCGTGTCGCCCAGATATTTCATGGCCATGGCGGAGCACTCGATGTGCCAGCCGGGGCGGCCGGGACCAATCGGAGTCTCCCAGAAATGCTCGCCGGGCTTGGGCGCTTTCCAGAGAGCGAAGTCGCGAGCGCTTTCTTTCTCATAGCGGTCGTTATCGACGCGAGCGCCGGCCTGGATGCCGGCTACATCGATTTTGGAGAGCTTTCCATAGTCCGGAAATTTGGCAATGCGGTAGTAGATCGAACCTTCGCCGGAATAGGTGTAGCTTTTCTGCTGAAGTCTTTGAATCAGCGCGACCATATCGTCGATGTGGTCAGTGGCGCGGATCCAGTGCTCGGGCTCTTCGATGCTCAGCGTCTTGCAATCGTCGAAAAAGGCCTGGACGAATTTCTGCGTGTAGTCCTGGATGCCGACGCCTGCTTCCGCGGCCCTGGTGATGATGCGGTCGTCCACGTCGGTGAGGTTCATGACGTGGTTGAGCTTGAAACCGCGGAGCTTCAGGAAGCGGCGCAGGATGTCCTGGAAAACGAAGGTGCGATAGTTGCCGATGTGCGCGTAGTCGTAGACGGTGGGACCGCAGGTGTACATGCCGACTTCGCCGGGGCGCTGGGGGACGAAGGGCTCGGTTTGACCGCTGAAGGTGTTGTGAAGGCGGATTTCGGTCATGGGATGGCGGTAGTCGTCAGGAGCCTCAGTGCAAACCGAAGATTGTAGCCGAGGGGCGGAAGGGTGGCCAAGCAGAGTCTGAAGTCCGAAGGATTGGCAGGGGTTGCGGCGTGTCGGAGCGTGGTTTGAGACCGCGGGTGCGGTGGGGCTCCCCAGGGCCCCCACCCCGGTTGTTTTCAAGCCAAGAATGCGCAAGATATTGATTCTGTATGGTTTGCGAAAAACGAGGACGCAAAAGAGTGAAGCCAAGAGTGCGTAAGCCATTGAAAATACGTGGAGGCTTCGCAAGAGGTGTACACAACAGGCTGGTGGGGTTAGGCTTCGCCGAGGTGTCCGTGTCGAACTGTAATACACCCGTAACTTACTTTCAATAGTACTCTTATGCTGTCTAAAGAACCGTGGCGGCGCCTGCCGCCGGCCACGGGATGGCACGGGAGGGGCAGGGAGTAACGCGGTGGCGATTGGCAGGCGGGTGTACAATCGGCGCCACTTTTTTGAGTGAGGGAATGGCGATGATCGAAAAGCGGGAGCCAAAGGACGGAAGACTGGAAGCCGGGAGGGTGCGGATTGGCCGAAGACGGCTGCTGGCGCAGGGAGCTGCGCTGGGGGCGGCCGGATCCTTGCTCCCGGCGGGGCTTCCAGCCGGGTGTTCGGCACCGAAGACGGAGGGGAGGCGGATGGCAGATCAGAACCTGATTCGAGCCTCGGCATTGTCGGGCGAGCCGCTCAGCGCGGAACGCGTGAGGGCGATGAAACCCATGCTGGAGTTCACGCTGAAGCACCTGGAGGTGCTGCGCGAATTCGACCCGGACGAGGAAGAGCCGACGACGATTTTCCGGTTCGGGAGGGACTGAGGCGATGGCGGCCGTTGACGTTGTGAATGTCTCGATGATCGAAGCGGGCAGGCTTCTGCGCACAAAGCAAGTTTCGCCGGTGGAGCTGACGCAGGCCTATTTCAGCCGAATCGATTCCTACAATCCCAAGGTGAATGCTTTTATTACGGTATTGCGGGAAGAGGCGCTGGCCACTGCGCGCGAAGCGGAGAAGGAGATCGCGGCCGGGAAATACCGGGGTCCCTTACACGGGATTCCCATCGCGGTAAAAGACATTTTCGCCACCAACGGGCACCTGACGACCTGCGGTTCGAAGATTCTGAAAGACAACATGACGCACTACGACGCAACCGCAGTGGCGCGGCTGAGGAAAGCCGGCTGCATCCTGCTGGGCAAGTTGACGATGTCGGAATTCGCCCTCGGTGATGACGTGAATCCGCTGACCGGCCAGCGGCCCACGCGGAATCCGTGGAACCTGGAGCGGTCGGTGTCGGGATCGAGCAGCGGATCGGGTGCGGCGGTGGCGGCATCGTTTTGCGCGGCAGCGCTGGGGACCGATACGGGCGGGTCGATTCGCCTGCCAGCGGGTTATTGCGGAATAGTGGGGATGAAGCCGACCTACGGGCGTGTGAGCCGTTATGGCGTAACGCCGCTGGCGTGGTCGCTGGACAATGCCGGGCCGATGAGCAAGTTCGTCGAGGACAACGCGCTGCTGCTCGGCGTGATTGCCGGCGCCGATGCGGCCGACGACATGTGTTCCACGCGGCCGGTGCCGGACTATCGAGCGAAATTGCGGGCGGGCGTGAAAGGGTTGCGCATCGGCCTGCCGAAGAACTACTTTTTCGAATATTCGACGGCGGACGTGGCGGATGCGGTGCGTGAAGCGGCGCATACGCTGGAAAAGTTGGGAGCGACGGTGAGCGAGGTGGATCTCCCGCACCTGAAGTACACAGTGGGAGCGGAGATGGCGATCATCTTCGGCGAACCGCTGGCGTATCATTCGAAGTACATCCGCCAGGGGAAATTCGATCTGTACACCGATTTGAACAAGGCGCAGTGGGACACAGCGCGATACATCAGCTCAGAGGATTACATCCAGGCACAGCGCGTACGGCGGTACATGGTGCGGGATTTCGAGAAGGCTTACCAGCAAGTAGACGTGATCTTCGCACCTTCGAACGGAATCGAGGCGAACCTGGTACAGGAGGATTTGCTGACGGACACCGTGCCTGTGCGGCAGGTTCCTGCAGGGAGCATCACGATCTGGGAGATTTTGTGGCGGATGCCCTCCCCAGCCAATCTTGCAGGCGTTCCGGCGTTTGCGATGCCCTGCGGTTTTTCGGCCTCGGGATTGCCGCTGGGCATGCAAATCATGGGACGACATTTCGAGGAGACGACGGTCTACCAGGTAGCCGCGGCGTACGAAGGGGCCACGGAGTGGCACAAACGCCGGCCGGAGTTTTTGGGCAAGGCATAGAGAAACCGGAGACTGACACGAGTTGACCGCATGCACAGCCACTACGATTCGAACTACGACAATTTCCGGAACCAGGTTTATGAAGAAGTGCGCCGTGAAGCGTTTGGCGAGGACATCGGCCAAAACAGCTGGCTGACGGCCAGCGAGCAGGACGCGTTTCTGAGCTGGCTTTCCCTTTCGCCCGGCAAGGTGTTGCTTGACGTGGGCTGCGGAGCCGGCGGACCGGCGTTGCGGATCGCCGCGCGCACGGGATGTTCGGTAGTGGGGATCGATGCCCACGAGCAAGCGGTTGCGACGGGAAAGCAGATCGCGGCGGATCGCGGCCTGGCGTCCACCGTGGAGTTCCGGGCACTCGACGCATCGAAGCCACTTCCCTTCCCAGACAGCAGCTTTGACGCTGTCACCTGCATCGACGCCATTAACCATTTTCAGGACCGGGCGGACGTGTTGACGGAATGGAGCCGCGTCCTCAAGCCGAAGGGACGCGTGCTGTTCACGAGTCCGATTGTAATGACCGGCCCGCTGACAAATGCAGAGATAGCCATTCGAACGTCGGCGGGATTTTATCTACTGGTGCCGCAGGGTTACGACGAGCAGGTCGTGTCGCACAGTGGCCTGCGTCTGGTGACTTCACAGAATGTCACGCAAAAGATGGCGGTAGTAGCCGAGCGGAGAAGAGCGGCGCGCGAAAGGCGGCAAGACGCGCTACGGGAGATCGAAGGCGATCAGGCGTACCTGGCGCAGCAGGAGTATCTGTCGGTGGCCGCCCGCATCGCCAAGGAAGGTCGCTTGTCACGATTCTTGTTTGTGGCAGAGAGAGTGCACTGATTTCTGAACTCAAAATTGGAAATTCACTCACCCTCGTCGTTGCGGACATCCGATGTTCATGACTACAAGACGGCGGGCCGATGCGGCTCTCATTGAATTGATCCAAAGTCCTCACCCATGGCCTAACCGCTTACCTGCGCGCGAAGGCGTTCCCGAGAGGAGGCAACCGGAGCGTGTCGGCGTTGACGCCTATCTGGGCGGAGGCGTAGGCGGGCTTGGTGGAAAGTGGAGAGTGGATTGGATGCGACGGAGCGAATTGGGAGGCCAATTGAAGGTGGTGGTCGTGGCAAAGATGGCGATGGCGTGAAATTGCTCGATGCGTTGGAGCAGAAAGTTAATTTCGATGTTGGCGTAGCGCTCGTGAGCGTCCTTTACTTCGGAGCGCTTGGCGAACAGGGCGTCAGCTTCGTCGAAAAAAAGGATGGCGCCATCAATCTCCGCCGAGTCGAAAATCTTATCCAGATTCTTTTCCGTTTCGCCGATGAACTTGCTGACGACGGCAGCCAGATCGAGGTGAAAGAGATCGAGATGCAACGCACTCGCCAGGGCGGTGGCGGCGGCGATCTTCGCGGCTCTGTCGGTTCCGGCAAAGACCACGGTCGCGCCATGCTGAGCAAGGCCAGCCAAGCGGGCCAGTAATTGGCGGAGTTGGGCCGTTTGTGGGTTGGCCAGGACGGCTTGCGAGGCCGTGAGCCCTGGTTCGGCTTTCTGGGCGAAATGCTCGAACGGAGGCGGTTGCTTCGGCGTGTCGTTGGGACAGGACATCGTTGGCCTCGCAGTCTGCAAACGAGAATAGAGAAACGTTGCCGATCCGGAAAGCACCAAGATGTCTAGTGGCCTAAATTTTCGACTGCGCTTCAACTACATTCGCTCGGAATCCCCGCACATGGTTCCGAAGCCGGCGTCGACACACTGCTCGCAAGCGTTTCGCCGCGATTTGTACCGGTGTGATATTTTCTCGCGGTTGGCGAGTTGGGTGCGTGGTGGCATCCAGGGAGACGTGATGAGAATGAGGGCGATGATTTGCCCGACGGTGCGTGTGGTGGTCGTGTTGGCGACGGCGACTATGCTGGGATTGTCCGGCGGTGATTGTTTCGCGGCGGAACCCGATGGCGTGCTGTTCGAACACAACGTGAAGGTGGTGATGCGGGATGGCGTCGTGCTGCGGGCGGATATTTACCGCCCGAAGGCGGAGGGTAAGTTTCCGGTGCTGCTGCAGCGGACGCCTTATGACCGCCGCAATTTCGATTTTGGATTGAAGGGCGCACAGCGCGGATTTGTGGTGATTATTCAGGATGTGCGCGGTCGATACGCCTCAGACGGAGAGTTCTACGCGTTTGTGAACGAGCCGAACGATGGATACGACACGGTCGAGTGGGCCGCGGCGCTTCCCTATGCTAACGGCAAGGTGGGCATGTTTGGCGGATCGTATGTCGGCGCGACGCAGATGCTGGCGGCGATGGCACATCCGCCGCATCTCGCGGGGATTTGTCCGATGGTGACCAGTTCGAACTATTACGACAGCTGGACGTACCAGGGCGGGGCGTTCGAACAGTGGTTCAACGAATCGTGGACCTCGGGACTCGCGCAGGACACGCTGGCGCGCAAGGTGGAAAAGGAGACGAATGCGGTGAACGGGATGTGGAAGCTGCCGCTGGCGCGCTATCCGCTGTTTCCGTTGAAGGAGTCGGATGGAAATACTGCGGCGGCGCTGGCCCCCTATTTTCTGGACTGGCTGGCGCATCCGAACTACGACGACTACTGGAAGAAAATTTCGATCGAAGAGCATTTTGCAGACATCACCGTGCCGGCGTTGCATATTCCCGCCTGGTACGACATTTTTCTGGGTGGATCGCTGAAGAACTACGTAGGAATTCGCGATCATGGCGGAAGCGAAGCCGCGCGCAAGGGCCAGCACATGTTGGTCGCGATTGGCGGGCATTCAGGAGACGGACGCAAGGTCGGCGACGTTGATTTTGGCGCAGACGCAGCGTTTCACGAGGATGAGGTCACGCTGGAGTGGTACGAATACTTGTTCAAGAACGCCAAGAATCAATTTGCTGGCAAGCCAGTAAAAATCTTCGTGATGGGCGCAAATGTCTGGCGGGAAGAGGACGATTGGCCGCTGGCGCGAGCGAAGGAAACAAAATACTTTCTGCATTCCAGCAGGAGCGCGAATTCCCTGCGGGGAAATGGGACCCTAACAACGTCGGCGCCCGGTAAAGAAGCAGAGGACTCGTATGTGTACGACCCGAATAGGCCGGTGCCGACGGTTGGCGGACCCTTGTGCTGCGACGGGCAGCACTGGCAACCGGGTCCGCGGGATCAGCGAGGAGTCGAGGCGCGTGACGATGTGCTGGTGTACTCGACTGCGCCAATGTCCCAGGATATGGAAGTGACTGGCCCAGTGACGCTGGAGCTGTGGGCGAAGTCCTCGGCGGCGGATACGGACTTTACGGCGAAGCTGGTAGACGTCGAGCCTGATGGCTTGGCGCGCAATCTGACCGAAGGGATTTTGCGGGCGAGGTTTCGCGATTCACAGGAGACTCCCATGCTGCTGACGCCCGGGCAAGCGTACAAGCTGAAGATTGATTTGTGGGCCACGAGCAACGTGTTCAAGAAGGGACATGTGATCCGGCTGGAGGTTTCGAGCAGCAATTTTCCGCGGTTTGACCGGAACCTGAATCTGGGGACTATGAGTTATGTCGGGCAAGAAACAGCGGGGATCGTGGCAACGAATGCAGTTCTGCATGATGCGGAGCATCCGTCGGTCTTGATTTTGCCGGTGGTGGCGAAATGAGGAGAATCGTGCTTTCACGAAATCTAGCTCTTTCTGTTGTGGTTATGGCGGCGCTTTGCGGGCATGGTGCGCGGGCGCAGGCTCCTGTGGTGGACCCGACGTTTGCGAAGATGAGCGCGGACTGGAGGACGCCGTTCACTCCCCATCACGTTGTGGGCAACGTGTATTACGTAGGCAGTTCCGGTTTGGCGGCGTATCTGATAACCACGCCGGCGGGACATATCCTGATCAACAGCAACCTGGAATCGAGTGTGCCGCAGATTCAGGAGAGCGTCGAGAAGCTGGGGTTCACATTTGCTGATATCAAGATTCTGCTGATCAGCCAGCGCATTTCGATCATTGCGCGGGCAGCGCGAAGGTCAAGGAATTGACCGGCGCGAAATACATGGTGATGGATGCGGATGTGCCGGTGGTGGAGTCGGGTGGAAAGAAAGATTTTCAGTATGGGACCGTGGCGGAGGATTTGTATCCGGCAACGAAAGTGGATCGTGTGCTGCATGACAGCGATGAGGTGAAGTTGGGCGGGACGGTGCTGGTGGCGCACAAGACGGCGGGGCATACGCGAGGGTGCACGACCTGGACGATGAAGGCGAGGGATGACGCCAAGACGTACGACGTCGTGGTTGTTGGCAGCCCGAATGTAAACCCGGGATACAAGCTAAGGGGCGCCGAGGGTTATCCGGAGATTGCGAAAGACTACGAGCATGCGTTTACGGTTTGGAAGGCGTTGAAGTGCGACGTGTTTCTGGGGGCGCATGGAGCTTATTACGGAATGGCAGAGAAATTTGCACGGGTGAAGGAAGGCGGGGCAAACCCGTTTGTGGATCCGGACGGATATCAGAGTTATATCGCGGACAGGGAGACGGCGTTTCGGGAAGAGTTGAAGAAGCAGGGCGGCGGGAAATAGCAGATCTCTGCGAGCGGGGCGATGGAAGCGGCGGCGTGGCGACATCGCGATTGAATCGGGGAATCACGCTTGAAGTTCACGCCCGGGGGGGCAAACCCCTCCCGTACGGAACCAATTTCAGGAGTAGCAGTCAGGGGAGCGCTTCAGGTGTGGCCATTGGGCGCCGTCGTGGCCGAAGACGGTCAGCGCGACGTTTTCGTTTTTAACGATGTCGAGGAGCTTCAAGGTGCTAGCGCGCGCTTTTTCCGAGTCGTCGTCCTTGGGCCCGGGCTTGCGGTCCGGGGTGAACTGGCTTTGCATCATCACCGCGTCGATGGCGAGCAGAATGTTGCCGGATTGCGGCAGGCGCACGAGGACGGACTGATGGCCAGGGACGTGGCCACTGGTTTCGAGCAGCGTGAGTCCGGGTAGGAATTCGGTGTCGCCGTCGAGCAGATTCCAGCGAAGGTCGGGGCCATCCCAGTGGGCGCGAGATGAGGCGAAGCGCGGATGGCCATCGCGCGCGATGGCGAAATGTTCGCGTTGCACGACGAATTCCGCGTGAGAGAAGTGCTCGTTGAAGCCGATGTGGTCAACGTCGAAGTGCGTGCAGATCACTGTGTCGATGTCGGCGGCGCGGAGGTTGAGCCTCGCGAGATGGTCGAGAACGGTGGATTCGTCGCGTGAAGGCGGGAAGCCCGCGGGCTTGGGAAAGTCGGGGGCCATGCCGGTGTCGATGAGGATGTTGCGGTGGTCGGAAGTCTGGACCAGGTAGCAAGGGAGGATCATTTCGATGACGCGGTCCGGCGCGATGGGTACCGTGGTGGCGGAGAGCTGGAACAGGTAGAGTTTGTTCGGTGCGGCGGCAGACGTTTTCTTTGTGCTCATGAGTTGGCCTCTTGGCGCGGTGTAGAGCAGGCTCTGATTGCGGCTGCATGGCCTACAGCGCGGTCCGCGAGTGCTTAGAGCAGTGCTCCCGACATATATTTTACCATACTTCTAGTGGGTTGTCAAGTTTGATATCACGACGTTCTCAGGCTAACTCCGCGCCCCTAGGGACAAACAGCCACAGAAATCGCGTCATCATGGCGCCAGCAAAAAGCGAGAGCCCCGCGCTGGTTGGCCAGTGTGGGGCTCTTTGCCGGCTTTCCGCGGGCGATCCCTCACGCCGGGAAATTTATGGAAACGCTAACGTCGGCTGACAACGGTTAATGCGGCGGCGTCAACACCTCTTCGTGCCGCGCTCATTCAACAGCGCGCCTCATTGGTTGCCGTTGAGGTAATTTTCCAGATAGGTGGTGCCGCTTGGCGCCACCGCCTTGTGAAGATTCGGGTCCGTCGTGCTCAGCCCGTGATTGACCTTCCACTGATCGGGAATGCCGTCGTGCAACGACTCGGTGCAGGGCGTGCCCGCGGGTATCGACGGCGCCGAAAATTGGCCGTTGAACAGATTGTCGCTCTGGCCATTCTTGTACACGTTGATGATGCGCGTGTCCTGCGAATCGCGATTGCTCACCCAGTTGCCGTTGCAGTCCAGGTGCTGGGAGTTCCCCACCGTAGGCAGCAGGACGTCGTCAAGATTCTCGACAGGATCAGCCACGATAGGAAATTTTTGGGTGGGCAGCGGCGTGCTGCGGAACCAGCTGGACGGCCATGGCCCTGTGGAGTTCGGATCACCGGTTTCGCCGCCTTCCCAGCCTTGGGCAGTCATGCTGACTTGTGCTGCATCGTTGGGCGTATGGGTGATCGCCACCAGGGGTCCGCCGTGCTTGTTCCCGGCATGCCCCAAATTATTGAGCAGGTACATCGTGGGATTGTGTTCGTTGTCTCCGTTCGGCGAACCGGTCTGGTCACTCGGGTCGTCCCCATTTCCATTCGCCAAAAACACGTGCACGTTCTCGTAGTTGAGGTCCCCGCCCGCGCCGTCCACGTACTTGTTCCCGATGTAGTCGGTCTGCACGCCTCCCATCGAGAGCGCCCCAAATTGCCCCCAGTTGTAGATCAGGTTGTTCACCCATCTCACGTTGCGCCCGGACTGATTCAACGGCAGCCGATGATCGATTGTGGCAAACATGTTGTGGTGCGCGTCGTCATCGGTAGTGGCCATGCCGGAGCCTTGCGAGACATACACGGTGCCAATTCCGACCGAGTGATTGAAGTTTGGCTCGTACACCAAGCTCCATTGAATGGTGGTGTTATGAATGCCCGTACCCGGAGTGTTCGATACCGTTGGAAAGGCCTTATTGACCATCCAACGAGCGGTCATGTGATCCCAGATCACGTTGTACACGTCGCCGGTAGCCATCTCACAGCACACGTTGTCACTGTTCGGCCCTGGAGTGACGTTGGGATTGTTACCGTCGTACGTCAGATAACGCACCACGACATCATGGGTGATGACAAATAGCTGTTCGCCTGATTGGTTCGGGCCGCCGATAACGATGCCGCCACCCGGCGCCGTTTGACCGGCAATGGTAAGGAAGGGATGGGAGATCTCGGCGCGAGACCGAAAGGTGATCAGCCCGGATACGCGGAAGACGCACGTGCGCGGTCCGGAGGCCTCGATGCACGCTCGCAGGCTGCCCGTCCCGGAGTCCTGCAGGTTGGTCACCTCAATGACCTGACCGCCCCGCCCGCCGACGGCGGCACCGCCGCCCCCTTGCGCCCCGGGGAATGCAGGCAATTGCCCGTTGTTCACTGGAGCCGAAATGTTGACGGTAGCGGTTGCCGATTTGCTCGGATCGGCATCGCTGGTTGCGGTGACGGTGTCGGTCCCCGCTTTGCTCGGTGCTACGTAGACGCCGCCGGCACTGATGGTGCCGGAAGCGGCGGACCACGTTACCGTCTTGTCGGAAACGGTGCCGGAAACCGTAGCGGAAAATTGCGAGGTGCCGCCGGTAGTCACGGATATCGCGGATGGTGTGATGCTCACCGAATTCACAACCGGTGCGGAGACCGTGACGCTGGCGGTGCCGGATTTCGTGGTGTCGGCAGCGCTGGTGGCGGTGATTGTGTCGGTGCCCGCGCTCGCCGGCGCGGTATAAGCTCCCGCCGTCGTGATGGTGCCCAGTGCGGCTTTCCAGGTAACCGATTTGTTTGTGTTGGTGCCGCTAACCGTGGCGGTGAATTGCGCCGTGCCACCGGTGGCCAACGAAGTGGTCGCCGGTGAGACGCTTACGGAATTGATGACCGGTGCTGCGACTGTGATGGTTGCGGAGGCCGACTTTGTGGCGTCGGCGTTGCTCGTCGCGGTGACCGTTGCAGTGCCCGCAGTCGCCGCGGCTGTGTATGCGCCGCTGGTTGTGATCGTGCCGGCCGACGCTTTCCAGCTGACGGACCTATCGCTCACCGTGCCCGCTACCGTAGCTGTCAATTGCTGCTTGCCGCTCGTCAAGATTGAAGCAGTCGTTGGAGAAATGCTCACGGAATTCACCACCGGAGCCGAGACCGTCACACTGGACGACGCCGACTTCGTGTTGTCGGCATTGCTGGTGGCCGTGACCGTGTCGGTGCCGGCCTTCGCGGGCGCGGTATAGAGACCTGCTGCGCTGATGGCGCCCGAGACGGCCTTCCAGGTGACGGACTTGTCGGTAACCGTTCCGGCAACGGATGCGGAGAACTGTACCGTGCCGCCAGTAAGAGCGGAGGCAGTCGCCGGCGAAACGCTGACGGCGTTGACCACCGACGCAGTAACGGTGACGGTTGCGGAGGCGGATTTCGTATTGTCGGCATTGCTGGTAGCGGTGATGGTGTCGGTCCCCGCGGTAGCCGACGCAGTATAGAACCCGCCGGTGGTGATCACGCCGGAAGCGGCCTTCCAGGTTACCGATTTGTCGGTCCCTGTTCCTTGCACGGACGCGGAAAACTGCATCGTGGCGCCGGTATTCAGGGACGCAGAGGCCGGAGTGAGCGTGACCGAAGTGACCGTAGGTGT
The DNA here is from genome assembly GCA_035607215.1 of Candidatus Eiseniibacteriota bacterium. GTDB lineage: Bacteria > Acidobacteriota > Terriglobia > Acidiferrales > UBA7541 > Acidiferrum. The sequence goes on from DATNCJ010000070.1 coordinate 17,012, forward strand.
CGTGGGAGCACCGATCACCGTAACCGCGGCCGACGCAGATTTTGTGGTGTCTGCAACGCTGGTAGCGGTGACCGTATCCGTGCCCGTCGTGGCTGGCGCGGTATAGACGCCTGCCGCGGTAATGCTGCCGCGCGAGGCCTTCCAGGTTACCGCCGTGTTGGTGGTGGCGCCCTGCACTGAAGCGCTGAACGGCAAAGTGCTGCTGACGATCGCCTGTGGGGCCGCGGGGAAAATGGCTACGGAGATCACCAGAACGCTTGCGCTCCCATGCAGCGGGATGATGATCGGGCTGGCGCTGGCGTTGGTCATCAGACTCAGCGTGCCGTCCACGGAACCCGAAGCCGTGGCATCAAAGGTGACCGTGAAATTCTGCGCGGCTCCGGGCGCCAGCGAGAACGGTGCGCTCAGCCCGCTGAGCGCGAAACCTGTACCGGTTACCTGAACCTGGCTGACATTAAGCGCGGCGGTGCCGGTATTGCTGGCGGTCACCGGTTGCGAACTCATGACTCCAACGGAGGCATTTACCGTGACGCTGGTGGGATTCACGGAAAGCTGTGGCGCGCCTGTTGGAGGAGGCGTGGAGGAAACTGGCGCGGGTGCGCTGCTGACCGAGCCGGCACAGCCCGAACTGGCGAGCGACACGGCGAGAATAACGACGAGGAACACCCACACGGCGCCTCGTAGCTTGCGCGAGGAATGCATATTCGTAGACTTCTCCCTTGAACCAGAAAAGTTAGGTGTTACGAACTACGATGTTTCGGGATCCAGGCTTCTTAGGACCACAACCCGGCGGGGGACTTCATCCAGGAGGCGGAGATGCTAGTGAGCGGGGTCCAGAATGGACAACTTGTACGAAGTACAGGTTTCGGGAAGAAAAAGGACAGTTCCGGTACTGCCGATGTGGAAAAGAAGTGGAAACGTTGTGGGAAAGCGCCAGGAAAATGACGATTCCACGCTTTAGAAACCTGCGTCCTTCGCTTTGCCTGCTCACCGCGTAACAGGAAGCGAATCCTTCGTGATTTTCCAGACCAAATGCTTTCGGAGTTTCTCCGATGCGATGTTCGTCCTACTTGCCTGGCTCCAGCCAGCGATCAAGCCACGCGTAAGCTGCTTCACGCATCGCCGAAGAGAAAGAATGAGTTCCTGGCTCCAAGAACGTGCTCAGCCGCTCGGACGCGGAGTTGGCCGCATACGCAAGGCGCGCTGCCGCCACCGTTTCTTCGATTCCATCTTTCGGAAAGATGGGATCGTCGGTGCGTGCGGCTACCAGAAACGCGCGCGGCGCGACAAGCGAGAGCACCGCTCCATAACCGCCGTTGTTTGCCAGGGCCGGCACGAACAAAGCGTAGTTGTGATTGATGTGGTCGCGTTTCAGGGTGCGCAGGCTGCCGAAGCCGCAGCTGGCAGCCGCCGCGCGAATCCTGGTGTCGACGGCCGTGGTGAACAGTGTCTCTTGCCCGCCGAGGGAATGCCCGATCATGCCCAGACGTGAAGCATCGACGTCCGGACGCATTTCCAGGTAATCCAGGGCACGACGCGCGTCCCAGACATACTTGCCTTGAAGGGTTTTGCCTTCTGTGAGGCGGTACATCGCTTCATAGCGCTCGTAGTCTCCGTTCTTCAGCTTGCCGGTGGCGTCCTGGCGTTCGTTGAAGCAGAGTGCATCGAAGACCAGCGTGACGTAGCCGCGGCGGGCCAGCTCAATGGCGTAATGCTGGTCGGGTGTTGAGCCGAGGCCCGCAGGACCATCTTTGCCTACCTGAAATTCGCCGCCGTGCTGGTGATGGCATAGGATCGCCGGATGGCGCGCCGGTCCGGACTTCGGCAGGAAAAGGAAAGCCGGGATGCGCTCGTCCGGCTCGACCGCGTAGGTGACCTTCTCTCGAATCACTTCGCCGAGATCGGTGCGCTCGATCCGCTGCGCGGCCAGGGGCGGAGCTGTCTCTGGGACCGTGCCTAGCAATTGCAGCAGGCGAGCCCGATCCAGAGTTTTCTCCGCCGGCATGGAGTTCGGGAGGCCAGCATGCAGTGGCGCAGCCGTTGCCGCCGTGGCCGCGATACTGCTTCCGAAAAGCTTCAGTGTGTCCCTTCGGGTGATGTTCATCGGTTCACCTGCGTTTGATTTCGCCACACGGTAGCCGAAAGCGAGGGTGTGCGTCTAGGTCCACGATCGCCTTACAGTTCCCCGATCACGTGAACTGTCCCGCTCCAACGGTTGACGAAACTCTCGACGCCTCCTAGAGTTACGGCTCCGACTGCAATCGACGGGAGTCAATACAGATGCGTGCTGCTTTTCGTTTTGCGTGGATCACTGGAATGGTCACTGCGGCGATGACTTTTCCGCCGCTAAGCGGCGCACAGGAAAATTCAGCAGCCGCCCAAGGCAAACTTCTCACGCCCGAAGCCTCAATGAATGTGCGCTCGATCTCAGACTTGCAATTTTCTCCCGACGGCTCGCGCCTCGCTTTTGTGGTTGCCGAACCTCCAAAGGAAAAGGGCCGGGCGCGGCATATCTGGATCTATGAAAAGGGAAACGGCGTGGTGCGCCAGTTCACGTTTTCAGCCAAGTCGGAATCCGCGCCTCGCTGGTCGCCCGACGGCACGCGGCTGGCGTTTCTTTCCAACCGCGAAGGCGATCAGCAACAGATCTACATTGCTCGCGTGAACGGTGGGGAGGGCGCGGCGATTACCAAAGGCAAGCGCAGCGTCAAGAGCTTCGAGTGGTCACCCAATGGGAAGCAGATCGCCTTTCTGGCACCGGATGCCAAGAGCGAGGCGGAAGAGAAGAAAGAAAAGGATAAGGACGACGCCCGCGTAGTGGATAAAGACGATAAGCACGCGCGTGTTTGGCTGCTCGACGTCGCCGGTACGGGCAGCGCCAGTCCCGACCCGCGCGCTATGACCAAGGCCACATGGAACGTGGACTCGCTGGTCTGGATGCCCAGCGGAGATCAACTGATCCTGCAAGCTACCGACCGTCCCGCGGTGGACCAGTACACCGAAAAGATCTACAGCATGCAGACCTCGGATGGGTTGCTTAAGGGTTTGATCGCGCCGCGAGGACCATTTTTCGGAATCCGAATCTCACCGGACGGAAAGGGTATCAGCTATGTCGGTGCGCGGGATGATGGTCCGTCGGCGCACGATTTGATGGTCTTGCCCGTGGGCGCGCGAGCGGCCAGGAATTTGACCGGAGCAAGTCTGGACCGGCCGGTGCAGGAACATCACTGGGTAAAGGCCTCGGTACTGGTGTTGGCAGAGACCGGATTCGCGACCTCGCTGGAGTCCTATTCGGCGGATGCGGCGCGTCATGATCTGGCCGTGTCGCCCGCGCCCACCGGAAACATGAGTGTGAGCGAAAACGGAGACATTGCTTACGTCTCGCAGAACGGGACCCGGCAGCAGGAAGTCTGGCTGTGGGATCAGAAGACTTCGCCGCAACAGCTCTCTCATTTCAATGACGAGTGGAAGCAGTTCACGCTAAGCGTGCCGGAATACTACAAATATAAATCATTCGATGGTACCGAGATTGAGGCGGCGCTGCTGAAACCGCAAGGAGCAGACGCCAAGACAAAGCTCCCGCTGATCGCGTTGATCCATGGCGGACCCACGGGGCGCTGGTCGGAGGCGATCGAGCCCTGGGGACAACTGTTGGCGTCACGCGGGTACGCGATTTTTTATCCGAACATCCGCGGGTCGGTGGGCTATGGCCAGAAATTCGTGGAGTCCAACCGCGGCGATTGGGGCGGCGGCGACTTCAAGGATGTAATGGCCGGAGTGAAGGACCTGGTGGATCGCGGGATTGCCGATCCTAACCGGCTGGGAATTGGAGGATGGTCGTACGGCGGTTACATGGCGGAATGGGCCATCACCCAGACCAACGATTTCAAGGCTGCGGTTTCCGGCGCGGGCATGGCCAACCTGACCTCGGAATTCGGAACTGAGGATCACCCGCAGGGCGACGAGTGGTTCTACGGCGTGCCTTGGGAAAAGCCCGCAGGATTCCTGAACAGCTCGCCGTTTCTCCATCTGAAGGATGCCAAGACGCCGACGCTGGTGCTACAAGGGGATGCGGACACCATCGATCCGCTGGGCCAGAGCCAGGAGTTGTATCGGGGATTAAAGAGGTACGGCGTGGAGTCGGACTTCGTCGTTTATCCCCGCGAGCCGCACGGATTCCAGGAAGAAAAGCACTTGCTGGATCGCTTGAATCGGATTCTGGCGTGGTACGCCAAGTATCTACCGACAAAGTAAGGCCGGCCAAATATCCGGTGCAGCTAACTGCTTCACAATGAACACTTACATAAGTGCAGCAAACTAAGGGACTTTAAGTCCCGCAAAATGAACACTTGCGAAAATTAATAGGGTCGGTCGTACGGCCGGCGCGGCCCCTTCGGCGGCATCCAGCCGAGTCTTAGCACGATACCTGTCGTGAAGCGGATATTGTTCTGGACGTTGTTGGAATAGTTGGTCACGCGGGTCAGCAAATAATCGGCTTGCAGGATTCTCCATGAGATGCGCGGAGTCAGGCGAACGTCAACACCGCCGCCCGCGCTGCCGGCAAATCCGCTGGCGTTGTTATACGAGCCGTTGGAGTTGGAGCGCACGCCGCCTGCCAGTGCCTGGCCGAATACCGTGAACCGCTGACCGCGGAACGAAATGCGTGGTCCCGCCATGTAAGTCATCAGCCCCAGGCTGTTGCCCGTAGAGTTGATGTTGGTGGTGCGTTGGTAGCCGACATCGAGCACGCCGCTGTAGCGCTCGCTGGCGTTCCACACGAAGGTGCTGCTGGCGCCTACCAGCGAAAAACATGCGCACTGGCCGTCCGCGGTGTTGGAACGGACGTAGGTGAGGCCCGTCGAGGCTTCCGTCTTGGTGACTTCCTGTTGCGCGAAGGTCGCGTGCGCGAAGCCGAGTACAGCCAACAGACATGCGATCCGGAATGACATCCACGTTCTCCTGTCGATGATGCGTCCTACTGGCGCTGCAAATCCCTTCGATCGATGATGCGCAATATTGATTTCACTGACGTTCCTTGAACGATTGATCTCCCGTCACGCTTATCGGATGTTGAGCATCACGGTCGTGGAGTGCGATTGCGCGCCGCTGGTACCGGTGACCACGATCGCGAAACTCTGCGGCGTGGAGGCGATGAATCCGCCGCGGCAGCCGGAGACTCCGGCAAGGGCCACCGCGACGAGCACGCAGGTCATAGCCCACACGGCGACCTGCCGCCCGCGAACCGCGAACTTTATGCGGCGGCTTATCGCGAACAGCGACAGAGCAACACCGAACGAGATCAACGGAAGCGGACCGAGGGGATTGCGCGGCAGCGATACCGGAGCGAAGAACGAGCTCTTTGCCGCAATTGCCGGCATCTGGATCGTCAGGATCGACGCCGCGCTGTTGTCGCCGGGAGTCGCACTAGCCGGGCTGAAGGTGGCGGTGGCGCCGGCGGGCAGACCGGTGGCGGTAAGAGCCACAGGGTTGTTGTACGAGCCGCCGACGGAGACGACCACGATAGCGTAGGAAACTTTGCCACCGGGATTGACCATCTGGGATTCGTTGGCGGAGCCCACCACGAAGTCGATGTCGGTGGTGATGGTCACAGTCAGGCCGGCCGAGGTGGAGCGATTGAAGTTGGTGTCGCCGGTGTAGGTGGCGGTGACCGTGTGCGTGCCGGCGGACAGTATATCGGTGAAGGTGGCAACGCCGCTGCCGTTGAGCGTAGTGGTACCGAGCAGCGTGGTGGAATCGTAGAAGCTGACGCTGCCGGTGGGCACTCCGCCGGCGCCCGAGACCGTGGCCGTGAACGTGAGCGGCTGGCCGCTGGGCACGCTTTGCGCGGAGGAAGTAAGCACCGTGGTGCTGGCAAGCAGGCCGATTAGCGGCATGGTGGAAGATTTGCTCGAAGCGTGCGCGGTGTCTCCGGGATAGCTGGCGAGCACACTGTGAGTGCCCGGGCCGGTTACGGTGACATCGGCGACCGTCAGCGTCTCGGCCTGCACGCCAAGCAGGATGCTGGCGCTCTGGTCCGCGTAGTTGGCGACGGCCAGGTCGGGAAGGCCGTCGCCGTTGAAATCGCCGACCGCGACCGGGTAGGGCGAGTTGCCGATGTTGCCGGTGAAGGCCACCTGCGGCTGGAACGTCCCGTCGCCCTTGCCGAGCAGGATGCTGACGCTGTTGGCGACAGAGTTGGTGACCGCCAGATCGGCGAAGCCGTCGCCGTTGAAATCGGCAACCGCGATGCCCACCGGATTCGCACCCACGGCCATCGCCGGTGTTTGCACTGTGAAGTTGCCGCTCTTGTCGGAGGCGCCGAGAAGAATGGTGACGGAGTTGGATCCGAAATTGGTGACCGCGAGATCGAGGAAGCCGTCGCCGTTAAAGTCACCCATGGCCAGCGTACTCGGCGCGGTTCCAACAGCGTAGGTTACCTGGGGCTGGAGGGTGCCATCGCCATTGCCGAACAGGATACCTACCGTGCCGTCGTCGCTGTTGTTGACCGCAACGTCGAGATTGCCGTCCTGGTCGAAGTCACCAATCACGGCGGAATAAGGGACGTTGCCAACCGCGTAGGCCGCGTAGGGCTGAAAAGTGCCGTCACCATTGCCCAGCATCACGTTGATGCTGTTGTTCTTGGCGTCGACGATGACCAGATCCGCCAAGCCGTCGCCGTTGAGGTCGCCGACCACGAGCCCCTTGGGATTGCTTCCGGCGTCGTAGCTGACGCCTGACTGGAAGGTGCCGTCGCCGTTGCCGAGGAATATGCTGAGGGTTTCCGTGCCGGAGAACCCGTTGACCACGGCGAGATCCTGCTTGCCGTCGCGATTGAAGTCCGCCACGACGACCGTCGATGGATCGCTGGCCAGGGGCGCGGTCAGCGTGGTGCGCGGCTTGAACGTGCCATTACCGTTGCCGATCAGTACGCTGAGCAAGCCATCGCCGACTCCTGCAGTGACCAGGTCTGCGATGCCATCATTATTGAAGTCTCCGACGGCGACGCCCCACGTTTGCGGGCCGATCACCGGATTCTGGCCGGGGGCAGGGACGAAAGAGCTGAAGGGCGAGCTGGCGGCAAAAAATGGCGAGCCCAGCGCGGCCATCACTTGAGGCGCGCCGTTTGCCACGGTGGGAACCGTGGAGATCACAGCATTGCTGTTGGAAAAATCGAGGAAGGAAACCGTGCCCGTGGGCGAGATCTGGCCGAAGGCGGTGAGTTGCGTCGATAGCGTGTAGTTGCCTGGCGTGCCGGCCGCAGTGATCGCCATGCTAATGCCGTAGGTAGCGTTGCCGGTAACGATGATGGTTTGCGGCGCAGAGGCGCTACCGAAGTTGGCGTTGGTGTGGACGAAAACCGCCTTGATCTGATGAGTGCCAACGCCGAGCGTAAGCTTGAGGGTGGCGGTGCCGGCGGCGGTCAATTGAACGGAAGCCAGGATGGCCGGGCCGGAACAATTGAGGGCCGCAGCATCGCAGAAGACCACAGAGCCGGCGGAAACCGCAGCGGGATTGGTCACCGCAGCCGTCAGCGTAACCGGGGTGCCGGCAGCCACCGTGTTTGACGGGGCGACGGACAGGGTCGTGGTTGTGGCTGTTCCCGCGGCGCGCGATGCCGGGATCGCACCGATGAAAAGGATGGCCAGCGAGGCTAGAAGCGCGGCGATCGATAGCAGGTTGGGGAAATTTCGCTTGGGGTAACTGCACTTTCGCATTCGGGTTTCTCCGAGTATTTCCAATTAACCAAAGGCCATGTCACGGCCTGTTGCTGCGATTGCCGGAAGCCCTTTGTTTTCGTTGCCTGGACATACTTCGACCCCGGCCTCAAAAAAGACGTTTACCGTTTCCTGGAGGGAGTGGTCCCGCGTGGGAGGAATCGCGCCTATGAAGTACCCGAGCTCAGACTGCCAAGCCCAGGAGGCCCTGAATGCGCTTCCTCAGGACTCCCTCAGGAGTCGCTTGCCCATCTGCGCTGCGTATTGCAGGAGATGGAGTGCGTTACGTTGCAAGTTTCGGGCATGGGCCGGGAACGATAAATGGGACAGGAGTACCAAGTAGGTTGGAACTTCCTTCTTTTCCCAGGGCAAACTTTTGGCCGTTACTTTTGGGGCCTGGGGTACGCTGTGACCAGCCGGACGGCCCACCTGGCATTGGCGGCTGCCGCTGACCCTGGTCTGATCCAAGGAGAAAAAGCGTAAAACCTATCCGACCATGCCCTGGCGAAAGAGCCCAAGGCGTGGACTTTGGATTCAGGGCCGAACTGTTGCAGCTTCGTGTCAGGTTGTAGTGTTAACGATTTCCACCACAAGAACTAGCGTGGGCTTTACACCGGCATAGCGTCGTGCTACTGTTTTTTTCCGGAACCGCCATCCTTGCGCCAGGCGGCTGGGCCTCTGATCGAGAACCTGCCAATCGTTTTGTCGGGCGACCGAACCCGGTCGAGTTGTCGCTCGAAACCCCTTCCCTCGAGTTCATACATCGTCGTCCCTCTTCGCGTTTTGCGCCCAGAGCAGTGCTGTTTGCCGTGCAGTCGGGGGACCTGGTCAAAGGGGATAACTTGCTGAAGCTGAGAAAAGTCGAAATTATCGGATTTAAGTCGTTTTGCGAGCGCACTGTGGTGACCTTCAGCGGCACCGGTACGACTTGCATCGTCGGCCCCAACGGGTGCGGCAAGTCCAACGTGGTGGATGCCATTTCCTGGGTGCTGGGCGAACAAAGTCACAAGTCGCTGCGCGCCGAGCGCATGGCGGACTGCATCTTCAACGGCACCGTGAAACGGCCACCGATGGGTCTGGCGGAAGTAACCATCACCATGGAGGACCCGGAACTGGCGGAAGCGGCTCGGTTTGTGCTGGAAGGCGGCACGGACGCGGCTGTGAACGGGAATCCCACGGTACTGATGGCTCCGGTGGACGAAAACGCCGCGAACGCTTCGTCTGGCGACGGTACGACGGGAGACGCCGCACAAAATTTGAATGCGGACTCCACTACCGCCGGCCCGGAGATCGTGGATGCGCCGATGCAAGACGCAACTGGCGGCGCAGGCGATGCCCCGGTCGAATCGGAGTTTCTGAAGGGCAAGCGAAAGAGAAAAGGCGGCGACAAGCCGGTTTTGGCGGGCAAGCCTGGCGAAGTCGTCGTAAGCCGTCGTTTGTACCGCTCGGGGCAGAGCGAATACCTGATCAACGGGCGCGTGGCGCGATTGCGCGACATTCAGGAAATGTTCATGGGCGTCGGGTTGGGGCCCGATTCCTACGCCATCATCGAGCAGGGCCGCATCGGACAGATCCTATCGACCAAGCCGCACGAGCGCCGCGCGATCATCGAAGAAGCGGCGGGCGTGACCAAGTTCAAGACCAAGAAGCGGCTGGCGGAAGCCAAGCTGGAATCCTCGAAGGTCAACCTCAATCGCGTCAACGATATCGTCGTGGAAGTGGACAAGCAGCTGGGTTCGCTGAAGCGGCAGGCGGCCAAGGCGCGGCGCTATTCGGAGATTCGCGACCAGATGCGCGGGATCGTGCGGCAGATGCTGGCCGGCAAGGCGCGCGAACTGGACGGCGAGGCCGAGCGCATCGCCAAGCGGCTCGAAGAACTGTCAGCGGCAGAAACGCAGCATGCCCAGAGCATCCAGGAACAAGAAAACGAACACGATCAACTGAACCAGCGGATTTACGAACTGGATGCGGCGATCCGGCAAAACCAGAATCATCTGAACCTGACGGCACTGGAAGTGGATCGCAACGAGAACAAGATCGCGTTCAATCGCCAGCGTGCGGCAGAATTGGCGGGACGCAGCGGTCAGATCGCCGAAGAGATTGCCAAGGCGGAGTCTCAGGCGGCGGAATGGACGCTACGCAACTCCGATCAAACCCGCGCAGTAGTTTCGCTGCGCGTGGAATCAGGTTCGCTGGGCGAACGCGTTTCCGTGCTGGCGGAGCGAGCTGCGGCGCGAGCCACGCAGATTCACGATTCGGAATTGCGCATCGAAGCATTGCGACAGCGAGCGGCGGAGGCTGGCGAGAGCTTGCTGCGGCTGCACGGCGAGCAGAAGCAGGCGGAAGAGGCGCTTTTGCATCAGTCCGCGATGCTGAAAAAACTGGAGAACAATGAGTCGGCGCTGCTGGAGTCTTCCATTCAGATTCGCGACGACGCGGAACATGCGGCGTTCGAATGGGAAGCGGCCAACGGCCAGCTCGATACGCTGAGCAAGCAGGTGGCGGAAGTACAAGCGAAGATTTCGGGGCTGCGCGTACAGCGCGAAATGACGACGAAAGACGCCGACGCTTTGCGCGATGAATTGTCGGCAGTGCGGGCACGGCACGCGACATTGACGCAGGTGCTGAACGATCGCTCGTACACCGCCGATGCGGTGCAGAAGCTGTTTGCCGCCAACGAACGCGGCGGGGGACACGACTTCCGCGCGGTGGGCGTGCTGGCGGACTACGCCGAGGTCGAAGAACAGCACGAAGCGGCCATCGAACAATACCTGCGCGATGAGCTGGAATACGTCGTAGTCGAAACTTTCGATCACGCGCGAGCCGGCGTTTCACTGCTGCGCGACGAGGTCGGCGGACGCGCCACGTTCTTCGTGGATTCGTTGCGCAATCTGCGGCTGAACGAGTACGAGCCCATCGTGCACTTCCGCGCGGAAGACGGGGTGATTTCGCGGCTCGACAAGCTGGTGGGATTTCGCGATCCGCTGGGCGCCGCGGCCAAGCAGTTCCTGCCGCGTCTGCGTGCAGCATACCTGACGGAAAATGCGTCGGCGGCCGAAAAACTGGCGAACGATAACCCGCAATTTGCGTTTCTGACGCCGGACGGTACCTGCTACCAGGGACGTATGGTAACGGGTGGCCGTGCGGACGAAGCAGGCCCGCTGGTGATGAAGCGCGAACTGCGGGCGCTGGACGCGGAAGTCATGCAACTGGAAGAGCGCGCCAATTCTACGCGGGCGATTCTGGAGACCGTGCTCGCGGAGTTGCGCAACGCCGAGCAATCGCTGGAAGAGTTGACGGCGCAGCAGCATAGCGCCGAACGCGAAGTGTACTCGGCGAAGCATCGCCACGAACAGACGCAGGCCAACCTGGCGCGCCTGGGACTGGACCTGACGGTTTGCCAGAACGAACTGAGCCACGTGCGCAATGCGGTGGAGTCCGCGAAGACGCGCGCGGAGGGCGCACAGCATCAACTGGCCGCGGCGAATACTTCGCGCGCGGACGCCGAATCCGAGAGCACGCGATTGACCGAGGAGCTGGTGCAACTACGCGGCTCGATCGAATCGCAGCAGAACGAATTGGGCGCGGCGCGCGCAGAACTCGCGGCATTGAACGAGCGGCTGACGGCTGCTGAAGCACTGGCGGCACGGCTGGATCAGGAACGCGCGGAGCTGGGGCGCCGTGAAGCAGCTTTGCGGCAGCAAGGAGCCTCGATCAGCGAGGAGAACTCCGCGCTGGAAACGCAAAGTACAGACCTGGCGCAACAGCTGGAAAGACTGCGCACGGAAAAGCTTCGGCTGGAAGCGCGGCAAAGCGAAATCGAGCTGGAATGGGAGTCCGGGCGCACGCGCGTGGTGCAGATGGAAGATCAACTGCGCATGGGCCGGCAATCCTTGCAGGAGTTGCGCGATCAGCGCAGCCACGTGGAAGTGGAGCGGGCACGCAACGATTCGGATCGCCAACACCTGCGCGAGACCTGCATGTCGGAGGTTAACGCGCAACCGGAAGACCTGATCGCCACGGAGACGGCGTTCATCAGCGGCGAAGAGCTGGCGGTCGCGGAAACCAACTACCGGGAGATGAAATCGCGTATCGAGTCGATGGGCGCGGTGAACATGATGGCGCTGGAGGAATACAACGAGTGCGAGCAGCGCTTCACCTTCATGACGCGCGAGCGCGATGACCTGTTGCAATCGATTGCCGATACGCAGCAGGCCATCGCGGAGCTGGATCAGGTGTCTCGCGAGAAATTCGAACAGGCGTTCAACGCGATCAATCACAATTTCTCGGACGCATTCCACACCATTTTCGGCGGCGGCACGGCGGAAATGCGCTTGACCGAGCCGGACAGCTCCGGTGATGCCGGCATCGATATCGTGGCGTCGCCCCCCGGCAAGCGGCTGCAAAACGTGCTGCTGCTGTCGGGCGGAGAAAAAGCGATGACCGCGCTGGCGCTGCTGATCGCCATCTTCAAGTATCAGCCGAGCCCATTCTGCATCCTGGACGAAGTGGACGCGCCGCTGGACGAAGCCAACGTCGGGCGGTTTACGCGGCTGGTCGGCGGGATGAGCGATCAAACGCAATTCATCATCGTCACCCACAATCGCAAGACGATGGAGACCGGCAGCGTGCTGTACGGCGTGACCATGCAGGAGCCGGGCGTGTCCAAGATCGTGAGCGTGCGCTGGGAAGGCGATGAAGCGCCGGCGCCGAAGCGGCGGGCGGCTACGGCCTCCGCTGCGTAACTTCACAGACACAATTTTCTTCAACGAAGGGCGAGCCGCGATGTTCGCCCTTTTTCTTTTGGCCGATGCACGCGCGAAAATAACCGAAAAATATTTTCTTCCAGAGCGCGTTGTGAAGTTTGTGTCAAGTACCAAAAATCTTTTCCAATAAAATCCACCGCACGCTCATTTGACATCGCGAGGCGCTGCGCTAAAATGCGTTGCACTTTCGCAGGGGAGCCGCTGTCGGGGAGAGTTTCGGTCTTGCCTTCTGGTGCAGCTATGCACGTCGTTCGCGAAACAAATTTTGCCGGCATCTCACCTGCCGCCCGCGGCAAGGTGCGCGACATCTACGATCTGGGCGACAAACTGCTGATCGTCGCTTCGGACCGGCTGTCGGCTTTCGACGTCGTGCTGCCTACGGGAATCCCGGACAAGGGCCGCGTTCTGACGCAGCTTTCGCTGTTCTGGTTCAACCTGCTGCGCGACGCGGTTCCCAATCACGTGCTCAGCGCCACGGATTTTCCCCCGCCGTTTCACGCGCACCATGACGAGCTCGCCGGCCGCTCCATGGTGGTGCGCAAGACGCAGCCGCTGCCGATCGAGTGCGTCGTGCGCGGCTACGTTTCCGGGTCGGGATGGAAAGACTATAGTGCGACCGGAAAGATCTGCGGCATTGCGCTCCCAGCGGACCTGCGGGAGTCCGACCGCTTGCCGGAGCCCATCTTCACCCCCGCGACCAAAGCAGTCAGCGGCCACGACGAAAATATTTCGTTCGAACAGGCCGCGGCACTGGTGGGCCGGGACGTTGCCGAGCGCGTGCGCCAAATCAGCCTGAAGATTTACCGCCGCGCCGCCGCGTATGCCGAACCGCGCGGAATTATTCTGGCGGACACGAAGTTCGAATTCGGACACCTCACCAGTCCTCACGAAGGCGCTGATCTGATCTGGATCGACGAAGCCCTTACGCCAGATTCGTCGCGTTTCTGGCCCGCAGCGGAATATAAACCTGGCGGCGCGCAGCCTTCATTCGACAAGCAGTATGTCCGCGATTACCTGGAGCGCATCCAATGGAACAAGACCCCGCCCGGGCCGGGGCTGCCGCCAGATGTGGTGACCGCGACGCGCGCCAAATATCGCGAAGCGTTTCATATTTTGACCGGAAAAGAGTTGGACTAGTTGATTGGTACCGCGGCCGTGGGACTGACTCTGGAGCGTGCAGACGTGAAGGATCAATTGGAAGGCCTCGTGAGCCAAATGGTGGAGCGCGGAATTCTCTTCGATGAAGCCATCGGCGAATTCGAGAAGCGTTTCATCAAGCGGGTGCTGGACCGCGTGCAGGGGAACCAATCGCGGGCTGCGGAACTCTTGGGAATTCATCGCAACACGCTGAGCCGGAAGATCATGGAGTACAAGCTGGACGGCCGACGGCAGATCAGCCGCTGATCGGGCATTCGGCGAGTTTTCTGGGTCTCAATCGCGCAAGCGCCAACGCCATGCTTTGTCAACCGCCTTCCGAAATGAAACCACGGAAATAAAAACGGCTCCCCAGCACCGCCGGAGAGCCGTTTCTGATTTTCACTGATCTTCGTTAACGCCCAGGCTTCTTCGTGGTTTTCTTTGGCGGGACCTTTTTGCCTTTTTCCTTCGGGATGTCTTCTACATTCACCTTCGCCTTATCCCAGTGCAGCATGAAGTTGGGGTCGGGATCATAAGCGGCCAGCGTCCCGGTGAATCGCACCGGGTTGTCCTTCTCCAATTTCGCCGCATCGGGTTGACCGGCCACCTTGACGTCCATGTCCGGCGTCGTCTTGGAATCAAATTCCGCGTCGCTGGTCACGAAGGCGACTTTCAGTTGGGTCGCATCGGTTCCCGGTGTCACTTCGATGAGCTTCCCGGGTACGTCAGGAAATTCCAGGCCGCAAGAGGCAAGCCACGTCACTTTGCCCTTGTCGCCGCCGGCTTTCAGATCCGTGATCACCGAAGCGATGGTCATGTCTTTACGCGCCGCGTCCAGATCCTGCGCGCTCGGCAGGGTGTAGCTCGACGGACGTTCCGGCGCACTCGAAGCGAGCTGCAGAAGTTCGTTCATCTCCGCGTCGGTGAGATTGTCACAGGCCGCTTGCTGGTAATTCACGATCAGCTTGCGGAGATACGTCTTAACCTGCGTCGCCTGCGCCTGGTTCGCGCCCTTCGCCGTGACTGCACGCGCGAAATACCAGAAAGCGTCGAGGGTTTGCGGTGGCTGCATGGCCACGTAGGCCTGGCCGATGCGATAGCTGGTGATGGCATCGTCGGGCGTCAGCTTCAGCACTTCCTTGTACGACTGGATGGCCGCCGCATAATCTTTCATCTGCGTGGCTGAATTAGCCGCGGTGTAGTTGAACAAGATCGTCGGCTGCTGTTTCTGTTTGTCGAAATCCGCCTGGCTCATGTTGTCGGGCTTTTTCAAATCGTTCAGGGTCTTCAAGCCGTCGAGCGCGGCCTGATGGGCCTTGCGATTTACCTCGGCGTCGGGCGGCGGCGGGTTCGTATTGCTGTAGGCAAACGCCCGCGCGTAGTAGGCCTGGTATTTCACCGGCGCGTCTACTTTGTCGCCAAGCGCAAGCAGCTTGTCGGCGTTTTCAATGACCTTCGGAAAATTCTTCTGCTGGCTATAGGCGTTGTAGTAGAGCGGATAAACGTAGATCAGAAGTGCGGAATTCGGATACTTGGCTACAAAATCATCGAGCGCCTTGATTTGCTGCGCGGGGTCCTTGATCTGCTGCGCGGCGGTGAAGGAATTGTATTCCGCCATCGTGTACTGAGGCTTCGCGGCATCCTGCCCTTGCGCTGCGGGGGCCGCCGCCTGTGCCATCGCGTTCGGGGCGCCTATCATCAGGCAAAGCGCCGCTGCGATCGCGAGGCCCGCCAGTATACGTGTTCCGTTCATTCCGATTTCTCCTCGCTCGAGTTCCAAGCCGGTGTCGTATCTGTGATGCACCGGGCTCACGCCCGGAATCTCATCCTTTGTAAAACTTCGGGATTATAGGAAAAGCCGGGTAACATCTGCAAGGCGTTGCCCTACAGGGAACTATGTATCTACGGGTATTTGTCCATCGACCTGTAAGAGCTGTGCCCACGCGTCGACATCCGGGATCCGCAAACCCGGTGAAAAACAGGTATGCCCCGAATGTTGTTAAGATGAGTGTCGCATAAATCAGTTGTTCGCACGAGGAAGAAATCAATCGCGCGCTCCCGAACCTTCAATGATAGAACACGCGCCCAGGCAAAAACTCTCATGACGCAATCCGGCCCTTCACCACTTTCTACGGCGACAGCTCTGGCTTCGGCGACAGTTCTGGTCACCGGCGGCAGCCGCGGCATCGGCCGCGCCATCGCGTTACGGCTGGCGGAGCTTGGCGCGGGCGTGGCGATTTGCGGCCGGGATGCGGGAGCGCTATCCGCCACTGCGTCTGAACTGCAAAAGTACGCGGGCCGCGTGTTCTCGCACGTCGCCGACGTCACGCGATCAGCCGATGTAAGTTCCCTGGTCGAAGCAGCCGAGAAGGCTCTGGGTCCCATCTCCATCCTCGTCAACAATGCAGGCATCGGAAGTTTCGGACCTGTGCATGAAAAGTCCGAGGCGGACTGGGACAAAGTATTAGACACCAATCTCAAGAGCTTGTTCCTGGTGTCGCGCGCGGTGGTCCCCTCCATGATTCGACGCGGCGGCGGGGACGTTGTGAACATCGCCTCGCTGGCGGGGCGAAACACTTTCGCCGGGGGCGGGTTGTACTGCGCGTCGAAGTGGGGCGTGTATGGCCTGTCCGGTTGCATGGCCGAGGACCTGCGCGAGCACGGCATTCGCGTGAGCGTGGTCGCTCCCGGAAGCGTGGCCACGGAGTTCTCCGGGCGTGGGCCGAAAGATGCGAGCAAGGTGCTGAAGCCGGAAGACGTAGCCCATGCGGTGGCCATGATTGTGACGCAGGGGCCGCAGAGCTTTGTCAGCGAAGTACAGTTGCGGCCGCTGCGGAAGGCGTGAGTAGCCGGCGAAGGCCAGGGAACGCCGCGGCGTTATTTCCTCTTGACAATGATCGTTACAACGAATATCATCTGCACATGAGTTCACACCCACGCGCCATTCGCGCTTCTTTGCCACTGGAGGATCAGACCTTCATCGCGCTGCAAAAGGCCGCCGACGGGCTGGGCCAGCAGGCCGAACAGCTGATGAAAGCCAATGGCCTGACCGGCGCGCAATATAACGTGCTGCGCATCCTGCGCGGCGCGGAGCCCGAAGGGCTGGGCTGCAGCAACATCGGTGAGCGCATGATCTCGCACGATCCGGACATGACGCGGCTGCTGGATCGCATGGAAAAGCGCGCCCTGATTACCCGCCAGCGCCAGAAGGACGATCGCCGCGTGGTGAAAACCCGCATCACTGCCGAAGGCCTCTCCCTGTTGAAACGCCTCGACCAACCCGTTCGCGAGCTCCATAAGCGCCAGTTCCGGCACATCTGCGCGGCACAGCTGAAGAATTTGATCGAAACCCTGGATCAAGTTCTAACCGCAGAAAATCACGACGGTTGTTGAACCACACCTGATTTCACGACTCAGAAGAAAAATTAAAGGAGAAATACATGATGGGCCATTCTATAGGTCGCATTGCAGTCAGCACCGCGCTTGCTGTTGCGATTTCGCTTCCGGCTTCGGCGGCAGCTTCCTTGTGGAAAATTGATCCGGCACATTCCTCGGCGCAATTTGCCGTAAAGCACCTGGCGATTTCCACCGTGCGCGGAGCCTTCAGCTCCGTCAACGGCTCGATCAACTTCGACGACAAGGATGTCACCAAGTCCACTGTCGAAGTGACCATCGACGTCAACAGCGTGGACACCCGACAGCCTGACCGCGACAAGGATCTCAAGAGCGACAAATTTTTCGACGCAGCCAACTATCCCAGCATCACTTTCAAATCGACAAAAGTCGAACAGGCCGGCGCAGGCAAGCTCAAGGTCACCGGCGATCTGACCATTCGCGGCACCACGAAGTCTGCCGTGCTCGATGTCGATGGACCTACGGCGCCCATGAAGGATCCCTGGGGAAACAACCGCGCCGCGGCTTCGGCCACCACGAAGGTCAACCGCCAGGACTACGGCGTGAAGTGGAACGCCAAGCTGGACAACGGAGGCGTAGTGGTGGGCGATGATGTTGCAATTGTCATCGATGTCGAGATGGTTCAGCAGGGCACGAAGGCCGGAAATTAACGACCGGCATCATACAGACAGCATCGGCGGGCGGTTCTGTGCGCCGCCCGCAACCTCTGGCCGTTTTTGCTTTTCACACGAGAGGAAGCAGGCCATGCAGAAACCCGCTCCGACTGCAGTGCCCATCCATGAGCTCTTGCAGAACCGCTGGAGTCCGCGCGCATTCAGCAACAAAGCGGTGCCGGAAGAGCTGCTGCACGCGCTGTTCGAAGCCGCGCGCTGGGCGCCCTCCAGCAGCAACTACCAACCTTGGGCATATATAGTCGGCACCAAGGATCATCCGGAGAATTTTGCGAAGGTGCTCAGCACGCTGGTCGAATTCAACGCCGGATGGGCCAAGAATGCGCCGGTCCTTGTTCTGTCCGTCGCGCAAACGAAAGTGCCGAAGGATGGCTCGCCCAATCGCCACGCCTTTCACGATGTGGGAAGCGCCACGGCGCAGCTCACTTTTGAGGCCAACTCTCGAGGCCTGTACGTGCACCAGATGGCCGGCTTCGACGCCAACAAAGCCCGCGAAGTCTTCGCGATCCCGGCGGACTGGGACGCAGTCGCAGCCATGGCCATTGGCTACCCCGGAGATCCACAAACGCTACCCGACAAGCTGCGCGAACGCGAGCTCGCTCCCCGCACCCGCAAACCGCTGAGCGAATTTGTCATGACGGGCACTTGGGGGCATACTCCTACTTTCGCATCTAAATAACCGGGTTCCGGCTCGGTCAACCGGTCAGCGAGGCCATCCCAGCTCCGCGCCATGCACAGCACGCTTGAATTTCTCGTTCATCACGGTTACGTGGTTCTGCTGGGATGGGTGTTCGCGGAACAGATCGGGCTGCCGATTCCCTCTCTGCCGATTTTGTTGGCCGCCGGGGCGCTCGCCGGTACTGGTCGCATCAGTTTCTTCGCCTCCCTGGTTATCGCGATCGTCGGGGCGCTCACCGCTGATACCATCTGGTTTCAGCTCGGCCGCTTGAAAGGCATCAAAGTTCTGCAGTTCCTCTGCAAGATTTCTCTCGAGCCTGATTCTTGCGTTCGCCGCACGGAAGGCATCTTCGCCAAGGAAGGTGCGCGCTCCCTTTTGCTCGCAAAGTTTCTCCCTGGCCTTGGCGCGGTTGCGCCTCCTCTCGCCGGAATTTTTCACATGCGGCTGGGGCGCTTCATGCTATTCGATGCCGCGGGTGCCGGGTTGTGGGCCGGCACATTCCTCGGCCTGGGCTACGTTTTCAGCGAACAAATCGAGCGTATCGCCGATCACGCCGCCGCCTTAGGTGGCGGCCTGCTGGTGATCCTCATCGGCTCCCTGGTGGGCTATATCGGCTACAAATACTACAAGCGCCAGCGCTTCATCCGCGAGCTGCGCATTTCCCGCATCACCGTGGATGAACTCAAGTCTCAAATCGACAAGGGCGAAGATTTGGTCATCGTCGATCTCCGCCATGCCCTGGATTTCGAGGCTGATCCGGAAACCATTCCGGGCGCTTTTCGCATAGACGCCAAGGAGCTTCGCGAAAGGAACGACAAGCTCCCGCGCGACCGGCAGATCATTCTTTATTGCACGTGTCCCAACGAAGCTACCAGCGCGCAACTGGCGATCTTGCTGCGCAAACAGGGCATCCAGCACATTCGCCCGCTGCAAGGCGGTCTGGACGCATGGCGTGAGCACGGTTATCCGGTCCACAATGCCACGCTGACGCAAATCTCCTCGACATCGTTGAAGGCCGCCACCGACGTCCGCATCACTAGCAGCGAATAGCTTCAGCTATAGTCGCGGCGTCACGATGCCGACTTGGGCTTGATACTTGCCCTTTTTGTCCTTGTAGCTGACTTCGCAATCCTCGTCGGACTCGAAGAACAGCACCTGACACAATCCCTCATTCGCGTAGATCTTCGCAGGCAGCGGCGTGGTGTTGCTGATTTCCAGCGTCACGAATCCTTCCCACTCCGGTTCGAACGGCGTCACGTTCACGATGATTCCGCAACGCGCATACGTCGACTTTCCCAGGCAGATCGTCAATACGTTCCGGGGAATCCGGAAATACTCCACCGAACGCGCCAGCGCAAACGAATTCGGCGGAATCAGGCAGGACTCGCCCTTGAACGCCACCAGCGACTTCGGATCAAAATTCTTGGGATCCACAATCGTCGAATTTACATTCGTGAATATCTGAAACTCATCCGCCACGCGGATGTCGTACCCGTACGATGACACTCCGTAGCTGATCACGCCCTGCCGCACCTGGCGGTCCGTGAAAGGCTCGATCATCTTGTGCTCCAGCGCCATGCGCCGGATCCACTTGTCTGGCTTAACCGACATCCATTCCTCCCCAATCGCAACATGAAAAATGACTTGTCCTAAAGCTACCCGGCGAGTTTAACTTCCAGACCTCAACGGAAAGGCCAACCAAACTGGCCATCGCGCCGCACACCACCGGCCTGGCACTGTGACCTGTTTACTTTGGAAAGCCAGCCAGTCTAGAGCACCCCTATCGTCTTGACAACCCGCATCTTAGCCTCTAGCATCTGCCAACGGATAAGTGGAGGGTTGCGTGATCAAGCTGGACATCGTGAACGCTGTCGTCACCACGACGAACATAAGCCGCACGAAAGCCGAACAGGCCGTGGAAACCGTGTTTGAATCACTCAAGAACGCCCTTGGCCGAGGCCAACGCATCGAACTTCGCCGCTTCGGCGTTTTCAGCGTAAAGCCTCGCAAGACCGGCATCGGCCGCAACCCGCGCACCGGCGAAGAGGTCAACATCCCTCCCGGCAAAGCCGTGCGCTTTAAGCCCGGCAAAGAATTGCAGGGCATCGAGGCTCCGGCCAAGGCTAGTTGACAGCTTTCCAGGAAATTTGAAGTACAGCTCTCCCGATTCCCGGAAATAGTTCAATTTCGTACTACCAGCTTGTCAGTGCGGCGTGTCTCTTGTTGAAGGTCTAAAGTCTTGGCGGCTCCAGCCGATCTTTACCGGAATGTCTACTGTGTCTGAAAAACAGGACGTACCTCAACCCTCCAAGTTCAAGGAGCATCGCCGCAGCTATCGCGTCCTGCTTCGTGTGCCGATCGCCGTGATGGGAGAGACGACACAACACACCCCATTTTCCGAAGCGACCGTCACTCAGGTGGTCAACGCACACGGCGCATTGATCGAACTGGCAAGTAAAGTGGCACCGGGCCAAACCCTGTCGATCGCCAATCTCAGCTCCGGAGAAGAGGTTGCCTGCCGCGTGGTGCACAGTGGGACGACCAGGGGAGGAAAAACAGAGCTCGCCGTGGAATTCGTAACGCCCTCGCCCCTTTTTTGGAAGGTGGCCTTCCCACCGTCTGACTGGGGCCCCCAAAAATAAACGACGCACACGGTGACGGCCCTTGCCGTGGTTTTGCACAATGCCATCGGCTTGTGCTGTACTGTTTTCGCCGCTGCGCGCCTAGTTTCGCCAGCCGCCAGAAGCTCCGTGACCAGCTCTCTTCCAGATAGCGCAACGACCGTAGCTCCTGCGCCGATCGACTGGCGAGCGCCATCTTTCGCGCCCCCTTACTATCGGATCGTCCCTCCGCATCCGCCACTCAAGACCCTGTTTCTCGCTTTCGGCCTATTCCTCGCCACTCTGTGCACGTGTCTGGTGGCCGGCACGCAGTTTGCCGTCGCTTATGCCCACGGCGAAGCCCTCTCTTTTGAAGAATTCCTCCACGACTTCACTTTGCTGTATCACCAACCAACTGCTCTCGCCACCGGCCTGCCATTCGCGCTGACACTGCTGGCCATCCTGCTCATGCACGAGCTCGCGCATTACTTCGCTTGCCGCCATCATCATATTCACTCCAGCTATCCTTTTTTCATTCCCTTTCCCACGCTGATCGGCACTCTCGGAGCGTTCATTCTGATCCGCTCGCCGATCCGCACCAATCGCGCGCTGTTCGATGTCGGCGCATCGGGACCCCTGGTGGGCTTCGTGATAGCTCTGCCCGCGTTGATCTATGGCGTGCTCCACGCCAAGCTGGTTCCCGGACTCGGCGATCCTGCGCACGCCGGGCTGGCTCTCGGCACGCCGCTGATTCTGCACATTCTCTCCGCCATCCTGCATCCCGGTGTGAAGGCGGCCGACTTGCTGCTCGATCCTGTGGGTCGCGCCGCGTGGGTCGGCCTGTTTGCCACCTCGCTCAATCTGCTACCGGCCGCGCAACTCGACGGCGGGCATATCCTGCGCTCGCTCAGTCCTCGCGCGCATCGCTACTCCTCGTGGATCCTTCCGCTCGCCCTCATCGTTCTCGGACTCTTCCGTTTCTGGCAGGGCTGGTACGTCTGGGGAGCGCTGCTTCTCGTGATCCGTTTCTTTCGCTTTATCCCCATCTTCGATTCCGAGCCTCTCGATCCCCGCCGGCGTCTGGCCGCCGCGCTCACGCTGATCGTGTTCCTTCTCTGCTTCATGCCTAGCCCGTTCCTGACCTAAAATCGCGGCCATCGCGAATGACTGTCATCCCGACCGTAGCAGCCCGCTTTTTTCCTGCCCCCGTATTTTGTGCGCGGGCTGCGGAGCCCTGGCTTGATGTCCAACCCTGCGAGATCGGCGTAATCATTTCTCACCTGATCGCTCTTCTTTTTCCACCACGCCCTGAAAAACCCGTCTATCATCCTCCTCGCCACACCAAAAAATGCCCCCACTCATCCGCACGCTCTCGCAGCGCGATCTCTTCCTGCTTTTCGTCGGTTCGGTGATTGGCTCCGGCATTTTTCTTACCCCTGGTCTGATCTTTCGCCAGCTCGACGGTTCCGTGGGATTTGCGCTCCTCGTCTGGATCGTCGGCGGCGTGCTGTCCCTCCTCGGCGCCCTCACCTATGCGGAGCTCGCCGCGTGCAATCCCGAAGCCGGCGGGCTCTACTGCTACATCCGCGACGGATTCGGCCGTCTTCCGGCCTTCCTCTACGGCTGGTGCCTGTTCGCGGTAATCGCTAGCGGCAGCATCGCCGCGCTCGCGCGCGCCTTCACGCGCTATCTTTCCGAAGTCATTCCGCTCACCCCAACCGGCGCCACCATCATGTCGCTGCTGATGATCGCCGTCGTCACCGCCGTCAACGTCTGGGGCACGCGCAAAAGTTCCAACCTGCAAAACTGGACCACGCTTATCAAAGCCGGCCTGGTCGTTCTGCTTAGCGCCGTCCTGCTTTCACTGGGCACGCACGCGTCTGACGTGCCGCGCGCGCTCGGCGCCACGCAGCACGGCTTCAACTTATTTTCGAATTTCGGCCTGGCGATGATCGCCGTTCTTTGGGCTTACGAAGGCTGGCAATTCGGCACCTACAGCGCCGGCGAAGTCCTGAACCCGCAAAAATCCTTCCCGCGGGCGTTCCTGCTCGGCTCGCTCGTGCTCGTCGCGCTCTATCTCACAGCGGTCTGCGCGTACCTGGTCGCGCTCGGGCCCACCGCGGCGACCGCCAGCGACGCGATCGCCGCCACCGCTATTCGCGCGGTGCTCGGACTCTGGGCCGGCAAAATCGTCGCGCTCACCATCCTCATCTCCACCTTCAGCTCTACCAACAGTATCCTGCTCACCGCGCCACGCGTTTTCTACGCCATGGCTAACGACAATCTCTTCTTCAAGAAACTCGCCGAAGTCCACCCCCGCTTCCAGACTCCTGCCGCTGCCGTTGTCGCGCTCGGCGTCTGGTCCTGCATCCTCACCGCCGCCGGAAAATTCGCCGAGCTCATCGGCGGAGTCGTCTTCATCGGCTGGATTTTCTACGGGCTCGGCGCTGCCGCCATTTTTCCGTTGCGGCGGGCCCATCGCGCGGTCGGCGCGCCTCCGATCCCGTATCGCGTACCCGGTTACCCGGTGACTCCGTTCCTGTTCGTACTCACCGCCGCCACCATCGTCGCCAACCCCATCCTTCTCGCCTTCCGCGACCCCAATCAATTTCGGCACCTCATCGTCGCCATCATCCTTTTCGCCTTGGGCATTCCCGCCTATTACCTGTGGCGCCGCCGCACGCGCTCCTCGCATCCGGTCTGACCATAACCTTCGATCCCCTTCACGTTTCCTTCTCAACACTCAGCTACCGGCACACCGTAACCTCAAAAATCCCGTACCCGTCTCACCCCCAGGAGAAAATTGCCCTGATGACTTCCCTATCGCGCGCTCAAAGACTCGTCGCACTCTTTCTCGCTTGCGTCTGCCTCATCACGCGCGCACTACCCTCTGCGCAAGCGCAAGATCAACCGCCCAGCTTCAGCCCGGACCAACTCGACCAAATCGTCTCGCGTATCGCCCTCTATCCCGATCCGCTGCTCGCGCAAATCCTCACCGCGTCCACTTTCTCGGATCAGATCCCCGATGCCGCCAGTTGGGCCGATCAGCATCACTATCTCACCGGGCAGGCCCTTTCCAACGCCATCACCGCCGACCAACTCCCCTGGGATCCCAGCGTTCAAGCGCGCTTCTCCCCTTCCCATCGGTCCTCGACCAGATGGCCTCCGATCCCAACTGGACGAACGACCTCGGCAACGCCGTCCTCGCGCAGCGTCCCGAGGTGATGGACGCCGTCCAACGCATGCGCCAGAAAGCCAAAGATTTCGGCTATCTCCGTTCCAACGGACAAATCGTCGTCTCCGGCGCGCCGGGTTACATCGAAATTGAGCCCGCCAATCCAGCGTTTGTAGTCGTCCCCGCTTACGATCCGCGCGTCGTCTATTTCGCCCCGCGGCCCGGCTTTGTGGTTGGCAGCGCGATCGGTTTGGGATTCGGCGTCACCATCGGCACATACTTCCGTCCCTGGGGATGGGGATACTCGCACTTGGGCTGGCGCGATCACGTTGTGATCGTCAACAATCGCCCTTGGAATCGCACCTGGGTTAACCGCCGCGAGTACGTGCACCCTTATCCGGCGGTTCATCGTTACGGACCCGTTCCTGGCCGCGCCGCCGCCGCTCCCCCGCGCGTCGTCGAACACCACGAACTAGTCCCGCGCAGCGCACACGAACGCGAACTCGCCCGCGGCGGCCAACCGCACGTCGAAGAACACCACCCGCAACCACACCGCGACGACCACCGCCGCTAACCGCAGCAGGTATTGTTACCCGTCGGGGCGCAGCATGCTGCGCCCCATTCCAGCAATCAACTTCGCGTCTTGGGCGCTCCCCAATCAGAGCACAAACCTGTCATCCCGCTTGTCCTGCGGCAGAAGCCGAAGGGACCGTAGCAGCCCGCTTTTTTCCTACGCCCGTATTTTTGGGCGCGGGCTGCGGAGTGGAGGGACCCTGGCTCGATCTACAACTCATCGCAGTCGACCGGACTTAGGCTCAATCCCACATCTCTTTCATTCTCTCCGTGCCGCGGTGGCTAACCCTCTTTCTTCTCCTTCTCCTCTGCCTGCCGTAAAATAGAGCTTCATCGATAAAAAAGGAGCTGCGTCTCAAGTGAAACTTCAACTCCCTCCCGGCCCCCACGACGCCTATCTCTTCGATTGCGACGGCACCATCGCCGATTCCATGCCCCTGCACTACATCGCCTGGAAAAAAATCCTCGCCGAATGGAACTGCCACTTCGACGAACATCATTTCTACTCTCTCGGTGGCACCCCCATCGCCGAAATCGTCTCCATGCTCAACAAACAGCACGGCCTGAGCATGCCCGTCGAAGCCGTCTGCACGCGCAAAGAAGAGCTGTACTACGAACTCCTTCCACAACTGAAAGCCATCCCCGAAGTCCTCGAACACATCCACGCCCGGCATGGCGAAATCCCATTCGCCGTAGTTTCCGGTGGCACCCGCGAAGCCGTCACCGCATCGCTCAACACGCTCGAGATACTCGACCGCTTCGACACTCTGGTCTGCGCCGAAGACTACAAAAACGGCAAGCCCCACCCCGAAGCCTTCCTCCTGGCCGCCGACCGCCTCGGTGTCGCGCCCGCACGCTGCCTGGTCTTCGAAGACACCGACCTCGGCATCCAAGCCGCCACCGCCGCCGGCATGCCCAGCGTAAAAATCCCCCCACCCTGGGAGCGCCCCACCAACTAACTGCAAGCCAGGTATGCGGTCGATCGGCACGCGACCGTTGACACCAGCTGATCGCAGAGTTAGATGTCAGACGATCGCCCTATATATGCTCGTGTCGTGCAACATCCGCTTGCGAACGCACACGGAGAATGTCCTCCGCGACATCCGCCACGCCGTCCGCAACCTTCGCAAGGATCTCCGCTTTGCTTTCGTAGCTATCCTCACGCTGGCTCTCGGTATAGGTTCTACGACGGTTATCTTCAGCATGATCGACTGCACCCTGCGCAATCCCTATCCATACAAAAACGCCGATCGCCTGGCGAGCTTCACCGGCTTTGCCGGCGATCAATTCCGCGAATGGCGATATCCCGTCGCGGCGTTCTTCGATTTCCAGGAACAAAACCACACCTTCGACGACATGATCGCATTGGCCTACCGGGAAGTTCGTTTCATGAGTGCGGAAGGCGCCGATCAATTTTTCGGTGGCTCAGTAACGCCGGATACGTTCGACGTCCTCGGCATCAAACCTCTGCTGGGTCGGCCCATCACCGCAGAAGATGCGAAGCCCAGTGCTCCGCCAGTTTTTGTGATCAGCTATCGGCTTTGGACCAAGCGCTTCAATCGAGATCCGAAGGTTTTGGGCACCACGCAAATTCTGAACGCCGCACCGATGACATTGATCGGCATCATGCCCCCGCGATTCCAGTTCGGCAATTGCGACCTATGGCTGCCAATCGCTTTGACTCGCTCGAGTTTCGCTCCCGGCGCAGGAATCGAATCGAACGAAGTCTGGATCGTCGGCCACCTCAAACCCGGCGTCACGCCTCAGACCGCCGCCGCGGACCTCGAACAAATCGCCAAGCCTCTAGAGAGCGTTTTTCCGATCTACTTTCCAACGAACTTTAGACTGGTAGTAAATACGTTTGCCGGTGACGCCGTAAACCGCGACTTCCGGGTCACGCTTTTCGTCCTGATGGCCGCGGTGACCATGCTGCTGCTCATCGCCTGCAGTAATGTTGCAAATCTAATGCTCGCTCGCGCCACAACCCGCGAAAGAGAAATCGTAATTCGCGCTTCCATGGGCGCAACCCGCGGGCGTTTAGTTATCCAGTTGATGATGGAAAGTCAGTCTTTGGCGCTAGCGAGCAGCGCCGTAGGATATCTATTTGCGTACGTAGGTCTGAAGGCAATCGTCGCAGCAATCCCGCAGAACGTCATCCCATCCGAAGCGACGATTACTCTCAGCCCCGCCGCCCTGGTGTTTTCTCTCGGCGCCACCGTTTTGACCGCATTTATCTGCGGGCTTGCGCCTGGCCTGCATTGCATGCGTCAGGACTTGATCCTCAGAGCCGGCGGCACGGGCGCGACTCCAGACGTTAAGCACAGCGGGACGCGTTTCTTTCTGGTCGCCGCGGAAATCGCAATCTCCGTCGTATTGCTGATCGGCGCAGGCCTGATAACTCGTACTCTTCTTGCTCTGAAAAACGTCGACATCGGGTTCAATCCGGCGACTGTCCTGGCCGCTCATCTCTCTCTGCCCGAAGGCCGCTACGACAAAGCCGAGCCGAAGAACGCCCTCTTGAAGAAGATCCTCGATCAAACATCTCTGATTCCTGGCGTCGTTGCCGCTGCCGAAGCCACTTCTCCGCCACCATACACCTGGGGATGGACCACCGTCGCCGTACGCGGCGAATCGCGGCCACAAAACAGGAACACCGCGTCCATCATGTGTAGCGAGGGTTACTTCTCTGCCTTTCGGCGCCGGCTGTTGCGTGGTCGTTTCTTTTCGCCAGCCGATATCGAATCCGTCCACCACGTCGCCGTCGTGAACCAGAAATTCGTGCGCGAACATTTCCGCAACGCAGACGCAATGGGCCGCACCATCCGATTCACCGACTTCGAGACCTTGCCAGACTGGCCGCACGACGTTCATGGGTTCGGGTTTCCCACCCTCGGATTCGTTTTTCGCTGCCGTCGCCGCACGCGTTTTCCGACCCTGACGCCCTGATTGCAAGCCCTTCTCAGTTCCACTGCTCGTCTGCAAGCCTTGTGTCTTGCACAATTGTCCGCACCGAAATATCGCCCAACTCTCTTGGAATCAATCAATTCCAGCCTCTTTACAAATTGACCGGGGTATACCCAGATTCAAACCGCTCTTCGCAACGGTCTTTCCCTTCTTGGTGCTTCAACTCGCACATGCAGCCGTAACCGTCTGGAAATCATGGGGATAGCGCACAACCCCTGTATACCCCGGGGCACACGCCAAGCCAACACAGACGAAACGGCGGTGGACCGGTCTCGCCCCTGCGTTTTCCGCGTCCAGCTTCAAAGCAGGCTCAGCGGATCCATATCCACCAGCACGGCGGTCTGCGGTACTTGCTTCGCGTCGGCAAACGCCGTTGCACCGGACAGCAGCCTGGTCAGTACCGAGCGCTTCGGGGACTTCAGCAGGAACTGGAACCGGTGTTCCTTCTTCAGCCGCGCCAGGGGCGCCGTCGCCGGGCCCAGAACCCGCACGCCGTTGCCGTCGTGCGGCGAAAAATATTCCGACAGTTTCCGCGACCAGCGGATTGCTTTCTCCAGGCTGGTGTCGCGCACGATGATGTTGGCCAGGGAGGTGAACGGCGGATACTGCATCATTCGCCGGAAATGCAGCTCGCGTTCAAAAAATGATGCGTAGTCCTGGCGCACCGCGTCTTGAATTGCGTAGTGCTCGGGATAAAACGTCTGGATCAGTACACGTCCCGGCAATTCGCCGCGGCCCGCGCGGCCCGCGACCTGCGTCAGCAACTGAAAGGTACGCTCGGCCGCGCGAAAATCCGGCAAGCTCAGCGACGAATCCGCGCTGATGACGCCGACCAGCGTCACGCGCTGAAAATCGTGGCCCTTGGCCAGCATCTGCGTGCCGACAAGGATGTCGAGCGCGCCGCCGGCAAACGCGCCCAGCGTTTCCTGATATTGGCGCTTGGTGCGCGCCGTGTCGCGATCCAGCCGCGCGATGCGCGCTCCGGGAAATTCCTTGCGCAGCCGTTCTTCCAGGTGCTCGGAGCCTTCGCCAAAGAAATAAACGTATTTCGACTGGCACTTCGGACATTGCTTGGGCACCGGCTGAATCGATCCGCAGTAATGGCACTCGAGCCGATTGCGATTCTTGTGATGCGTCATCGAAATGCTGCAGTTTTCGCACTGCACCGATGCGCCGCAACTCCGGCACAACACGGACCAGGAATATCCGCGACGATTAATCAGCACCAGCGCCTGCGTTTTGCTCGCCAGGCACTCCGCGATGCCCGCGTGCAATGCCGAGCTGATCGGGCTGGTCTTGTGGGTCTGCGCAAAATCCTGGCGCAGATCGACGACTTCCACGTTCGCCAGCGCGCGGTGCGCTACGCGCGAAGCAAGCGTCAGCAGCTCGTACTTGCCGCTCCGTGCATGATGAAACGTTTCCATAGATGGCGTGGCCGAGCCCAGCAACGCGACAGCGTTCTCCATCTTGGCCCGCACGATGGCCACGTCGCGCCCGTGGTAGCGCGGCGTTTCTTCCTGCTTGTAACTGTTCTCCTGCTCCTCATCAACGATGATGAGGCCGAGATTTTTCAGCGGCGCAAAAACCGCCGAGCGCGTTCCGACCACGACGCGCGCCTGGCCATTGCGTACGCGCCACCATTCGCGCGCGCGCTCGACATCGCTCAGTGCCGAATGCAGGACCGCCACGCCCTCGAAACGCGTGCCAAACCACGCGCGGCACTGCCGGCCGACCCACAGCGTCAGCGCAATCTCCGGCACCAGCACAATCGCGGTCCTGCCGCGCGCCAAAGTCTCCTGCACCGCGCGCATGTACACTTCGGTCTTGCCGCTCCCGGTCACGCCGTGCAGAAGCAGCACGCCGAATTCGCCCAGCGCAAAGCGCGCGCGAATCGCGCCGCAAGCGCTCTCCTGATCGGCATTCAGCGTGTGCGCCGGCGGCTCGTAGCCAACATCGAACGGATCCTCCGCCGGATCGATCCGCTCCTCCCAGCTTTCCAGCAAGCCGTCGCGCACCATTCGCTCGATCGAGGCCCGCGAAACGCTCGCGTGTTTCATCAATTGGGCCAGCGGCAGCGGCCCGCGTTCTTGCAGTTGGGTCTTCACACGCGCGGCTTTTTCATCCAGCGACGCGGGTGTCGATTCGCCGCCAACCTTCCAGGAGATGACTCGCTGCGTCTTCGGACTGCGGCCCAGCACGGTTTCGCGAATTTCGATCAAGCGCTGCCGACGCACTCTCTCCAGCGCCGCGGCATCGATGTGCCATTTCGCCGCGGCTTCCGCGCGCAGTGGACCTTTCCTTTCATTCAGTTTGGCCAGGAATTCCACCTGCGCGCGTGTCAGGTCGTGTTCCAGCTCACCGCCGCTCAGGCTTGCCGCGACATCGCGGCCGAGTTCCGTGATCAGGATCTCGCGCTGCGTACGAACTTCGGTTACCGGAGGCAGCATCGCGCGAAACACTTCGCCGACCGGAGCGAGGTAGTAGCCCGCGATCCAGTGGCCCAGCTCGATCAATTTCGGAGTCAGCGCCGGACGAAGATCGAGAACTTTTGTGATGTCGCGGATTTTCGTGTTGGCCGGGGCCTGCTCCGTGAGCTCCGTCACCACCCCGACCAGCGATTTGTTGCGGAACGGTACCAGCACGCGAGTCCCGGCCTGCACCAGCTCGCGCAACGACTCCGGCACGCCGTACGTAAACACCGTGCGCAAAGGGACTGCGAGCGCCACATTGCAGAAGGAAGCGGTCATGCGTGCGAGTAGTGTATCAGCAGACTTTTTCAGCGACGCTCAGCGCCTACGAGACTCAACGACTGATCAGCGCGATGCCGGCGAAAATGGCGGCGATTCCCAGCCACTGCCAGCGCGCAAGCCGTTCTCGAAGAAAAATCGCCGCCAGCAGGACAGTGACCGCGCCATACAAAGATGCCAGCACGCTCACCACCGAAACTTGTTCGAGCTGCATGCCACGATTGTTTAGGATGAATGCGCCCGTATCCAGGATACCCATCGACAAGAGGAGTCCGGCTACTGGCATTTCCCGCGGTGGCACCAGAGTTTGCTTGCCGGCAAGAACTACGGCCGCGGTGAGCATTGAGGACGTGAGACGAATCATCCAGACGGTGGCGGCAAAGCCGACAGCTGGAACGATGCGGATACCGAGGAGCCAGAACAAGATGCCGAACCCCACGGCGGAGACAAAGGCCCAGCTGACGCCGTCGCTCGTACGCCCGGCGCTTGCCGCGGTTGCGGTGTTCTTGGTGGGCGCCGCCGCGGATTCGCCGCGCGCAACAAAAATCACTCCAGCGACAATCAGCACGATTCCGGCGATGCGAAGAGCGGTGAGACGTTCGCCGGAGAAGAACGAGAGCGCGACGGTGAGTGCGGGGTAGCTGGCCGAAAGCGGCGCGACGACAGACATCTTGCCGACTTCAAAAGAGCGATACAGCGCAAGCGAGGCCACGCCGTTGAAAATCCCGGCGAGCACACCCCAAGCCCACGGCTGCCAGCCGGAACCGTCGAACAAATGCCCCCAGCCGCCCACCCACCGCAAACAAAGGGTGAGCAGGATCAGCCCGGTGAACTGCATATACAGAGTGGTGCGTAGCGAACCAATGCGGCGCGCCGCGAATCGCGCGGAAAAATCCGAACTGCCCCACGCGAGAGCGGTGAGCAGACCGAAGAGAACTCCCATGCGGGTTTACGAAGACTTGCCGGACTCGGCGGCCTTGCCTTTTTTGACTTCGAGGCCGAGAACGGACATTACTTTTTGCAGGTCTTTCCAGACTTCGCCCTTGGCGGCGGGATTTCGCAGCAGGTAAGCAGGGTGGTAGGTGGCCATCAGCTTGTGGCCGCGAAAATCGAGCCACTGGCCACGGAAGTGCGAGATACCGCGATTGGTTTGCAGCAGCGTCTGCGCGGAGCAGGCGCCGAGGCAGACGATGACTTTCGGGGAGATTACATCGAGTTGGCGCAGCAGGAACGGCGAGCAGCACTCGATTTCGTCGCGTTCGGGGAGGCGATTTTCGGGCGGGCGGCACTTCACGACGTTGCAGATATAGACGTCTTTGCGTTGCAGGCCCATGGCTTCAATCATCTGGTTTAGCAATTTGCCGGCGCGGCCTACGAACGGCAGGCCCTGCACATCTTCATCGTGGCCGGGGCCTTCGCCGACGAAAACCAGCTCGGCTTTGGGATTGCCGTCCGCGAACACGATGGTCTTGCGGGTGCTGTGGAGTTTGCAGCGCGTGCAGTCGCCGAGATCCTCGCGGACTTTGAGCAAGGTGTCGTTGGGGATTTTGTTCACGGCGTCGAACAGCGATACTTCGGGAGCTTTGGGCAGGATTTCTATCTTTGCCGCCGAAGGCGAGGAAAGTACGCGAGGAGCAGTGGAGATGACGGGCTTGGGGGGAGTTTTGGGCAATGGTTCCTCTATGGGAGTGGAAGTCGCGTTTGAGATTTGCGGTTCGCGGACGGTGAACGGAACGTTGGCGTTCGCGCCGGCGCCGCCAGAAATGGCCGCGCCGCTGAAGGTCGATGCTACTTTGCGGGTGCGGTAGAAAAATTGGATGCCGAGGTCTTCGTAGTACGTCAGGCGTTGCGTGAGTTTTTCGTGGATGGCGGCGGGGAGGCGCTCGGGCATTTTCTCGTCAGGTGCCTTTGTTGGATCGCTGGGGTGCGCTTGAGCTTAGCACAGTGCGGAGGCGAACGACTTCGTCGAGGATGCGCTGGGCGACTTCGCGCTTGGTCATGCGCGGAAGCGGAAGGTCTCGGCCGTCGCGAGCGAACAGGGTAACGATATTGGTGTCGAGGTCGAAGCCCGCGCCTTCTGCGCTGACATCGTTGGCGACGATCAGATCGGCGTTTTTCGCGGCAAGTTTTTTGCGGGCGTTCTCGCCGACGTTTTGTGTTTCCGCGGCGAAGCCTACGATGAGGCGATCGCCTTTGTTTTTTGCTGCAGTGGCAAGAATGTCTGGCGTCGGCTCAAGCCCTAATGCGAACGGTTCTTTAGTGCGCTTGATTTTTTGATCGAGCCTTTGCGCGGGTCGATAGTCGGCGACCGCTGCGGCGAAGATGGCGATGGAGCATTGATGAAACTTCATGACCACCGCACGGTCCATGTCTTGCGCGGTGCGGACATCGATGCGTTCGACGTTGGGCGGCGTTTCGAGCACGGTCGGACCCGTGATGAGGATCGTCTTGGCGCCGCGTTGTGCGGCGGCTTCGGCGACGGCATAGCCCATTTTGCCGGAAGAGCGATTGGTGATGTAGCGGACGGGATCGAGATCTTCGCAGGTCGGGCCGGCGGTGACGAGAACGGTTTGGCCTTCGAGGTCGCGCTTGAGATGCAGTACATCGCGAACGGCGGCGACGATCTGTTCCTGGCCGGCGAGGCGGCCTGATCCGCTCATGCCACAGGCGAGGTAGCCTTCGTCGGGATCGACGACGTGGACGCCGCGAGCACGCAGCATCTCGATATTTTCCTGGGTGGCCGCGTGATTCCACATGTTGACGTTCATGGCGGGCGCGACGACGACCGGCGCGGTGGTGGCGAGATAAAGGGTGGTGAGGAAATCGTCGGCCAGGCCGCGGGCAAATTTAGCGAGGATGTCGGCGGTGGCGGGAGCGACGATGAGGAGGTCGGTGCGCTGGGCGACGGCGATGTGCTCGATGGCGGAGTCCAGATTGGCTTCGCCACCGGATTCGGAGGCGAAGAGATCAGTGATTACTTTTTGGCCCGAGAGTGCGGCGAAGGTCAGCGGCGTGACGAATTCGCGAGCTCCCTTGGTCATGACGACCTGGACGGAGAAGCCTTCGGTCTGCAGGCGGCGAACGAGTTCAGCGGCCTTGTAGGCCGCAACGCCGCCGGTGACACCGAGGGTGATTCGCATGTGTGTTGGCCTAACGGGACGGCGTCCCGTAACGACTAAGGGGACATTATATGCCGGATTGATTGCGGGGCGCGAAGTCAGCCGTGAAGGTGTTGTTCTTCACGCTAGTCGGCAAATGTCGTTGTGGTTTGGGTTTTGTAGGATCTAAAGTCCGCACCCTTTTGAAGGCGGAACGGTGCGGTACCCGGTGGCGTCGATACGGACGGATCGATTTTGTGCAAGACGCGGTAGTGGGGGACGCGCTGAAGCGTCGCCCCTACACAGGAGCATCACGAAGCGTTGCCCACGGCAGTACTACACGTAAGAACTGAGAGTCCGACCCGGCGCCAAGATCACGTGAGAGCTACTTGCGGCGCTTGTTGCCGTCTTTGTCTTCGTCGATGGAGGCGGGCTCGGTGAAGTCGTATTCGATGAGGCCGTGGTCCATCTCTTCGCAGGCGATGCGCGTAGGCTTGAGCGTTCGCGGATTTTCGAACAGCGGCGGCGCGCCGGCCATGATCTGGCGCGCGCGGCGCGCTGCGAGGACTACATAAGCAAACTGGCTCTCCGGAGCTTTCGTCAGCACAGTCATCATTTCAGTCTTTCCCTCCAAACGATGCCAGAAGTTGTTCGACCCATTGGCGACGTCGACTGCTTTGGCAACGCAGGGCCATAACGATAGCTTGGGCCTCGCGACCCGCGCTTTCGACGTCGTTGTTCACGACGCAATAATCATAGTATTTGCCAAAGGCTGCAATCTCGTCGCGGGCCCGTGCCAGGCGCCGGTTGATTTCCTCGTCCGCATCCTGACCGCGACTGCGCAGCCGGCGCTCGAGTTCCTCGGGCGAAGGCGGCACAATAAAAATCGCAACGGACTCGGGAATCTTCTCTTTTACCTGGGCCGCACCCTGCACATCGATCTCGAGCACCAGATCGAGGTTCTTGCTCCGCGCTTCCTCGAGCCATTTTTTCGGCGAGCCGTACGAATGCTTGCCGAAGACTCGGGCGTACTCCAAAAAGTCGCCGCGAGCGACCATGGCGTCGAATTCGGCTTCGGTAACGTAAGCATAGCACTTCCCGCTGGCCTCGGTCGCGCGACGCGGCCTGGTAGTACATGAGACGGACTGCATGGTGCCGGGCAGCTCGAGGATTTTCTGAACCAGCGTCGATTTGCCCGATCCCGAAGGTCCCGAAACGATCAAGACGAGCGGCGCAGTAGCGTTGGCTTCGCTCATTCGATGTTCTGCACCTGCTCGCGCAATTTTTCAATTTCCGCGCGAATTTCCAGCGAAAGCCCGGTGATGGCCAGGGCTTCGGCCTCGACGCCGGGAGTCTTCGAAAGCATGGTGTTGGCTTCGCGATGCATTTCCTGGAGGAGAAAATCGAGCTTCTTGCCGAGCTCGCCGGCGCCGTCGAGGAGTTTCGCGAATTGCTGGAGGTGGCTGCGCAGGCGATCGAGTTCTTCGCTGATGTCGCTACGCTCGGCGAGCAGCGCGGCTTCCTGTGCCAGACGCGCAGGTTCGATGCCAGTGTCGCCGAGTAATTCCTTGAGGCGATTCTGCAGGCGGCGCGCGAAAGCAGGAGTCAGCGTTATCGCAAGATTGCGCACCTGGTCGGCCTGCTCGCCGATGCGCGCAACACGCATGCGTAGTTCTTCGGCAAGATGACGGCCCTCGGTATGGCGCATGTCGTCCAGCTTGGTCAGCGCTTCGCGCAGGCAATCGTCGAGAGCGCGCCCCAGTTGTTCCTGTTCTTCTTCACTATCGGGAAGCGCGGGAGCGAGGCCGCCGATCACACCGGGCAGGCGCAGCAGAGAGACGACATCCAGTTCGCCGTTCGAACCCATCTGAGTTTTCAGGTCTTCAGCCGCATAGCGATAGGCCTGCAGCAATTCGCGATTGACTTGCACAGGAGAGGCCGCGCCGGGCTGGACGTTCAAGTTGACATCAAGGTGACCGCGATGAATTTTCTCGCGAATGATCTGGCGAAGGCGGAGTTCGTAAATATCGAAGCCTTCGGGCAGGCGAAAGCGGATGTCGAGAAAGCGGTGATTCACGCTCTTGACGCTGACGCGGATGGCCCAGCCGGCATTTTCGCCACGCGCCTGCGCGTAGCCGGTCATCGATACACATTCAACTTTTTTGCTTTGTGTCGCCGAGCTTTTTTGGGTCATAGGTCCTGACTCATAGAGGTTCGCTGGATTCCGTCAAATCCTGGGCCACGGCTTGCGCGGGCGCGAGCTCGTGATCGTCCGCGAATTGCAGATCGTGCAGACGAGCATAAATGCCGCCTCGCGCCATCAGTTCACTGTGCGTGCCGCTCTCGCGAATCTGACCCTCCTCCAGCACAAGGATTTTATCCGCACGGCGGATAGTCGCCAAGCGGTGGGCGATGACGAAAGTGGTGCGCCCGACCATGAGGTTGGCCAGCGCCTTCTGCACGTACATTTCGGACTCGGCATCGAGCTCGGAGGTAGCTTCGTCAAGAATCAGGATCGGAGAATTTTTCAGCAGGGCGCGGGCGATGGCGATGCGCTGGCGCTGGCCACCGCTCAGACGCGTGCCGCGCTCGCCGAGCACGGTGCCGTAGCCTTGCGGAAGGCCCATGATGAAATCGTGAGCGAGAGCAGCTTTGGCGGCGGCTTCCACGCGGTCGCTGGGAACGTTGGAAAGGCCATAGCAGATGTTGTTCCAGACGGTGTCATGGAAAAGAATATTTTCCTGCGCGACCATGGCGATCTGCTCACGCAGCGAGCGAATGGTGACGCCACTGATGTCGATGCCGTCGATGCGGATCTGGCCGGAGGTGACCTCGTAGAAGCGCGGGATCAGGTTGACCAGCGTGGTCTTTCCGGCGCCGCTGGAACCGACCAGTGCGATGACTTCGCCCTTGCGCGCTTCGAGGTGAATACTCTGGAGAACCGCTACGGATTCGGTGGCGTAGGAAAAACTGACATCTTCGAAAATGACTTCCTTCGAAAAGGTCGGCAGGATTTTTGCGCCCGGCTGGTCGGCCTGTTCTTCGGGCTGATCGAGGTACGCAAAGACCTGGATGGAGGCGCCCTGGGCGGCCTGGAATTGCTGATAGACGGTGCCGATGCGCTTGAGAGGCGTGTAGGCCTTGAGGAGCGCGAAGATGAAGGTGAAGAAAGCGCCCAGGGTCATGGCGCCGCGGTGAATCTGGTCACGCGCGACGAGGATGAGCACGGGGATGACGATGGCGCCCAGGAGATCCATCATCGGCGAAGTGATGACCGCGGCGCGCACCCAGCGCATGTTTTCGCGTAGCAGGCGGCGGGCCGCTTCACGGAACTTGTCGATTTCGAAGGCTTCCATGCCGAAGGCTTTAACGACGCGGTTGCCCGTGACCGTTTCCTGGAGGATCTGGCCGAGTTCACCGAGGCGAGACTGGCTGTTTTCGGCGGAGCGGCGAATCTTGCGGCCGAATTTGTTGACCGGAAGGATGACCATCGGGAGGAGCACGATCGAGCCCAAGGCCATTCTCCAGTTCAATGCGAAAACGACGGCGACAAAGACGAGGAGGGTGAAACCTTCGCGGAAGAGATCGGCAAGATGCTCGGAGAGCGCGATGCGCGTGCGCTCGACGTCGTTGATGACCACGGAGAGAAGGCGGCCGGTGGGGTGGTGCTGGAAGAAACCGATGGGCTGGCGGATCAGCTTGGCGTAAACCGCGTTGCGCAGATTGGTGACCGCTGCGTGGCCGACGTATTGAATCTGCGTGGTTCCCAGATATTCGGCTACGGCCTTGATGCCGAGGATCATCAGGAGCGTGAAAAAGAAAATTGTCTTTACGTTGTGGAAGCCGGAGGGGAGAAAGGTATTCAGGTAAACGACGTGTTCCGTAAAGGGGATTTTGCCGAGCGGAAGTTTTGAGCCTACTACGGAGGGGTCGAGCACGTAGTCGACGGCAGGCCGGATCATCAGAGCGACGAGGCCTTCGGCGAAGGCCACAACCGCAAGCAGCACGATGCCCAGGAGCAGCCGGAAAGAATAAGGGCGAACGTAGCTCAACAGACGTTTGAGTTGTGATGAGAACAGTGAGGCCACGCGTCAGGCTCCCCTGCCGACCGCAGTTGGTACGCTATTCGCGGGTTTGGGGTGTGTCAAGTTTGGGCGGGACGAGTTGAACCATGGTTCGAAGGGGCGTATCTCATCGATTCGCGCAGGGCAAAGTGGTTGCCGGAGTTCCTCCACCGTGCGAGCCCGCGCCCAAAAAGCGGGTGCAGGAAAAAATGGGCTCGCTTCGGCCAGAACGACCAGGAACGAGGCGGCGTTGAGAGATTCGTGAGGTAGTAGCAATCGACGGGGCATGACGGAGCTATCTGTTGATGTCGCGGTGGACAGCTTTGGTGGAATAGCCGTGTTTTTCGAGGGCTTTTTTCATCTCCTCGGTGAGCATCACGGACCGATGGCGCCCGCCCGTGCAGCCGATGGCAATGGTGAGGTAGCTCTTTCCTTCGCCTATGTAGTGTGGAATCAGGTAGGCGAGCAGGCCTTCAATGCGCTTGAGAAATTCGGCGGTTTGCGGGAACGAGCGTATGTACTGGCGAACTTTGGCATCGAGCCCCGTGTATTTCCGCAGCTTGGGCACAAAATGCGGATTCGGCAGAAAGCGTACGTCGAAAACGAGGTCGGCATCACTGGGCACGCCATAGCGATAGCCGAAGCTGACAACGGAAACGAGCATCGGGCGCTTTTGGGGATTCTTGAAGCGCTCGGTGATGAAGTGGCGCAGTTCGTGGACGTTGAACTTTGAGGTGTCGATGACCACGTCGGCGAGTTTGCGGATCGGCTCGAGCATACGGCGCTCGTGTTTCAGGCTCTCGCGGACGGACAGGTGCTGCCCTACCGGATGAGGACGCCGGGTCTCGCTGTAGCGGCGCAGCAAGGCGTCTTCGCCGGCCTCGATAAAAACCAGCTCGATGGGATGCTGCCTTTTTAGATGCTTGAGCAGCGGCGGCAATTTTTCCAACTGCGCGCCCTCGCGAGCATCCACCAGAAGGGCCGCCCGGGCAAAGCCGCTCTCGCCCGCGGCATTCAACTCCGCAAAGATAGGAATCAGTTCGACAGGCAGATTGTCGACGCAGTAGAAGCCCATGTCCTCGAAGGCTTTGAGGATGGTGCTCTTGCCGGCGCCGGAGAGCCCGGTGAGGATGACGAGTTGGCGTGATTCTATTGCGGGGAGCTTCACTTTGCGAGGCGGGCTCAGCTTTTTACCCTGCGTTGGTGCGTGCTGGGAATGCGCATGTCTTCGCGATATTTGGCGACGGTGCGGCGCGTGACGTGGATCCCGGCTTCGTCGAGCTTTTTGGCGATCTGATCGTCGGTGAGCGGCTTGGCGCCATCTTCTTCTTCGATCATTTTCTTGACGAGGCGCTTGAGAGTAAGCAGCGACATGCCGCCACCCTCGGGGCCATTGACGGCCTCGCTGAAGAACGAACGCAACTCGAGCACGCCTTGCGGCGTATGCGCATACTTGCTGGCCACTGCGCGGCTGACGGTTGAAGGATGCACGCCGACTTCTTCGGCGACTTCCTTGATCATCATGGGCTTGAGAGCGTCTTGACCGTTGGTGAGGAAATCGCCCTGGCGCGCGATGATGGACTGGCAGACGCGAAGGATAGTGTGCTTGCGCTGTTCGATATTTTTCATCAGCTGGATCGCAGCGGTGAAGCGTTCTTTGACATAGTTGCGGACGTCGCGATCGGAGGCATCTTTGACTAGCAGGCGCCGATAGGTCGGGCTGAGGCGCAACTGCGGCATGTCGTCTTCGTTGAGAAAGGCCTGCCACTGGTCATCGACTTTGCGGAAGTAAACATCGGGCTCGACCAGGCGCGGCTCGGTCTTGTTGTAGCGCAGGCCGGGGCGCGGATCGAGCTTCTTGATGACGTCGAGCGCGCGCTTGACGACGTCGAGTGGGCGATTCAGCGCACGCGCGACGTCCTTCAGCTGATTGGACTGCACCTGCTTCAGGTGTTCGGAGACGATCTGCTGCGCGAGCGTATTTTGCGGATCGAAGGCTTTCAGTTGAAGCAGAAGGCATTCGCGCAGATCCCGGGCACCGACACCGATGGGATCGAAGTCCTGCACAACCGCAAGCGCGTCGTCGAGGTCGTCCTGGGTATATTTTCCGTCCTGGGCCAGCTCTTCCGTCGACGCGGTGAGGTAACCGTTCTCGTCGAGATTGCCGATGATGCTTTCAGCGAGTTCGCGCACCGCGTCGGAGCAGATCGTGACGCTGAGCTGCCAGGTGAGATGATCGGTCAGGCCGGTGGCGGAGGAGAGGAATTTTTCGAACGAGGGGCGCTCGGAAATCTCGCGCTCTTGCGATTGACCGCCGTCACCGCCGGAATCCAGATATTGATTGAAGAAAGTGCCAACGTCGAATTCGTCGAAGGGATTGGGTTCAGGCTTCTCGGGAACTTTTTCGGTTTCGTTCTTGAGGAAATTTTCGTCGGCGTAATTATCGGTCTGCGTGGGTTCTTCGCTTTGCTCTTCCAGGACGGGATTGGCGATCATCTCCTGGTTAATCATTTCGCGGAGTTCGAGACGGTTGAGCGCGAGCACGCTGACCATCTGGACCAAACCAGGCGTCAGAATCTGCTTCTGCGACACCTTGAGATTGAGTTTGAGTCCCTGCCACGCCATGGTCGGTTACGTCTTGTCCCTTCGCGATCCTAAGTTAGATGCGGCGATCCGCCTAGTTCAGCCGGAAGTGATCGCCCAGATACACGCGCCGGACTTCGGGGTCGTTGCTCAACTCGTCGGGCCGGCCCTTCCTGAAGATTCTGCCATTTCTGAGGATATACGCGCGATCGGTGACGCTGAGTGTTTCCCGCACGTTATGATCCGTTATCAGGACGCCAATGCCGGAACGGCTTAACTCCCTGATGATCTCCTGCAAGTCCTTCACGGTCAAAGGGTCAATGCCGGAAAAAGGCTCGTCCAGAAGGATAAAGGACGGCTGCAGGGTCAGGGAGCGGGCGATTTCCAGGCGGCGGCGCTCGCCACCGGAAAGTGTGTAAGCCTTGCTTTGTCTAACAGTTTCGAGCCCCATCTGCACCAGCAACTCCTCCAAACGATCGCGTTGCTGCTCGGGAGTGAGCGGCAAAGTCTCCAGCACGGCCAGCAAATTCTGTTCGCTAGTCAGTTGACGAAAGACCGAGGGTTCCTGAGGGAGGTAGCTGATTCCGCTGCGGGCCCGGAGATACATCGGGAGGTCCGTGATTTCGTCGCCGTTGAGCAAAACGCGGCCGGAATCGGGGCGGGCAAGACCCACGATGATGTAAAACGTTGTCGTTTTTCCTGCGCCGTTCGGTCCGAGCAACCCGACGACTTCACCCTGACCGATCTCCAGTTCGACGTTGTCCACGACCTTGCGGCCGCGGTACGACTTACTCAGTTCGACGGCCTGGAGCTTCAGCATACCTCGTCATTTGCGACCACCCTGCGGTCTGGATCGACCCACCGCGAAGCAGCCAAGGTTCGATGCGGCCATAGCAATTTATAGGCCGTTTTACTTTTCGACTCGGTGTTTGGTCAAAATACGCGAACCACTTTCTGAATCGACGATGATCGTACCATCCGCTAAAAAGAAGGTCAATTGACGGCCGGTGGTGGTACCTGCAGAACCATCGTAAATCGTGGGAGTTCCGCCGCTCATGACGAATTTCCCGCTGGCCGCGGTGTACTCGCCGCGGTCAGCGACGGCCTTGCGGCCACCTTGCTCGATGGTGACCCCGTCCGTTCCGACGGCGCGACTGATTTGTTGCGCGCCCGTAGCAGGATTTGCGCCGGCCGAAGCGTTGGTTACGCCGTCTCCGGAGCGAGTGAAGTACAGATCGAGGACCGGAGCGCGGATTTTCTGGTCGGTGGATTGCACCATGACGTTTTGCTGCAGATGCGCATGGCCATCGTTGTCGTGATAGGCCAGCGATCCCGCAGTAACGTGCCAGAGCTGCGGCCTGCTGGAGCCTGCCGTTGCTGCGGTATTGACCGTCCTGCCACCGGAATCCAGCGCAGCCTCAGCTGGGTGCACCGTCGGCTGGGATGGCGCTTGCGGGAAAACGGCGCGGACGTTGCCGGTGGAATTGAGGACGCGAGTTTCCCGCAGCAGCTCTATCGAATTGGCCTCCAGCACGGAGTCGCCCTGCCACAATCGCGCGTGGCCGGTGTAGAGCGCGCGGCCAGACTTGGAGTTGGCTTGCAGCGCGTCGGCGCTGATGTTGGCAGGTGCCGGTGCGAGCTGGACGGCGCTGGTCTTCGACGAAAAGTCGGTCGAGCGCACGCCGCCGTCCGCGGAAACGTCGCCAGTCCCCTGCGCGAAAGTAATGCGGGCGGCATGGGTCTCGGTCGTTGCGTCTCGCGCAACCGCCTTCCCGGTGAGCACGGCGGTCTGTGAAGCGCGGACGAATGTGGCGTGATCGGCTTCTCCTGCGCGATCCCCTTCCTTAAGCTTTACGCCTCCCTGCAAATCCATCTGGGACCATCCGCCCGTGGGAGACATCTGCGCGTCGCCGTTTTGAGCTGTAGCCGTTTGTAGAGCGTGCCCCGCTATGCGGCGTTCCGTCCGAACATTTCCGATGGCCTGCAGGTGACGAGCTTTTCCCTGATCGGCAAACTCCATAATCAATCTGTCGGCTTGCAGCCTGGTTTTTGCCGCGGGGCCGCTCGCAGCATCGGTCCACTCCATCGTTCCGGCCGCGAGGGTCTCGGCCTTGACCGGCTGGCCGGCTATATGCAGCTGGGCTTCGCTGAATTCCATGCGAAAGGAGCTGGTTTGCAGCGTTCGGGTCTCGCCGGTTTGTTGCAAGCTGTTGTGCAAGGCCACGTTGCCCGACAAGTTGAGTGCCTTGGGCTGGCTGAGCCGCGGCCAGAGATCCAGCGTGCCAGAATCGGCGCTGATTTCGTCCTCTTCGGTGCTGGCGCTACCGCCGCGCAGACCGTGTACCGCTCCCGATGCGAGCACCTGGATCACAGAGCCTTCGGGCGTGAAGTGCGCGGTGAGTTTGTCGGCCTCCAGCGTTATTGAATCAGCAGACCCGCGCGTGGAGAGTTGCGGCCGACTGCCGCCCGCGGATGTTGCAGCGACGAGCTTTTGCGCGTGGAAATCCTCATCCAGGGCCAGCGAGATTTCGCCAGCGGTCAGGCGTTCGGCGGAGGTTTCCGCTTCCGCGGGGCCATGCAAGCGCATCAAGCGGGTGTCGCGTGCGAAATCGAGGCTGCTGCCCTTGACGTTTACTTCCTGTCCAGCGGCATTCGGGACCGGCGCGCTTGCGCTCTTTCCGTTGCCGGCCGCCGTCGCGAACTGCGCCAGCTTGAGGCGCACGTCTCGCATCAGCCGAACCGCGCCTTCGTCGGAGTTGTATTGCAGGCCGACGGCTTCGCCGCTGCCGTTTGGGAATCCAAAGATGACGCGCTCATCGGTGCGCGCGACACCGGTGGAGCGATCGAAGGTCACGCCGCGTGTCTCCACGTGAGTGGTTAGAGCCGTAGCCAACGAAGGGTTGCTCTCGATGCGCTTGGCATCGGCGGCGGTCCGCAGATCGAGTTGCACATCGCCGCTGCAGGTGATGCTGCCGCTGGACTTGCCGTAGCGGCAGCTCTTGGTGTGGACCACGTCATTGCGGTCGCTGGCCTTACCGAAGATGGTGATTTTGACGTCCTCGAGCAACGTAGCGTCTTCGCCCTTGAAATCGGTGGATTTGGAGGCATCAACGGTGAAGATGATGTGGTTCTGCTCGTCGAATTTCTTGAAGGAGATGCCAGCGGACTGGCGGCTTACATCGACGGGCGGCGACGGCGGAGCGTTCTTGCGCTCCATGTGGCTAGTCCAACCACGCTTGAGATACACGACGCCGGTGGCGCTGGCCAAGAGCACAGCGATAGCCGCCGACCAGCGCGCGTATCGCGCCGCTTCACTTCTCAGCATGGCTTCAGTGTATGGGAAGCGCGCGGAAAGTGTACAGGCGAGGAAATCGGCGGTAGAACAGTCTACCCAGATCATTGTGAGGCCGAACGTTGTTATGGCCTCAATATAGGATGTGACTTACACACTCGGCAGCACACGTTGGCGATGTGGGACACGATCACCGGAGAAGTCGCGAATGTGACACTGACGCGCAAGGGCAAGCGACGTGCGGGAGGTCTATTCCGAGCTTCCACGCCCGGTGCGCTTGGGGATTGAAGCAACGGGATCGGTGCCG
The DNA here is from genome assembly GCA_035607215.1 of Candidatus Eiseniibacteriota bacterium. GTDB lineage: Bacteria > Acidobacteriota > Terriglobia > Acidiferrales > UBA7541 > Acidiferrum. The sequence continues at coordinate 60,797 of DATNCJ010000070.1, forward strand.
TGGTTTCTGAATCTTATGGAAGGGCTGGGCACCAATCGAATTTCGCTTGTTCGATTTACCGCGTTCACAGGAAGTATCGATCAAGGGCGTCCTAGTGAACCTCCGCCAGAAGATTGGGCTGCTTCTTTGTGTCGCACACGCGCGCCAAGCTTTTTCTCACGCGCTGACCGAAGCGCTCCGCTTTGATCTCATCCGATTCCTGGCAAAAGGCATGCCCTAGTTCGTGAGTGACCGCAAAATCCAGAAACCGATCGAATGAGATATTCCATTTCGCAACGAGCTCAAGTTCCCGCTTGGGCTTGAACACCAGCAGCGCCTCATCGAAGAATGTCTGACGATTTCCCAGGTGGCTGAAAGCGGGGCTGGCTGGGTCTAAATGAAACGGGGAGACGAACTGCTTCCAATCCTCCGATCGAATCAGGATCCAACTCCATTTGCCGAGTCGCTCGGCATCGTATTTTCGCAACACCGCTTGTAAGAAGGCGGTCTGCGTCTCACATTCAGCGACGGAATACGGGCCCACGCAGAAAAACTCTTGTCCGGCTGAGGTAGCGGGACTCACCCTGAGGGCATTCACGTGCGAGGCCGACTGAGCCTCAAGAAGCCAGGGGCATACAAGTACAAGCAAACACACCAGTAGCGTGATGTTTTTTTTCATGGAATGCCCGGACTGTGAAATGCGTCGTCGCGGAACAGTGAACGACGTGGGGGGCACTCTCAATAGCGCGGGGCTAAAATCAGTGGTACTTTCTCATAACCCGCCAAAAGCTTGCGATTCAGCGCGTTGCGACGGGAGATGTCTTGATTTTCTTTGAGAAAAATTTGAGGAATTGCTAAATTAGCGGTCAATTCCGACGGAGGCTCGCGTGTCTCCTCCTTCCCTGACCCAGATCCCCTACCGCTGCAGTGTCTTTGAAGCGGATCCACAGGCAGGCGAACTGCGCAAGAATGGGGTGCGGCTAAGGATTCAGGATCAACCCTTCCAAATCCTGCTCAGACTTCTGGAACGCCCCGGCCAGATGGTCACTCGCGAAGAGCTCAAAGCTGCGCTTTGGTCCGCGGATACCTTCGTTGATTTTGATAACGGCCTGAATATGGCGGTCAAACGGCTTCGAGAAGCGCTCGGCGATGACGCCGACCGTCCGATATTCATCGAGACGCTCCCGCGTCGCGGTTACAGGTTCATGGCACCTTTGGAAAACCGTAATGCACTGGACGAAATGCCTGAACTCGCTCCGACTCCGGAACGGAATCGCTTAACCAGTACCAAGAGGTGGGCGCTTCCGGCTTCGTTGCTTTGCCTTTTCGCTCTGGCAGCGATTCCTATGTGGGTGAAGCTACGCGCTTCACCAGCCATCCTGAAGGTGATCGATTCTGCTCAGATTACGAAGGATGGATTACCCAAATCCCGTGCGACCATCAAGCTGGTCAGTGACGGTGCGCGGATCTATTTTCAAGAGGGATCATTGGACCAGACTGAACAGAATACGGCTCTTGTGCAGGTTGCAACGCAAGGAGGTGAAACAGCCCGCATCCCGATTTCCCTGCGAAATCCCATCGCTTATGACTTCTCTCAAGCCCGTTCCGAGCTGCTCCTGGGCGCCGGTGAGTTCGAATTACCAAGCGATGAGCGGCCAGTCTGGGTCTTGCCCCTCCCGGCGGGCCCGCCACATCGTCTTGGGACATCGTCGCTCGTGACGCAGTCTGGGCTCCGGGCGGACATCATCTGGCCTTTGCCAATGGCAAGGACGTGTTTCTAGCAGCTGCCGACGGCAGCGACGTTCGCAAGCTCGCCACCGCCGATGGTTTTGACGCTGCCGATTGGATTCGATTTTCCCCGGATGGAACGCGGGTGCGATTCAGTGTTATCAAATTCGGAACTCCTGACAATCCAACGGAATCTACGGACGTTATGGAGATGGCGGCAGACGGACGTGGACTGCACCGGCTGCCCACTCACGGTGGCTGCTGCGGCGCTTGGTCAGCCGATGGGAGAAATTACTTTTATCAAAAGGCCAGTAATACCTGGGTCTTACCGGAACAACGATCTGTTTTTGGCCAAATTCAACTTGGCAACCCTGTGCAGTTGACTGCGGGTCCGATCGGTTACAGCCCGCCGACGCCGAGCGCTGACGGGAAGCAACTGTTTGTTATCGGCCAACAGGGACGGATCGAGCTGGTGCACTATGCCGCCGATTCCAAGCAATGGGCACCCTTCTTGGGGGGAATCTCAGCAGGGGAATTGGAGGTCTCGCCTGACGGCCAGTGGGTGACGTACACGACTTTCCCCGAGTTCAATTTATGGCGAAGTAAGTTGGACGGCAGCGACCGTTTGCAGCTGACCTTCGCGCCCATCAACGCTCATGAACCTCGCTGGTCGCCGGACGGAAAACAGATTCTATTCACCGATTTCCCATACAAGATTCTTGTGGTCCCGGGGAATGGTGGCGCGCCGCGACAACTCATGCCCGCGGATCACCCAGATTCCATTGGTGCAGGAGCATGGCTGCCTGATGAAAATGCCATCATTTTTGGACGCCACATGGGATGTCCGGGCTCTGACAACTCCTGCTGGGGTATTTTTCGACTGGATCTGCAGACCCAACAGGTTTCCAAAATTCCCGGTTCTGACGGGATGGCCGCTGCGCGTCTCTCCCGTGACGGCCACTATCTCACGGCCCTGCGCCGGAATCAGAACAAGGTGTGGCTTTATGACTTTCAGGCCCACAAATGGTCCGAGCTTGCGAAAGCGTTTGGCTCCATGGCTTGGTCTCACGATGGCAAGTCGATCTATGTGCACCTCAAACATGAAACAAGACCGGCGGAACCGGTTCGCATCAGCGTTCCCGACGGCCAAATCCGGCGTGTAGTCAATCTGGGGGGTTTGACCTTAGGCGGCTTGTGGCCCGATTGGGTCAGTCTTCTTCCCGATGATTCTCCCTTGCTTATGCTCAACAGGAGCACGGAAGAAATTTACCGACTCGACCTCCAGTACCATTGATTGCTGACCGGTCGTGAAGCGAGAACCAAAACACAGAGGATTTGCCCCGGTAGTCGGACAGTCGGAAACTGACCCACTGCCGGGTCGGCTGATGGTTAGCTTTTGGATTTTGTGGCGGCGGGAGCAGTGTCGGGCAAGATGCCAATGTTGGCGGCGGCCACGCAGTCGCGGCTGGTGTTCTTGACCAGATACATAGCTTCGTCGGCGAGATGCAGCAGGCCTTCTTTAGTGCGGGAATCGACGGGGTAAGAAGCAACGCCCACGCTGGGCGTGAGCTTGACCTGTAGGCCGGCGTCGTTGAGCCATACGGTTTCACGGACCAGCTTGTGGAGACGCCGTGCCACGTTCAACGCGTTGTCCTTGGAGGTTTGCGGAAGCAGAATTACGAACTCGTCCCCGCCGTAGCGAAAAGCGAAATCGATGAGGCGGCAATGGCCTTTCAGCGCATTGCCGATCTCGGCCAACAGCTTTGAACCCACCAGGTGCCCGTGCGTGTCGTTGACCTGCTTGAAATGGTCGAGGTCGATGAAAACCAGCGAAAATTCGTAGTTATAGCGCTGCGAGCGGTAGATTTCGGTTTCCAGAATAAAGCCCATGTGCCGCGCGTTGTACAGCGAAGTGCAATCGTCGGTGATGGTCAGCTCGTGGATGCGCTTGACGTGGCGGGCGTTTTCCAGGGCGATGGCCGCGAAATCGGACAGCGCTTCCAGCAGCTTCAGGTCGCGGGGATCAAATCCTTCCGGCCCGATGCAATTGATCAACTCGATGACGCCAAGGCAGGTGTCGCGGAATTTCACCGGCACCGCGACGATCGAACGGGTCTCCATCTTGGTTTTCTCGTCGACCTTGCCGAAAAAACGTGTGTCCTTGGAGGTGTCTGGAACGACCACTGTTTCGCCGCTTTGCGCCACCCAGCCGGCAATACCCTGTCCCATTTTGACGCGAACATCTTTCAGCGCCTGGGATGCGCTACCCACGGCCAGCTCGAAGTAGAGTTCCTGCTTGGCTTCGTCCAATAGGAGCAACGACCAGTTGTCCGGCCGCAGAAATTCGTCGATCTTCTCCATGATGGTACGGAGAACCTGATCAAGCTGCAGCGACGACGTCAGCGCCTTCCCAAGTTCCTGAAAGACCGCGACTTCTCCCGCTTCACGTTGTTCGTCGGAAACGCTGGAGTTGCGGCGGCGCTCTACGGCAGGAAATTGTTTGCCGTCTTCCACGCTCGGTTGAACCTGTTCCTTGAGATGCATCCAGCGCGCGCCCCTGAATCGGTTAGATAGACTTCCGGCAGACGCAGTTCGACGCAAAATGCGCGAACCTACGCCAGTATAAGCGCCCCAGAAAAAAGGACGCAACATGCTCGTAGTACAGGCGTTGCCATATCGCCATCAGCGTAAGAAGGCTGCCGGATGCAGCAGGAAAGCCGGCCGTTTATTTTTGCTTGGTTTGGTACTCCATGACCCACTCTGGCGGCTCCGCCTCCAGAGATCCGTGCACCCGGACATGCAATGCCTCGGCCCAGCGGTAGCCCCACATTGGGCCAGACTTTGCAAATTTGACTATAAAAATGTCCGGGGTCTTATAGGCTGCATCGTTCAGCGCCATATCCAGAGTTACAAAGCGATAGTGTCTCGATTTAAACAGGTCGATCAGCTTATCGATAACGTCGGCGTTCAGCTGGTTTACATGCAGCAACATGACCTGTGGCGGCTCGCGGCCGAAGATCTGCTTGTGGAGCCCGGCATAGTAGTCGATTTCGACGGCGGTGTATGCCAGGTAAGCGGCACGGAGCTTTGTTGCGGAGGCACCGTCCCTGTTGGGCAGCATCTTCAGGTAGGCCGAATTGAAGACAAAATCCTCATTGTCGATCGTGCACGGCGCCACTCGATAGCCACGCTCAGTCAGGAACGCTGCGATAGCGTCGTGTTTCTCTTTGGTGTCGCCGGTGTGGTTTTGTGGGAAGCGAAAGTAACGCGAACCGCTGTAGGTTTTAGGCAAGACGGCTGCCAACGAAACCCCACCGCCTTCGATATCTTTTTGGAATTGTTCCGTGGTCAAGGCGTCGGATACGTTGTGTGAAAAAGTGTGATTTCCAAGCATCTGCCCGCGCTTGCCCCAGGCAGTAAGGATCGCTGTGCCGACGTCGCCAAGTTCTTGGGCGCCTCGGCCGATAACAAACCCAACGGCTGGCGCATGATGGCGTTCGAGCGCGTCCAAGATGCGCCCGTTCACAGATTGCGCTATCGCCGGGTCATTTGTGCCTGCGATCGGAAGATCATCGAAGGTCAACGCAACAGAACGCTGCCGGCCTTGGCAAGAAAACGAGGGAACAATTGCGACAAACAGTGAAAACAAAATTCGGAAAGCGGCACGCACGCCGTTAGTGTAGCGCATCGCCAACAGCTAATAGGCAATTGCCAAATGCGAGAAGTCAGTGTTGCGATGCTTACTCGTAGCGCAGGGCTACGATGGGATCGACGCGCGTGGCGCGGCGGGCCGGCATCCAGCAGGCCAGCAGGCTCACACCGGCAATGACGATCGCGCCAGCCAAATAAGTCACCGGATCGATCGAAGAAACCTCGAACAGTAACGAGTTCAGGATCCGGCCCAGCAGGAGCGTACCGATCAGGCCGGCGAGGATCCCAGTGCCGACCAGATGCAGCGCCTCGCGCAACACCATCCGCGAGACTTCAAAGGTGGTCGCCCCCATGGCCATGCGAATTCCGATTTCCTGCGTGCGCTGGCTCACCGAGAACGCGATGGTGCCGTACAGGCCCACGACCGCCAGCCCTGTTGCCAAACCGCCGAAAATCATCAGCAGGAACAAGCTGAAGCGGCGCGACGCGAGCGCATCGGACACCGCCGACCCCATCGTCTTGACTTCGAACACCGGAATGCCGCGATCCAGATTGCGGATCGCCTGTTCAATATCCTTCGACGTGGTGTTGGGGTCGCTCTTGGTGCGAACCACCAGGCTCAGCCCGGTGTTGGGTTGCTGATACTGCGAGATGTAGACCTGTTCGCGCACATCCCGCGTCAGATCGTGGACACGGGGGTGTTTTAATACACCGATCACTTCGGCATAGGCGCGATTCAATCCAGGTGCATTGAAGTTTGCGAAATAGATGAGTTGCAATCGCTTGCCGATCGGGTTTTGCCCTGGCCACGCACGATTCGCGAGCATCTCGTCGATCACCGTGACATAGGGATGCTTCATGTCGTCCTGTTCGTTGAAAAATCTTCCATGCGCGAGTTGCATGCCCATGGTTTCGAAATATCCGGGTGTGACCCATCTCCAGTCAGCGGAAATACTTTCCCACGCCTGCTCCGTGGCGGCGTCGTATGCGTACGGGGTCTGCGGGCCGCTGCCGCTCAGCGGCAGGCGATTGATGATTCCCATCGACTCGACGCCGGGGATCTCTCGTACCGCAATTTGCAGTTTCCTGGTGAATTCGATCACATCTTCGAATTTCTGATAGCGATTGCCCGGAATATTCAGCCGCATCGTCAGGATGTTGCTGGTTTCGTAGCCGGGACGCGCGCTTTCCAGCCGGAAGAAACTCCGGATTAGCAGCCCCGCTCCCAACAACAACATCAGCGACACCGCGATTTCCGAGATTACCAGTAAGCGCCGGACATTGCTGCGCCCCATTCCGCCGGTCGCTTTGCCCCCTTCCTTCAAAATGTCGGACAGACTCGGCTTTCCGAGTTGCAGCGCCGGCAAAATTCCAAACAGCACGCCCGTGACAGCGCACGCCGCGAAGGAGAAAGCCAGAACCGTGCCGTCGAGATGAACCTCAACGAGACGCGGCAAGTTCCCAGGATTCAGCCGCAACAGCAATTCCAGCGCCGTGGAGCCGACGAAGATACCCGCCAGTCCGCCCAGCATCGCCAGAACCAGCGCTTCGGTCAGGACCTGGCGCACCAGCCGCCCACGCCCCGCGCCCAGTGCCGCACGCATGGCTACTTCTCGCTCGCGGGCGATAGCTCGCGCCAACAACAGGTTAGCGACATTGGCGCAGGCGATCAGCAGCACCAGGGTCACCGCGCCCAGCAAAATCAGCAGCGAGGTGCGTGCGTCCTTGACGATGTCGAACTGCAACGGCACCACCCGTATGCGCAGGCCGCTGGTGCGATGCACTTCATGCTCGCTGCGCAACTGTGCTGCGATCCCGTCCATTTCGCTTTGTGCCTGCGCCAGGGTAACTCCCTGCTTGAGCTTGCCGAATACCGCCATCGTCGTCAGATTGCGCGGAAAATTGTCGTAAGGGATCTGCGCCGGCCTCCACAATTCCGAATCGCGCAACAGCAGCGTTTCCGGTGGCAGCAGCAGATGAAAGTCTCGCGGCAGGACCCCGACGACGGTCACATCCTGGCGGTTGTACCTTAGCGTTTTGCCCACGATGCTGGGGTCGCCACCGAACCGTCGCTGCCAGAATCCATAACTAAGGATGACCACGTTTGGCCCGTTCAGGACCGTTTCCTGAGGCAAAAAATTCCGCCCCAGAATCGGCTGTACTCCAAATAGAGGAAATAAATTGTCGCTGACGAATCCGACCGTGACTTGTTGCGGCCGCTCGTCGCCTTCCACCGTGCCAAAATCCACCGCAGCGCCGCCTCCGCCGGTGGCTCCGGCGATCTGATCAAACAGCCGGCAACGCTGTTGGTAGTCGCGAAAATCAGGGGGGGATACCGCCGGTAGCGACTGCCCGCCCGAGCCGTAGTCATTCCATACGCTGATCAGCCGATCGGAATCGGCAAAGGGCAAGGGCCGCAGCAGCACCGCGTGAATCACCGAGAACATCGCGGTGTTTGCGCCAATACCTAACGCCAGGGTCAAAACGGCAACGATGGTGAAACCAGGGCTCTTGGCAAGCAGGCGAAGGGCATAGCGAATGTCGTTGAGGAGAGCGTTCATGGCACACCTCCGTGCGCTGGGCGCACAGATCTACACCGTCTAGACGGCCGGCGGGCCGCTCCGTTTCCGGCCAATTTGGCATCGGTCGGCCTGCTGCCCCGAAGGCAGCCCAAAGACAGAATGTCGGACAACCACCCTTAGAGGCGCAATGGGACCCGGTATGATGCGAGGAGGAGACCATCATGAGAAAACTGCGTCTGATGCTCGTGCTACTCAGCGCGCAGCCTCTGATTGCGCAAGAGGCGCCGCGAGGCATCTGGCAGGGCTATGAAGGAGAGTGGGGCCATGTATCGCAGCAGTTGGTCGCGCTGGCGGAGGCCACCCCTGAAGAAAAATTCGGCTGGCGCCCCGCGCCGGGAGTGCGCTCGGCGAGTGAGGTGTACATGCACATCGCCATCGCCAATTTTTATCTGCTGAGCGTGACCGGACCCGCCATGCCTGCAGAGCTAAAGCAGGAAATGGAAAAGAGCGTCACATCGAAGGCCGAAGTCATCAGCTGGCTGAAGCGCTCGCTGGACGCGGTGAAGCAGGCGCATTTGGCGGTGAAACCTGCAGACCTCAGCCGCAAGGTACACATCGCCGATCGCGACGCTACAGTAGATGGGATGTACCTGCGAATAATCGTTCACGCCAACGAGCACATGGGGCAACTCATCGCTTACGCGCGCATGACCGGCGTCGCCCTGCCCTGGTCTAACCGGTAGCAACGCTTCAGCGTACGATCCTCGCAAATGGAATTGAATCGTAAACACCAGCGCGTTTATCGGGGGCAAGACGGCCAACCCGGAGGCATTATTCCAGTTTCCCCGTTAAATCAAGACCTAGCCGAGCTCGACCTGGATTTCGCCTGCCCAGTCCGCGGTTCGTTGACTTGATTCCGACACACAACCTAAGATGGCCCAACATGGCGGAGTCTCAGCCACTTCACGGGCAGACCGTCTCCCATTACCGCATCGTAGAAAAGCTCGGTGGCGGCGGCATGGGTGTCATCTACAAGGCCGAGGACACTGAGCTTGGCCGTTACGTGGCCCTGAAATTCCTCTCGGATGACCTGGCGAAAGATCCGCAGGCCCTCGAACGCTTCCGCCGGGAAGCACGGACGGCTTCTGCGCTGAACCACCCCAACATCTGCACGATTTACGAGATTGACGAGCATGAGGGTAAGCGCTTCATCGTCATGGAATTTATGGAAGGACAAACGCTGAAGCACGCCATCGCAAGGGGCCCGCTGGAACTCGAACAGTTGCTGAGCGTCGCGATCGAAGTGGCGGACGCACTGGATGCCGCCCATGCGAAGGGAATCATCCACCGGGACATCAAGCCGGCCAATGTCTTTCTCACGACGCGCGGGCACGCGAAGATTCTGGACTTCGGCCTGGCCAAACTGGGGCCGGAACCGCGTGCCGCGGCGGGGGGGCGGGCACCTCGCAGGAACTACTGAAGAAATTCTCACGAGCCCGGGTACGGCGCTGGGAACCGTGGCCTACATGTCGCCCGAACAAGCCCGGGGAGAGGAACTGGACGCCCGTACGGATTTGTTTTCCTTCGGCGCCGTTTTGTACGAGGTGGGAACGGGAGAGAGAGCGTTCGCCGGAAACACTTCCGCGGTGATCTTTCAGGCGATTCTGGACCGCTCGCCGGTGTCTCCGTCACGCCTCAATCCGCAACTTGATCCAAAACTGGAAGAGATCATCACGAAGACGCTGGAAAAGGACCGCAAGATGCGTTATCAGAGCGCATCGGAGCTGCGGACGGACCTAGCACGGTTGAAACGCGATAGTGAATCGAACCGCGCAAGCGCGTTGGCCGGAAGGCCCGCACGGCAGTTGTCCCGGGGACGCAGCAAAGCCGCTCTGGCGGTTGCTGGAGCCGTGGCGGTGGCGCTCATTATGCTCGCGGTGTGGTCCGGCCTTTCACGAACGCGCGGCGCGGCCATTGAATCCCTGGCAGTGCTTCCTTTCGTGAATTCCAGCGCGGACCCCAACACGGAGTATCTGAGCGACGGAATCACCGAGAGCCTTATTAACAGCCTTTCGGAGGTTCGGGGATTGCGTGTCATGGCGCGCAGTACGGTCTTCCGATACAAGGGCAAGGAGCCCGACCCGCAAAAAGTGGGCCAAGATTTGCATGTGCGCGCCGTCCTTGTGAGCCGCTTGCTGCAGCGCGGCGATACTTTGGTCATCAACACGGAACTGGTTGACGTGGAGAAAGGTTCCCAACTGGCACGCAATACAAACGGAAACGTGCCGACGTCCTGACAGTACAGGAAGAGATCTCACGGGATATTTCTGAGAGTCTGCGGTTGCGCCTGACGGGTGAGGAAAAACAACGGTTGAGAAAACATTCCACGGAAAACGTCGAAGCCTATCACCTTTACCTGAAAGGCCGTTATTACTCGAACAAAGCCAGCCTCGAAGGGCTAAAGAAAAGCGTGGATTATTTTCAACAAGCCATCGAAAAAAATCCAGGGAACGCCCTAGCCTACGCCGGATTGGCGAATAGTTACGGAACACTGGGCATATTTTCATATCTTCAATCGAAAGATGCGTTTCCCAGAGCCAAGGCAGCGGCACTGAAGGCCTTGGAGATTGATGGCTCTCTGGCCGAAGCACGCGCAGCGCTAGGAGTCGCGGAGTACGTTTACGATTGGGACTGGTCCGGCGCCGAGTCTGAGCTCAGAAGGGCGATTGAGCTCAACCCAAGCAGCGTGGATGCGCACCGTACGTACACGCAGTACTTGACCGTGCGGGGGCGCCTTGATGAAGGTTTTGCGGAAGGCCAGCGTACGCTGGAGTTGGACCCACTGTCGCCGCAAGTGATTGGGACCATGGCTTATCATTCTCTAGCTGCGAGGCGGTACGACGATTCAATTGCTCAATATAGAAAAGCGATGGAGCTCGACCCCGGACTCGAGTGGGTGCACGCGCAACTGAGTTGGGCGTATGGATGCAAGGGGAACTACGCCGAGGCCATCGCGGCAAATGAAAAGGCTGGCACGGAGGTTCACCCGATACCCGCCGAGAACCAATTAAATGCGGCAGGCCTGGGCTGGGTATACGCGCTAGCGGGCCGGCGCGGCGATGCACGAAAGGTGATCGAGCAATTTAAAGTACTCGAGGCACGCGCCGATGTCGATCACTACAACGTCGCGGTGGTTTACGCGGGCCTGGGCGAGAAGGACCGCACTTTCGAAGCGCTGGAGCGCGCTTATGCACAACGTTCGGGCAGCCTGGCCTTTCTCAACGCCGATCCATTTTTCAAAGATATGCGTTCAGACCCGCGATACGAAGACCTTCTCCACCGCATTGGCCTGTGACAATAAAAACTTCCTCACTCTCGGAACCTACGCCCGACATCCTCATCCTGAAAAAAGCCAGTCCGAGTACGCGAACACCCAAGGAGTTTCTAGCGACCCACGGTTGTATGATCGGCCAAGTCCTGATAGTCGGAAGTAGTTCACATGCCTGGTAAACGCGCGGCAACCGGCCAAGTGCCGCAGGGTGATATTCGGAGCATGCGGTGTAGAGGCTGTTCCACGTAGTGGGCATCGAATCTGATTATTGGTCGGTTTTTCGAGTTCCGATAAATAACGCTTTACCATGGCCACATCATTGGGATCGCTAGCGTACTTCAGATACTCCCGCAGTTGAGCAGCTTCACTCTCTCGGTCACCCTTCGCTTCATAGATTTGAGCCAGCAAGAAGTGCACCCGAGGGTCGGCGTTGCTAAGTTGCAGCACCTTATTCCAATTCTCCGAGTGCGCGGAAATATCCGCCAGACAAAGGTAAGCTGGCAGGTAGTTGGAGTCAGTGGCCAAAGGTTGGGAACAGGCACCGTAAGCTTCGTCAGTTTTCTGCTGCGCTTCCAGCACTTGGCCCAGCACGACCCAGGCAGCCGAGTCTTTCGGCCACTGCTTAACCGCCTTGCGCAAGTGCTCCTCTGCCTCGACTACTTTACTGTTTCTCAGGGCTGCACAACCATCCTTGTGCTCTCTTTGAGCTTTCTACGGGACCTGCAAATCCGCAATTCCCACCCTAGAACGAAGCAGTCCGTTGAGCGGAGGAAGAAAACAGTTATCGCCTTCTGCGATCATAGAGGACACCAGCTTGTCGTTGCTGCGCTGCATCAACTCGTTTTGGTCCCAGGGGTTGTGTGCCGAAGGGAAATCGGTGGGAGGTGGAGGCGTTGGCGCTTTAGGCGGAGGCGATGCAGGAGGTTGAGGCGGAGGGGCAGGGTGAGTACCTCCTCCCTGCTGAGCAAATGTAGACGCGACGCTTAAGCTCAACACGCAAGCACAAAATAACTTCAGACCTGAGGGGCTCGAAAGGCGCAAGCGTCGACAGTCTTGCCATCAGACCTCCCCAATGCAGCGCCGACTAAGGCCGACCTGCCTTTTGCCCAAGCTTCTCAGCCGGCCGGTAACTTAGCCTTGGGCACTACTCGAATTACGCGAGTCATCGGCAGCCTCTTTTTCACTAACGGGAGCCCTTTACATCTCACTAGAATGACGTTTTAGGTTCCAGCGCGGTTTCGGTGATGAATCGCCGCAAGCGGCGCTGAACATCCGATCTTTGTCATTCGAAGATGCTGAAAGGAGGAGGTTGTAGGCAGAGTGTAGCAATTTTCTCCTTTGCATAGGCATACCCTCTCCGTCTCGTTGACACGCTTTCCACCACAACTTATAGTTCCCATCGAGGCTCCTACCTTCCGGGAGACCTTGGCGGCCAGCCGGTCATCGGCGATCCGAGAGCTCCGGCTGCTGAATTCCGGCCGCCATGCGGTCGTTCCAGAGGTTACCGCTCGACACCAGCCGCGGCATCTAAGTCCACAGAGCTACGTCGGGAATGGGTTCACGATCCATGGCTAAAGGAAGCTTCGGTGAGCTGTTGAAGCGCGAGCGCGAGCTGCGTGAAATCACGCTGAACGAACTTACCGTGGCAACGCGTGTCGCTCCAAAATTTCTTGAAGCGCTGGAAAACGAAGACTGGGCAAAGCTCCCCGGCGGGGTTTTCAATCGTGGATTCGTTCGCGCTATTGCTCGCTATCTGGGCCTGAGCGAAGAGCATATCCTCGCTGAATACGACCTCGCGCATGCCGAACACGCGGCGCCCCTACCGCCAGCCACGCCCAATCCCATTCCATCGCCGTCGAAATGGATCGTCGCCGCCGGTCTGTTGGCCCTACTGGTGGTCATCGCCGCGCTCGTCAGCGGCGGCATCTACGGCTGGCGTCGCTACATCGCTCACCGCGCGGCCAAGCATGCGCTCGCTGCGGCAGACCCAACGCAAATCACGCTGCCTGCCATGCTCCCGAATCTGATCCCTGACCCTACGCGCTCGATTGGCTCACTTTCCCCCGCGCTCGACCTGGCCTTGTCCACATCGGCCCCTACGCACGTTCGCATCGTTGCCGACGGCAAGCCGCTCCTCGACGACTCCGTCCCGGCGGGCACCACGCGCCACTTCTCCGCCGCCAACCAGTTTGAAGTCACCACCGCCGACTCCACGGGGGTGTTGCTGGAATTGAACGGGCAGGCCATACCCGCGCCCGGCAGACCCGGCACCTCCGGTACAATCGTGCTTAGCCAACGAGATTTAAGGCAGGCACGCAGTGGAAATCCTTAGTCCTGAAACTATCGACGACCTTCGCCACGGCCGCGCCACGCGCGAACGCAAGATCGCCGTGTGCTCCACCGGCGCGCACCTTCCGGCGGCCGACCGCGCCGAGATCCTCTCCATCCTCGCCGTCGACACCGACGAAGTCGTCGCTGAGCGCGCCAAGGAAGCCATCATGGCTCTGCCGATCGAGAATTTTCTGGAGGCCATCCAGCGTCAGCAGGCGCTGGAATCGCTGTTCTCCTTTGCCGCAAGGAATTTGTCAACGAAACCTGCTGTCTGCAACGCGTTGATCGACAATAAGAGCTGCGATGGCGATCACCTGGCTCCCGCCGCCAGACATTTTTCGACGTCGAACGTACAAAAACTGATGGATGATCTGGAGCGCGTCAGCGCCTCGCCGGCTCTGACGGTGGCGCTAGTTAACACTACATCGGTCACTGCCGATCAAAAGCAGCTGCTTCACGAACTGCTCAGCGAGG
>DATNCJ010000072.1:0-23976 GCA_035607215.1 Candidatus Eiseniibacteriota bacterium
CTCGAGGTATGCGCGGAACTTTCGCGCGGCGTCCGCTTTCTCCGGACTCGAATTCGCCTGAGAGTCGGTTTGACCAAGCGCGATCATGGGCAGCACCAGCAGCGCGCTTCCAAATCCCGCCATCAGCATCGCCAGCACGCGCATTACTCCGTCCTCCCGGCTGTTGCGGCTGTGCCCTTTTCCCGTTCGCGCGCCAGCATCACGATCAGCCGGGCGGTTTCCTCGACGTCCATCGCCGTGTTGTCCACGATTACCGCATCGGCGGCGCGGACCAGCGGAGAAACCTTGCGCTCGCGATCGCGCTTGTCGCGCTCGCGCACTTCTCCCAGCACGTCGAACACCGTCACGTTATCGCCTTTCTCCTGGTGCTCTTTCCAGCGGCGTTCCGCGCGCATTTCCGGCGACGCTTCCAGAAAGATCTTCAGCTCCGCATGGGGAAATACAACCGTGCCGATATCGCGGCCCTCCATCACCACTCCCCCGCCGGCGCCGGCGCTTTGCTGTTCAGCGACTAGCACACGCCTCACGCCGGCGATGGTCGCCAGTCGCGACGCCGCTTGTGCCACCTCCGAAGTGCGAATGGCATCCGTCACTTCGGCGCGGTCGAGAAATACGCGATTCTTCGATCCGGCCTTCTCCTGCTCGGCCGTCGGCGGCTTCAACTCGATGTGCGTCTCCGCCGCCAGCTTTTCCAATGCAGCCTCGTCATCCAGCGCGATCTTGCGTTGCAGCGCCTTCAAAGCGAGCGCCCGGTACATCGCTCCACTGTCGAGGTATGTGTATCCGAGCACGCTTGCGATTCGACGAGCGACGCTGCTCTTCCCCGAACCCGCCGGTCCATCAATGGCAATCGTAAGTTTTGGCATGAAGTGCCGGTCTGCGCTCTTTCCGTTTCCGACCACAAGCGGTGCACACGGCAACGTTCGCGTGCGTTTTGCCGCAGCAACTCTAAACTGTGAACTGACGACTGTAAACTTGTTAGAACCCCATGATGTTGTAGCCGCAGTCAACGTAGATGGTTTCTCCGGTGATTCCCGAGCCGCCATCGCACAGCAGGAATGCCGCGGTCGAGCCAACTTCCGCCGCATCCACATTGCGTTTCAGCGGAGCGCGCTCGGCATGCGCCTTCAGCATTTCACCGAGGCCGGAAATTCCACGCGCGGCAAGTGTCTTGATCGGCCCGGCCGAAATCGCATTCACGCGAATCTTCTTCGAGCCCAAGTCATTCGCCAGATAGCGCACGGTGGCTTCCAGCGCGGCTTTGGCCACGCCCATGACATTGTATTTCGGCACCACTTTTTCCGCGCCATAGTAGCTCATGGTGACGATGCTGCCACCCTCGGTCATCAGCGGCGCCGCTGCACGTGCTACCGCCACCAGGGAATACGCGCTGATATCGTGCGCGACTCGAAATCCCTCTCTCGATGTATTGAGAAAGTCGCCCTTCAGATCATCGGCCAGCGCGAAAGCCACGCTGTGAACCAGACCTTGCAGCGTTCCGTATTTCGCTTTCAGCTCGTCAAACGTTTTCGCGATTTGTTCATCCGAAGCGACGTCACACATGAAGCCCTCGGAGCCTGGCAGTTCGGCGAGCAGATCCTTAGCTTCCTGCTCGAGGCGTTCGTTCTGATAGGTGATGGCCAGGCGCCAGCCCGCTTCGTGGAGCTTTTGCGCAATCGCCCAGGCGATGCTGCGTTTGTTCGCCAGGCCGAAAATCACCGCCGTCTTCTGCGTTTCGCTCATCCACTCGTCTCCGTAATGGTTGCTATGGAAATATGGTGTCTAAATTCTCTGGAACGCGCGCTCGATTTCTTTCACCGAATAACGCAGCACGACCGGCCTGCCGTGCGGGCAGGCCATGGGGCAATCCGTTTTCGCCAGGGCCGCCAGCAGCCATTCCATTTTTGTCTGGTCGAGCGGCATGTTGACTTTAATGGCCGCGTGGCACGCGGTGGAAGCGGCGATTTTCGCTTGCAGCGTTTCGATCGAGATGGCGGCGTTTTCGCGCTCGATGCCGTCCAGAATTTCAGTCAGCAGTTTCTCGGCGTCGCTGGTGGCTACGCCAGCAGGAACCGATTGGATCGCCACGCTGCGCGGGCCCATCGGCTCGACTTCGAAGCCGTTGGCAGTTAGTTCCTCGGCGATTTTCTCGTAGATGACCAGTTGGTGCGGGGACAGCTCGAGAATCAGGGGCATAAGCATACGCTGACTTTCTACTTCGCCAGCGCGGCGCGCTTCGAGATGCTGCTCGAACAGGACGCGCTCGTGCGCGACATGTTGATCGATGATCCACAGGCCTTCGCCATTCACGGCGATGATGAAACTCGAACTTACCTGGCCCAGCGGCTTGAGATCGGCGATTTCGTCGGGATGCGGAAGTGTCGCCGGAGCATCGCCGCGCGCCGCCGCGAAATTCGCCGCCCAGTTCGCTTCGGGAATGGAAACGGGATGGACCGCGCCAATCGACAAACCGGGTTCAAATGAAAAGCGCTGGGGCACCGGCTGTAGCGGCGCGGAAGTCAGATCGAAGCCGCCGTTGGACTCGACTCCGGAGCCGACGCCGACCTCTTCGAGGCCGGGAATTATTGCGCGCGGTACGAGTGAGGATCCATCGGCGGGCACGCTCCCCGGCGAAGCGCTGACGGCTTCGGCAAAGGCAGGGAGTGTGCCGAACGAAGATCCGGGCGCAGCGCTCGAGCCCTGTGCCGAATTCCCGACGCCGGTCGCAGCGCCTGCGGCCGCCGCAAAGCTGGCGATGGGCCGCGTGCTCATCAGCGCCTGGCGTATGGCGTCGCGCGTGAAGTCGTGTACGAATTGCGAGCGGCGGAAACGGACTTCGATTTTGGCGGGATGCACGTTGACGTCGACTTCGTCGTACGGCATTTCGACAAACAGCAGCGTGGCGGGAAAGACGCCCTGCGGCACGATGTTGCGATAGGCCTCGTGAACGGCGTGGAGGATCAGCCGATCGCGGACCAGCCGGCGATTTATGAAAATATAGATGCCGTTGCGATTCGGGCGCTGGACCACAGGTCGAGAGGTGAAGCCATAAACGCTGATCCGCGCCTTTTCCCCTTCGGGTTCGAGTTCGGGCTCGGTGATGGCGGCGCGCAAGGCCGCGGAGACCGTTGGGATCTCGACGAGTTCGTCGAGCGATTGCTTACCAAAGAGCTGATAGACGCGGTCGGCGAGACGATCGGTGGGCGCGCAGTCGATGATGGTCTGCGTGGGCGTGGTCAGGACGAACTGCTTGCCGGGATTAGCCAGCGCGTAGTGTGTGACCAGCGAGGCGATGTGGCCGAGCTCGGTGGTATCGGATTTGAGAAATTTGCGGCGCGCGGGAACGGAGTAGAAGAGGTCAGCGACGCTGACGGTCGTGCCCGCGGGAAGGCCCGCGGGTTTTACCCCGACCAGTTTGCCGCCGGCGAACTCGATGCGCGTGCCTTCCGCGTCTGCGGCGTCGCGGGTTTCCAGCAGCAAGCGAGAGACTGCCGCGATCGTGGGCATGGCTTCGCCGCGGAAACCAAGGGTCGCGATGGACAGCAAATCATCAGCGGAGCGCAGCTTGCTGGTGGCGTGACGCTCGAAGGCGAGCAGCGCGTCGTCATGGGCCATGCCGTGGCCGTCGTCGATGACGCGGATCATGCGCTTGCCGCCAGCTTCGACTTCGACGCGAATAGTGTTGGCTCCGGCGTCGAGCGCGTTTTCGAGGAGTTCTTTGACGACGGAGGCGGGACGCTCCACGACCTCGCCCGCAGCGATGCGGTTGGCGACGGTCTCAGGAAGGATGCGAATTCGGCTCATGATTTTGCTGCGTTGCCATGTCGGAGCTGGAAGCCCCGACCTCCTAAAGAAAAACCCGCCCTCCGGAACACCAGACATTGTGCCCTGATTCAAATGCAGATGCGAGATAGCACCAAGTCATTTCGGGGTTGGACCAGGTTTTATGGAAATGCCGAGCAGGTTGAGTTGGTCCTCGTCGACGTTCGACGGGGACTCGGCCATCAGGTCTTGGGCGGCGGTGGTTTTGGCGAAAGCGATGACTTCGCGGATGGATTTTTCGCCGGCGAGGAGCATGACGACGCGATCGATGCCCAGGGCTATGCCGCCGTGTGGCGGCGTGCCGTATGTCAGCGCGTCGAGGAAGAAGCCGAAGCGGCGGCGGAGTTGCTCTTCGCTCAGGCCTAGGGCTTTGAAGAGGCGCTCCTGGATGTCCTGGCGATGGATTCTGATGCTGCCGGAGCCGAGCTCGTAGCCGTTGAGGACGAGGTCGTAGCCTTTGCTGCGGACTTCCCAAGGCGCGGATTCGAGCTTTTCGAGGTCTTCGTCGACGATCCCGGTGAATGGATGCTGGGCGCTGACCCAGGTCTTGTCGGACTCGCTCCATTCGAACAGCGGGAAGCCGGTTAGCCAGAGGAATTGCCATTGCGATTTGTCGATTACCCCTAAAGCTTCGCCGAGTTGCAAACGTAGCTGTCCCGCGACGAGTGCAGCCGCTTCGGTGCCTTTGATTTGGGTTCGTGCCGAGACGGCAACAACCAGGTCGCCAGTTTTCGCCTCGCACGCTTTCGCGAGCTTATTTACATTTTCCCTGCCAATCAGCTTTTCTACCGTTGACGTTGTGCCTTCGGCGGCGACTTTGACGAAATAGGCGCCGCGAGCGCCGGCGGACTTCGCTTTCTCCGTCAGCTCGTCGAGCTGCTTGCGCGAATAGCTTGCGGCTCCGGGAGCGGCGAAAGCAAAGACGTTGCCTTCGATCTGCAACTTCTCTTTCGCCTCTTGCGGGAACGCATCGGTCACTTCGTGCAACTCCATGCCGAAACGCATGTCGGGCTTGTCGCTGCCGTACTTGCGGATAACGTCCTTGTAGAGCATGTGCGGGAACGGCGCTTCGGCTTTGATGCCGGCAACCGCGCAGGCGCGCACCATGACCTGCTCGATGACGTGGAAGATGTCTTCCTGACGGGGGAAGGACATTTCGAGGTCGAGCTGCGTGAATTCGGGCTGGCGATCGGCGCGCAGATCTTCGTCGCGAAAGCATTTGACGATCTGGAAATAGCGGTCGAGGCCGGCGATCATCAGAATCTGCTTGAAGATCTGAGGCGACTGCGGGAGCGCGTAGAACTGGCCGTGATGCACGCGGCTGGGAACGAGATAGTCGCGCGCGCCTTCCGGCGTGGAGCGCGTGAGCATGGGCGTTTCGACTTCGATGAAGCCCATCTCGTCCATCACTTTGCGGATTTCGAGAATGATGCGATGGCGCAGCGTGAGATTGCGCAGCTCCCGCGGGCGCCGCAGGTCGAGGTAGCGATAGCGCAGGCGCGTTTCTTCGGCGGCGTTGGTTTCGTCTTCGATCGCGAACGGCGGCGTCTTGGCGGTGTTCAGGATGTGGAGCTTGGTGGCAACGAGCTCGACTTCGCCGCTGGGAAGGTCGGGATTCGCCTTCTGGCGCTTGATGACTTTGCCTTCGACAGCGACGACAAATTCGCCGCGGGCCTGTTCGGCCTTGGCGTGCGCGGTGGGCTGGGTCTCCTTGTTGAAAACAACCTGGACGATGCCGGTGCGATCGCGCACGTCGAGGAAGAGGAGATTGCCGAGGTCGCGGCGCTTGGCGACCCAGCCCATGACGAGGGCGTCGCGGTCGGCATGGGAGGCCCGAAGGGCGCCGCAGTAGTGGGTGCGTTTGAGATTGCCGAGAAAATCGAGCACGTCGTTAGACCTTTTTAGTGCATTTTATGGAGCAATTTGAATAAACAATGATTTTACGCACTTATTGCAGGATTCCAAAGCTGCCAATGAACTGGAAAAAATCGCTCGTTGTTACCGTGATGAACGTTGATTTTCGCGCAGATATTGGATCACGGCGGGTTCGGCAAGTTTGGTTTGGGTGCCGTCGGAAAGATTTTTGAGGGTCCATAGGCCTTCGGCGACTTCGTTGTCGCCGAGGATCAGCGCGTATCTTGCGCCGATTTTGTTCGCCTGGCCCAGGGCCTTGCCGAATTTGAGTTCGGAGGGCGGCAGCTCCACACTGAGTCCGGAGTTACGCAGGTTTTTGGCGGCGCGAACGGCGGTGGCGTAGGCGCGCTGTCCCATCCAGGCGATATAGACGTCACGCCCCTGCGGTTGCGAAGCTTGTCCGCCTTCCTGGAGGGAGAGGATCAGGCGGTCTTCGCCGATGGCGAAGCCGATGCCTTTGGTGGGCGGGCCGCCGAGGAGTTCGACCAGGCCGTCGTAGCGGCCGCCGCCGCAGACGGCGTTTTGCGAGCCGAGTCCTTGGGCGGTGATTTCGAATGTGGTGCGCATGTAGTAGTCGAGGCCGCGAACAAGGCGCCAATTTTCCTTGTATATGACCCCGCGTAGCTCGAGTTCGTTTTTGACGGCGGCGTAGTTGGCGCGGCAGTCGTCGCAGAGATGATCCGCGATGCGCGGGAGCGTTTCGATGATGGCTTGTTCGGATTCGAGCTTGGAATCGAGGACGCGGAGCGGGTTGGTGTCGACGCGGCGCTGGGAGTCGGGGCCGAGCTTGTCTTTTGCGTTTTGCAGAGCGACGCGGAGAGTTTCGACGTAGGCGCGGCGGCAATTGTCGGCGCTGTGCCCGATGGAATTGATGTACAGCGTTGTGCCGGCGAGATTGATCTTGTCGAAGAAGGTCATCAGCATCAGGATGACTTCAGCGTCGATTGCAGGGGCGTCGGAGCCGCCGAGGACCTCCGCGCCGATCTGGTAGAACTGGCGATAGCGGCCTTTTTGCGGGCGCTCGCGGCGAAACATCGGGCCCGTGTAATAGAGCCTCACCGGCTGCGGAAGCTGCTGCATTCCGTTCTCTATGTACGCACGGCAAACGGAAGCGGTCGCTTCTGGGCGCAGACTAATGGATGTTTCATCGCGGTCATCGAACGAATACATCTCTTTCGATACAACATCGGTATCGGCGCCGACTGCTCGGGCAAAGAGCTCGGTCGGCTCGAAGATGGGCAGCCGTATTTCGCCGAAGCCAAAAGTAGTGAACACTTCGTTCGCGGTTTGCTCGACGCGATTCCAGAGGACCGTCTCCGGAGGCAGCAGATCGCGCGTACCTTTGATCGCCTGGAACTTGCGCGGCTTCTCGGGACCCCTTTTCGGACCTTCGCTCACCCCGCGGGCTCCTCGCGGTAGATGTTTTTGTAGCTGACGTAGCGTTTGGCGTATTCGTCGATGGAGTTTTGATCGATGGGCGTGAGCAGGCGCTTGATTTTGCCGGGGTGGCCTACTACGAGGCTGCCGGGCGGAATATTGGTGCGCTCCAGGAGCAGGGTGCCTGCGGCGATGATGCTGCCTTCGCCGATGTTTACGCCGTTGAGGATAATCGAGCCCATGCCAATGAGGCAGCGGTTGGCGATGTTGCAGCCGTGCAGGGTGACGCTGTGGCCGATGGTGACGTCGTCGCCGAGGATCAGCGGATATTCGTCGCGCATGACGTGGAGGACCGCGCCATCCTGGATATTGGTGCGCGCACCGATGCGAATGTAGTTGACGTCGCCCCGGATCACCGAGCAGGGCCAGACACTGGAGTCTTCGCCGATGACCACGTCGCCAATGAGGACGGCGGCGGGGTCGATGTAGGCGGTGGCGGCGATTTCGGGGCGCTTGCCGCGATAGGGTCGGATCATGCTGATGGCGCGTTTTCTGGGAGCATTTTGAGTTACTCGTCAAGATAGCATCGGGTGCGGGAACTGACAAGAAAGTGGAAGGTCCGACCCAGGAAAAAGCTCAACGCAGAGTTCACAGAGATCAGAACACAGAGGACGCAAAGATAAGACAGAAAGCAAGGCAGAGACGCAGAAGTTGCCAGGGATCAGCGGGGCTCCTTGCGTGCGATCAGTCGATGGTGACGCTCGGGCCGGAGACGGACGAGCCTAATTCAAAGAGGCGGGCGGTGACGGCGTGGGCAACGGCGTAGAGGCTTTTTGCCGGCGCGGCGTCTTTGCCTTGGGCGGCGACCGGGGTGCCGGTGTCGCCGCCGATGCGGATGCGCGGGTCGATTTCGATTTCGCCAAGGACCGGGACACCGTACTCGCGGGCGGTTTTTGCGCCTTCGCCGTGGCCGAAGATGTCGATGGGTTTGTCGCAATGCGGGCAGAGGAAGGTGCTCATATTTTCGACTACGCCGAGGACCTCCACGTTGACCTGGCGGAACATTTCGATGGCCTTGCGGACGTCGGCGAGGGCGACCGTGGAAGGCGTGGTGACAACCACCGCACCGGTGACGGCGACCGTCTGGATCAGGGTGAGCTGCACGTCGCCGGTGCCAGGCGGGAGATCGATGATCAGGTAGTCGAGCTCGCCCCAGATGACGCTGCGGAGAAATTGCGTGATCACACTGTGGAGCATCGGGCCGCGCCAGATCATGGGCTTGTCGCCGGGATTGAGCAGGCCCATGGAGATCATTTTTACGCCTTGCGTTTCGACCGGGTAGATGCGGCGGTCCTGGGTGGCGACCGGCTCGGTGGTGGTGCCGAGCATGATGGGGACGTTGGGGCCGTAGACGTCGGCGTCGAGCAGGCCGACCTTGTTGCCGAGCTTTGCGAGGGCCAGCGCGAGATTCACCGCGACCGTGGTTTTGCCGACGCCGCCCTTGCCGCTGGCTACGGCGACGAGATTCTTCACGCCGGGGATCGGCTGGCGTTCGGGCATTTGTTGCGGGGCGGGTCCTGGCGGCATTTTTTGGCTCCTGAATGAGTAGCTCAGGCCTTCTAGCCTGAGGATTTTCTGTTGTGGGGCTGCTTGCTTTCGATCTTGATAATCCGCCGAACAGTGAGCTTGCTTGTAGCTTACGAAAGGCCTCATCCCGGAGGGGATGAGCTACACGATTGCCGACGATTCGGTGCGGCTCCAACGTTCAGATGGCGCGTTCATGCGTTGACGCCGTGGCACTTTTTGTATTTTTTGCCGGAGCCGCAGGGACATGGGTCGTTGCGTCCGACTTTAGCGCCCGCGCGCACCGGTTTGGGCGGCTCGGCTTGCGCGGCACCGGTCTGATACTGCAAATCCTGTTGCTGGCGCTGCTGTTTGCGTTCGAGCTGCCGCGCGACATCGGGTAGGCGTTGTTGGGAGACAGGCTCGCTGGCGCGCGCCGCGCTGGCAGCGACTGCGGCGGCCGCTCCGCCAAGACGCGAAGGACCGGACAGGCCTGACCGCAAAGGCGTCGGACCGCCCTGCGCGTCTGGGTGCGTTTGCATTTCGTCGGGCGGGCGCTCGGCTTGCTGAATCTGGATGTGGAAGAGATAGCGGATCGTTTCGTTGTCGATGCGCGCCATCATGTCTTCGAAAAGGCCAAAGGCTTCTTTCTTGAACTCGACGATCGGATCCTTCTGGGCGTAGCCGCGCAGGCCGATGCCTTCCTTGAGGTGATCGAGCGAGAGCAGATGGTCCTTCCACTGCGAGTCCACCACGTCAAGGATGATGCGGCGCTCGAGCCAGCGCATCAGCTCCGGGCTGAACTGCTTTTCTTTTTCCTCGTAGCGCTTGGTGACGGCCTCGACCGTGGCGTCGCTGAGCAAATCGTGACCAAGCGTGCCGGGATTCGCGCCGGCTGCTTTGGCGTCGATGCCGAACTGGCTGTTCACTTCGGCCAGGAACTGCGCAGTATTCCACTGATCGGGATGCTGCTCGCGGGGACAGTAAGTGTCCACGAGGTCGCGCGCAACACCTTCGGTGATTCCGAGGACGTAGTCGCGCTGATCTTTCCCTTCGAGCGCGGAACGCCGGATGGCGTAGATGGTCTCGCGCTGCTTGTTCATGACGTCGTCGTATTCGAGCAGGTGTTTGCGGGCGTCGAAGTTTTGCGCCTCGACTGATTTCTGCGCGTTTTCGATGCGGCGTGAGATCAGGCCGGATTCGATGGGCACGCCCTCGGTCATGCCGAGGCGATACATCAAAGCTTTGACGCGCTCGCCGCCGAAGATGCGCATCAAATCGTCTTCGAGGGACAGGAAGAAGCGCGAGGATCCGGGATCGCCCTGGCGGCCGGCGCGCCCACGAAGCTGGTTGTCGATGCGGCGGGCTTCGTGGCGCTCCGTGCCAAGAATGTGCAAGCCGCCGAGAGCGACGACTTCGTCGTGTTCAGATTTGCAGGTGGCGGCGAATTGCTCGTAGACCGGCTTCCACTGGTCGGCGGGCACCTGGAAGATTTTGCCTTCGTGCTGGAACAGCACCATCGGCGCGGCGGGTTGGGCGGCTCCATCGGTTCCGGCGCCATCCGCGGGAATTACCGAGGGAGCGGCCGCGTAGGGCATGGCGATGCGGTTCTTCAGGAAATGATCGCGGGTCATTTGCTCGGGATTGCCGCCCAGCAGAATGTCAGTGCCGCGGCCGGCCATGTTGGTGGCCACGGTGACCGCGCCTTTGCGCCCGGCCTGTGCGACCACTCGAGATTCGCGCTCGTGCTGCTTGGCGTTGAGTACCTGGTGCGGGATGCCGGTTTTTTTCAGAACGGCGGCGATGGCTTCGGATTTTTCGATCGAAATGGTGCCGACAAGCACCGGCTGGCCGCGCTCGTGAAAGTGGCGAATGCCGTTCGCGAGTGAATTGTCTTCCTGCAGGATGCCGTTGACGACGGCCTCGAATTTTTCCTTTTCCGTACGGTAGACGACGTCCGGGTATTCCTTGCGAATCAGCTCGCGATTCGTGGGAATCACCACGACATCGAGGTTGTAAATCTTCTGGAATTCGGCGGCTTCGGTTTCCGCTGTCCCGGTCATGCCTGAGAGTTTCTTGAACATGCGGAAATAATTCTGGAAGGTGATGGTGGCAAGCGTCTGATTTTCGCGCTCGATCTTGACGTTTTCCTTGGCTTCGACGGCCTGGTGCAAACCGTCGGACCAGCGACGGCCGGGCATCTGGCGGCCGGTGAATTCATCGACGATGATGACTTCGCCGTCTTTCACAACGTAGTCGACGTCGGCCTTGTAGAGCGTATGCGCGCGCAGGCCTTGATAAACGTGGTGGATCACTTCCATGTGCGCGGGGTCGTAGAGATTGCCGAGACCCAGCAGGCGCTCGCACTTGCTGACCCCTTCTTCGGTCAACGTGGCCTGGCGATGCTTTTCGTCAAGCGTGTAATCGATATCCTTGATCAATTTGGGGATGATTTTGTCGATCTTGTAGTATTTGTCGGTGGATTCCTCGGCCGGGCCAGAAATGATCAGCGGGGTGCGGGCTTCGTCGATCAAAATGGAGTCGACTTCATCGACGATGGCGAAGTGATGCCCGCGCTGGACGCAGTTCGCCAGGTCGTACTTCATGTTGTCGCGAAGGTAATCGAACCCGAATTCGTTGTTGGTGCCGTAGGTGATGTCGGCGTTGTAGGCGGCGCGACGCTGTTCGTCGTCAAGGTCGTGCACGATGACACCGACGGAAAGTCCCAGGCCGCGATAGAGCGCGCTCATCCATTCCGCGTCGCGGCGGGCGAGATAGTCGTTTACGGTGACGATGTGGACGCCACGTCCGGCCAAAGCGTTCAGAGCAGCCGGCAGTGTTGCGACGAGCGTCTTGCCTTCACCGGTCTTCATTTCCGCGATTTTGCCGTCGTGAAGCACCATGCCGCCGATCAACTGCACGTCGAAATGGCGCATGTTGAGGAAGCGGCGGCCGGCTTCGCGGACCAGCGCAAAGGCCGGCACGATGGCGGGCTCAAACGCCTTGCGCATGGTTTCCTTGTAGACGTCTTTGCTAGTGGCGTCGCCCGGATCCAGATCTTTGAGGGGTTCCTGGACCTGGTCTTTCAACGCGAGAAAGCGTGCCTTCAGTTCATCGTCACTGAGGGCCTTGATTTCCGCTTCGCGCTCGTTGATGGCGACCACCAACGGCTGCAGTTTTTTGACGTCGCGCTCGTGCTTGGTGCCAATAAATCGCGCGATTACGCTGTCCGCTACCTTCGCTATGTCCATGAAAGGGCTTGCCGTCCCGACGGTATCAGATTCCGGCACTGGCGCGAGGTCAGACAAATAGCGCCAGAGCAACACTTTATTCTATCTGTTTAGATGCGGTTGCGCCAAGAAACGCGACAAGGGCGTTCGTTCGGAGGGTTGGCCGGCTCGTCTTAAGTGCGGCGGCGCGCCGGAACTTTTGCGTTTGACAGTGCGGGCGGCGCGGTAAATGCGGGAGCGCGCCCCGCACCCCAGGCTATCGAGCGGTGCGCGAACCGGCAGGTACGGGTGTCTCGGAAGAGGGCGCGGTGGTTTCGTTCTCCGGCGAGGCGGGAGCAGACCCCAGGTTGTCGGCGAGCAGGCGGCGGAGCTTGCTGCGCTCGTCGAGGTTCATGTCGACGATCTCGAAGGCCATGTCCTGGGCGCGATAGTCGCGCATGAGGGCGGTGGCCTGGAGATTCCGCAGGCCCACCTGAAAGCGCAGGGTAACCGGTGTACCGGGGGCGAGGTGACGGCTGATGGTGGCTACGCCGCCGGCAAGGCTGGCGGTCTTGATCTCCAGCCGGCACGCCTCTTTCAAATTTGTGCTGACCGCGGTGACCGGCTTGGCGAGCCTCACCCGGGTATGGCGGCGCTGGCGAACGAATTTGGAGTTGGGCGCGAGCTCCAGAGGAGCGAGAGCCAGATCGGCCCTGTCCAGACCGCTTTTGGGTAGAAACGCGATGGCCCATGCGGGATCGAGTTTCTCCAGTGCCTGCAGCGCGGCGATCCGCAGCTCCTGCGGTTCGGTCCAACCGAACATTTTCTTTGATTCCACGATGCACTTGAGCGCGGCCACGGCCTCGGGCGCCTGGATGCGGCCCAGAGCCTCGACCGCTTTGACGCGCAGATAGTTGGCCCCGCCCTGAGGCAAATCGCCGTTCGCAATGTTCAACAGGCGGCCCAGCGCCACGCGGTCGGAGGTGACGCCGATTTCGTCGATGGCCAGCGGCATCACCAGGGGATCGAGATAGTCCAGCAATTCCAACAGAATGCCGCAGCGCCCGGACGCGCCTGCGGAAGAGATCTGCCGGATGATGCGATCCTGTGCCACGCGCGGGAAATCCTTCATACGAACGGGCAAAAAGACCAGCATTGCCTGCACGTCTAGTTTGCTGAGCAATCCGACCATCTCGACAGCTTCCGCGATGGGCCCGCCTTTTACCGTACTACGCAGGCTCTGCAGCCCTTCTTCTCCGAGATCGGCAGCGAGATTCGCGACTTGTTCGGCGTCGTTGCGCAAGCTGCAGCGATTGAAACGCGCGGCTAGTTGCTCCATGGCCGTCTGCGGCATCATCTTCAGCACGCTGGTCAGACCGGCAGCGGCTTGCCGCGCGCGCAAGGCTTCCTCCACAAACTCGGGCACGCGTTCTTCAATGCCCATTTTCCCGCGAAGATTGCGGGCAATTCCTGGACGCTGGGTTTCGACGCCGGAAATCAATTCAAGGGCTTGCTCCATCGCGGAATAGCAGCGGCTGGTGGCTGCTTCCTGGCTGAGGCGCACAAACGCCGCGCTCACCACACCTTGTAACTCCGCATCCTGCTCGACGCTCAATCGCAAGCCCAGATGACGCAGCGCTTCGCCTAGCAGCCGGGGATCGAGTTTGGCATACAGCTCGGCCATTTCCGACAAGCCCGCGGCTGCTTTCTTGCGAGCGTCGCTCTCCTGGCTGTCGGCGCACGAGGCATAGTTCTGAAGGATGCTGATGGCATCGGCGACATTTCCCTGCTCGATTAATTCCCCGACGTAGGACTGCACGTTGCGCGGCGGAATGCACCAGGCCTCTTCGGACAGGAGCACGGTGCGCTTGCCGCTTTCGGGAACCGCGGCCCAGAATTGCCGGTCGAGAATCTCGCGATGGGTCTCGACGACCAACCCCGCGTCGGTCATCTTGTCTTCGTGAGCGCCCAAAATCTTGCGCAGGCTTTCGATTTCCTGGTTCATGCGGTCGAGCATCTGCCGCACCGCGTTGACTTTGACTTCTCCCTTTTCGTAGCGCTCCAGCGCGAAGCGAATGGCCAGATGTTCGGCGAGCTGCACGAGAACGGACTGATCGGGCTTGGCATCGGGCGCGTGAGAGGCCAGTTCGGCGAGCGCGGCCTTCAGCATGTCTTGCGCGCGGCCCGGCAACATCGACATCTGCTCGTGAAAAACGCCGGCCGCCGCCACGCCGCCGGTGCCGCCAGCTCCGACGTGACCGATGCTGGTAAGGGCGCTCAAGATGCCAAAGATCTCTTCTTCGCTCGAATCGGCGAACGAGCGTCCTACACCGGGGGGACTTGATCCGGCGCCTGATCCGCCACCCGGCCCCGGGCCTGCACCGAACCCAAACCGCGTTTCGATGTGCGTGCCGGAACCGACCAGCTCATTCAATTGCGACACGGAGTAAAACGCGCCATCCGTGCCGCCCGCTGGCGCGTCGTTTGCCAACGCATAGAGGCCGCCGCCCGCGATCTGACCGCCACCCCCGCGTTGACCGCCGGCCGCGTCGTCAGAAGCTGAGCCTGTTCCAGAACCAGCTACAGCGGCCCCTCCGCCCCCGGCACCTGCCCAATTTCCTCCCCCGCCTTTCGAGCCTTGCGCGGCCGCGATCATCTCCAGCAGTTTTTGTGGATCATTCAGCCACTGCCTGAATTGATCCTGATCCTCACCGAGCGTCGCTGCGGCGAGCTGCGCCGCCATGCTGGCATCTTTCAGGCGCGCATCGGTGGCCACAAAACAGACTTCGTTGATCCGCACGCTTGAAGCGCCGGCGAGCGCCGATTTCAGCTGTTCGGCAAGCTCGGCAGGTTTCGCTTTGCCGGTAGGAAACGCTTGCGCAAATCGAGCGAGCTCCTCCTGGGTTATCGAAGGGAAGAATTGCACGCTGGCCAGCCCGGCAGAGGAAAGCAGTTGCGCGAATTGCTTCTCAGAGGGAGATCCTTCGAGCGGCACTCCGTCCAGCAGGAGCTGCGAACCAGTTGCGCCCAGCAACAATCCAGCGTCGGTCCCGGCTGGGATGGCAGTCTGGAGCTCGCGCCACGCCACATTGAGCTGCTCGATGGTGCGACCATGGTCGTAGCCGTACAAGCGGGCAAACTTCAGCAGAATATTCAGGCTGCGCACGAACGCGCGGCCAGCCGTCGTTTTAGGGTCCGCCACTTTCACGGTCTGGTTTCACCTGTCCGGATGGGACGACCTCACTAGTACCGTAGAGGGATACACTTCTCGCGGCAATGGTACAGAGGTCCCATTCGCCAATGCCCGCGCTTGCTTCGAAAGAACGGGAGGCTGCACTGCCCGACCGGCCGGGCCGGTCTTAGTGAAGTACAGGTAGCCAGCGTCACGAATGGGTTGCGCCGATGGGCTCTGTTTTTCGCGCCAACTCGCGTTGCTTACTTGCACTCCACCGCGAGTGGCCGTTTATGTCTTCAACATGGCCACACGGCCGCGCCGCTTGGTACGGTTGGTCACCTGCGCGGCCATCGGCAGCCCGCCAAGTTCCATTAACAGTTTTCGAAGTCGCGAACGCTCTTCGAGATCCATCTCTACGAACTCGAAGGCCATGGCCTGGGGACGCGCGCCGCGCACCACTGCCTGCGCCTTGATGTTGCGCACGCCCTGCGTGAATTTCAGAGTCAGTAGCGATCCCGGCGCCAAATGCCGCTCGCCCGAGCCGATTCCACCGCCGAGGTTGAGTTCGGGAATCGTGAGCCGGATGTTTTCACGCAAGTTTGTGGTATGCGCGATCAGATTGCGCGAAAGCTTGAGTCGTGCGTAACGTCGCTGGCGAATCACCGAGGTGTTGGGCTCGGGATCGGTGGGCTCCAGCGTCAAATCCTTGCGATCCAATCCGCTGGGCGCGAGCTTTTCCAGCGCCATGGTGGCATCAATACGCATCAAGGACTGTGCGGCGGCGATGCGCAGCTCGTCGGGATGACTCCAGCGCCAAAGCTGGCGTGCATCCATGATGTGCTGCAACAACTGTGACGCGGCAGCCGCGCGCAAACGGCCCAATGCTTCTACGGCCTTCACGCGCGTAAATCCGGGAGTCGCATCGCCTTCGGCCAGCGCCAGCAGTTTTGGAATGCAATCGGGATGACCGCTCATTCCCATTTCATCGATAGCCAGCGGCCGGATCATGGGATCCAACGATTCGTAAAGAGCTACCAGCATCGACGCGCGGAATTCGGCGGGCGCCGAAGAGAGCTGCCGCACCGTGCGATCGTGGGCGGTGCGCGGCCACTGCGACAGGCGAACCGGCAGAATCTTGGCGACATCGTGCGGGGCCAACTGCGTGAGCAGGCCTACTGTTTCCGCCGCCTCGGAAGCGGGGGCAGTTTGCAGCGCCTCCATCAGCCGGTGGATAGCGTCTTCGCCCAGGGTCTTGACGATTTCGGCGAGCAGTTCACAATCCTCGCGGAAACCGCAATGCCCGAAGCGATTGGTGACGTAATGCAGGGTGGTCTTGGGCATTAACGCCAGGATCTCGACCATGCCGTCGGGGATTTGCCCGCTGCGCAAGGCTTCTTCGACGAACTCCGGCATGCGCTCTTCGGCGCCGATGCGCGGGCGCAGGCTTTGCGTCGAACCGGGCCGCAGCGCTTCGACGCTGTCCAACGACGCCAGCGCCTGTTGCATGGCGGGATAGCAGCGTTTCGACGCCGCTTCCTGACTCAGCCGAACGAATGCCGCGCTCACCAACGTCTGCAGTTCCGGTTCGCGCTCGATGGCCAGCTGATTTCCGAGACGCCGGATACCGTCCATCAGCGCGCTGCCGTCTCCGCTGCCGTAAAGTTCCGCAAGGTCGGAAAGGCCGATCGCCGTGGTGCGGCGCGCTTCGGGCGCTTCCAGGCCGATGCACGCGGCATACTTCATCAGGATTTCGTTGACGGTCTTCAATTCGCCGCGCCGCAGCATGTCTTCCAGATACGCCCGCACATTGCGAGGAGGCACGCACCAGGCTTCGTCGGAGGTCAGCACCTCCTTCTTGTTCTCGTCCGGAACTTGCTCCCAGAATTCCTGGTCCAGCAACTCGGTAAAGGACTGCACCTGCAATCCGGCGCCAGCCATCATTTCTTCCTGCGCGCCAAGGATTTTGCGCAGGCCTTCGATCTCGGCGTTCATGCGATCCAGCAGTTGCTTCACGGCATTCACGCGCAACTCGCCGCGCTCGTAGCTGTCCAGCGCAAACCGGATGGCCACGTGTTCCGCCAGCTTGAGCAACATCGGCTTGTCCGGTTTGCTGTCCGGCGCTTGCGCCGCCAGTCCAGCAAGCGCCTGTTGCAAAGTAAACTGCGCGCGGACCGGCATGGCGCTCAGGCGCGACTGAAAGGTGGGGACCTCCATCCGATTTTCGGGATCCTTGCGCGACTTGCCCATCTGCGCGAACAACGTCAGCATCTGGCGAACGTCTTCTTCCGCGACGCTGAAGTTACTCACTCCGCCTATTCCGCTCGGCGCCCCAGCCACCTCCGTGCCGATGGCCACGCTGGAACCGCCACTCCCGGAATGCAGTAAGGCGGAAGCCGTGTGCCATTTCCCTGCCACCGGTGAATACCCGCCAGCGCCGCCTCCAGTGCGGCCTGTGCCTCCAGACGCGGGAGCCCCCGAAGGTGCAGAGACCGCTACAGGTCCTGAGCCCGCCGCACCGCCGCCTCCCCTGCCAGAACCCGCGCCAACTCCTGACGGCGTTGCACCACCGCCACCGGCACCCGTATCCCAAAGTGTGCCGGGCGCTCCGCTGCCTCCGCCGCCTCCAGGCGCGCCAGAGCCTCCGCCCGGACCGCCACCACCCGGGCCTCCGGGGCCTCGATTGCTCTCCGCCGCGAAAATCATCTGCAGCAGCTTATTGGGATCGTCAAGAAAATCCTTGAATTTGTCGCCTTGGGCGCCTAGGACTCTGGCGGTGAGTTGGGCTGCCACCTTGATTCCCGCAACCGATGAATCTTCGGCTACGTAGCGTATCTCATTGATCTTGATGCTGGTGTCCCCAGCCAGAGCGGACTTCAATTGTTCAGCAAGCGCCGTCGGCTTGGCGTTCCCGCTGGGAAAGCCGCGGGCGAATCTTGCAAACTGGGCCTGCGTGGTGGTCGTACCGAAGTGAATGCTGGCAATTCCGGAGGAGGTCAGCAGTTGCGCGAAACTGCGCTCGCCCGCGGCTGCTCCGAGAGGCACGCCATCGAGCAGAATCTGATTCCCCGACGCACCCAGCAGCAATCCACTGCTGCCGCTCTCGTCCAGCGCGGCGCGCAATTCCTTCCAGGTGGTATCGAATTGATAGGATGTCCGCACATGCCCAAACTCGTACAACCGCGCGAACTTGAGCAAAATATTCAAGCTGCGCACAAATGCTCGGGCCGTCGCTCGTGTATCGCCGCTCATAGTTGAACAGTCAGGACAACTAAGGACCCCGCAAGTATTCTGTCTTACTACAGTAGGGTGCTACCAGAATACAGACAAGTCCGGCGAGACCCTGTGTACCCATCTCAATAATAGGTGCCGGCGTGGCCGCCAATAACCGGCCCGGTAACCTGGCGTGCCGTTTCCTCTACGTTTCTGGCAGGAAACCTGGGTTGCGTCGTCGTTGCCCCAGTTCGCGCGCCATCCTAAAATCGCAAGAGGATGGCGGATCAGGAACAATCCGAACGGTTCAAAGCGGAAATGCCTCAGATTCCGGGTGTGGCCGCTGAGGAGGCTCCGCGTGCGCGTAAGGGACTTGCGGAAAACCCCGCGGTGCGCCTGATCGCCGGAATGTTGGTTCTTCTCGTGCTCCTGTTTGTGGGTTCGCGTTGGCTCTTTCACTCCAAACGCACCGAGGCTGTAGCCCCGGCGCCGCCTGCCCAGATTGAGGTGCCCACGCCGCCCGCCGATCCCGCTCCGGCCATCCCCCACGCAACTGCGGCCAATCCCCAGATTGCCACCGTGGCAGAGATGGCCAAACCCTGGACCTCCAAAGAATTCATGTTTGTCGACCGCTTCACCAACGAAAGCACGCCCGCGCTGCTTATTCGGCTATCGACAAGCTCAGCATTGCAACCAGAAGGCTACTGGGCGCTAACGATGATCGCGCCCTTCGGCAGCTGTCGCCTCGAATACCTGGACGACGTCGCCAAACTCAAGGAACAGTATGCCTTCGCGGCGCGGCATCCGATGGTCGGCGATCCCTGCAGCCGGACAGTGTTTGACCCGCTCAAGATGAGCAACATTCCCGGAAATATCTGGGTGCGCGGCAGCATCGCGCAAGGCTCGGATCTGCGGCCGCCGTTGGGTATCGAGATTCAAATTGAGAACAAGAGTATTTTGGCCATGCGTAAGGAATAGCGCTTCACTCTATTTCGATCTTTTCCAACGCCCGCTTGTACTCAATTTGCGCCGGCGCTTCCCTGGTACTTCCGAACCTCCGCGCCCATTCGCCCGACCAGCGTGAGAAGCATCATTCGCTGATCTGCCCACCAGGACCACAAGGGATGCTCAAAGGTAGCCGGCTGGTTGTGTTCAACGAAGAAGTGTGAGATCCACGCGAAGGCATAGCCGACGATCACGGCCAGCACGATCCACCACCAGCGCCCCACTGCGATGGCAGCCCCCAGAAGCACCCATCCCAGGATCGTCCCGAGGCAGTGAATCGCTTGGGTAGCCGGTTTGCTGTGCGCGCGCACGTAATCCGGCCAAAAGTCCTCGAACGTCACCTAAGACCTCTCGCTTGCAACCGTTGGGCGGAGCTTATCACAGCCGGATTTGTTCGCCGATGGAATGGAGTCCCGCACAAAACAAAGAGGCGCCCCGGCGAACCGGAACGCCTCTCTGGCTTGGCCCGGACACGGCGGCCAAGGATGAACTACTTCTAGAAAATAAGCTTCAGCACGAGTTGCATCGTGCGCGGGTTGCTGGAGAATACCGCGCTCGGGTTGTTGAATGCCGGGTTGTCGGGCAACAGCATATTGCGCTGCGTTCCGGTAAACGCCGGGTTCGGCGGCGCCACGTCATTCAGGAATCCGCCGACATATTGGCGGTGGTTGAACACATTGGTCGCCGAAGCGCGGAACTCCACTTTGAAACGCTCGGTGATGTTGATACGTTTCAGGGCGCTGAGATCGACGTCGTTGATCGGATCCAATTGCAAAGTGCTGCGGCCGACGTTAGCTAGCGCTCCGTAACCGGTTTGGATGTATTGCGCGTTTGGATTGCTAGCGAGATAACCCACCACTCCCGTTGGATTGTCGAAGGCGTCGTTTACGGTCGTGGGGCAAACCGCTACCGCGCTGCTGCATAGAGGTACCACGCCGGAGCCGGTTCCCTTCGCACCACTGGCGTTGAAAATCGGCCGATCGCCGGCGGAGTCGCCGTTCAGGTTCGAGTCGATGCCGCTCTGGGCGGTCACCCACTGACCTGATTGATAGGTATAGATCGGCGCGATTTCCCAATTGCCCAGCGTATTTTTCAGGAGCCAGTGGCTGTTCCGGAAGAACGGCTCGTCGTAGATCAACGACAACGTGAAGCGATGCCGATGGTCGAGAATCGAGTTCGCACGATCCGCGCCCAGATTCAACCCATCCTGTGCGCGACGCGGCGACAACACCGTACTGAAGACCTCCGCCGTCGCATCATCAATGTTGTGGCTGTAGGTGTACGCGCCCACAAACTGCAAACCGTGGCTGAACTTCTTGTTCACCTGCACCGCCAGGCCATGATACGTCGACGTGGACCACGGCTCATACGCCGTGATATTGCCCCCGTTGAAGCCCGCCGCGTCAAACGCCGGCACGATCGGGCTCGCCGATTCCATCGCCGCCAGATCCAGCGTCGATGCATCAAGTGTCGCTTGTGAAGGCGCCGTCGTATACGTCGGCAGGAAGAAGGTCGGCGTCACCACCGACTGCTTGTTGATCTGAATCTGCGCAGGCAGGTGAATACCGCGGGTTCCCACGTAGCGCACTTCCACCGTGAAGTCGGACCAGAACTGATGTTGAATGCCCAGAGTCCAGTCAATTGACTTCGGCGATTTCTGATCCACCGGCACGAACGCCGATGTCGCCGCGCGCTGATCCGCGATAGTTGGAAAGGTCGCGATACCTCCGGGCCCCGGCAAAATGCCGCCACCGGCTAGGAAGGGTGTCGGGCACGCGAAGTTCCCCACTGGAGCGCAGTCGATCGTCGAAGACAACTGCGGAGGCAGGGACAGTAAGCCGAGGTTGTCGAACAACACGTCGTAGGCGATACCCGCACCTGCACGAATCGAGGTACGGCCGCTGGTCCCCGGCGAATAGGCAAACCCGATGCGCGGGCCCCAGTTGTTCTTTGCCGCCTTGGGGGTCTGGAACTCGATCAAACCTGGTACGCTGGCGGCGTCGTTTAGGCTTTGCGTCCTTTGCGTGAAGGGAATGGTCGTGTATTCGTAGCGCAATCCGAGATTCAGTGTGAAGTTCGGCCGAATTCGCCAGTTGTCGTTCACATACCAGTAGATCGAACTCTGGTCACCGTAGTACACCGGATTGCCATTGCTCCGCTCCGCGAGGAAGTTCGGCACGGCGTCTTGCAGGAAGTCCAGCGTGTTCGTATATTCGTAATCTCCGCGAACGCGTTGCGTGAACGTTTGCGGCGAGATCGACTTGCGCCCCTCGATGCCGAACTTGAGCGTGTGCGCGCTCTTGGTCCACGTAATCGCGTCGGCAATTTGATAGGTATTCTGAATCGTGCTCTGCGGCGCGTTCCCATCCGGGCCGAGCTGCAGTTGTCCCAAGTCATTCAGCTGAATATTCGGGAAGCTGTCCAAGCCGGGGAAAGCAAAGTTGCCGGCATCAACAATTTGCGTGAACCGGTTGTATCCAACTCGGAATTCATTCGTAAGCGTCGGGCTCACCGTGTGGTACTCGTTGAGGGTGACCAGGTGGAACTTGTTCGGCAGCGGCGTGAAGAATGCCGGCAAGTTCGCTGCGGTGTCGATGCCTACAGCGCTATTCCAGATGTACCGTCCTCGAATCTGGTCCTTCGTCGAGATGTTATAATCCATGCTGGTCGTCAGGAACTTGTAGTTCGTGAAAGCAGGTGCAACAGTCGCAAGTCCCGCGGTGGCAAGAGTAGTTCCGCCGACCCAATCCATCGTTCCGCAACTGCTTGTCGGGGTCGTCCCGGGCGTAACATATTGGCTGAAAATCGCCAGGTTCGTCGCCGACAATCCCGGAGTCGAATTGATCACCGCTAAGCTGTCGGCCGTGGGCGCGCAGGCAGCTCCCGCACCGCCGGCCTGCCCAAACGGTTCGTATTCGAAATTTCCAAAGAAGAATAACTTGTTCTTCAGGATGGGTCCGCCCAGCTGACCACCGAAGCGGTTGTTGTCCAGGCGCGGATTGGAATCGAAGCCCTCTACGCCGAACAAGCTGTCGAACGCATCGTAATTGCGGTTCTGGTTGTATACGTAAGCCAGGCCGTGGAACGAATTCGTTCCACTCTTGACCACGGTATTGAATTGACCGCCGGACGAATGACCAAACTCCGGCGAGAACTGGTTTTGCAACAACGAAAATTCCGCTACCGCATCGTTCGGAACGATTACCAGAGGGCCTGTGACGCCCTTGTTGTTGTTGTCCACGCCTTCAATGGTGAAGTTGTTGTTGCGCGGACGCTGACCGCCGATCGACGGCCCCGTGCCCACGCCAACGCCGCCGCTCGTCGCCACGCCGGCGCTCAACAGCGATAGATTCAGCACTCCGCTGCCGTTGCCACCGGTGCTGGCGATCGCGGAGTCCGCGGCCACCTTTGATTCGAAGGTGGTCTGCAATTGCGCGGTCGTCGTATCCAACGCCGCCGGCGCTCCGGAAACTTCGATCGACGTAACCGCGCCCTTCACTTCCAGCGTGATCTGCAGCGTGCTGGTCTTGTTCAGTTCGACGCGAAACCCGTTGATGGTGGTCGTCGCAAAATTCGCGGTCGTTGCCGAGACATTGTAGGTGCCCACCGGCAAATTGCTGAATCGATAGGCGCCGGCTTCTGTCGCAAGTGTTTCATACTTCACTCCGGTTTCCGCGTTGGTGGCTTCAATGCTGGCCCCAGGTACCACCGCCCCGGTTTTGTCCAGTACAGTCCCCACCAGGTCACCGCTGATAACCTGTGCGTTGCTTTGTGTCAGAGCCAACATTCCAAGCAGCGCCACTATGCCGATAGTGAGCGCAAATTTTCTGTACATCGTTTTCACACACCCCTCCTGTTTCCCCAAAATCCGATTTGCCTTACTGCCAGCGTCTACCTGGAGAACTTCAGACTGCGGTCTTCCCCCTGAGGCCTGGGCAAAACGCTATTCGTGATATTCCATGGCTGACAGTTGCAATCCCGCTTCCATCTTTAAGCGGAAATTTAGCTTTCTTTCAACTCACCTGTAATCTAAAAGTTATGCGCACCTAAAATCACTGAGGCGATAACTGACGATTTTTGGTCACTTCGGAAATATAAATGCGTGTAGGCGATACGAAATTTAGAAACACATTCTGCAGTCGATCGCGTCGTGTACGGGATTCGCTGTATGGAATCTCACGAGCATCCGAAATTTCGAAACGAGATCTCGCAAACGATTTCACCGGCGTTTCTCTGCGTTCGCCTCGGGACTTGACACCTTCTGTCGCGGCAGATAAAGCTCTCTCCCCATGTCCACTCGCTCCGCATTCCCCAAAGCAACCCGTCGCCATTTTTTGCAGACCGCTGCCGCCGCCTCGTTCGGAACGATTGCGCTCGACACTCCAGTACAAGTTATGCCGTGCGCCGGCGCCCTTCCCGCGCAATTTTCTTCCCTGAAACCACTGGGATCTCGCATACGTCCTATCTCTGCTGAGGAATTCACCGCTCGAATCTATCGCGCTCAGGAGCTCATGGCCGGCGCGCGTGACGGGACGCGTGTATCGCCTTCTGCCGCAAAATACGACGCGCTCTTCTTCGCGCCCGGCACTTCTCTTTACTATTTCACTGGCATTCATTGGGGCTTGAGCGAACGCCTGCTCGGCTTGGTCATTCCTCGTACCGGCAACCCCATCATCGTGGTTCCCAGGTTCGAGGAGGGAC
>DATNCJ010000010.1:0-36464 GCA_035607215.1 Candidatus Eiseniibacteriota bacterium
CGACAGCGGGAGTTGAAAAGTTGACGAAAGCGCAAGAGTCGTACCAAAGCAAGGCTTGAGAAAGCAGAACGGCGCGGTTTGCGGAATGGCAAGGCGCGGAGAGACTGAGCGCGCTGACACACGCAAAGATTTCTTGTGGCGGAGAGTCGTTTCATGCGGCCTCGGTGACCAAGCGCCATGGGGCCAGCGATGAACAGTTGGCGCAGATCTGGAGAAATTTCCCGGCGCGGATACCACGCTGGGAAATACGTGGCTTTCGTTTCGAGTCAGGGATTCTTCAAAGAAGGTCGTTGGTTTTGAAATCGGAAGGTGCAGTCAAGGATTTGTTGGTCGCGCTGCGCATCGCTTTTTGCCAAACGCCGGGACTCGGTTGAGAGGAAATCAAGCCCAAGCAGATGCCAAAACGTAAAGACATCAAGAAGATTCTGATTCGCTTGGATACTGCACCGAGCTGCTCCAGCTTTCCGTCGTCCCTCACGATCATCGGCAGTTCGGACGCATCGCGTGGATGCAACTGCTCGGCCTTGTCCGCCTCAGTCTCACACGATTTCTGCCCTTCCTACCAAAGACTGCACTTAGCCGCCCGCTTTTCCTGTCAAGGCTCTCTCGGTGCGCTCCGATGAACGCGAAAACCACGCTGCCTTGACAGCGCGGACGGCCAGGCGCCGCCCCCGCTAGGAAGGGCATTTGCTTTTTATGCGCCGCTCTCTGCGGTGCCTCTGAAAAGCAGTATCCCAACCCACTGAAAGGAATTCTTCCCATGCAACAAATCAGCAAACAACCTGCTTTCCAGTTAGGCCAGATCGTCGCAACACCGGGCGCTTTGGCCGCCCTTAAGAAGGCAGGACAACATCCGGGCGAGTTCCCTCACGCTGCCTGGCCGGCCGCGCTGTGGCTTGCATCAAGGCTCAACACTTTCTACTTAGTGCCACGGCACACTCCCTCGATGGGTAAACCGGAAGTAAACCTGAGTGGAATCTAGACGCATCGATTCTCCCAACTGTTCAAAAAAAGCCTGATTGTTGGAAGTTTTGGTGGACGAGAGGGGATTCGAACCCCCGGCCTCCTCGTTGCGAACGAGGCGCTCTCCCAGCTGAGCTACTCGCCCACGAGCAGCAGAGAAATTTTAGCAGAGGGGAAGGAGCGTTGCCAATCACTAGCGATTGAGGTTGCCGCGAAGTGTGCGCCAGAGGATCGCGTGGCCTGAAGTTGTGGCGCGTCGAAGTATTGGCCCCTGTCGCTGGCAGGTAGCGGGGACATTGCAGTGCACGTGAATCTTGCCGAGATGGGCGCAGCATGTTGCGCCCTACGGGTTCGGAGCCGTGGCAATGGCAACGAGTCTTAGGGTTGGTCGACGGATGCGCCGCCCATGCGCTGGGCTACTACTTTGCGGGCGTTTTCGTAGAGGGCGCGCGCTTGGGGAATGGCGTCGACGGCCTTCTGGACTTGGGGATCGGCTTCGAGCTCAACTTTGAAACCTTCCTGCTGCCCAAAGACAGAGAGGAAAACCTCCTGCTTGATTTTGCGCTTGACCCAGTCGAGATTCTCGGCCAACTCGGGTTCGGTGTAGTGGACATTTTTCTTGGCCAAGTACTCGCGCAGGTCCTTCATCACCACGTCGTTGACCTCGAAGTCCTTGGTGATGGTGGGGCGGGTGCCCAGATAGAAGCGGGTAAAGCCGCCTACGCCGGCTTCGTAGGGGAAGAAGACGTCAGAGCGGATCAGCGTTTCCTCGAACTTGGTGAGTTTGGGCGCCGCCACCGTGATGTCGGGGGTGATGCCGCCGCCGCCGGTGACCTGGCGGCCGCTATCAGTCAGCTTGACCTCGGTCGGATGGTCGGGGACCTTGCGCTCATAGTGATATTCGTACAGGGAGATTGATTTGTAGTCGCGCTGGATCAGGCGGCCGCTGGGGGTGTAATAGCGCGCGGTGGTCAGAGCGAGGCCGGTGTTTTCGCTCAGGGGCGAAACGGTTTGTACCAAGCCCTTGCCGAAAGTGGTTTCGCCAACGATCAAGCCGCGATCGTGGTCCTGCACCGCGCCGGAAACGATTTCGGTGGCCGATGCGGAGTTGCCGTTCACGAGGATGACAAGCGGGACAGTGTTGCCCTGGTTGCCGCGGATCGCGTAATACTTGCGCTCGCTGGAGGAACGGCCGTGATGCGATACGATCAGCTGATTTTTCTCCAGGAACATATCACCGACCGCGACCGCTTCGTTGAGCAGTCCGCCGGGATTTCCGCGCATGTCGAGAATCAGGCCATCCAGAGTAGGAGCGTTGAGTTTCTTTAGACCTTCGGCGATTTCGCGATCGGTGGTTTCGTTGAATCCGGAGAGACGAATGTAGCCGACGCCCGGTTTGAGCATGAACGCGATATCTACGGAGTGGCGGGGAATTTCGTCGCGGGTGACGGTGAAAGTCAGAGGATCGGCGTAGCCTTCGCGCGAGATGGTGATCTTGACGATGGTGCCCTTGGCGCCCTTGAGCATGTCCGCGACGTCGCTGGTGGTAAGGCCGTCGGTGGACTTTTCGTCGACCTTCACGATCACGTCGCCTGGGCGGATGCCGGCGTTGTAAGCAGGCGCGCCCACATACGGAGCCATCACGACAGTGTGATTTTCGCGGGGTGCGACGACCATGCCGACGCCGTAGTACTTGCCGCGCTGGTCTTCGCGGAGGAGTGCAAACTGGCGGGCGTCAAAGAAATTGGAGTGCGGGTCGAGCATGCGTAGCATGCCGGGGATGGCGCCCTGGTAGACGGCCTTGTCGACGTCGACGTGCTCGGCGTAGTTGGCCTGCACGACGTCGAGGACCTTGGTGAAGTCGCGCACCGCGGTCTGATAATCGTCGGTGGAGGCGGCGGTCGCCCTCACATTGGGCCCATAAATGCCGCCAAGCACGGCAGATACAAGCAACACTGCTACCACTAGAAACAGGCCGCGACGCTCTGTTTTCATCCGAACCTCACGCGAGTTTTTCGCATTTCAAGTATAGCACAGGGCCAACGGGCGTTTGACAGTGCCAAACGCCGTTCTCTATGATGCCAACAGCCCCCAAATGAGTCACCCAAGACCATGCTGAGCGTCCCGCACATGATTGTGGTCTTTGTCATCGTTTTGGTGGTCTTCGGACCCCAGAAGCTGCCGGAGCTTGCCCGCGGGCTGGGAAAGCTGATGGCCGAGTTCCGTAAGGCGTCCACCGACTTCAAGAGCGCCTTCGAGGAGGAGATGCGCGACCTCGAACGCCAGGCCCGCGAAGTAGAGCGCAAGAAGCAGGCGTTGCTGGCGTCAGCCAACGCCGCGTTGCAGCCTGCGACGCTGGCCAGCCCGTCTGGAGTTGAGACGCAGGCGGTGCCTGAGCAGTTAGCTGCGCCGAGCGAAGAAACGCGAGCTACGGAGGCGGGAGAGCTAACGGCGGCGCCTGTGGCTGAGGCGGTGGTCGCGCGCTCGAGTGATACATCCGAGTTTAATGCGCCGGTTGAAGTGGTTTCGGGCGCAAACGATCCACAATCGCCTGTCGTGGCCGCACCTGTCAACGGCACTGCGGCCTCCGAGAACACCATTTCGGAGGGCGCAAGATCAACGGAAGCGCAGCCTCACCGCGACGACCCTGCTCATGACCGATAACAACCAGCCTGACGCGCTCGCCACGACCAAGCCGGTCGAAGAAGAAGGCGGGCAGATGACGTTTTTCGAGCATCTAGTTGAACTCCGCAAACGCATCATCAATTCGTTGATTGCGATCGCGATCGGGGCGTTCGCTGGCGTTTATATTGCCAAGTATGTGATCAATTTTGTGACCCGGCCGATGCTCAAGGCGCTGGTGGATGCACAT
Organism: Candidatus Eiseniibacteriota bacterium; assembly: GCA_035607215.1. GTDB lineage: Bacteria > Acidobacteriota > Terriglobia > Acidiferrales > UBA7541 > Acidiferrum. The sequence goes on from DATNCJ010000010.1 coordinate 3,836, forward strand.
CTGGATCCCAAGCTGGTCTATACGCACCCCGCCGGCGGATTCAATCTGATCATCACTTTGGGCATATACATCGGTGTGGTGCTGGCGTCGCCGTTTGTGCTGTATCAGATCTGGCTGTTCGTGGCCCCCGCGCTGTATAAACACGAGCGAAGTGCGATTACCGGGTTCCTGTTTTCGACGGTGTTCTTATTTCTGGCAGGCATTGCCTTCGGATACTACCTCACGCTTCCTTATGTATTGAAATTTCTGGTGACCTTTCAGGTGGTCAGCCTGCCGGGCGTAGTGCCGATGATTACCATCACCGAGTATTTCGACCTGACCTTGATGATCCTGCTCGGCTTGGGACTGGTGTTCGAGTTGCCGGTGCTGGTTTTCTTCCTGTCCATCTTTGGCATCGTCACGCCGCAATTTCTGTGGAAGAACATACGCTATGCGATTCTGATCATCGCCATCATCGCCGCGATCATCACTCCGACGCCCGACGCCATGACCATGCTGATCTTCATGGCCCCGATGCTGGCGCTTTATTTTGTGGGTATAGGCGTGTCCGCGCTGGCGGTGCGAAAACGCGCTAGGACGATCGCCGCCGAAGCCGCGGGAGCCCGTTGAATGAAATTGCGTGTGTGCGCCGATTTCCTCGCGGTGGTGTGCGCCTGTTTCTTGGTGGCCATTCTGACGGGGTGCAAGTCCCGAGCGAATCAGAAGCAAGCCTCTGGCGCAGAAGAAGCGCCGTTCATGAGTGCCGTCGCCGGAGCTCCGCCACAGCTGCCCGATGCGGACACGCCGGCGCCGGAAAAAGTCGATGGCTTCGACGCCAAGCGAGCCTTTGGCGACGTTGCCCGTCAGGTGGGCTTTGGCGCGCGGCCATCCGGCTCGACTGCGATCACGCAAGCGCAGGATTATCTGCTTTCACAGTTGTCCGCCGCTGGCTGTTCTGCAGAGACCGATGCGTTCAATGCGCAAACTCCGGGCGGCGTCGTGCCGATGAAAAACATCCTGGTGAAGATTCCCGGCGACCGTGCGGGCATCCTCATGCTTGCTACGCACTACGACACCAAGAAGCTCGATCTGTTCGTCGGCGCCGATGACGGCGCTTCGTCTACGGCAGTGATGCTGGAAATTGCGCGGCAGCTGTGCGCGCTGCCGCAGCATCATTCGGTGTGGATCGCATTTTTCGATGGAGAGGAGGCCGTGGGGGAGTGGAGCGACAGGGATAGCCGCTATGGCAGCCGGGAGATGGCCGCGAAGCTGGCGATGAGCGGCGACCTGAAAAAGATTCAGGCGTTTCTGCTGGCCGATATTGTGGGCAGCCGCACGCTGCGCTTCAAGCGCGAGCTGAATTCAACGAAAGCGCTGACCGATCTGGTGTGGAACACGGCCGCCAGACTGGGCTACTCAGGAATCTTTGTGAACGAAGGGATGGCTATCGAGGACGATCATCTCTCGTTCCTGAAACGCGGGGTGCCGTGCGTCGACGTGATCGATCTGGAAATTCCATACTGGCACACACCGCAGGATACGCTGGATAAGGTCAGCGCCAAGAGCCTAGCTATCACCGGTCACGTTTTTCTGGAAACCATCAAACAGTTGCAGACGAAGTAGAAGTCACCGCGTACCGCCGCGTAGTGCGGCGTCACTTCTCGAAGCCAACATCCTTACCCTTCTGCACCAGGGAATGCCTGGCGAAATCCTCATCGTCGCGATAGGGAAAATCCGCCCGATAATGACTGCCGCGACTCTCGACGCGCGCGAGCGCCGATCGCGCTATCAGGAGAGCAAGGGTGTGCAGATTCCGCGTCTCATAGTCGCTTCGTCCCGGTTTCTCGCACTTCGATACATCCATAGCTTCGAGTTTCTTGATCGCCGAGGCGAGATCCTTTCCGTCGCGCAGGACGCCGACCTGTTGCCACATTACGTCTCGGATCTGATCGAGCGCCGCCGAACAGGGAGATTCGGTAGCGGATTTCGCGGCACGGGCGCCGTTCCCATTGCCCGGGAGAGGAGCGGGGCTTCCCGGCAGGCCAGCCGCGTGGCGTTTCGCAACCGGAAAATCCTTGATCATCGCCTGACCGCTGCGCGCGCCGAACACGAGACCCTCGAGCAAGGAATTGCTGGCGAGCCGATTGGCGCCGTGCACTCCGGTGTCGGCGGTTTCTCCGGCCGCGTACAGGCCAGGAAGGGAGGTGCGTCCCGAGAGATCGGTTTTTACTCCGCCCATCATGTAATGAGCCGCAGGGGAAACCGGAGCCATATCAGTGGCGAGATCGAGTCCATAGCTCAAGCAGGTCTCGTAGATCCTCGGGAAGCGCTTTTTGAGAAATTCCTCGTTCTTGGCGGTCATGTCGAGATAGACGTGCCGGCTCTTGGTGCGCTGCATCTCGGTGACGATGGCGCGGGCCACCACGTCGCGCGGAGCGAGTTCTTGCGCTTCGTTATAGCGCTTCATGAAGCGCTCAAGATTCACGTTGCGCAAGACTCCGCCTTCGCCGCGCAACGCTTCGGACAGCAAGAATCGCGGCGCGCCCTTTACGGCCAGCGCCGTTGGATGAAATTGCACGAACTCCATGTCCGACAACACTGCGCCGGACTCGTAAGCGATGGCCATGCCGTCACCGGTGGCCACCTCGGGGTTGGTCGTGTCGCGGTAAATGCGCCCCAATCCGCCAGTGGCCAGGAGTACCGCGCCGGCGTTCACCTCGTGTAGCGAACCGTCGGTCTCATCGATAAAACGGATGCCGAGGGCTCGCTTGGATTCGACGATCAACTCGGTAGTGAACGCGTGCGCGCGGAGATGTAGATGCGCTATGGTATGCGCGCGAGCGAGCAGTGCACGGCTGATTTCGCGGCCGGTGGAATCGCCGTGGGCGTGCAGGATCCGCGATCTGCTGTGTGCTGCTTCGCGCGTAAATGCCAGTTTTGTTCCCGCGCGATCGAATTCCGTGCCCCACTCGATGAGTTGGGTGATGTATTTCGGTCCCTCTTCAACCAGCAGCGCCACCGCTTCAGGGCGGCACAAGCCATCGCCCGCTTTAATGGTGTCCTGTTCATGCAGACTGATCTCGTCTTCATCGCTCAGTGCGACGGCGATGCCGCCTTGTGCCCAAGCCGTGGCGGAATCGCTGAGGTCCGACTTGGCAAGCACCAGCACGCTGCCTGCGGCGCTGAGCTCGATTGCTGCGCGCAAACCCGCGACGCCGGAGCCGATCACGACGTAGTCGGCGCGATAGGATTTGTGGGGTTTCGTCATGATGAGACGATGGATGCAACGCCGGAGTATGGTAACACGCCAGATAGCACAGGCACGGTTGGCCGCAAGCGTGGTGTGGCCCCCCAGATTAGAGCTCGTCCTGGGCGCAAGCACTCGTGAGCCCGGCAGCGCAACCCCTTTGTCTCCCTGCGGAGCTGCGAGAGAACCTCGACACTGTGCTACATTTTCAATATTCGCTCGATGAGCCTAAAATCCATTTCAGTCCATTCCGCTGCCGGTTCGTACGATATTGTCTGCGGCGGCGGCGTTCTCAAGAAAGCAGCCTCCAGAATTGCCAAGCTGGGAAAATTCTCCAGCGTCCACATCGTTTCTTCCCCGAGAGTCTGGCGCGCGGCAGGCAAGCTGATCGTTCGGAATCTTGCCGGTGGCAATTCCGCGAAAGTGCACCTGATGAACGACGCGGAGACGCGGAAAAATCTCCGTACGATCGAGAGTGTTTCGCGCTCGCTGCTGCGAGCCGGCGCCGATCGCCGTTCGCTGATTGTCGCGATCGGCGGCGGCGTGGTGGGCGATGTTGCCGGTTTTGTCGCCGCCTCCTATCTTCGCGGCGTCCGCTTTGTTCAAGTGCCCACAACGGTGGTCGCTCAGGTGGACAGCTCCATCGGTGGCAAGACCGGGGTCAATCTTCCGGAGGGGAAAAATCTGGTTGGCGCTTTTTATCCGCCGAAGCTCATCCTGACGGATCCGAGGGTTCTGCGAACCTTGCCGGACCGCGAATTTCGTGGCGGCCTCGCCGAAGTCATCAAACACAGCGTGATTGCCGACGCCGAAATGTTTGCGTATCTGGAAAAGAACATCGCCAGGGTGTTGCGCCGCGACACCGCCGCGCTGGAGTACCTCATCCCGCGCAACGCCGCGATAAAGGCAAAGGTGGTGAGCCGTGATGAACGCGAGTCTGGGCTCCGCGAAATCCTGAATTTCGGCCACACCTTCGCGCACGCGTTGGAGAGCACAACCCGCTACCAGCGTTTCCAGCACGGAGAAGCCGTGGCCTGGGGCATGATGGCGGCCGCACTGCTCGGCCATGAAATCGGCGTCACTGGGGCCGATGATGTTTCTCGCATCGTCACCCTGGTACGGCGCATTGGACCGTTTCCAGCGTGGCCGCGCGTCCCGGCGAAGGCACTGATCGCTTCCATGCGGGCGGACAAGAAAGCGCGCGACGGCCAAATTCGCTTCGTCCTGACTCCGCGCATCGGCAAGGCTGGATCCTACGACGAGGTACCGCTCGAAGCAGTGCAACGCGTTTTGCGCTTCGCGCCACGCTGTCTAACGCGGACGTCTCCGGCGGAGTTGAGCTTTCATGGCTGAAGCCGCAGCCCCGGCCAAAGGCACGCGCCCTGAAGGCGCTCAAACCGAAGCAGACGCCTCGCGCCAAGTCCGCGAGATGTTCACGCAAATCGCGCCGCGCTACGATCTGCTCAACCATTTGCTCTCGGGCCAACTCGATCGGTTGTGGCGCGCCCGGACTACACGGCGATTCCGCCGGATTCTCGACCGTGCGGATGCCATGGTTCTCGACCTTTGCTGTGGAACAGGCGATCTCGCGTTTTCCCTTTCGCGAGGGAGCCGCGCCCGAATCATCGGCGCCGATTTTTCTCACGCCATGCTGGTGCGCGCCCGCCAGAAGAGTGGGGAGTCATTTTCTTCCTCCAATCCAGAGCATGCGTCGGCTGTTTCGATGCCATTCTTTGAGGCCGATGCACTGAGGCTACCCTTTGCTGACGCTTCCTTCGACCTGATTACCGCCGCTTTCGGATTCCGCAATCTCGCCAATTACGAAGCGGGCCTGCGCGAAATCTTGCGCATCCTCAAGCCGGCGGGAACCGTCGCGATTTTGGAATTCACCGAGCCACCCGCGGGTTTGGTCGGTAACCTCTATCGTTTCTACTTTCGAAACGTTCTCCCGCGCGTGGGTGGGCTGATCTCCGGCGATTCTTCCGCATATACCTATTTGCCGCGCTCGGTATCCCGCTTTTTTCGCCCCACCGAACTGGCCGCTCTGATGGCCAGCGCGGGTTTCGCAGCGCCGAAATTTGAGGTCTGGACCTTCGGCGCAGTGGCTCTGCACACCGCTTGCAAAGTGTAAGGACCGCGCGGCCCATCCTGCCGCCGCGGTCCTTGCCACGGGATCGCAGTGCTTTTCTGAAAACGATTCAGATAGCTTTCCGGCTGGCGAAAACAGCGCGACGAGTTTTCTTAATGTTTTTGCGAGCGAAGCGAGTTTCGAGTCACCGATGGGCGGCGATTATTATTCCTGCATCCCTGCCGCGCGCATCTTCGCCAGCAGAGTCTTCGGCGACACGCCGAGTTTCTCTGCCGCGCGCGTCTTATTCCACTTACATTCCCGTAGAGTAGTCTCAATCATCGTGCGTTCCACATGGGCCACCGCACGCTCGCTGACCTGTTCCAGTGAACCTGCCCAGCTGAAATTGTCGGGCAGCATCCCCGCCGGCAGACTGTTCGCGTCGGGCTGGGCAAGAGGCAATTGCAATGCGTCCGCAGAAATCGCGGCGCCATCCGCGAGAATTACCGCCCTCTCCATGGTGTTCTGCAGCTCGCGGACATTTCCCGGCCACCAGTATGTCGCCAATCGTTCCCCGGCGTCGCGCGACAGTTTCAGGCCGGCCTTTCCAAACTCCCGGCTGAATTTGCCCAGGAAATTCTCCGCCAGCAGCAATACATCGTCGCCACGCTCGCGCAGCGGTGGAATCGTTAACGGCACCGCCGCGATGCGGAAGTACAGATCCTCGCGAAACTGTTTTTCCTCGATCCTCTTGCGGAGGTCGCGATTGGTAGCCACCACGATGCGCACGTCCACATCGATTGATTGCGTCCCGCCAACGCGCTCGAAACGCCGCTCCTCCAGGACGCGCAGGAGTTTAGCTTGAATGGTCATCGGCAGCTCGCCAATTTCGTCCAGGAACAGCGTACCGCGATGCGCCAGGTCCATTTTCCCGACTTTGCGCGCGCCCGCCCCGGTGAAGGCGCCCTTCTCGTGTCCGAAGAGTTCGTTTTCCACCAAGCCTTCGGGGATCGCCGCGCAATTCAACGCTACGAAGGGCTGTTCACGGCGCGGGGACAAATGGTGGATCGCGCGGGCGAAGAGTTCCTTGCCGGTGCCGCTCTCGCCCAGCAGCAAAGCAGTGGAGTCTGTCGCAGCCACGCGCTGAATCTGCTGGCTGACTTCGCGAATCGAAGCGTGCTCGCCCACAATGCGCGGGAATCCGTAGCGTGCCGCGTATTCCTCGCGCAGCAGCAAATTTTCGCGCAGCAATTCCTGCTGGCGCGCAGCCCGCTCTACCAGTAATTTCAAATGATCAAGGTCTACCGGTTTTTGCAGGAAATCGAAGGCGCCTTCCTTCATGGCGGTGACCGCCTCTTCCACGCTTCCGTATGCGGTCAGCAGAATCACGGGAATGCTGGCGTCCGCTTCCTTGGTCGCGCGCAATACGTCGATCCCGGAGGCGCCGGGCATCTTGAGATCGGTCACCACCAGCAGATGGCGGCGCGCGCGAATCTTCTGGATGGCGGCAGCGCCGTCGGGAGCCTCCTCGACGGCATAGCCCGCGCGCTCTAGGGCCTTGCGCAGCATGGCGCGCAGCTCGTTTTTGTCTTCTACAAGGAGCAGAGATTCCATGTACTTCGTTTCTATCACGAATCGAAAGCGAGCTAGGTGGGAACGAGACGCCGTGTGCGGAGAAGGGAAGTAGCAAGCAGGCGAAGCAGAAGGTCGCCTGAAAATGCCCGACGTGAATTTCCGGACGAGCTACTACTTGTACCAGATAGGGCCAAGACGCTAAGGACTATTTGGAGGTTACTCGCGAGCCCAGCCGATTTCTCCGCCGGACTTGCGTAGCTCGTCTTCCATATCCGCGATGTGCTGCTTGATCTTCTCCACTTCCTGTTTTTTCGCGGCGATTTTGGTGTCTTTCTCGTTTACGTCCTTGCGATTGTATTGCTCACTCATCGCCTTTTGCGGATCGGAGTAATACTGCACCTGGGCCTTCTGGGCCTCGCGCTGCAAGATGTCCAGTTCACGCTCGGCGTTGGCGAGCTTGGCGCGCTCATCGCGGAACTTGTCGCGCCATGTGGCCTCGGCACTTTTGGCTGGAGCGGCGGACGTGTCGCCGGCCGTGGCATCGCCGCTGCTGGGCGCACCCCCCGCGTCGGTATTGTCTTTGGTCCCATCCGCAGTTGGTGACGTGCTGGTTGACGACGGCGTCGCGTTAGAGCTCGCGCTCGACGGTCGAGCGGTACTCACGTCTTCATTCGTGAAAACTTTCTTGGGTTTCGGCGCGTCTTTTTTCTGCTGGCGCGCTTTTCGCGCTGCGTCCGCCACCGGATCGACCCCCTGCTGCTGCGCCGCATCCTGATTCTGCCTGGCAATGGCGGCGATTCCGGCCGCTCCGAGCAGCGGCACCGCGATCAGAACGTATACTCCTGCTTTTCTCCATGTTTCTGCGCCCATACGACCAACCCTCCCCGGCGTCGACTGCAATGCGCCGGAAACTTCTACCTCTGCGCTAGATCTCTACGCTGTCCTTGTTCCATTCTACTGCTTCCGCGCCAGCTCGCCATTGCGGTAGCGTAACGATAAATGCAGCGCCACCTTCTGGACGATTTCGGGCTTCTACCTGCCCGCCGTGCTGCACGACAATCTTCTGGACGACCGCGAGTCCCAGGCCCGTCCCCCGGGCTTTGGTTGTAAAAAATGGGCGAAACAGCTGCGGCTGCGCTTCTTCCGCGATACCTGGGCCGTTGTCGGTAACGGTAATGCGCTGGAATCCGGAATCCCCGGTGCGCACCATTTCGCCGCGCAATACCACGCGGCCCCCGTTTGCTGCGCCGCAGGCCTCCGCCGCATTTCGCGCCAGATTGAGCAAGGCCTGGCGCAGCAACCCTTCATCTCCCGCTACATCGCGGAATTGCCCTTCACAGCGGACTTCCACGCTAGGCATGGCTTCGCCGATCTCCAGCGCGACCCGTTGCACTAGCGTCCGCACCTCCACAACCTCGTCGGAAATCTCCAGCGGCCGCGCGTACTTCAGGAATTCGGTCACCACATGTGTGATGTTCCGGGTCTGTTCCAGGATGCGTTCGGCGTGATCGAGAATCTCGCCTTCGGCCGCCTCGGCACGAATCATCTGCGCGTAACCTGAAATTGTCGCCAGCGCGTTCTTGAATTCGTGAGCGATTCCTGCTGACAGCTCACCGAGCGCGGCCAGGTGCTTTTTCAGCTCGACCTGCTCTTGCAACGCTGCGAGCTCGGTAAGATCGCTCAACAGGCAAATCGCGCCACTGATTTTTCTGTTGCCGCGCCGAATGGGGGAGATGGTCACACCAAGCCGACGCGCGTCTCCCAACGGCGTACGGTGATCGACCTGCTCGCGTCGAAAAATGGTGCCTCCTGCCAGGCACGCAGCCACAAGCCGCGTCAACTCCGACGCCTCTCCCAGGGCCTCGCTGTAACGTCGATAGACCAGGCCGCTGATTCCCAAGGCCTGTTCGGCGGCGGGATTCGCTCCCGACAAAATTCCCTGCGCGTTTACTACCAGCAGCCCGGCCGGCATGTTGCGCGTCACTTCTTCGCTGAGGCGCTCGGTCTGTTCGGCACGCTCTTTTTCAATGCGATGCAGGCGCTCCAGTTCTTTTTCTTGCTCCCGCAGTTTCTGGATCACACCCTGCATTGAAGCGGTCATGAATGCCGCCGGATTGCTTACACCTGGGGCCTCCTCCACGATCGGTTCCTGGTGAGCTTCTCGTGTGTCCCGCAAAAACTTGCGCATCGCCGCCAGCACCACCCACGCGGTCGCCACTAGCACGATGCCAAGTACCACGATGGGTATCCATGGATTCAGACCCGCGGAGTGGGTCGCCTGCCTTGCCGCCATGATGAAAACGATCTTCAAAGCATCACTTCGCTTTCACACTGACTCGCGAACAGCTCTATGGCATCGTCCAATTCGAAGGCCGTCAAATCCTTGTGCCTACCAACCGCGATATAAGCGGCGCGAGATAGATCACGACAAGCGCGGCGATGCCCAGGAAGGTTCCCAGCGGCAACTGGTATTGACTCGCGATCGTCCAACGCAGGCTGCTTACCGTGCCGAGGTTTCGCCGGCTGGCACGCTCGGCCAGAGCCCGCTGCCATCCCGAGGCATACAGGGTCACGATAATGCCCAGACCCACCACGCTGCCCAGCAACGTGCCCAACAGGATCGCAAGAAAAGTCCCACGCAGTCCCAGGAACGCACCGACCATGGCCATCATTTTCACGTCGCCGAGGCCCATGCCTTCGCGTCCGCGCCAGACCTTGTAGAGCGCCGCGAAGCCCCACAGCAGCAGGCTTCCAAATAGAGCGCCGAGCACACCATCGAGCAAACCGAGGGCCCACGATGGCGGCAGCCGATGAAAGATCGCCAGGCTCAGCCAAAACGCGCTTCCATCCTGTGGGGGAATCAGCAGTGAAAAGAATAGGCCTACCACCGTGCCCGGCCAGTTCACTACGTCCGGCAGCATACGCACGCGAAGGTCGGTGATCGTCAGTACGATGATCAAGCAGGTGAAAAACAGCCATTTGATGGTCGTCTGGGTCACTCCGAAATCGAGGTAGCAGGCTACAAACAACAGCCCGGTGATCAGCTCGATCAGCGGATACATCGCGGAAATAGGGTGCTTGCAGGAGCGGCATTTGCCGTGGAGCCATAGCCACGCAAACAACGGCACGTTGTCATACGGCTTGATTGGCGCGCTGCACTCCGGGCAGCGGGATCCGGGCGAAACGATAGATATCCCCTCCGGAATCCGCGTGATGCAGACATTCAGGAAGCTCCCAATAACGATCCCTAGGAGAAAAAAGAAGGCGATGACCACATCTCGAATGTGCCACAGGAACGCGCTTCTCTCAATTCCAGGGCCTTTGGCGCGTGTCCCATGCAATATAGCTGGTTTGGAGACGCCCAGGCAGCTGGGGAGGCCTAGCTGTGGGCTGGAACTGGACAGGAAATAGGTTTGCGACGTTGGAGCATTCTCAAGATCCAGTATCCGGCAGCCGCGGCTGCAAGATGCTTCAGCGTGTGCCCGCTGATGGTGTGGCCCACGGAGAAAATGATCCGGTCGCTCGATTCCAGTGCCTTTGCCAGGACGTAGAAGCTTGCGACCACGGCCAGATCGGTGCCTCGCGTGTATCGCGGGGGCAGGAGCAAGGCTACCAGCAGCACCACCATAGAAAGGACCTGTACTGCCGCATAAAAGCGGAGGTCACCCACGCCGCGGAGTTCGCTCCGATACCATTGCAGCACGCTGGCAACGCCCAATGCGAGTAGTAGCGGGAGAAGCCAAAGCCCTAACGCGACACTGACTCGCTCCGCAATCATCGCTGCGACCAGGGCCATGAAAACTACGGTCATTGGCAGCCGATCGCACACAAGCCGGGCGTTGTCTGGCGCTAGGTGGTAGTAGGCGGACCCCAAAGCGGTCAGCAGTAAGCCGAAGAACGCGAGAAAGTACGGGCACCGCTCGCGAGGGTCGGTAAAAGCACGGGCGGATCCACGCCCAGCGAGAAATGCGAGCCCCCACAGACCAATCACCGCAAACGGCAAGTTCGACGTGACATCGCCGAATCGTGGTACGCCGAGCCACTCCCGCTGGTCGGCAAAATGGTGGTAGCTGGCGGGCTGAGACACGCGCGGCGCCAGTAATACCGCCAACATGACGATCAAGGCTGCCGCGATCAGTAGTGAGGTTCCGGGGTGCTTCGAGATCATGCTGGCATGATCATCACATTTCTCCGCTTGTTGCGGCTCTGCCTCGTGTCGTGCGGTGCGGTAAACTGTAACGGGCAACCCGTCTATGCACTGGTTTGAACGGCGAATTCGACGCTACGAGCACCGGCGGTGGACGACCGATGACAACCGTCGAGTGCAGCCTTTCGCATGGGGACTTGAATACGTCGATGGCGACCCCGCGGATCCCGATCCGGCTGCGTACGTGCGCCGCTATGCGCATAGTGCAATCGAGACCAGCCGGGAATGGTTTGCCACCACACCGGCCGACGATTACGGGCTTTCCTCCGACAATATCCTGACTTTTACGAGTTCGATTCGCTCCGCTTGGCCGGAAAACAACACCGTCCACGCTCAATTTTTCCCGGCGCGCGACCGTCGGGCCGCCGTGCTGCTTCTGCCCAACTGGAATGCGAAATGGCATGGGCAGCGTGGGCTATGCGAGTGGCTCCAACGCATCGGCATCTCCGTGCTGCGCCTAAGTCTCCCCTACCACGACCGCCGCATGGCCAAGGGCCATGAGCGGGCCGATCAGCTGGTCGGTCCAAACATCGGACTGACCCTCCAGGCCAATCGCCAGGCGGTTCAGGACTCGCGTCGGTGCCTCCGATGGCTGGAACAGCAGGGATTCACACATCTCGGCATCCTGGGAACGAGCATCGGATCTTCGGTTGGCTACATCACGCTGGTGCACGACGACGCGTTGCGTGCCGGAGGCTTCTTCCACGTTTCGACCTATTTCGCCGACGTAGTCAGCCAGGGAATGACCACCAATCACGTGTGGGAAAGCCTACGCCACAACGTTACCGTCGACGAGTTGCGCGACTTCTGGGCGCCGGTCAGCCCTATGCCCTATGTGGAACGAGGATTGGGAGCGGGCAAGGACGCTTTCATGGTCCATGGCAAGTACGACCCCACGTTTCTCCCCGAACTGACAGCTCAAATGCTGGCCGCGCTACGGCGGCACGGCGCCCACCCGCGTACTCTGGAGTTGCACTGCGGACACTACTCGCTGGAGTTGCCGCCATTCAGCCATATTGCGGGCTATCGCATGCTGACCTTCCTACGTTCCGCTTTGGCCAAGGGCTGAACGTTGGCCACTTTGCCGAGGTTGCATGGCAGTGAGTCCATGCGGAGGGTGTCAGTCGAGCAGGGATGAGAACGTTCCTGCCGCAACCGCGGCAGAGATTGCCGCGATGTCGCCGGCCAACGGGCGATCGTCGACGACCTTCGAGCATTTCTCGCGAACCGCTGCATGGGCCTTCCCGGCCAGGGTTCCCGTTTGCAAGGGAGCAAGCAGGTCGATCCCCTGGCAGGCGCAAAGCAATTCGATCGCGATGATGTGGCGAAGATTAGTCAGCATGCGCGCGAGCCGCCGCGCACCGCTCATGCCCATGGAGACATAGTCTTCCTGGTTGCCCGAAGTCGAGATCGAATCGATCGCATGCGGAGTGGCGAGCGCTTTGTTTTCGCTGGTCAATGCGGCCGCTGTGACCTGAGCGATCATGAAGCCGGAGTTCAGCCCTGGCTCCGGTGTCAAAAATGCCGGCAGCATGCTCGTCAGCGGGTTGGTCATCTGTTCGATGCGGCGTTCGGAGATGCCGCCGAGCGTGGCTAACGCGATGGCCACCTGGTCTGCCGCCATTGCCAGCGGCTGGCCGTGGAAGTTGCCGCCGCTGATGATGTCGCCGGCGCCGTCACGTGCGAAGACCAGCGGATTGTCCGTCGCACTGTTGAGTTCTACGGCCGTCATTTCGCGCGCCTGCGTCAGCGAATCGCGAACCGCTCCATGCACCTGGGGAGTGCAACGCAAGCTGTAGGCATCCTGCACTCGAGGATCTTTGTCCGCCGAACGATGCGATTCGCGAATCTGGCTCCCATCGTTCAAGTGCGCCAGATTGCGGGCCGTGGTCGCCGCACCCGCATAGGCACGGGCGTGCATGATGCGCGCGTCAAACGCACCAGGGCTTCCGCGCAGTGCATCGAGCGACAGCGCTGCAGCGACGTCGGCGGTGTCGGCAAGCATGTCCGCCTCACGCAGCGAGAGACTGAGCAGCGACAGCATTCCCTGCGTGCCGTTCAGCAGCGACAAGCCTTCTTTTGCCTCTAACGAGACAGGTGCGATTCCCGAGCGGTGCATCGCTTCGCCGCCGGCCAGCTCGGCGCCGTGAAAATTCGCGCGACCCTCGCCGATCACCACTTGAGCCAAGTGTGCCAACGGCGCCAGATCGCCCGAAGCGCCCACAGAACCTTGCGAGGGAATTACCGGGTGAACTCCGGCGTTGAGCATCGCACAGAGCACTTCGACCGTTTGCGGCCGGATGCCGCTGAGGCCTTTGGCAAGGGCATTGGCTCGCAGCAGCATCATCGCGCGCGTTTCCGGTTGGGAGAGCGGCTCACCGACTCCGCAGGCATGGGATCGCACCAGATTGACTTGCAGCTGCCGAACCTGCTCGGTGGATATTCTGACGGAGGCGAGCTTGCCGAAGCCGGTGTTAATGCCATAGGCGGTCTCGCCGGATGCCACCAGGCGATCGACCACCGCGCGCGAGGCCTTCATGCGCTCGACGGCTGCAGCAGCAAGGGATACCTTTTCTGCTTGAAGTGCCACGGCGTAAAGCTGCGCGAAGCTGAGATCGTTACCGGTTAACTGCACGGTCCCGGTGGCGGGCGTCATGCAGCACCGCCGTTGCGACTCAAGGCATCTGGGTTTGGCTTGAGCGCGACCAAAACGTCGCGATATTTCGCCGGGAGCGACTTCGGTCGGCCATTTTTCCCGCAGATTACGTGCGTTGTGTCGCCGATAGCCAGCAGGACGTCGTCAGTCTCACGAAAGATCTCATAGGAAAACTTAACGATGCGATTGCGCCATTCGGCGACGCGCGTGCGGACGCGTAGCACTTCGTCGTAGCGCGCCGGCCTTTCGTAGCGGCAATGCACATCGGCGACCACGATATGGCAGTCGTCTTCGGTTTCCATTTGTTTGTATTCAAAGCCGAGGGCGCGCATCAGTTCCACGCGGCCAACCTCAAACCAGATCAAATAGTTAGAGTGATAGACCACCCCCATCTGGTCGGTCTCGGCATAACGCACCCGTACTGTAGTGTCGTGATATTCGATCGTTCGCATGTCGATGATTTAGTCCGGCTCTTGCCAGATGGGCTTGCGCTTCTCCAGAAACGAAGCCACGCCTTCCTTGAAGTCGGGCGTGCAGCGGATCCGAGCGTTCTCCAGTATGGCACGTTCGAGATCGTGATCGATACCAGCGGCGGCGGAAGATGTCAGCAAATGCTTTGCTCTGGTCAGGCTGCTGGGGCTCGCGGCCATCAGCTCGTCGGCGAGCGCGTTGGCGCGATCCAACAGGCTTTCGGCGGGAACAACTTCGGTGACCAGGCCGTAATCCATGGCTTGCTCCGCACTTATGATCCGGCCCGTCAGCAAGAGATCGCGGGAGCGTTTCTCTCCGATTTGGCGGGTAAGGAATACCGACACGATCGCGGGAAGGAATCCGATCTTCACCTCGGTATAGCCGAATTTCGCTCCGGGCGCGGCGAGCGTGAAATCGCAGAGCGTGGCGATGCCGCAGCCTCCCGCGTAGGCCGCGCCATTCACGGCGGCAATCAGCGGCCGCGGAAAACTCCAGATGCGGCGGAGCAATTTGGCAATGCGCCGCGAGTCTTCCTGATTCTCCGCGGCGGATTGCTTGGCAATCGTGGCGAGCATATCGAGATCCATGCCCGCGCAGAAGCATTTCCCGGCACCGGTGAGGATCACCAAGCGGGAATGGCTTTTCTCGATGGTGTCGAAAGCGGTCTGCAGGTCGCACATCATCTGCGGGTTGATGGCGTTGCGCTTGTCGGGGCGGTTCAGAGTGATGCGGGCGATTTCGCCGCTGAATTCGAGGAGCAATGTGGAGTACATGACGGTGGCCTCCTTCGTTTAGTTTACGAGCGGTGCGTGCGCGTACTTGGCGCGAATCTCGTGGGTCATGGCAATGACCTTCGTAAGTTTGGATTCATCGATGCCGGAATCGGCTCCCGCCTTTTTCAGCGCAGCAAGGACCTGCTCGGTCGCGATGTTGCCGACCAGATTGTCTCCCGCGAAGGGGCAGCCGCCAAGTCCCGTGAGCGCGCTGTCGAAGCGCCGGCAACCGGCTTCATACGCCGCCAGAACCTTGGCTTCAGCGTCTTCCGGGCGGCTGTGAAGATGCACGCCTAGTTCTATCCCCGCCACGTGATCTTTCACCTGCCGATACAAATCGCCGACGACTTCAGGCGAAGCGGCTCCCACAGTATCGGCGAGCGAGACAGTCCGCACGCGAATATCCTTGAGCCAGTCGAGCGTATCTTGCACGATTTCGGCTCCCCACGGCTCGTCGTAAGGATTGCCAAAGGCCATGGAGATGTAAATGACGAGATCGCGCTTTGCCGCCGTGGTGTCCTTCTTCAATTTTTCGACCAAAGCGCGCGACTCATCGCGGCTCATGTTGGCATTGGCGCGGCGGAAGTAAGCGGAGATGGAGTAGGGATAGCCGATGGTGGTGACGCCGGGTGTTGCTAGAGCGCGCTCCAGCCCCTTCTCGTTGACGACGATGCCGATGATTTCAGGCGGCTGGATTCCTTCGGGCTGGGAAGCATTGACTTTCGCCATCACCTCTTCGCTATCCGCCATCTGTTTCACATGTTTCGGGGAGACAAAACTCACGGCGTCGATATGTTTGAATCCGGCGAGCAAGAGTTCGTGCAGATATTCCGCTTTGTACTCGGTCGGGATGAAGTCGGACAGTCCCTGCCAAGCATCACGCGGGCATTCGATGAGTTTAGTGGCTGTCATCACTGATTCGGGTTCTTTTTCTCCGTCCGACGAAGTCAATCAAAATCCAGCGGAGACCGAAAAGGGTCAGTAGCAACGCTACGATCGTGGCAACGCGAAACCACTGCGGCCTGGGAAATGCGATCGATCCGAATTCATAGCCGAACGGCGACTTCCTAACCTCATGGACAAACCAGAGCAAGCCTATCCAGATCGGTACCGCACTCGCAAGCATGATGCTTCCTTTCTTGCGCATCAAGTTTGTAGTACGCCCGTCTTGAACTCGCGGATATCGGGATTGAGGGCGGCAGCTTCCAGGGCGGTGATCAGGGCTTCGCGCGTGTGCGCAGGATCGATGATGGCGTCAACCCAAAGCCGGGCGGCGGCGTAGCGAGGGTCGGTTTGGTGTTCGTAGGTGGCGCGGACCGATTCGTACAGTTCTTTCTTCGCCTTCTCGTCGACCTTCTTGCCCTCGCGCTCCAGCTGCTTCAGCTTGATCTCGACCAGCGTTCCGGCCGCGGCGTCACCGCTCATTACGGCGTAACGTGCGGTGGGCCAGGCAAAGATGAAGCGCGGGTCGTAGGCTTTGCCGCACATGGCATAGTGGCCGGCGCCGAAACTGCCACCGCAGATCACGGAAATCTTCGGTACCACGCTGTTAGACACCGCGTTTACCATTTTTGCGCCCGCGCGGATGATGCCGCTCCATTCGGCGTCCTTGCCGACCATGAAGCCGTTCACATCGTGGAGAAAAATCAGCGGGATCTTGTTCTGGTTGCAGTCCAGGATAAAGCGAGCGGCTTTTTCCGCAGACTCGGTGTAAATGACGCCGCCGAATTCGATGCGTTTCTGGTCGGAGCCTGGGGCCAGCGTCTGCACGTGTTTTTTCTGGTTCGCGAGGATGCCAACGGCCCAACCCCCAATGCGGGCGTAGCCACACAACAGAGTTTCGCCATATTCCGCGCGATATTCCTCAAATTCGCTGGCATCCACGATGCGCGCGATGATTTCGCGCATGTCATATTGCTTGCCCGGATCATTGGAAAAGACACCATAGGTTTCCTCGCCGGGATAGAGCGGCTCGCGCGGCGCCACATGGCTGAACGCGGAGCGAGCAGAAGCTCCCATCTTGTCTACGAGAGCACGGATGCGCGCGATACATGCGTCATCATCGGGCTCGCGAAAATCGACCGTGCCGCTGATCTGTGCGTGCATTTTTGCGCCGCCTAAGTCTTCCGCCGAAGTTTTCTGCCCGATCGCGGCCTGCACCAGCGCAGGTCCAGCAAGGAACAATCCGGAGCCCTCGGTCATTAGAATGTGATCGCACATTACGGGGAGATATGCTCCACCCGCGACGCACATTCCCATAATCGCGGTCAGCTGCGGAATGCCCATCGCGCTCATCACCGCGTTATTGCGGAAGACGCGGCCGAAATCGTCGGTGTCCGGAAAGACATCTTCCTGCAGCGGCAGGAAAACGCCCGCCGAATCGACCAGATAAATCGTCGGAATATGATTCTCGATGGCGATGTTCTGCGCGCGAATGACTTTCTTCGCGGTCATCGGGAAAAACGCGCCGGCCTTCACGGTGGCGTCATTGGCGATGAGCATGAAGGTGCGCCCACAGACACGCGCGATACCGGTGATCGTGCCCGCTGCCGGAGCGCCACCCCATTCTTCATACATTTCATAGGCGGCGTAAATGCTGAGTTCAAAGAAGGGCGAGCCAGGGTCAATCAACTTTGCGATGCGTTCGCGAGCGGTCAAGCGACCCTTTTTGTGCTGCGATTCGATGGCTTTCGCGCCGCCGCCGGCAGAAATCTGTTCTTCCTCATTCTTGATCTGCGAAACAAGATCGACAACCTTGCGGCTATTTCTGGCGAAGTCTGGCGACTTGGTGTTGACGCTGGTTTTCAGGACGGAACCTGACACTCGCAAACCTCACAAAGAAGTGACGCTGAGACTTATTTCGTAAACCGACCACCGATTGCAAACGTCTCAGTATACGGTCTCGACATCGATTGTGCGAGCCAGCCTGCGCATATCCGTTGTGATTGACCGCTACGGGAGAATGCGCATACAATGAGGCGCTCGGTGTGCCAAACACTGAATTTCACTACTGGAGGAGCCTGTGATGACCCTTATCGAAGTTGTAACAGGCGGGTGTGCCTTCCGCAGTGAGATCGGCTGCGAGTAGCAACACCCTCCTTCCTCTGCTCCATTCATTTCAAGTTGCTGAGTTTGCGTAGGACCTGAACCGGGTGTTCTGTGCGCCTGCGCATGGCCGCTGCGTCCCTTGAGAGCAGCGCGAGATGCTGCCTGCGGGCAGCGGAGGATGCGCACGTGTTACTCGAAGAATGGGGATGGGATGCGTATTTCGAAGCGATGTGGAATGCCTTGGAAAGGGAAGCGGCTGAAGTTCCCGCTCGTGTTGTTTCGCAGCAGCGCAGCCTGTGGCGCATCGCGGGTGAATTTGGTGAGCGTTGGGCCACACCGTCGGGAAGGCTGCGCGAAAGCGGGGATCTGGATGGTGATTGGCCTGCGGTCGGCGATTGGGTCGCGGCGCAAGTCACCTGCACGGACAATCGGGCCACGCTACACGCGGTCTTGCAGAGGCGCAGTCAATTTGTGCGCAAAGTGGCGGGAAAGCGCCTCGCGCAACAAGTGATTGCCGCCAACGTGGACACTGCATTCCTGGTCGCCGCTCTCGATGGCGATTTCAACTTGCGTCGTCTGGAGCGATATCTGGCCCAGTGCTGGGAGTCGGGAGCAAGTCCCGTAATCGTGCTGAACAAAACGGACGAGTGCGACGCGGTTGCGGCCCGTGTAGCCGACGTGGCGTCCATCGCACCAAGCGTTCCGGTACTGGCGATGAGCGCGCAAACGGGCAGTGGAATCGTCGCAATGGACGCATTCCTGACCGCAGGCCGGACCGTTGTGCTACTAGGCTCGTCCGGTGTGGGTAAATCAACCATGGTGAACAGGTTGCTCGGCCACGACTCGCGGGCCACGCAGCCGGTTCGCGAAAGCGATAGCCGGGGCAGGCATACCACCACTGCCCGCGAACTTCTGCGCTTACCGACCGGCGCCCTAATCATCGATACACCGGGTCTGCGTGAACTTCAATTATGGGATGCAGCGGACGGCGTCGCGGAATCGTTTGCGGATATCGAACAGCTTGCGTCAGAATGCCGCTTCCGCGATTGCCGGCATAACAACGAGCCGGGGTGTGCGGTTCTGGCGGCGATCGCCTCGGGTGTGCTGGATCGGGCGCGATGGGAAAATCGCCGCAAGCTCGAACGCGAGCAGGAATTTCTGCGGCGAAAGATGGATCCGGAAGCGCGACACGAGTCGCAGCAGAAACTCAAGGTGCTGATGCGTGGCGTGAAACAGATGTACGGGCAGCGAGAGAAGGATCGGGGCAAGGCATGACTTCGCTCACGCTGGACCGGGCCCTTTCACGGAGGATCGAGCTTGCCGAAGCCCAAGCCGCGGCCGCGGCGGCGGAAGCCTTGGCCGAATTTCGGCCAGATGCGGGTGTCGCCGTTACGCGCATCGCCGGAGGCTTCGCCGTGTATTGCGGGGCGAATTCGCCGGTCACGCAAGCGGTGGGGCTAGGGCTGGACGGCCCGGTGAACGACGAGGAATTCGACGCGCTGGAGCGATTCTACGCCAGCCGCAAGGAACCCGTCCGCGTGGAAACCTCTCCGCTGGCGGATACGACCTTGATCGAACAGTTCGGAAAGCGCCGCTACCGTGTCTCTGAATTCACGAATGTAATGGCACGCTCGACTAGCGAAACGCGCCTCTCGAGTGCCGCTCGTGAGGCGGGCGACGGTATTACGGTCGAGCGAGTAGCGCGCGAACACATCGATCTGTGGAACCTGACGGTGGCGCAGGGATTCGCCGAGCATCATCCGGTTACCCAGGAAATCCTCGACGTGATGCGAGCCTTTGCGTCGGCCCCTCAGGTGGAGTGCTACCTTGCGCGCGTGAACGGTGCGGTGGCCGGCGGAGGAACGATCATTCTTCGCGATGGCATCGCCGGGTTGTTCGGAGCCAGCACGCTGCCCGGATATCGCAAGCGTGGGGTGCAGGCTGCCCTGCTCGAGAGTCGCATAGCGAGAGCGGCGGAGTGCGGGTGCGATTTGGTAGTATGCCTGGCTCAGCCCGGCAGTACGTCGCAGCGCAACGTCATGCGGCGCGGATTTTCGGTTCTGTATACCCGCGTTAAATTCGAACGAGAGGTCGCGTCGAGTTCACCTGCTCCTAGTGTGTGACGCGTTTGTGAATGAAATCGACGATGTCTTGCGTGGAGGTGCCCGGCAGGAAGATTTCGGCGATTCCGGCGGTCTTTAACGCCGCGACGTCGGCCTCTGGAATGATGCCGCCGAGCAAAACGACCACATCGTCCATACCCTTCGCGCGCAGCAGCGTCAGTAGCTGCGGGCAAAGCGTATTGTGCGCGCCCGAAAGAATGGAGAGGCCGATTACGTCGACGTCTTCCTGCACCGCCGCCGAGGCGATCATCTCAGGCGTTTGCCGCAGACCGGTATAGATCACCTCCATGCCGGCGTCGCGCAGCGCGCGCGCAATCACCTTCGCGCCGCGGTCGTGGCCATCAAGCCCGGGCTTGGCAATCAACACTCGAATCTTTTTCTCAGGCATGGGCTACGTGATCGCCACTTCTTCGTAGGTGCCGAAGGTGTCGCGCATGGCGTCGCAGATTTCGCCGAGGGTGGCGTAAGACTTTACCGCGTTGTAGATGTAAGGCATCAGGTTGTCTTTGCCCTGCGTAGCTTTGCGGAGCGCCGCCAGGCGGCGGTTAACCTCGTCGCCAGAGCGCTCGGCACGGAGCTTGCGCAAACGGTCGGCCTGCCGATGCGCCACGGTTTCGTCGATCTGCAAAATCTCCAGCGGCTTTTCCTTTGTTACGAAATCGTTTACTCCGACTATGATTTTCTCTTTCTTGTCCACTGAAACCTGATAACGGTACGAAGCTTCTGCAATCTCACGTTGTGGATAGCCGCGCTCGATGGCCGCGACCATCCCGCCGATAGCGTCGATCTTGTTAATGTAATCCCACGCGCCGCCCTCCACCTCGTTGGTAAGCGTCTCGACCAAGTAGGACCCTCCCAGCGGATCGACCGTATTCGTCACTCCGGTCTCGTGCGCGATGATCTGCTGCGTGCGCAGTGCGATCGTAGCAGCGAATTCGGTAGGCAGCGCCCAGGCTTCATCGAGCGAATTCGTATGCAGCGACTGCGTCCCGCCAAGCACCGCCGCGAGCCCCTGAAGTGCCGTTCGCACCACGTTGTTATAGGGCTGCTGCGCCGTCAGCGAGCACCCCGCCGTCTGGGTATGGAAGCGCAACGCCCACGCCCGCGGATTCTTGGATTTGTAGCGCTCCACCATCGCCTTGTGCCAGATGCGCCGCGCCGCACGATACTTGGCGATTTCCTCGAAGAAATCGCTGTGCGCGTTGAAGAAAAACGAAAGCTGCGGAACGAATTCGTCCACATCCAGCCCGCGCCGCATGCCCCACTCGACGTATTCCATGCCGTCGCGCAAGGTAAACGCCAGTTCCTGAATCGCCGTCGAGCCCGCCTCGCGAATGTGATACCCGCTGATCGAAATCGTATTGAACTTCGGCGTGTTCTTCACCCCGAACTCAAAAGTATCGATTACCAGCCGCATCGACGGCTCTGGCGGATAGATGTATTCCTTCTGTGCGATGTATTCCTTCAGGATGTCGTTCTGCAGCGTGCCTGAAATTTTCTTCCAGTCGGCGCCCTGCTTTTCCGCAACCGCCAGATACATTGCCCAGATCACCGCCGCGGGCGAGTTGATGGTCATCGATGTGGTCACATCGGCCAGCGGAATCTGATCGAAAAGCACTTCCATATCAGCCAGCGAACTGATGGCCACGCCGCATTTTCCGACTTCGCCCTCTGACAGCGGATGATCCGAGTCGTAGCCCATTAACGTCGGCAGATCAAACGCCGTGGAAAGCCCGGTTTGCCCCTGCGAAAGCAGATAGCGAAATCGCTGATTCGTGTCCTCGGCGGTCCCGAAGCCTGCGAATTGCCGCATGGTCCAAAGCCGGCCACGATGCATGGTCGCGTGAATCCCGCGCGTATACGGCGGTTCACCTGGATAGCCAAGATCGCGCTGCGCATCCCAATCCGGCAAATCAGCCGGCGTGTACAGGCGTCGGATCGGGTAAGCCGAAATCGTTGAGAACGAAGCTTCGCGTTCCGGGCTCTTCGCCAATGTGGGGTTCAACGTCTTTTCTTCCCACGCGATCTCTCGTGCGGATGGCTTGCGTCGTACCGGTTTGGTTTCGGACGGGACTACCGTAGAAGTACTGCCCTTGGACGGCTCGCTCATGAACCCGCACTTTCCGGGGACAACGACGAAAAATCAGCTCAAGTGCTTACACTTAATGCTAGTCGAAACGATGCGGCGCGGGCAAGCGGCGTTGCTCCCGAATGTGCGCGGCCCATCCTTGAAAACAGAAAGCGGGGAAAACAAAAGCGGGCCCCATGTCCACGCTGGGCCCGCCAATCCCGCGATCGCGAATGGTTACTTTTGGTTGGAAGACGCCGACGGCGTATCGGTCCAGAGCTTCTCTGTGCCCACCACTTGGCCATTCATGGTTCCCGGAATCAGGGTGTCGCGCTCCACTTGGCCGTGCTTGGCGTCCGCGATCGTTACCCGATTGACCTCCAAGGTGCGGCCCACAGCCCGCTCATAGTTGGCCTTGGCTTCGACCAGATCGGCAAGTGCACGAAGCTCCGCGCCTTGCGCGCTGATCAAGTCACGCTGCGTCAAGATGACGTTGTACACGGTGGAGGCGCCTAGCTGATAACGCTTCTGCTCGGCGTCAAACGTCTGCTGCTGCAATTCGCGCGCCTTGCTGGCGGCTTGCACGCGTGCGCGATCCTGTTCCAGCGCGATGTAGGTGTTACGCACGTCCAGCAACGCCGCATTTTTTAACTGCTGCATCTGCGCTTCGATTTGCCGCAATTGCAGGATGGCCCGCTGGTTCGTCGCCTGTGCCTGCCGATTTCGCAGTGGTAACTGGAGAGTCACTCCGGCCGTATAGGACGGAAACGTGTTATGGAATATCTGGCTCTGCGAGTCCCCAAACCCTTGGTGACTAACGCCCGCAACAGCCGTCGTGCTTGTCGGCACAAAAATTTCGACCGGGGTTCCGGTCGCGTCGAGAACCGTCACTGGCTGTCCGTTGGCTCCCACAATGGTGGTTCCGGCAGTCGTTGTGGTAGCGCCGGGGACAATCGAGTTGCCAGCCAACCCGCTGCTGGAATATGTTGCGGTCAGTGTAGCGACCGGAAGCAGCGCGTTTGCCGTTGCCTTTGCGTCGATTCCTGCGTTGGCCACGTTGAGCGCCTGCTCTTGCAAGTCCGGACGCTTGGCAAATGCTTCCTTCACCGCTTCCTCGAATGTGGGGGCCTCAATTGCCTCCGGCGGTGTCGGCTTGTCCAGAGGAATGATTTCTACGTTCACTAGATTTGCGGCCAGCGGGTCTTTGGAAATAGCGTTCTTCAACACCTGCTCATCCTGCAATTTCACCGTTTGTGCCAGGATTAAGTTTTGCCGGTCGCCCGCAAGCTGCGCTTCCGAGCGAGTCACTTCCAGCGGCGCCAGCGTGCCGATCTCCAGTTGTTTACGGTTGTCGTTATACAGCTTGGTGGACACGGTGACCGCTTGCTCCTGCACGCGTACCGCTTCGGTTGCGTACACCAGCTCCCAGTAGGCGGTCACGGTATTGGTAACCGTGGTGATGGCCTGCTGCGCGAAAACAAGGTCCGCCAGTTTTCGGTTGTTCTTGGCGATCATGATATTGCGGCGATTGGCGTAACGCCCGAATCCGTTCAGGAGTTGCTGTGAAATCGAGATACTCAGCAAGGAAACCACGTCTGGATTGAAAAAGTTGAATGTCGAGCTTGATGATTCCCGCATGTTGTTCCAGGCGGCGTTCAGCGTGGTGCCCGTCGAGAAGCCCTGGGAGTAGCCCGTGTTGTACTGCGCGGTGTGTGAGCCTAAGCTTGCCGCTTGCGCCAGCGACTGACCTGTACCGGAAACTAACGGGTTGTTTACCGCGGTAATCCGGTTGTCGAAGAAGACCGATTGCGTGATCGTCGGATCGTAATTCAGAAACGGAATGCTGGCCGTCGATTGCCGGATCTCTGCGCCGCTTACACCGAACGGCAGGCCGCCACCTTCGGTCTGCAAAATATCCGTGTCGCCAAACCACGTGTTGTAGCGTTGCACCACGATATCCATGCTGTTTTCCAGCGCCAGTTCCACGGCATCTTGCAGCGTGAGCTGCAGCTTTCCGTTTTGCACCAACTGGTCGACGCGCGGGCTGTTGGTCAGCGTCAGCGCCGGTATGCCTATCGAGCGGTACGGTGCGATCAAGTTCGGAAACGGTTTTGGCGCCTTGTCGTAGCGATGCTGGTACACGCCCAAGGCCACTGGAATTGGTGGATTGGCCGGAGCCGGACCGTACGCCGGCGTGGGTTGCTGCGTCGCTGCATTCGGGTCCTGCGACGGCCGGTTCTGCTCCGGCGATTGCGGCGTCGGCAAAGGCGGTCGCTGTTGCTGCTGTCCCGGCGGCGGACTTCCTCCCGGCTCCTGCGCAAAGACCGGCCAACTCGGTCCGGCCATCATAAGTCCCGCAACCAACGCCGCCAGCAGTTGGCGCGACACAAACTTCGGGTTGGACCGTTGCGTGGTCGCACCCTTCCTGGTCTGCTGCGCGGTCAGCCATGACAATTTCATGGTTATTCTTCACCCCTTGAATTTTATCGACACGTGATGCGGGTCACTTATGCCTGACTTCTGTACAACGTCCACCGGAGGCACTTTGTTTCATCGATTCGCCGATCAGGAGGCGCCGGCGAGCCAGATAATGGCCGCAAGATGGCCCAAACCAAGACCAGAACGCGAATCCCGCAGTCTAGCAGAGCGCTCGCTTCCTTGACAACGCACCCGGTGGCGGCTAGGCTGCTGACGATTCGACGTTTACGGGCATGTTGGGGTTAGTTCCGCCGCCCGGGAGTGGTCGCAAAAATCGTGCTTTCTCGCGAAGAAGTAGTGCGCATCTTTGAGACCGCCGGTGCCATCCGTCACGGGCACTTTGAGCTATCCAGCGGGCTGCACAGCGGCACCTACGTCCAGTGCGCACAGGTACTCCAGTATCCGCGTTTCGCGGAAAAATTGGGCCAGGCCCTCGCCGCGCTGTTTTCCGATGCCACCATTGAAGCGGTCGTCTCCCCGGCCATGGGCGGCGTCATCATTGGCCAGGAAGTCGCCCGAGCTTTGCCCGATACCAAAGGCACGGCAACCGCCGGCGTTCCCGCAATATTTGCCGAGCGTGATGCCAGCGGCGTAATGTGCCTGCGTCGCGGCTTCACGCTTCGTCCCGATCAGCATGTGCTGGTCGTCGAAGACGTATGGACTACCGGCGGTTCCACGCTGGAAACCATCCAGGTAGTGGAAGAAGCCGGCGGACGCGTCGTCGCGGCCGGCGCGCTGATCGATCGTAGCGCCGGCAAAATCGAATTTCCCGTCGAGGCACAAGCTCTGCTCGATTTACCCATCGCCAGCTACGAGCCCGAAGATTGCCCGCAGTGCCGCGAGGGCGGCGCCGCCGTCAAACCCGGCAGCCGCTTCGTGCGCTCCGTCTGACGCCGGCATAATTCCGTTTGCATGCGCTATTTCAAGCTCACCATCGCCTATGACGGCACGGACTTCCACGGCTGGCAGATGCAATCCCATAAGCCCACCATCCAGGGCGAGATCGTCGGCGTGCTCCGACGCATTACCCAGGACGCCACCGTTGTTCACGGCGCCGGCCGCACCGATGCTGGCGTGCATGCCTTGGGACAGGTCGGCAGCTTTCGCACCCTATCGCCACTCTCGGCCGGCGAATTCCTGCGCGCATTAAACGCGCTGCTCCCTCCCACCGTTCGAATCATGAATGCGGAAGAAGTAGGCCCGGACTTCAACGCCCGTTGGTCAGCTCGCGGCAAAACGTATCGTTATCGCCTCTATCGCGGCAAAATTGTTTCCCCGATGCTCTGGCGCTACGTGCTGCACTACCCGTTTCCCCTCGACGAAGACGCGATGCGCGATGCTGCGGCCCGCTTCGTCGGCATCCACGATTTCGCATCGTTCGCCGCCTCCACAGGCTCGGAAGAGGACGACAAAGAGCGCTCCACCGAACGTGAAATTTACTCCACCGAACTCGCGCGCTCCCCGGACAACGAGGAACTCGTCTTCACCGTGCGCGGCCGCTCTTTCTTGCGCTACATGGTCCGAAAAATGGTTGGCACGCTGCTCGATGTTGGCCGCGGCAAGCTGCAACCTCAGGACATCGATCGCCTCTACGAACTCAAAGATCGTTCCAAGTCCGGTCCAACAGTGCCTCCGCAGGGCCTCTGCATGGTAAGCGTCGAACACCAGGAAGCCTGGAAGGTATAATATTTTTCTCTGCCATCGCTCACTTCCACGGTTGCTCGACCCTGGCCCAGCAATTATCATGAATACTTCACAACGTTGCGGCCATTTCGCCCCGCCCGCCCGCGAAATCTGGCTGCGCAACGGTAAAGCCGCTACGGGCGGCGTTTTAGGAAACACCTCGCATCAAACGAACTGGCGCGAGTCGTGTAGTGTCCTTAAACTGAAACTTAAGGCCATAGCCCGGTGCGAAGCCCCGTCGCCTTCGCGCGTCGCAGATCAACAAACACCAGGAGCAGGAAGGGAAATGAGCATTCGAAGTTTCGGTCTCTCATCATTGGCAAACTTCGTTCGCGCGATTTGCCTGATCGCGGCGCTCTTTGCCCCTCCAATCTTGACGCGCGCCGACAGCAATGCTTTCGATCTGCTCGGGCCGCGCATCGAAATGAGGGTCACCCGCAACGGCAAACCCCTGCCAATTTCTGAAGTCGCCAACCTGCAACCCGGCGACCGCCTCTGGCTGCATCCCGATTTCCCTCCCGATCAGTCTGCCCGTTATCTCCTGATCGTGGCTTTTCTTCGCGGTTCCACCAATCCACCCCCCGAACATTGGTTCACCCGCCTCGAAACCTGGACCAGGCAGATGCGCGAAGAGGGAGCCGTCGTCACCGTTCCGCAGGACGCCCAGCAAGCCTTGCTGTTTCTCGCCCCCGAGACGGGCGGCGACTTCAGCACTCTTCGCTCCGCGGTTCGCGGCCGCCCTGGCATTTTCGTTCGCGCCTCGCAAGATCTGAACCAGGCCAGCCTCGACCGCTCTCGGCTGGAAAAATATCTCGCCGACGTCAAAGCGATTTCCGACATCGATCCTAAGGCCTTGAAGGAACATTCCATCCTGCTCGCGCGTACTCTCGGCATCCGCCTCGAGCAGCAATGCTTCGACAAACCCGTCGAAGAACAAGCCTCTTGCCTGACGCGCAACACCGACTCGCTGGTTCTCGACGATGGCCATAGCCAATCGATGGTACAAGCTCTCGCCTCCGGGCCGAACGCGGATCTCGTCGGCGCGGTCAGCGCCACCTCGCTGGCGGGAGGCGGCTTCTATAGCGCCTATGTCGGCGCGGTCGTGGACTTGGCGCGTGTTCTCGGCAACTTGCACACCGCCTCCTACGTGTACATTCCCGCGTTAGCGCTGCCTAAACACGATCAGATGAACCTGAAGCTGAACAATCCGCCCTCTTTTCGCAAGCCCATGTCCGTGATCGTCGTTGGTCTTCCCGCGGTAGAAGCCGCGCAGTTGCCGCCTTTGCGTGCCGTCAATCCTGATCAGAAATTCTGCTTGCAGAAATCTTCATTGGTCCTGCCGGTCGAGGGCGCGCCACTGGTCTTCTCTTCCGACATCGCGCACGATTTCGTGCTGCAGGTTAAGAACAGCAAAGGCGATCCCATCAGCCTCCCCGCGCACGCTGACGCCTCCAGCGGCGGTTTCCTGATCGACACCCACAGCATTGAATCCGCCAAACTCGACCAGGAAGTCACCGCAACCCTCCGTGGTCGCTGGGGCTTCGAGCCCTACGATGGGCCAAATTTCCGACTGAAAACATCGCGCGCCGCGCACTGGATCGTTCCTGCCGCCGAGCAGGCCGCCCTTGTCGTGGGCCGAGAAGATACCTTGCACCTGCAGTCTGAGGCTGCCGTCTGTGTGGATGGCGTAACCATTGAGGATGCTCAAGGCAAAGAAATCAAATCGACGTATAAAGTCAGCAAGCCCGACGAGATCGAAATCAAAGTTGCGCTTAAAGACCAATCCGCCGGTCCGTTGAAGCTAAAATTGAAGCAATTCGGATTGAGCCAACCCGATGAAATCGCCCTGCGCGCCTATTCCGAAGCCGCGCGTCTGGACGATTTCAAAATCAACGCCGGAGACCGCCAGGGAATCCTCCGCGGCACGCGCCTCGATGAAGTCGATCGCTTCGAGCTCAACGGCGTGCACTTCGCGCCCGCGAAACTCACCCGTGCCAACGAAAAGGACGAACTGCATCTCGCCGCCTCCGGGGCCAATCCCGCCGCGCTGCCGCCCAATGAACATGTTGTGGCCCATGTCGCGCTCAAAGACGGTCGGGTTCTTGATCTCCCCACTACCATCGATGCTCCGCGCCCCAAAATGACGCTGGTGAACAAAAGCATCCAGCCCGGCTCCGCAGCAACTGGAATCAATCTCGGCAGCCCCGAAGAACTCCCGTTGGATGGCCAGATTTCCTTCCTCGTAAAAACCGAAGTTCCCGCCAAGCTCACGCGCACCGAAAAAATCGAAATCGGCACCGCTGACGAGGTTTTCACCACCACGCTCAGCGTCACCGACGGCTCGCTCGTTCTCCGCGACTCCGAAACTCTGTTCGGCGTTCTCGACCCCCGCAAAGCCTTCGGCCCTTCCGCTTTCGGCCCCGTCCGGTTTCGTCCCGTTGCAGCGGACGGCACCAAGGGCGACTGGCAGCCGCTTGCCACCCTGGTTCGCGTCCCCGCCCTGAAGGAAATTCGCTGCCCGGAAAGCACCGACAAACCCTGCGCGCTTCACGGCAGCAATCTCTTCCTGATCGATTCCGTCGCCTCCGATCAGCAATTCACGCACACCGCACCGGTTCCCATCGGCTTCATCGATTCCACCCTCAACGTCCCGCATCCTGGCGACACCGGCCTGTATATCAAACTCCGCGACGATCCCTCGACAGTGCACACCATCGTTCTACCAATCTCCCCGGAACCCGAAGACAAACCCACGACATAAGCAGTCGGTACGCTCCCTACGCGCCCCAGCAAGACGGCGTCTGCGCAGCTCTTTGTAGGCGCGTCGCCTCAACCTTCGCCTCGGTGCCGATCTCAATTTTCGGTTAGAATCCGCCCATGGCCGCAACAGCCGTCCCCCTCAACGCCCTGGCCTCCATCGACCCCGCCACAGGCGAAACCCTCGGCTACGTCGAAGCCACTCCTGCATCAACCCTGCCCGATGTGCTCCTGCGTGCTCGGACAGCACAAACCGCCTGGTCCCGCCTGCCCATCACCAAGCGCTGCGCTCATCTCAGAAAACTCCGCGACGCGATCATGTCCTCGCGAACCGAACTCGCCGAAGCCGTCGTCCGCGAATCCGGCAAACCACGCGTCGAAGCCCTCTTCGCCGATATCTTTGTTGCCGTCGATTCCGCCGCCTATTTCGCCCAAAACACCGCCCGCGTCCTTCGCGCCAAGCGACTCTCGCATCACAGCACCGCCGCGCAAGCGAAAAGCGGCTATCTCTCTTACGAGCCACTCGGCACCATCGGCATGATTAGTTCGTGGAACTATCCGCTCGCCATCCCCATGAGCCAGATCGTTCCTGCACTCGCTGCGGGCAACGCCGTCGTCTGCAAGACCAGCGAGTTCACCCCACGGTGTGGCGCACTGATAGGCAAACTTTTTGCCACTGCAGGCTTCCCGCAAGATCTGTTGACCATCGTGCAGGGCGGAGGCGAGGTCGGCCAGGCTCTGATCGACGCCTCTCCGGACAAGCTAATCTTCACCGGCAGTGTCGCCACCGGACGTCACGTAGCCGAAGCCTGCGCGCGCCACCTGATTCCCACCGTGCTCGAACTTGGCGGTAAAGACGCCATGCTCGTCCTCGCCGGCGCCAATCTCGAAGCCGCTTCCAGCGCCGCCGTTTGGGGCGCGTACACCAATTGCGGCCAGGTCTGCCTCTCCGTCGAACGGTTGTTCGTGGAAGAATCCGCCGCCGAAAAATTCACCAGTCTCTGCGTGGGGAAAACGAAAAAGCTCCGCCTCGGCCGGGGCTCCGATCCTTCCACCGACGTCGGCCCGCTCATCCGTCCGCAGCACGTGCAGCGCATGCGCGATCTGCTCGCCGATGCTGTTCAGCGCGGCGCAAAGATTCAGTGTGGAGGTCAAGCGCGCCCCGATCTCGGCGCGAATTTCTTCGAGCCGACGGTCATAACCGGTGTCGACTCCACGATGCGCTTGTTCCAGGAAGAGACATTCGGTCCTATTGTTGCGATTCAATCGGTGAAAAGCGCCGACGAAGCCGTCGCAAATGCCAACGCGTCCTCATTCGCCCTTGCCGCCAGCGTTTGGACCGGCAACGCGGGTCGCGGCAAGTCCATTGCCGCGCAACTTCGCGCCGGCGCGGTGATGATCAACGACGCCATCAGCTATTTCGCCATTGCTGAAGCCCCGCACGGCGGCTGCAAACATAGCGGCTGGGGCCGCACCCATGGCGAAGCCGGGCTATTCGAAATGGTGCAGACCAAGTATGTTGATGTCGATCACCTGCCGCGCCGCGAAAAACCCTGGTGGTATCGTTATGGTGTGGACCTGGAGCGCGCCGCCGACGCCTTCCTGCAATTCGAATTCGGCGGGGGCGTGGTGCGGCGTGTCCGCAATGCCGGCGGCGCACTAAAAACGATGTTCCGCGACCACCGATTGAAATAATTCCGTGGCGCCTGAAATGAAGAGCGGGGCAGCGGTGGACGTGAATGAACTTGAATGAACTTAGCTTGCGTGTGTCATCCGGAGGCTATCCAGCGAGGATAGCCGAAGGACCCCAGCGTAAAATGTCAAGTACCACGAACACGGAAGCCGCAAAATGACGCCAGCAACCGGCAACGAATACATCCACGACTGGAACCTCGCCGCCGCTCCAGCAATTCCGCACGGCACAAGCGTGCTGCTCAACGACGAAACCCTCCGCGACGGCCTGCAAAATCCCTCCGTCCACGATCCCACCATCAACGAAAAAATCGAAATCCTGCACCTGATGGAATCTCTCGGCATCGAGCAGGTAAATATCGGTCTCCCCGGCGCCGGTCCCCGCGCCATGGAACACGTCGAAGCTCTGGCCCGCGAGATCGCCAACAACCGCATGAAAATCCGCCCCAACTGTGCCGCGCGCACCGTTGAAGCTGACATCCGCCCCATCGTCGAAATCTCCCAGCGCGTCGGCATCCCCATCGAAGCCGCCACCTTCCTCGGTTCCAGCCCCATTCGCCGCCTGGTCGAAGACTGGACCGTAGATCACCTCGAACGCACCACCGAGAAAGCCGTGAGGTTCGCCGTCGATCACGGCCTGCCCTCAATGTACGTCACCGAAGACACCATCCGCACCGATCCCGACACGGTAAAACGCCTCTACACCACCGCCATTCGTAGCGGCGCCCGCGCCATCGTTCTCTGCGACACCGTCGGACACGCCGTGCCTCAGGGCGCCTTCAATCTCATTCAATTCGCCGTCACCGAAATCGTGAAGCCCTCCGGCCAAGAAATTCGCATCGACTGGCACGGCCACAACGATCGCGGCCTGGCCATCGCCAACTCCCTGGCGGCCGTTGCCGCCGGCGCCGACTGCGTTCACGCCGCCGCCAATGCCCTCGGCGAGCGTGTCGGCAACACACCCATGGAACTCATGCTCGTCAATCTCCGCCTGTTGGGCCTGATCGATCGCGACCTCTCTCGCCTCAAGGAATATTGCGAAAAAGTCGCCGCTGCCACGCACACCACCATCCCACCAAACTATCCGGTGATCGGACGTGACGCCTTCCGCACCGCCACGGGAGTTCACGCCGCCGCCATCATCAAAGCCTTCCACAGCAAAGATCCCGGCCTGGCTGACGTCGTCTACAGCGGCGTCCCCGGCAGCCTCTTCGGTCTCGACCAGGTCATTGAAATCGGTCCCATGAGTGGCAAATCCAATGTGCTGTTTTGGCTCGAGCGCCACGGCATCCCCGCCAGCGACGCGCTCGTCAATCGCATCTTCGACGCCGCAAAACAATCCGCTCGCGTCCTCACCGATGCCGAACTCCAAGCTCTGTGTTCGCAACCCGCGAGCAATTGATGCCACCATCCCCGCGGCGATCATTCACCCCACGCACCTGGCGATGCACGCTGCCTGGCCTCGCCAACTCCATCGTGAAACATGCCCTGCTTTGGGTTATCCTTGCGTGCATGCCCGTGCGTTCGCTGAGTGTTCCTCAGGGCAATCGGCCCTCCCCTCCAGCATCCGTTGTTGACAGCCCCGACGTGCGCGCGGCTGTTTCTTGGTTTTCCCGCAATCTTTCCTGGATCAACGATCAGCAATCCCGCCTGACTGAAATTCCCGCCCCGCCATTTCAAGAGGCCCAGCGTGCCGCCGCCGTCAAAGCCCTCCTCGCCTCGTCCGGCCTCACGGT
This sequence comes from Candidatus Eiseniibacteriota bacterium, assembly GCA_035607215.1. Taxonomy (GTDB): domain Bacteria; phylum Acidobacteriota; class Terriglobia; order Acidiferrales; family UBA7541; genus Acidiferrum. Next base: position 36,397 of record DATNCJ010000010.1, read on the forward strand.
TCAACTCGACAAGACCGGTAACGTAATCGGTGAGCTCTCCGGCGCTAACGAAAAAGAAATCGTCATGC
>DATNCJ010000032.1:0-12659 GCA_035607215.1 Candidatus Eiseniibacteriota bacterium
GGTGACAGGCCCACCGTAGTCTTTGGTTACGCGAGTATTGTTCGCGACTGCGGCTGGTGCGCCGAAGTCTGGTGCGAGGCTGGCGGACGCGGTCGGATTCCGAGGAGATCATGACGGCGATCATTAGCGATTTCGAGCAACGGATGAAGCATATCAGCGCGGGAATTCGCTTGAATTCCCGGGTTGCGGTCGCCGTGGAATGGACCGAGGATGGCCGAAGCCATCGCGCGGAAGGCTACACCGTGGACATCAGCCCGAAAGGGTGCCTGGCGATCCTTCCGCAGGGCTTTACCGTGGGACAGAAATTGCGGCTGATCAATTTGACGAACCAGCACGTTTGCGACTCCATCCTGGTGTGGCGTGGACACGAGGGCCGGAGTGGCTGGGAACTGGGTCTGGAACTCCAGAAAATGCCAGCGGACTTCTGGGGCCTGGACTTTTAGCGCGACGCATTAATCCCTCCAAGGTTTTCCCCGATGCGTTGCGCGGGAATTTTTCCACTGGCGGATTGCAGAAATTCCACTTTTTCCTTGCCTTCCAATCGGTTACAACCGTAAAGTTGGGCTAGGTCTAGGGGGTTTCTGACGGGAGGCACCTATATATAGGAACTCGTTTGCCGGAGCGCGGCGGACCTATCTTGGTCGCTCGGGGGGAGGCAGAGGCCAATGACTGCCATCATCACCATCGCGAATCAGAAAGGCGGCGTCGGCAAAACCACCACGGCGATCAATTTGTCCGCAGGCCTTGCCGATCGCGGCAAGCGCACCTTACTCATCGATCTGGATCCGCAAGCCAATTCCACCATCGCGTTTTACGATTCCGGCGAAGTCCCTTCCTCGATGTTCGATGTGCTCAGCGACAGCCGGACGGCGATGTCCGCGGTGATCAAGCCAACCAAGGAATCGATGTTGTCCATCGGGCCGGGCCGTCTGGCGCTCGCGAAGCTCGAGCAGGTGCTCGCAGGACAGTTTGACGCGCCGTATCGTTTGAAAGATGCGCTTGGGCCGATTCTGAAGGATTTCGATTACATCGTTCTGGACACTCCGCCATCACTGGGTATTCTGACCGTGAATGCGCTGGTGGCGTCTACGCATCTGATCGTGCCGATTCAGGCCGCGTATTTTGCGATCGAGGGCACCGACGATTTGCTGGAGACCTACGAGCGAATTCGCGCGCGGCCCAACCCGGCGCTGCGGATGCTCGGGGTGGTGATCACGCTGTTCGACAAGCGCACGAATATCTCACGCGACACGCACGGGCAAATTCGTACGGTGTTCGGCGAAACACTCTTCAAGACGAAGATCAGCAAGAATGTGCGCCTTGAAGAAAGTCCAGCCTACAAAGAAACGATCCTAACGTTTGCGCCGAAATCACCTGGCGCCATCGAGTACAAAAAGCTAGCCGGGGAGGTTATTCATCGTGTTGAAGAGGACCGGGTTACCAGTCACGCTGAAGATGCGGCATGACGCGCACTACGTCGAATCACTGACCAGCTACAGCGGGGCGGCCATCGGGAGAATGATCCCGGTGGATCAGATTCGACCCAATCCGGAGCAGCCGCGCAAGAGCATCGGCGATTTGCGGGAGCTGACCGATTCCATTCGCGAAAAGGGCGTGCTCGAGCCGCTGCTGGTGCGCTTCGTGCCTCGCGAGGATTGCTACTACATCATTTCCGGCGAGCGCCGCTACCACGCGTCGCGCGCGGCGGGATTGAATGAAGTGCCGTGCATCGAGAAGATGGCCGACGACGCGGAGACGCTGGAGATCGGGCTGATTGAGAACATTCAGCGCAAGGATCTCACGCCGTTTGAAGAAGCCGACGGCTTGCACCGGCTGGCCACACAGTTCGAATACACGCATGAGGACGTCGCGCGGAAGATTGGGCGGGCGCGCTCTTCCGTAACCGAGACGCTTTCGCTGCGCAATATTCCGGAAGCGCTGCGAAAAAAGTGCATCGAGCACGGCGTGAACTCGAAGTCGCTGCTGTTGCAGATCGCGCGGCAGCCGACCGAGAAGAAAATGGTGGAGATGCTCCACCGCATTTTGCAGGGCGGATTGACCCGCGACGAAGCTCGCAAGGAACGCCGCGACGAGCAGACCGGGCCGCAGCGGCCGCAGCCGTTCATTTTTCAGTTCGAGCCGGAGAACGAGACCTTCCGCTTCCGCATTCAATTCAAGAAAAGCCATGTTTCAAGGGACGAGCTGATCACCACGCTACGCGGCATTCTTTCGCAACTGGAAGGCTCCTCGTCCGAGGCCGACTACACCGCGGCATAGTCATCGCCCTCGCGATCTGCCGCAATGATGCTGGGCTATTTCCGCACTCATGCTGGAACTTTCACCTCAACAGATGAAGGTGCTGGAACGCGCCTTTGCGGCTGGATTCCAGCCGGTGGCCATCCCGCCTTACGAGAGCGCGCTGTGCGTGCGGCGCGGCGAATGCGCGGCAGTGTTGACTGCCGCTCCCAGCGGAGGGTTGCGGCTGCTGGCTCCGCCAACTTTGCTGGTGGACGGGAACTTGAGCGTCAAGTTGAAGCGAGGCCAAGGTGAAGTGTTTGTTTGGAAGAAAAAAGAGGTCGCGGCGACGCCCGGGCGCCTCCACGAACTCGCGAAGTTCCGGGAAGAATTGACCACTATCCTCGAAGCATTACCGCTGCAGTAGCGAGCGCACGCGATTTGCAATTGCTGCGGAGTCCCGGCAAACTGAAATTCCCATGGAAACCTACGACATAATCTGCATCGGCGCCGGGCCGACAGGGCTGGCCTGCGCCATCCAGGCGCGCCGCGCGGGCATGCGCCCGCTGGTGATCGATAAAGGCTGCCTGTGCAATTCCATTTTCAACTATCCCGTGAACATGGTGTTCTTCACCACGCCGGAGCTTCTGGAGATCGGCGATTTGCCGTTGGTGAGCCCCGCAGAGAAGCCTACGCGCGTGGAAGCGCTGAAGTATTACCGCAAAGCAGCAGAGCACTACGAATTGGAGCTGCGACTTTATGAGCTGGTGCTGCGCGTGGAAGGCACCGACGAGAAATTCGTGGTGACCACGCGATCGGATAAGGGCGTCGAGCATCAATATCACGGCAGAAAAATCGCCGTGGCCACCGGCTACTATGACCTCCCGAATCTGCTCAATGTCCCGGGAGAGGATCAGCCGCACGTTTCGCACTATTACACCGAACCGCACGAGTATTGGAATGAGAACGTTGTGGTCATCGGCGGCAAGAATTCAGCGGCCGAAGCGGCGCTCGATCTGTACAGGAACGGCGCCAAGGTGACTCTGGTGCATCGCGACGCGCAGCTGGGTTCGACGATCAAGTACTGGGTGCGCCCGGATATCGAGAATCGCATCAAAGCTGGACAAGTTAAGGCCATGTTCGAGACCCGCGTGAAGGAGATCAGCCGCGACGAAGTGATCGTCACGAACGGTGCGGGCGAGAAGCGCCTGCCGGCGCGCCGGGTATTTGCACTGACCGGCTATCACCCGGACTTTGCCTTCATTGAAAGCCTGGGCGTGCGTCTCGATCCGGAAACGCGAAAGCCCGCGCTTGATCCCAACACGTTGGAAAGCAACGTCCCGGGGATTTATCTCGCGGGCGTGGTGATCGGGGGGCGGCATACCAGCGAGATCTTTATCGAAAACGGCCGCTTCCACGGCAAACAGATCATCCAGGCGCTGGCAGGGAAGGGACGCGAGGAAGCGACGGCGGCGCGCGGTTAACGCGCGAGTCCGGCTAAAGCGTCCGATACATCACGAACGCGTCGACAAGTCCGTTCGTGGGGTGCCGAAATGCGCCAGGCAGACATCCCACGATCTTGAACCCCAGGTGTTGCCACAACCGGACCGCGCGTTCATTGGTGCTCACCACAAAATTGAACTGCATGGCTGTGAAACCGCGCGAACGAGCGCGATCCAATGAATGGTCGCACATCGCGCGCGCCACTCCTCGCCCGGTCGCCTGGCGGGCCGTCACATAGCCGCAGTTGGCTACGTGGGACCCACCCCCGCGTTGATTGGCTTGCAGAAAATAGGTGCCAAGGATTTGCCCTGCCTCTTCGGCGACAAATACCTCGTGCCCAGGTGCGTGCCAGTAGGTGAGCGCTTCCTCGCGCGACATGTTCGAGGGCAAAGTATAGGTGTCGCCCGCGCGGATCATAGTTTCGAGGATTTCCCAGATGGCATCGGTGTCGCTGTCGTTGGCGGGCCGGATATGCATGCTTTAATGTCGCAGCGGCGGTGCCGTGGCGTCAATTTGTGCGCAGCAAATGCTGCCGCGATGCTCGCCTCGTTGCCCGATGTCGCTCGGTTTGTTACACTTTTCGCCTATGCCGTCGATCCTTCGTGAAGTTGGCGAGACTTTCTCCACGCTGGCCAAGGGCTTCAGCGTCACCTTCAAAAATATGTTTCGCAAAACGGTGACGGAGAACTACCCGTACGAGCCGGTGCATTTCCAGTCGCGCTACCGCGGCATTCACGTCCTGCATCGCGACGAAAGCGGCCTGGAAAAATGCGTTGGCTGCTTCTTGTGCGCGGCGGCGTGTCCTGCGAATTGCATTTACATCGAAGCCGCGGAAAATACGGATTCGAATCGTATTTCCGCCGGCGAACGTTACGCCAGCGTTTACAACATCGACTACTCTCGCTGTATTTTCTGCGGCTATTGCGTGGAGGCCTGCCCGACCGACGCCATCACGCACGGCCATGGATTCGAACTCGCCACGTACGACATCAATGCCCTGGTGTATCGCAAAGAACAATTGCTCGAGAAGATCGCCACAGCCAAGCCCGGCGCTCAGTAATCGAACGCTCCCAAATTGAAAAACACGCACGCTGGAGACCGCCGATGCGGAGATTTGCGCTAAAACGGTGATGTCCGCAAAACAGGTCGAGTCCTATAACGGATATTATGTCAACCAAGAAATAAGCCTGAAATTACCACCCTGGCCCAGAGCCCGAATGCTCCCCTGTCCCGGACTCAGGCTCTTCCTGCCGGTACCCCTTAGTTCTTCGCTGAGGTTTTCTGCCGCGCGAGTTCGTACTGAATGTATTGCTCCAGCGTTCGCCCGTCCGCCCCAACCAGCCGCCGCCCGTTCACAAAAATCGTCGGCGTGCTGTTGACCTCCAGCTGCAACCCGTTGGCGCGGCTCGCATCGACGGCGGCGGCAGCCTCTGGTCCGGCCAAGCACGATTTGAAGACGTTAGTATTTAGGCCAGCCTGTCCCGCGAAGTCGGTCATCTTCGTATAAGCGTTGGACGCCGAGATGATCTCCTGGCCGTCGTAGATGGCGTCGTACATCTTCCAGAACGCCGCCGGATTCTGCTGGTACGCGCACCGGCCAGCCAATGCCGCGGTCCGCGCCCAGGGATGGATGCTATCCAGCGGGAAATCCTTGAACACCAACCGCACCTGCGGATACTTTGGCAGCATCTCGCGGAGCACACCGTGGAGATTCCGGCATACCGGACACTCGAAGTCGGAGTATTCCACGAGCGTCACTGTTGGATTGGCGTTGCCCATTGCCGGCGAATTCTTCATGTCGATCTTGCTGCGGTTGTCGGCCAGCGGATCGCGGGTCAGGTCGGCGATTTCGCCCCGCACCAAATATTTTCCGTCCTTGCTGACATAGAACTTCGCGTTCTCCGTGTTGTCGCCGATCTTCACCGCGACATCGGTCTCTAGCAGTCCGGCTACCTGCGATTCCTTGGGCGCCGATACCGTCACCTGGACGTCGGGTCCAAACGCGTACATGTTGCGCAGATAGGACTCGATCTGCTTTTGAACCTGCGTCGTCTGCCCCGTCGTAGGTACAGCCACCTGTGCGCGAACGATGGATGGGGCGAACAACAGAGCTGCACCCACAAATGCCTTCAGCGAAGTCTTCACTTGGAACCTCAACCTTATATGGATATAGATGGCGATCAAAATTCGACGAACTTGCCGACACTCCTAGCCCATGCACCTTGGTGTCATCCCGAACCCGCGGGTTCTTGCCGGTAAGGGATCGGCATCTCTCTGCCAGCCCTACGGAATGAATCGCTGCGCAATTGGAAACGGTCTGCCGAATCCGAACGCCCGCGAAGTAATCTTCAATCCCGGCGCCGCCTGCTTCCTTTTATACTCGCTGCGGTCCACCAGCAGCGCGATATCCTTCACCAGCTTCAGGTCGAACCCATACTTGTCGCCAATGTCCTGCGGACTCTTCAGGTCCTCAATATAAGCCTTCAGGATGCGGTCCAGCACATCATAAGGCGGCAGGGAATCTTCGTCTTTCTGATCCGGCCGCAGCTCCGCCGAAGGAGGCTTGTCGATGGTTGCGCGAGGGATCAGTTCCCTCTCGCGGTTAATCCATCGTGCCAGCTCGTAGACCATCAGCTTCGGCACGTCGGAAATGACTGCGAGTCCGCCGGCCATATCTCCGTACAGCGTGCAATATCCGACCGCGAGCTCCGATTTATTTCCGGTACTGAGCACCATGGACCCAAATTTGTTCGACAGCGCCATCAGGTAGTTGCCGCGAATGCGCGCCTGAATGTTTTCTTCCGCCACATCCACGGGTCGGTCGCCAAACGCCGGCGCCAGCGCCTGCCGATAAGCCTCAAACACGCCGCCGATCGGCAGCGGGATCAGCTCGACACCTAGATTCTGTGCCAGAGCCTTCGCGTCGTCCTTGCTGCCCATCGATGAAAAAGGCCCCGGCATCGACACTCCCTGCACATTCGCCGCGCCCAGGGCGTCCACGGCGATCGCCGCGACCACCGCCGAGTCAATACCACCGCTCAGACCGACCAATACCCTCTTGAATCCGCATTTGGATACGTAATCCCGCGTTCCCAGCACCAACGCGCGATACGCATACTCGATTTCCTGTTTTGGCTGCGGATGAATCTCGCCCTGGCCGGTCTCGGTGTCAAACATCACCAGGTCTTCTTCAAACGCCAGCGCCTGCGCGGCGATTTTGCCGTCGGCCGTCAGCGCCAGGCTCGCTCCATCGAAGATCAAGCTGTCGTTCCCGCCCACCTGGTTCACGTAAACCACCGGCCGGTGATGGGTCTTGGCAATCGACTTCAGCATGTCAAACCGCAGCGAGCGCTTGTCGATGGTGTACGGCGAGGCCGAAATATTCAGCAGCAGGGTACTTCCCTGCGTCACCAGTTCTGTCACCGGATCCCGCTCGTACAGCATGTTCGGCCAGAAATTCTTGTCGTTCCACACGTCTTCGCAGATCGTGATGCCCAGCTGTTGATTCGCGAAATCGTAGACCGTTTGCCGCTCCGCCGGCTGAAAGTAACGCGATTCGTCAAATACGTCGTAGGTAGGCAGCAGCATCTTGTTCTGCTCAAAGACGATGCGCCCACCGCACAACAGCGCGGCCTTGTTGGCGATGGCCTTGCCTCTACCCTTCTTTACTCGCCCCGCGTATCCGATAATCGCGGGCAAGGGCAGTTTCTTCGCCAGCTCCTTCAACTCTTTCAGATTGCGATCGATAAAGGCAGGCCGTTCCAGTAGGTCTTGAGGCGGGTAGCCGCACAAACACAGTTCGGAGAAGACCGCCAGCTTTGCGCCACGAGCAAGCGCCTGCTCCGCCAGGCTCAAAATCCGAGCCGCATTTCCCGACAAATCGCCGACGGTGGGATTAAACTGCGCGAGAGCTATCTTCATGCTGGCCAATCAAGAATAAGGTCGCGCCCCTGCGTTTGCAACAAACCGGCATAACGATGTGCTGCTCTTTGTTCTTCCGTGTAGGGGCGGGCTTCACGCCCGTTCCTCCGTTGCGTCTTGGCCAACAAAAACGATCCAACGCACCACTCAATCCTTCCGAGCGAGCAAACTCGCAATTCCCTTCCCAGCCCGTAGCTCGCGGTAAAACAACAACCGCAACGACGGAAACGCTGTTCGCAACTCCCCGCAATCCAACAAGTATTCCGGATTTTTCGGCCCGCCATTGAACTCCAGCTGTGCGCGCGTGAACGTCTCAAACAAAAGCATTCCGCCGCGTGCAAGAGCCGCTTCGATCTGAGGAAACAGAGATCGCTGCAGGTAATGAACGCAAAGAATCACCGCGAAAGGCCCACCGGGCAACGTGGCGTGCTCAAGGTCGGCCTGCACAAGTTCGATACCGGCGCGTGATTCCCCGGTGCCGTGAATGTTCGACGTTCGCCGCGCGAGCCGATGAGACTCCCTCGCCCGCTGCTCAAGAATATCGAGAGCCGCAGCCGAACCATCGACCGCCGTTACGTGCCGTCCGCGCGCCGCTAGCAGCAGAGCATGCCTCCCGGTCCCGCAAGCCAGATCCAATGCAGGTCCTCGCGGCAGCAACGGCAGCATTTCCGTGACGAAGCTGGCCGGTTCCGGGCTCGGCTTGTTATCCGCCGCCCGGTGCCTGTCGTCCCACTCCGCTAAAGAGGCAGACATAAAAAAAGGCTCCCGGGCAAAAACCCAGGAGCCTTGGAAACCCCAGCCGGAGAGAATATCACTTCCAGCCTCAAATCCTAGACGCTGAACGAACTCCCGCAACCGCAGGTGCTCTTCACATTGGGGTTGTTGAACTTGAACCCCGCGCCTTCCACCGTTTCGATGTAGTCAATCTCCACGCCTTCGAGGTACATCGAGCTCATCTGATCGACAGCGACCTTCAGCCCGTCAAAATCGACAACTTCATCGGTGTCGTTGGTCGTATTCTCAAAAGCCATGTGGTACTGGAAACCAGAGCAGCCGCCTCCGACCACCGCGACGCGCAACGCCGTCGGCACCGGGTTCTGCATCTGCATGATTTCTTTGACCTTGGAACTTGCAACCGGCGTTAGATTGATCATAATCCCCTTCTCCGCGCACAAGCAGCAGAGCTAACGTACGAAATCAGTATAACAAAACTCGGCAGCGCTTGCACAACGCCGGGTTCCCTTTCCGGCAACGCCACCCTGGCCGACTTTCGACAAGCTCCGGGGCTTCACATAGAATACGATGCAGCCATGAGACACAAAGTCACATGCGCGCGATCTTCTAACCTACTGAATCGAGACACTTTGTTTTTCCACAGATTGCTCACTTTCACTTATCTGTGACTTATCGCGGGCGGACTCGATTTTTTTCGCCGCATCAATATCGCCATGATTTCGGAACCTACGTAGACGATCCACCCAGCATCGGCCAGGGCGGAAGAGGTATCGTCGTGGCCGGCTGTCCCGCCTGCAAGAAGCGCCTCCAGTCCATGAACGAGTTTCTCCGGCATCTAGCGGAAGACGCGATGCCGACGCTGCTGGACCGGCTGTCGAAGCAGTAGCGAAGCGCGCGGCACCTGTCAAAGCACACAGTTGATTCACCTGCGCTGATGGTCCACTGTTCCGCTTAGCTTCACTCCTTGGTGAAAGCGGGGTCGTAGTACTTTGCTGGACGGCCCGCGACCCCGCTTTTCCACGAGCGATTGTTCGCTGCCGAGGGTGCTCGGGATGCTGTTTATCGTTGTTATCGTCGGATTTCTTGGACTGCTGGTTCTGATTGAGTATCTGTACTACCTAGGGTCTCGTCCGCACAACTTGTCTAAAGTGGGCGTCGCGCGAAATACCGGAACGGATCTCCTCGCCTACCATCTCCTGTCCGCTCGACCGCACCGCCCGTCATCAACTCCCGCAAAGCCTGACGCGCTAATCGTCGCTGTTAAATAGCCGCTGAGCGGCGTTGTAGCGGAGCGAGAGAGCGTCCTTGAACGTTGCCAGTTCTGCCGCCATATCGCGGCCCTGCATGGCCTTCCTGAAGCGGTTCCTCATGCGCATGTAAATGCGCCCCCAGCACGTAACGCAGAATCCCCCGGCTCCGTACTCGGTCTTCTTTTTTGTGGCAGGAGATGCAGCCGCATTCCATGTACTCCGCTCGCCAAGCTGGGCGGATGTGAACTAGTTGCGGGAGTAGACGCAACAGGTCTTGGCGGGTCGATCGGTCGAGGGCTCACGCGTCGAAGATCAGAAGGCTTTCAATCGCCTGCGCTGGCAACTCGAAAACTGGGACCTCGATACTTTCTAGCTTCCGCAGATCGAGGATCTTTTTGGTGCGCCCGGATCGTTTCCGTTCGGGCGGCATCACTTCGACCTTGATGAACTTTTTCATGGTCAGCCTCTTGGGAAAAACTTCGCGTGGACGCGTTGCAGGTTCACGGCTGAAGCGTGGAGGTATTTTTGCGTGGTGACCAGAGACGCGTGGCCAAGCAGATCCTGAACGAAACGGATGTCCATTCCATGATCGACGCAATGCGTTGCGCAACTGTGGCGCAGAATGTGGGGGTGAACGCCAGAGATGCCGGCGCGTTTTGCGGTTTTCACGATCACGCGGTAGATACTGCGGATCACCATTCGCTGCGGCGAGCGTTCAGCACGAGCGATCTGCTCGCAATCGAGGAAGTGCCGTAGAGCTTCGCGCGCCCGTTCCTTGGTAGGTAGATCGTAATCGCCAAGCCGAACGCTTCGCATTTTGAGCTTTCCATCGCCGGAACGCTCTCGCCACCAGCCGCGCCAAGTGCCGTAGCGGTCTTTGCTCACGCCACCTTGCTGGATGTAGCGTTGCGCGAGGAACAACGGCCCACGCTTGCGGTCACCGAGATAGTCCTTGAGCGCCGCGGCTGCTTTGTGGCCGAACAGTCCGAGGCGATCTTTATCACCCTTGCCGCGGCGAACGAACAGGCTCCTGGCCTCAAGGTTCACGTCCTCTACGTTTAGGGACCTCAGCTCACTTACGCGGAGTCCAGAGGCATAGCCAAGCTCAATGATCGCCCGGTCGCGAGAATTTCGTGTGGCGGCGATGAGCCGCTCGATTTCCTCTTCGGACTTTGCATGAGGTAATCGGGTCGGAAGCTTTCGCCTCAGAATGTAGCGAGGGACCGACTCCCGGACCTGCCCTCCGAGTTGGAGGCAATCAAACAGAGTCTGCAGCGCATCCCGTCTCGCCTGCATCGTGGTAGCGGCTAAACCGCGGCCGTATAGACTGAAAATGAAAGCGCGGACGTCTTCCTTCGTGGCCGCGGTGAGTGGTTTGTTCACCAGGAATTTGGAAAATTGCGTCACGGCGACCTGTAATTGATTCTCGTGCTTTCGGCCTTGCCGCAGATCAGCAACCATTTCTCAAACCGCTCTATAAGCTGATCGTTGTTCTCCAACCAGGTTGATTTGTTTAGGGGCGCGTTCGGATTGCCATCCGCTCGCGTCCCGCTTTTACTACGCCTTCTTTTTCGGCCCGGGCTTGAGAGTGCCCTTCAATTCGCGGGCCTTCTCAATCTGGGCCTTGCTCCAAAGTCTGACGGCTTTACCCTTCACCAGTTCGACGCGCGGGGCGGCGATTTTCCGGGTCTTAACCCAGAACTGCAAGGTTGCCCGCGGAATCTTCGTCATCTTCGCGACTTGGACTGTCGTGTAAAGCGCTGGACTCACGGCACAAACCTTAGCACTGGATATTGCCACCTGTCAATGAATCGCCTTAGCTTATGTGTGACCAAACGATGAGCAAGGGTGAGTAAAAAAGAGCAAGCCGGAAGGAGACTCTCCCAGCCTGCTCGATAAACCTTGTATAATCTTGAACGTCCGTGAGCATCTTTGGATAGGGGTTTCCTACGCGACACAAAGTCACATTGATCCCCGGCGAAGGCATCGGTCCCGAAGTCGCCACCGCCACCCAGCGCATCCTCGAAGCGACCGGCGTGCAATTCGACTGGGAAGAACTCGAAGCCCGGGCCGACAAGACTACTGCGGCCGGCCAGTCCGTCAATCAGGACGCGGTCGAATCCGTTCGCCGCAACAAAGTCGCCCTGAAAGGCCCGACAGGCACCGCCATTGCCGGTGGCGCTCCCAGCGTCAACGTAGCCTTGCGCAAGACCCTCGATCTCTACGCCAATCTTCGCCCAGTAATGAATCTGCCTGGAGTGAAATCGCGATTCGAGAATGTCGATATCGTGCTAGTCCGCGAGAATACCGAGGACCTTTACTCTGGCCTCGAACACGAAGTCGTCCCCGGCGTCGTCGAAAGCCTGAAAATCATCACCGAGAAAGCCTCCACACGCATCGCCCGCTTTGCCTTCGAGTACGCCAAGCGTCAGGGCCGCAAGAAGATTCACGCCATTCACAAAGCCAACATCATGAAGCTAAGCGATGGCCTGTTCCTGAAATCGATCCGCACCGTCGCGCAGCAATATCCCGAAACTGAATACAAAGAATTGATCGTCGACAACGCCTGCATGCAAATGGTCCTCGACCCCGCCCAGTTCGATATGCTGCTGTTGCCAAATCTCTACGGCGACGTCATGAGCGATCTCGCCGCCGGCTTGGTCGGCGGGCTCGGCGTCGTCCCCAGCGGCAACATCGGCGACTCCTGTGCGATGTTCGAGGCCGTGCATGGCACCGCGCCGGACATCGCCGGCAAAGGCCTCGCCAATCCCACGGCCTTGCTCATGAGCGGCATCATGATGCTCAAGCACCTGGGCGAACAATCCGCCGCCCAACGCATCGAAACCGCCCTCGAAAAGGTCTACCGCGAAGCCAGGCACGTCACCCGCGACCTCGGTGGCAAAGCCACTACAGCCGAATTCACTGACGCGGTCATCAACGCCCTGGCCGCGGTGCCCGCCCTTCACACCTGACCCTTCAGGCTCAGCCCGTCGGGCGTAGCATCCAGCACTTCCG
>DATNCJ010000078.1:0-37374 GCA_035607215.1 Candidatus Eiseniibacteriota bacterium
TGGGCATGTTCAAGATTGGGAGCCAGCTTTTTACGGCGGCAGGTCCGGCCGCGGTTAAGGAAATCGCGGCGCTTGGTGCCGGCATATTTCTCGACCTCAAATTTCACGACATTCCGAACACGGTTGCCGGCGCAGTTCTCTCATGTGCGGCGATGAGCGGCGTTCAGCTGGTAAACGTGCACGCACTGGGGGGCACCGCGATGTTGCACGCCGCGGCACAGGCGATCAGCGCAGGCGTGCCGATGGGCGCGGATCGTCCACGACTGCTCGCGGTCACCGTGCTGACCAGCATGGATCACAAGGCCATCCGCGAAGTGGGAATCGGCGGTCCGCCGAAGACGCGGGTGGTGAAACTCGCGAAGCTGGCGAAAAGCGCGGGTGTCGATGGAGTCGTTGCGTCGGTGCAGGAAGCGCGCGCCATCCGCAAGGCTTGCGGCCGCGATTTCCTGATTGTCACCCCTGGGGTACGCCCGAAAGACAACGCCTCCGCCAACGGTGACGATCAGGCACGCACCGCGACTCCCAGCGAAGCGATCAAAGCCGGAGCCGATTTCCTGGTAGTGGGCCGCCCCATCCTCGCCGCCCCAGACCCGCGCGCTGCCGCCCAAGCCATTGTCGACGAAATCGCCTCGGCGAAATAACTCTGCATTCCGATACTGGCCATATCCGCGCTTCACGTTTGACCCTCCATTCTGTTCTCACGTAGCATCGCAATCGGCCAAACATCGCGCGGCTTGCATCTCGTCATGCCTACCGAATCCAAGAACGTCATCGTCGGAACTGCCGGGCACATCGACCATGGGAAGTCCGCGCTCGTTGAAGCGCTGACAGGCACGCATCCCGATCGGCTAGAGGAAGAAAAGCGCCGCGGCATCACCATCGATCTCGGCTTTGCATTCCTCGAAGAGGAGGACGTGCGCTTCGGTTTCGTCGATGTGCCCGGTCACGAACGGTTTGTCAGCAACATGCTCGCGGGAGCGGCGGGAGTCGATCTGGTTGTGCTGGTGATTGCCGCGGACGAATCGATCAAGCCGCAGACGCGCGAGCATTTCGATATTTGCCGGCTGCTCGGCGTGAAACGCGGTGTGGTGGCGCTGACAAAAAGCGATCTGGTGGACGCCGACACGCTGGGATTAGTGCATCTGGAAATCGAAGAATATTTGCACGGCTCATTTCTGGAGAATGCGGCGATCGTGCCGGTCAGCGCGAAAACCCGCGCAGGTCTAGCGGAATTCAAGAGCGAATTACATCGCGCCGCACTCGAAGCTCCGGGGAAGAATTCGGCGCGGTATTTTCGATTGCCGATCGACCGCTCGTTTGCGATCAAGGGATTTGGGGCGGTGGTGACCGGCACGCTGATTTCCGGCAGCGTCGGCGTCGGCGATGAAGTGGAACTGTTTCCGGAACGTAAACGGCTGCGCGTGCGCGGCGTGCAGTCCGGCGGAAAATCGGTGGACCGCGCTCTTGCGGGGCAACGCACCGCCGTGAACCTTGCCGGGATAGAACACACCGCGTTGCAGCGCGGCATGGTTCTGGCCCCACCGGGAAAATTCCGTACATCACGAAGGCTCGATGCGAGGATTAACCTCTTGCCATCAGCGGCGAAACTGAAACAGCACGATCAGGTCCATTTTCATCTCGGCCCTTCGGAAACTATTGCGAAGATTCATTTCTACGGCGGCAATGACTTGCTCCCAGGGCAAAGTGCATTCGTACAATTGCGGCTGCAGAGTGAAATGCTGGCATTGCCGGGCGATCGCTTCATCGTGCGGCAATTTTCACCGATAACGACAATCGGCGGCGGGGAAGTACTTGACGCACTTGCCCGACGGCCTCTGACTCGAGACACCGGGCGTGTCGCATTCCTGGAAATACTCGAACGGGGTAACCGAGCGGAATCGCTGGCCGCCATGGTCGAGCGAGCGCCGCTGGGACTCGCGCTCGAAGACATTGTAGCGCGCAGCGGCTGGCTCGACAGCGAAGTCCGCGACGCGGCTCGTGCGCTCGGATCATCAGGCCAGGTAAAAATCGTTTCCAGCGAGCCGCTGTTGCTGGTGCCGGCAAAAATATTCACCGACGTGCAGCAGAACGTTGCCGCCAAGGTGGAGACTTTTCACAAGGAAAATCCGCTGGTGCCGGGGATCACACGAGAGAACCTGCGATCGAGCCTGGGGCGCCGCGTGCGCACGGAAACGTTTCGGGCGGCGCTCGAGGAGCTGGTGGCGCAAAAGAAGCTCGAAACGCAGGGCGAAATCGTAAAGCGCGCGGGGGCAACGGTCAGTTTGGATCCCGAGGAAGCGCGCACGAAACTGCAAATCGAAACGGCGTTTGCCGGAGCGGGGCTTACCGTTCCCGCCGTAAAGGAGGTTTTGGGCGGGCTCCCGGTGGAAGCGAAGCGCGCGGAAAGGATTCTGCAAATTCTGCTGCGCGAGAAAGTGCTGGTGCGCGTGACGCCCGAACTGATCTTTCATCGCGACGCCTTGAGCCAACTGCGCGCGCACCTCGGGTCTTACAAGAAAACCAAGGGCGATCGAATCTCCGTACCGGTCTTCAAGGAGCTGACCGGGATTACCCGCAAGTACGCTATTCCGCTCCTGGAATACCTGGACCGGGAGCGCGTGACGCGGCGCGCGGGGGACGAGCGTGTTATCCTGTAACTGCACGGCTTGCAGGGGCTTGCCGCGCGAGGCGTCCTGCGTTAGGGTTGAAGATCACCTATCCGCAAACAGGCGCGTGGAGGTTGTTCATGGGCGAGTTTAGTATTTTCCATTGGCTGGTGGTGCTGGCCATCGTGCTGATTCTGTTCGGCGGCCGCAAGATTCCTGAGGTCATGAAGGGGCTTGGCGAAGGTATCCGCAATTTCAAGGAAGGTATGTCGGGCGCTTCGCATACGCCGCCCCCGCCGGCAGCTCCTCCTGCCGACAAGGCTGACGAGAAGAAAGCGTAGTCGCGAGCCGGCAGTTCAGGGTTCAAAACTGGGAGTTTTGCAAAGGCGCCCTGACTGTGGCGCCTTTCCCCTTTTTGGCGTACCAATGAGAAACCGCCACCTTGAGTTTTCCTCAAGATTGGCGTTCAGGGTATACCGTCGATGCCAGGAAGTCGTGAAGTATCCCTATCATTCTAAAATGGTTGTGGTGGCACAGGGATGTAAACGTACCAGGCAAATTGATTTTTCAGTGCTCAGCCATCGGTGAACGGAAGAGGGTCAGTCTTCGGACCAGCCGAGCTCGCTGAGAGTCTGGCACAGGCGCGCGAGAGGCAGGCCGACAACATTGAAGTAGCAGCCTTCGATGCGCGGGATGTAACGACCGGCGCGGCCCTGAATGGCGTAGGAGCCGGCTTTGTCGAAAGGCTCCTCTGAGGCGAGATAGCGGGTCAGTTCTTCGTCGGACAAGGCGCCGAAGTGGACTTGGGTGATCTCGACGAAGCTGCGGCGCTCGGCGTCGGGTAAGCGAATCAGAGTGACTCCCGTTACGACGGAGTGTGTGCGGCCGGAAAGCTTCGCGAGCATGTTGCGGGCGTCTTCGCTGGTACGAGGCTTGCCGAGGACGCTGCCCTCGAGGACGACTTCGGTGTCGGCGGCGATAACGATTGCCGGACCTACGGCACGGGCGGCGACCAGCTCGGCTTTGGCATCGGCCAGACGCCGTACGAGGTCGGGGCCAGGTTCGCCGGGAATGGGCGTTTCGTCGATGGCAGAGGACATCACCGTGAACGGAATGCCGGCGTCGCGGAGAATTTCCGCGCGGCGGGTGGATGCGGACGCGAGGATCAGCTTGGTGGGCGACACAGCGAGGAGAGAATACTACAGGGCTGGTGCAACAAGAGCTGGGCTTTAGAGCAGGCGGAGGATTTAGCTAGATGACGATGGATTCGCGGTATTCGCCAAATTGACGGCGGAGGGTGTCGGAGATTTCACCCACGGTGGCATAGGCCTCGACGGCGGTAAGGATGGCGGGGAGCAGATTTTCGGAGGTGGCGGCGCGGCGGGCAAGTTCAGCGAGGGCGAACTGGACATTCGCCTGGTCACGCTTGGTGCGCAAAGCCTGAAGGCGCGCGACCTGATCGCGTTCGATTTGTGAATCGATGCGCAGGGTCGGGATCTGGCGATCTTCCTCCGCGACGAAGTCGTTGACGCCGACGACGATTTGCTCCGTTTTCTCGACGGCGCGCTGGAAATCGTAGGCGGCTTTCTGAATTTCGGATTGCACGAACCCGGATTCGATGGCTTTGAGCATCCCGCCGCCGGCGTCGATCTTTTCGATGTAAGTGAGCGCCCCGGCTTCGATTTCGTTGGTAAGCGATTCGATGGCGTAGGAGCCCGCGACGGGATCGATGGTGTTGGCGACTCCAGTTTCGTGGGCGATGATCTGCTGGGTGCGAAGCGCGATCAGCGCGGCGTCTTCGGTGGGGAGCGCGAGCGCTTCGTCCAGCGAATTGGTGTGCAGCGACTGGCAGCCGCCGAGAACCGCGGCGAGCGCCTGGATCGCGACTCGGACGATGTTGTTTTCCGGCTGCTGCGCGGTGAGGGAAGAGCCGGCTGTTTGCGCGTGAAAGCGGAGCAGCAAGGAACGCGGGTCACACGCGCCGAAACGCTCACGCATGATGCGCGCCCAGAGACGTCGCGCGGCGCGATACTTCGCTATTTCTTCCAGCAGGTCGCTGTGGGCATTGAAGAAGAAGGAGAGCTGTGGCGCGAAATCATCGACCCTGAGCCCAGCGTCGAGAGCGGACTGCACGTAGGCGATGGCGTTGGCGAGGGTGAAAGCGACTTCCTGGATGGCCGTCGAGCCGGCTTCGCGAATGTGATAGCCGGAGATGGAAATAGTGTTCCACTTGGGCAGGTCGGTGCGGCACCAGGCGAAAACGTCGGTGACAATGCGCATGGCGGGACGCACGGGATAGATGTAGGTGCCGCGGGCGATGTATTCCTTGAGGATGTCGTTCTGCACCGTGCCGGAGAGATTGCTGAGATCGGCGCCCTGTTTTTTCGCGACCGCGACGTACAGGCAAAGAAGGATCGATGCGGTCGCGTTGATGGTCATGGAGGTGGAGACTTTTTCGAGCGGGATGCCATCGAATAAGGCTTGCATGTCTTCCAGAGAATCGATGGCCACGCCGACTTTGCCGACTTCACCGAGCGCGAGCGGGTGATCGGAGTCCATGCCGATTTGGGTGGGGAGATCGAAGGCGACGGAGAGGCCCGTCTGGCCGCGGCTGAGGAGATAGCGATAACGCTGGTTGGATTCGCCGGCG
This sequence comes from Candidatus Eiseniibacteriota bacterium, assembly GCA_035607215.1. Lineage (GTDB taxonomy): Bacteria > Acidobacteriota > Terriglobia > Acidiferrales > UBA7541 > Acidiferrum. The sequence goes on from DATNCJ010000078.1 coordinate 5,257, forward strand.
GAGCCGAATCCGGCATACTGGCGCATGGTCCAGAGGCGGCCGCGATACATCGAAGGATAAATGCCGCGGGTGTAGGGGAATTCGCCGGGATAGCCAATGGCGTCTTCGGGATTTGTGCGCGAGAGATTTTCTTCGGTGTAGAGGCGGTCGATAGGGAGGCCGGAGAGCGTGGTGAAGTGTTGCTTGCGCTCTTTGGGTTGTGCGTCGGGTGCTTTAGGCGTGGTCATGGATTGACGATTCACGGCCAAGATGCACACTCGAAAATCGGTTGGAGATCTGCCACGACGCAACGGAGCCCGCCTCGGAATGCGGCCTCTACAAGAGCTGGAAGGCAGCGAGAATGATGAGGGCGAGTCATATCTTGCGGGCGCGGCGGAAGGAGGTGACCGCGAAAAAGATGAAGAGGCCGACCACAGTAGCGGCGAGGGCGATTATCCAGTGTGCCACGTCGCGGGTCCAGGCACGAAGAATGGAGTTGAGCCAGGCAATGGCGAGTACGGCGAACAGAGCGCCGACGGCCTCGTGGAACAGTTGTTTGAGAGCGCGCCAGAGGCGGGTGAAGCCGCGTTGTGCCGGCTGGGTTTGTGTAGCGCGTATGGACGTGGCCACAGGGACAGTTTAGCGCAGAAGGTTGCGGCCGGAAATCGGGCCGGTTGATGGGGTAGTTTGGGGTGCTTGCTCTGGACCCCTTCGATCGTTAGATAAAGGGCGTGGTTACTGGGTTTTTGCTGTCTGGACGCACGGGCTCAAGACGCTGGATCTTGCCGATATGGGCGCAGCATGCTGCGCCCATGCGACAGAAGCGGCGGCCATGAAGTTTTGGAGGTGTGGACGCTTTGGAGACAGGGGCTTGACCGTGGCTTGTAAGGAGCGAAACGGAAGCCTAAAATAAGATGTGAGTAGGGGAGATCCGACCTTGCAACTCGACGATAACCTCAAAAACTTGCTGCGTGAATTGGGTCACGCAATCAACGACACGGTGTCGGAGTCCGAGCGTATTACCGGAGCAATTGCCGGGGTGCGCGCGCACGGATACGACATTGTGCTGAAGCTCGACGCGACCATCGGGCTGGCCAGGCGCGATGCGGCGTCCGGCGAGACCACGGCGTTGACCACCCAGGATAAGCGGTTTCTCGAGTCGCTGCGTATCCAGGTGGACCAGGAAAGCTTCGATCAAGAAGACCGCAAGCCGATGGCGCGCTTGACTATGACGCCACAAGACGTGCGTTTTCTGAAGTCGCTACGGATTGCGACGGACGATATCGAATGAAGCTGCGCTGCAACATCGCGGCGTTGTGTGTGCTGGGGATACTGCTGGCCGGGCTGAGTTGCGTACCTGCTCGCGGGCAGGACCCGCTGGTGACCGCGCCGATCGTCGCGGATGCGGTCGCGAATGTGGCTGTGCCCATTATCGTGGCGGCGGTAAAGCCGAAGCCTTCGGGATTGGCAAAGTTTGAAGGATTCGTGCAGCACTCCAACACCGCTCAGATTACCGTGCGCGCCAAGGGCAACGATATGTCCATTCGCACGTTCACGCTTTCCGAGCAAGCGGCCGCGAAGATGCAAGACACCATCGACAAGGGCGGCTATCAGTGGGGCGATAAAGTTACCGTGCTGTACGATCCGAATTCGCTGAAAGCCGTCAAAGTCAAAGGAAAGCCTTCCCGACCGCTGTAAATCACGGAGGCCCGTAGTGCTCCGCCTGCCTGCTGTTGCCGGCCGATTTTATCCCTCCGATCCGGATGAACTAGCTGCTGTGGTGCGTGAACACTCGATCGTTCCATCGAGCACGAAACCTGCACGCGTGAAGGCGTGTCTTGTGCCGCACGCGGGCTATCTGTATTCCGGACACGTGGCGGGAGCGGTGTTGTCGCGAATTGTCTTGCCACCGAAGATTTTGATTCTGGGTGTGCGACATTTTCCGCGCGGACAGCCGATGGCGATTCTTTCGCGCGGGACATGGCGAACCCCGCTGGGAGATGCGCCGATCGATGAGGCATTGGCGCAAGGTTTAGCGACTGCGTGCCCGCTGTTGCGTGAAGATAGCGCGGCGCATGCCACCGAGCATTCGCTTGAAGTGCAGCTTCCGTTTCTGCAAGTGCTTGCGCCTGGATTCGCATTTGTGCCAGTTGCGCTGGGGACCGTGCGATTTGAGGACGTGGTGGCGGTTGGGGAAGCCATCGGACGAGTACTTGCTGCTTCGCGGGAAGAGATTTTGTTGCTGGCGACTTCGGATTTGAATCATTACGAGGACGACGCTACAACGCGAATAAAGGATCACAAGGCTATCGAGAAGCTGCTGGCGCGGGACGCGCGCGGATTGTACGACACTTGCCGGAACGAGCAGATCTCGATGTGCGGATTGGGTCCGGCGGTGGCAATGCTTACGGCGCTGCGAGCGATTGGCGCCCAACGTTCGGAGTTGGTGCGCTATGCCACTTCCGGAGACGTGTCGGGAGACAAGAGGGCTGTCGTTGGATATGCGGGCATGATTTTTGACTGAAGCGTAGATTCCGATGGTTGACGCAGGAGCGATCTTAAGGCGTCGTCAGGCTGCTAACGTTCGCAAAGAACAGCCGGAAATGACGGCACTACCTCATCTAGATTTCACTTCAGTGCTGATTTAGCTTTAGTGCGGACGTGCGCCGCCAGAAGCCGCCGGTGGGGATCCCGTCGAGCCGCGAGATGCTCCCGCGGAACTTGCGGCAGCACCGCCACCAGACCATCCACGCGAGCTTGACCCGCTCGCGCCGCCTCCGCTCCAACCGCCACGAGACGCGGGCGCAGAGCTCGATCCTCGAGCAGCCGGGGGCGGCATGGAAGATCGCGGCACGGACGCAGCCGAAGTGCGAGCCGGTGCAGACGGCATAGGCACACCAGCACGCTGAGCAGGCACGCCCACCGCAGCGCGTGCAGTGTTGTTGCCGGGCTGCATGCTCGCGGTGGCGCCGGTGGTCACTCGCCCGTTTGCGGCAGCCTGGCTGTTAACGGCGCTGGTATTGGTGGGCCCTGAGTTTGCATTAATGAAGCGACGCTCGTGTGGGTCGTAGGCAATCGCTGAATTGCGGCCGACAGTCACACCGCGCGCGGTGGAGGTGGCCACTGCTGGTGCGCGAACCGCACGCGTCACCGTGGACGAAGCAGCGAAGCTCGCCGCCGTTTCTTTCGGCGCGCTCTTAAGCGCTTTCCAGCGATCGGAGGGTGCAACCGGAACCCGCTCGGCAGCGATGGTATTGCCCTGCACCGGGAAAACTCCGCGAGCCAGGTTCGCCGGCGTCTTACCGCGCGAATCCAGCGGATGGGCCGGCACGATTCCCAGCAGACCGGGCCGGTTGCGGACAAACGTACCGGTCACACCCACATACGAAATTCCGGGACGCCCGAAACCGCCGGGAGCCCAGAGCCAGCCGATGCCGGGGTCAAAAATCCAGCCGCCATAGTGATAGGGCAACCATCCCCACGGTTGGTTGCCGATGAAGGAAAGGCCGTAGAAGGGATCGTTATACCAGCCGCCGCTGGTGAAAGGCGACCAGCCAAAGCCCATCCCATAAGGCCGCCAGCCGTAGCCGTACCCGGAAAGCGGAAACCAGGAGCCGTAGGTGTACAGGTCGGCGAGACCCGAGACGTATGGGCCGCTGACATACTGCTGTGCCGAGGTGGTTGCAGTGGACACGGAATCGATGCGGCCGGAAACCCAGCGGTCGAAGTCATCACTGCCAGGCAATCGGCCGACGGCTACAGAGTTTTCTTCGCCGGCCCGCATCGACAGCGATTCGCCCTTGGAGACGGTCAGCGTCTTATTCTTGCGCACGACCGACACGCGCCCCTTCGATACGTTAGCGCTGCTGCCGTCGTCGGCGTTGTCGAGACGGAAGGTGGCGCGCTCTTCGGCCACGACCGTGAAATCGCCACCGGTGACACTGAAATAGTCGCCGCTGCCGGGATTCACGTAGAACGACGCGGTGCCGCGACGTAGAACCAGCCGGGTGGTTTTTTCGCCTTCATCCAGCGACAGATCGTAAAACTCGACGACGGCATCATTGGCGAGAAACATCATGGTGCCGTTCTCGAACTCCACCTCGGCGCGGCCGCGATCGGTGGCGAGGGCGTAACCCTGGCGAATCGGAAGGTTGAGCTCGGCGGCCTCCCAAGTGATCTTGTCGGAGAACAGATCGTCGCCGTGGATGTCGCGCGCAATGCGCACATCGCCCTGCACCAGGCTCAGGCGAATGATGCGCGCGTGGCCGGAGTCGGCCAGCGACGGGCGGGCGGTGAAGCCCCCAAGCAAGGTCAGGGAAACAGCGCTGAGAGAAAGAGAGCGAAGCAGCGTGCGAGAGTTCATTTGCCACCCCTTGGCGGGGACACGCCGTACATGAGTGGGACGTCGCAGGATCAGTAGGCGTTTACAACTGTCACCATATTCATCATGGGCTTCGGGGATGTGCGCGTCAAGCCCGCCGGACGCCACAGCGCGGACTCGACAAATTGTTTACAAGCGTGTTTTGGAAGGGCTTGCAAGTGCCGATAATCGCTCGCCAAGGCATCGGTTTGTGCGATGTAACGGCCCGGAAATTTGCATCTTCCGTTGCTTGACACTCGCGGAGTGAAACGCTAGTTTCAGAATGGGTGGGGCCTTAGTCTTTCTGCTGGCGTGTCCTGAGGCACGTCCTCTCCGCATTGGTTCGCGATACGTCAGACAGAACTGTTCGCCGCGGCTGGTTCGCCAGGCGATTCCAATATACTGCGCCGCCGGGGGGCGGTCCGCATCTGGGGGAAACAATGAGAAGTGCATTTAGATACGCGCTGGCCGTCGTGTTTTTGGCCGGATTGCTCTCGGGTGTTCGTGTATATGGTCAGGGCGGCGCCACCGGCGCCATCAGCGGCATGGTGACCGACAGCAGTGGCGGCGCGGTCGCGGATGCGGATGTGCAGATTATCGATGTACGTACGCAACAGATCGCGCGCAAAGCGACCACGAACACGGAGGGTGCGTTCACCGTGCCGCTGTTGCCACCGTCCTCTTACAGCGTGGTGGTGAACAAATCCGGTTTTGCGGAAGCCAAAACCGAGAGGCTGGATGTTCACGTTACAGAGACAGTGCGCGTCACGATTGGGTTGAAGCCGGGCGCGGTGACCGAAAAGGTGGAAATTTCGGCGCAGGTGACCAGCGTGGAAACCACGACGGCGGCCACCGGGCAGTCCATCGATACGTCCACCGTGCGCGAGCTGCCACTGGCGACGCAGAACTATCAGCAATTGCTGACATTGTCGAGCGGCGCGCAGAGCGAGCTGAACGCTTCGGCGCAGCTGGGACGCGGGAACGTGCGTGTGATCGTCAACGGCCAGCGCGAAGACAACAACAACTACCTGATTGAGGGCATCAGTGCGACGGACTACAACGTGGCGCAGGCGACCAACGTGCCGTTGCCGAATCCGGACACGATCCAGGAATTCAAGGTGCAGACATCACTTTACGATGCCAGCCAGGGACGCAACGGTGGCGGCAACGTAAACGCGATTCTGAAGTCGGGCACCCGCTCGCTCCACGGCGACGTGTACGAATACTTCCGCAATGACGTGCTCAACGCCAACGAGTTCTTCCTGAACGCCAGCAGCCAGAAGCGCCCGCCGGTGAAGCAGAATATTTTCGGCGGCAGTATCGGCGGACCGGTGGTGAACGAAAAGGTTGGATTCTTCTTCCTGAACTATCAGGGCACGCGGCAGCGCAGCGCGCTCTCGCCGGGAACGGAGATTAACAATCCGGGGCTGCCGATTTTGCCGGACGATCGTTCCGCGGCCAACCTGGCGGCGATTTTCAGCACCCCGGCCACGGCGCCGACCGCTGCGAATCCCGGGGGCTGCCTGGCTGCGCCCCTCACCATTGATCCGGTCACCGAAGCGCTGCTCAATTTCAAAAGCAATCAATTCGGCAGTAGCGGCAGCGGCTTTCTCTATCCTTCACTGCCCGGCACACCAGGGGTCAGCGTTGATCCGGACACTTGCTTCGTAAGCTTGAACACCGCTCCATTTATCGCCAGCCGTCCCGGAAAATATACCGACGACCAATTCACGACCAACTACGATCGCGAATTTCGCGGCGGCCAGGACAAGGTCTCCGCGCGATTCTTCTTCTCTAACGCGGAGTCGGTGCTTCCCTTTGGCGCCGGCGGATTGCAGGCGTCTTTGGGAGGCACGCTGGCCAGCAGCATCGCGGCAACGGACTTGAACTTCCCCTATGACCTGCCGGTCAACGCGCGCTTCTTCAGCGTGGGGGAGACCCATCTGTTTTCACCGACGCTGGTGAATGACTTCCGTTTTGGCTACGTGCGCATCAACAACAGCTTGCTCAACAACGCGCCGGTAACCGCCAGTGATTTAGGCATCGATCGGCCGACCAACAGCGTCACCAATTCGATTTATAAGTTCAGCTTGTTTGGTTCCGGGTTCCAACTGGGTCCGACACCTCCTTCGGACCAGCACCAAACCCAGAACAACTACAACTTCGTGGATACCGTGAGCTGGGTTCGCGGAGCGCATGTGATCCGCTTCGGCGGCGAATACACGCGCGTCAATCTGGACAAACTGTTTCCGCAGGTATTCAACGGACAGCTATTTTTCTTCAATAGCCAGGGTACGCCGGGACCACTCGGCGCCGGAGGCCTAACAGACTTCCAGAAGTTACTGGAAGGCGCGCCAGACGGCAGCTTCGGTGGCGGCGGTGTTTTCAACCATGAATACCGCACGAACGACTTTGCGGTGTTCGCTCAGGACGATTGGAAAATTCACCAGAACTTGACACTCAACCTGGGACTGCGCGTCGAAGAATTCGGCGCTTTTCACGACAATCAGTGCCACATCGGAAACCTGGATGAGCAGCTTGCCAATGCTGGGAGCTACCCCTTTATTTACGGGCCTTGTGTTAAGGGCTTGAACCTCGCCGGACTGGATGCTACCGGCAGTGACAGCACTTACGATAACAAGTATTCCACCGGCATCGGTCCGCGCATCGGAATGGCGTACGATCTCTTCGGCCATCACACCACTACGATTCGCGCAGGCTACGGAATTTACTACGTGCGTGAGGACGTCGGCACAGCGGATCAACTCTCGTTCCAGGCGCCGTTCCTTCCAGTAGCCTTTGGCGCGGGAACTCCCGGGTGCCTTGGTACTTTCTTCTCGGCGACTCCCGGGCCGGGTTGCACCAACCCGAATCCTAACGCGCTGCCCACTGCGGGAACGCTCGATCCCAACTTCATTCCGTGCCTCGGAGCATTCCAGGGTTTCGCGGGCGGCGACACGACCGGCTTCCCGACGTATGGTTGCGCAGCGGGCAGCCCGGGCGTGTTGCCCTCGCAGAATATTTTCGGATTAGTCGTTCCGCGGCACTTTATTTCGCCGAATACACAGCAGTGGAACCTGACCTTGCAACATGCGTTGGGGCGCAACTGGGTGCTCGAACTTGGTTATGTCGGGACGCATACGGTGCACCTGCGTGAAACGCGCACGAACATCGAAGCCTCGCTCGCGACGGCCGCCAACCCCATCTCCATCACCGCTACCGACGGCACGGTCTACACCATCACGGAAAGCACGGCGGCCAACGGTCAGGCGCGCTCCAACAATGCTGGCATCAACGGCTACAACGGCATGCAGATTTTCGCCGATGACGCCTACTCGCATTACCATTCGCTGCAGACGACGTTGTCGCGCCGTTGGAATGCCGGCTACTTCCAGGCGGCGTACACGTTCTCGCGTGCAACAGACGCAACCTCGAGCGGCAACACCGCACTGAATACGGCTTTCAACGACGAAAGCAATCTCGCGAATTCCCGCGGGCTCTCCGACTTCGACCGTACGCATCGTTTGGTGGTGAGCTATCGCTACGATCTGCCGATTGCCAAAGGAGACACCGGATTTAGGCGTGCCGCACTAGCCGATTGGACGATCAGCGGCATCAGCATCTTCCAGTCCGGCACGCCGTTCTCGATCCTGGACAGCTCGGCGGGCACGGCCTTCATTGGCGGCGGCTTGCAGAGCGGCACGGCTGGCGCGCAACTCGCCGGCCCATCCATCAGCGACGGCCTGACCAGCGGCAGCATCCACGACCGCGTCAACAACGGCTATCTGAATCCAGCCAACTTTACGACCGCGCCACTCGCAGATCCCGCGGGCTGCGCTCTCGATTCCAACGCTTGCCTCACAGCGTGGGGCAACCTGGGCCGGAACATCTATCGTGGACCCTTCCAGCAGAACTGGGATTTCTCGCTGATCAAGAACTTCAAGTTTGGCGAGCGCCAGAGCTTGCGGTTCACCACGGACTTCTTCAACATCTGGAACCATGCCAACTTCGCGAACCCCGCGGTCACTGACGTCGAAAATCCCGCCGCTTTCGGCAGGATTTTCTCCACGGTTGGAACTCCGCGGCTAATTCAATTCTCGCTGCGGTATGCCTTCTAAGTTCTAATTTCCAGGCAAACCGCTTCGTTTCCGGACCATCGGGGCGCAAAATGATGCGCCCCTTCTGTTTTGTTGACCAATAGCGGGGAGAACCTTCTACCTTCGGGATCACTGGAGCAAGCATGTCAACCAATTCGAGAATTCCTTTGTTAGATCGCGATTCGGCTGGGCCGGAAGCCACCGCCATCTATGACGCTCTGCTCGCCCAGCGTGGCGTTGTACCGAACATGTTCAAGGTGTTGTCCTATTCTCCGGCGATCGCTCAAGGTGTGGCCGGATTTCTGAAGGCCCTGCTCAGCGACGGCGCGCTGACCGGCTGGTACAAGGAATTGGTCGCGGTGCGCATTTCACGCCTAATGGTTTCGGAGTACGCCATCACCGCACACAATGCGTCGGCACGAAAAAAAGGCGCGAGTGAGCCGCAGATCGCCGGTGTGGCCGATTTCGAAAATGGCCCGTTCAGCGCGAAAGAAAAACTCGGCTTCCGCCTGGCCGACCGCCTGCATCTCGGCCCACCGCACGTCGACGATTCCTTCTACTCCGAGCTGAAATCCGTCTTCAGCGACAAGGAACTCGTGGAGTTGTTTCTAACCGCCGCGGCCTTCGAAATGTTTCCGCGCTTCATCGACGGCCTGCACATACCCGTGACTCCGCTTCCGGCCGCAAAATGATAGGATTCTCTGCGCCACCATGAGACGAATTGCATCCCGTGTTTCAAAACTGAATGGCGAAGGCGCCCTGGCCGTTTTCTCACGAGCCAAGGAACTCGAAAAGCTTGGCCGCTCCATCATTCACCTGGAACTCGGCGAGCCGGACTTCCATCCCGCAGCGCCGATCGTGGATGCGGTGCGCGCCGCGGTTGCCGACGGCCGCGACCGCTATGTCTCGCCGCGAGGTATCCCTGCACTGCGTGAAGCGATTTCTGCCTACTTGAAGCGCACTCGCCGCGTCGATTGCACTGCTGAGCAAGTCCTCGTAGCACCGGGCTGCAAGATGGCTCTCTCGCTGGCCATGATGGCGCTGATCGAACCGGGTGACGAAATTCTCTACCCGGATCCAAGCTTTCCGATTTATCCGTCGTTCACCCGTGGCCTGGGCGCCACCGCCGTCCCGTTTTTCCTCGAAGAAAAGAATCGCTTTCAGCCGGACATCGCCGAAATCGCCGGGAAAATCACCCCGCGCACGCGCATGCTTATCTTCAACTCCCCAAACAATCCCACCGGCACGGTTTTCAGCAACCAGACGCTGGAACGCATTGCCGAGCTCGCCAAGAAACACGATTTGTGGGTGATTGCCGACGAAATCTACGCGCGCATTCTGTTTTCGGGCGACTACAAATCCATCTGGTCGCTGCCGGGTATGCCTGAGCGCACCATCATCATCGACGGATTCTCGAAATCATTCGCAATGACCGGCTGGCGCCTCGGCTACGCGGTTGCCCCGAGAGAAATAATCGACGCCATGGACTTGCTGGTACTCAATACCTACACCTGCGCGGCGGAGTTCACGCAGGTCGCCGCGATCGAAGCACTGAACGATTCTGCTCACTCCGTTGATGCCATGGTTGCCGAATACCTCAAGCGTCGCGATCTGTTCGTCAACAAACTCAACGCCATTCCGGGCTTCCGCTGCCAATCGCCCGATGGAGCGTTCTACGCCTGGGTGAATATCGAGGACACTGGGATGCCTGCCGAGGAACTCGCGACGCTGCTTTTGGAAGAGGCGGGAGTCGCGGGGATCGCGGGCGCGGCGTTCGGCCCAGCGGGCAAGAACTACCTGCGATTCTCGCTGGTTAGCGCGCGCAATTTGCTGGAAGAAGCGTTGGCGCGCATTGAACGCGTCGCGGCGCGCTGGCGCGCCGCGATTGCGCGATAGCGTGTCAACGAGTTTCCGGAGATAACGCGAAAATGAAACATTTGATTCACGCGGCTATTGCGTTCGTCGCTGGGCTCCTCGTCGCAGGGGCCGCCAGCGCTCAAGCCAAACCTTTACCCGGTCCCGACGTACCCAAAGTCTACGAACGCCTGCTCCAACAGATCGATCAGATCCCCATCTACGACAACCACTCTCACGCGACCTTCCCAGACGACTCCGACATGGATGCCATGACCGGGCCCCCGGACGAAAGCTCCGTGCTGCGCTTGCGCGACACCAATCCGGAATTCGCGGTCGGCGCCAAAGCGCTATTTGGTTACCCTTATGCGGATTTCACTCCTGAACACGCCAAGTGGCTGGTCGACAAGAAAAAAGCAGCCGAAGCCGCCGGCGGTACAGCATATTGGAACGGCATCCTCGACAAGCTCAATATCGAGACCTGTCTGGCCAATCGCGTGGCGCTCGCGCCGTATCTCGATCCCAAGCGCTTCCATTGGGTATTTTTTGTCGATTCATTTCTGTTTCCCTTCGACAATCACGCGCAGATCGCTAAGAACGGCGACATGGGCGTCTATATTCCGCTCCAGGAAAAAGTCTTACAGCGTTACATGAAGCAGGAAAGTGTCGCCGGCATGCCCGCCGATCTTGCCGGTTACGAAGCCTTCGTGCGCCAGACGCTTACCGACAACCAGAAAAAGGGCGGCGTGGCCATGAAATTCGAGGCGGCGTATTTTCGGTCGCTGTACTTCCGCGATCCTCCGCGCGAAGCCGCCGAGGCCATCTACACGAAATATCACACCGACGGTGTTCCCAGCGAGGACGAATACCGCACCTTCCAGGACTATATATTTCGCGTGTTGATCGACCAGGCCGGCAAACTCAACCTGCCAGTGCACTTTCATAGCGCAGTGGGCATTGGCGATTATTTCAGCCTGCGCAACGGCAATCCGCTGAATCTGGAAAATGTCCTGCGCGACCCGCGTTACGCCAAAACCAGATTTGTCCTTATTCATGGCGGCTATCCCTACACGCTCGACATGATCTGGATGACTGCCGCCAAAAACGTCTACACCGATTCTTCGCTGATGGGCTACTACGTCTATCCTTCCGAGCTAAAGAACATCCTCAAGCAATGGATTTCGCTCTTCCCGGAACGCATGATGTTTGGGTCCGACGCCTTCCCGTTCGGAGAGGCGGTTGGTGCCGAAGAAACTTTCTGGCTCGCCGCACGTTCCGCGCGCACTGCGATTGCCGCCGCCCTCGCCGAACTCGTCTCCGAAGGCGCGTTCGGCGAAACCCGGGCCGTCGAACTTGCGCGCATGTATCTGCACGACAACGCAGCCAAACTTTACGGAGCATCCCAATGAGCAGCGGCCAAGGTCCGAAATACACCGCCTGGAACAAGACCGAGCGCGAACATCTCAATCCGCTGATCGATCGCGAAATGATCGTCGGAGACCAGATCATGCTTGCCCGGGTCTACATCCAGAAGGGCGGACACGTTCCACTGCATCATCATCACAATGAACAGGTCACCTATATCCTGGAAGGCGCGCTGAAGTTTTCCATCGATGGCAAGGAAATTGTCGTGCGCGCCGGCGAGGTCCTTTGCATTCCGTCGAATATGCCGCATGAAGCCTGGGCTCTGGAAGACACCGTCGATCTCGACGTGTTCAACCCGCCGCGTGAAGACTGGCTGAATAAGACCGACGAATACCTGCGGCACGGCCGATAGCGATTCCGGCGTCGCGCTGCCCGCGGATCGGCCGGAAGCTCTTGGTGGGGTGGCAACGAAGAAACGTAGACAAGTGCACTCGTGGTTGTTTAACGTAACAAGGCGGCTTGCCCAGCGCCGGACGTTAGATCCCTCGAGGGGACGCGATGAAAAGCCATTTGGCAATATCTTTGATGCTGCTGGGGACCACGACCCCAGCGTTAGCGCAGGACTCGACGTCGGAAGCAGTTGCGTCTCTATCGTCGGCGAGCACCGCAGCGCAAGCAGCGACCATTCCTACGCCATCGCCGGCGACTCCGGCGCTTGCTATGAGTGAGTCCAACGGCGGCGAAGAACTCACGCCAGTGCGCCCCCAGGACTCACCGCTGATTGCTCTCGCACCGCGACCGCGCAGCTTGGCCGCCCTGTCTTTCGCGACCCCTGCGCCTGCGGCCAGCTTTAACGCTTCGGGGAATTCTTTACCGGCATTGCCGGCGCGCTCTGCCGATCCTTCGCCGGCAACCCCCAGGCCACCCTACGGATATAACGAGCGCGATTACAACCTTGAAATCGCGCTAGGGGTCTCCGTTGTCAGGTTCCGGTCTTCGGTGTACGAGGCCACCGGCGTTGGGTTCCACTCCGCCGCTGCCTTTTTCTTGAAGGATTGGCTGGCAGTTGAGGCCGCGGTCACTTCCGGTTTCGCGCCTACGATTTTTGACGACGAACACGTCAAAATTCTGACCTACGGAGGGGGGCCAAAAATTTCGCTGGGGCACAGACGCATCGAGCCATGGCTGCATGTCCTGGCCGGAGGTATTCACGCCCTTCCGCAAACCGCAGCCGGCGGGCAAAACGGTTTCCAGGTAACCAGTGGCTTAGGCGCTGATTACGGACTAAGTCCCCGTTTATCCATCCGCCTCGAAGGCGATTACGTGGGTTCGCGCCTCTTTAGCCAGTGGCAGAATAACTACCAGGGCATCGCCGCGGTCGTGGTCCACTTTTAGAGCCGCCAGTCTTCGCCCACAGCGTCCTTACTTCGTTACTCCCGTTTGTCTCACCAGATTTTGCAGGCGTCCGCTCGAACCATCGGCTCCCCGCGCTTGCATCCAAACGCCTTCGCAAATTCCGCCATATTCGATACCGCGCCATTCGCGCGAAACTTCGGCAGTGGATGCGGATTCGTATTCGCTTGCAACTTCGCCAGCTCCGGCCGCATGTGATTTTTCCAGGCGTCCGCGTACCCCAAAAAGAACCGTTGTTCCGGGGTGAATCCATTGACATCTTTTCCTGCCGGATGCTTCTCAAGGAATTTCTGGTACGCCGCGTACGAAATCGTCAGCCCGCCCAGGTCCGCGATACTCTCGCCCTCCACCAATTTCCCGTTCATGTGGAGATCCCCTTCCACCACGTACCCGTCGAACTGCTTCGCGATGCAATTTCCGCGCGATTGAAACTCCTTCAGGTCCTTCTCCGTCCACCAGTTCTTCATGTTGCCGTGCAGGTCGAACTTTGCACCCTGGTCGTCGAAGCCGTGCGTGATTTCGTGCCCGATGATCGCGCCCATCGCGCCGTAATTGAATGCTGCGTCACGCTTCGGATCGAAGAATGGCGGCTGCAAGATCCCCGCCGGAAACACGATCTCATTCAGTTGTGAGCTGTTGTAGGCATCCACGGTCGGCGGGGTCATGCCCCACTCCCCGCGATCCACCGGTTTGCCGATCTTGTTGAGATCGCGAGCGTCCTCAAACGCCGAAGCTCGCAACATATTTTGCGCATACGAACCGCGATCGATGGTGAGCGCCGAATAGTCGCGCCATTTCTCCGGATACCCCATTTTCACGTTGAAAGCTTCGAGTTTCTCCAGCGCGGCCTTCTTGGTCTCCGGGCTCATCCACGACAGCGTCGGAATATCGTCTTTCAGAGCTGCGCGCAGGTTCTTCACCATCTCCAGCACCTGGGCCTTGGCTTCCGGCGGGAAATATTTCGCCACGTACAGCTGTCCGAGGGCCTCGCCTAGGTATGTATCCGCCGCGCCGGCGCAGCGTTTCCACCGCGGCTGCTGCTCCTTCGAGCCCGCTAGCGTCCGCGCGTTGAAGTCAAAATTTTCCTCTACAAAGGGCTCGGACAGCGTGCTCGCGGTGCGCGAGAGCAGGTGATATCGCAGGTACGCTTGCCACTCTTCCGCCGAACGGGTCGCGATCTGTCTGTCCATTTCCTTGAAAAAGTCCGGCTGCCCGACGTTGATTTCCTTCAGCTCCGAATGGCCGGATTGCGCAAAATATTTGGGCCAGGAAAAATGCGGCGTCAGCTCTGCAAGCTGTGCCAGTCCCAGGATGTGATATTGAGTCTCCGGATCGCGAAGCTGCACGTTTGTGAATGACGCATTTGCCAGCGCGGTCTCGATCTCCAACACGGTCTTCGCTTCGGTCGCGGCCTTCTCCTGCGAGTCGCCCAGCAGGGTCAGCATCTTCGTCACGTGGGCCACATACTTCTCGCGCAATTTCTTCGAATCGTCGTCGGTTCGCGTGTAGTAGTCGCGGTCCGGCAGGCCGATTCCGCCCTGATCGGCCTCGCCGATCACTTTTGAGCTGTCCTTCAAGTCCTGCGTGGACGCAAACGCGAATAGCGCTCCGACGGTTTGCGAATGCAGGTGCGCGATCAGCGGCGCGATTTCGTTCTTGTCCGTAAAGTTGGCGATCCGTGAAAACTCCGCATCCAGCGGTTTGGCTCCTTGGTTGTTGATCGACTTTGTATCCATACAACTCGCGTAGAAATCACCGACCTTCCGTTCGCTCGAGCCCGCCGGCGCCGAGGTATTGGCCGCCGCCTCGTCCAGAAGACTGCGCAGCTGTTTCTGGTTGTTGTCATGCAGCATCGATCCGCTGCCCCAGGACGCGTACTCCGGCGGAATGGGGTTGTTCTTGATCCAATTCCCGTTCACGTATTGGAAAAAGTCGTCGCACGGCTTGCACGTCTTGTCTATGTGCGACACGTCGAATCCCAGGTTGTCCGCACTCCCGTCGGCTGCGGCCGCACGCAAATTCCAGCTGCTACCCACAACGAGTCCTGCCGCCAGAATTGTGGTCGCGCACCACGAAATGCTCGTCGCTCGTCGTACGTTCACAGTCCACCTCGCTCAAAAACTTCTAAATCCCATAAACTAGCTGGAAGTAACATCGTCGAGGCGAGCCCTAGGCCGCAATCCCGGAAAATCATCACTCGCCCAACAAAATCCTCTCCAATTGGACGATCCAAATCCCGAAAAGCGAGCGCGGTGCCTCTTGGGTGCCGCACCTTCGGGCCTTCAAGGGTGCGGGTTTAGATGCAACTTCGTCGAAAGCAATTTGCGATCCGCGCCCCAGCTTCTACTCACCAAATCTTGCAAACCTTCTCCCGCACCATCGCGTCGCCCCTCTGGCACCCAAAGGCTTTCGCAAATTCCGCCATGTTCGACAACGGCCCATTCCCCCGGAACTGCGGCAACGGATGCGGATTCGTATTCGTCAGCAAGCGCGCATACTCTGGCCGCGTATTCGCTCCCCAAACTTGCGCCCAGCCCAGGAAAAATCGCTGTTCCGGTGTAAACCCATCTTTATCGGCGGGTCGCGCTTTCCCCGCCAGTGATTTCTCGTAAGCCGCATACGAAATCGTCAATCCACCGAGATCTGCAATACTCTCTCCCAAAACGAGTTTCCCATTCTGATGCAGCCCCGGTTCCACCTCATATCCATCGAATTGGTCCGACACGCAAGTCGCCCGCTCTTTGAAGTTCTTGGCGTCCTCCGGTGTCCACCAATCCTTCAGATTTCCCTTGGCGTCAAACTTCGATCCCTGATCGTCGAACCCGTGGGTGATCTCGTGGCCGATCACCGCCCCCATCCCGCCGTAATTCACCGCGTCATCCGCCTTCGGGTCGTAAAATGGCGGCTGTAAAATTCCCGCCGGGAACACAATTTCGTTCATCGAGCTGCGGTTGTAGGCGTTCACCGTCGGCGGAGTCATCCCCCACTCGGTGCGGTCGACCGGTTTGCCTACCTGATTCAATTGCCGCTGAAATTCGAACGCCGCGCCGCGCAATTCGTTCTGCATATACGACGCCCGATCGATTTTCAGCCCCGAATAGTCTCTCCACTTGTCTGGATAGCCGATCTTGACGCCAAACGCGGTCAGCTTCGCTGTCGCCTGCGCTCGCGTCTCTGGACTCATCCACGGCAGCGTCTGCAGGTCATCGCGTAGCGCTGCGATCAGGTTGTGCACCATCTCCAGTGCCTTGGCTTTGGCCTCGGGCGGAAAATATTTCTCCACGTACACCTGCCCCAGCGCCTCCCCCAGGTTCCGGTCTGTCGCGGTCACACAGCGCTTCCAGCGCGGTTGAATTTCCTTCGCTCCCCGGAGCAGCTTCCCGTGAAACTCAAAATCTTCGGCCACGAACGGCTCGGAGAGCCCCGCCGCCGTCGTGTCCAGCAACTGCCACCGCAAATACGTCTTCCAATCTTCCAGCGGTGTTGCCGTCAACTGCACATCCAGAGCCTTGAAAAAATCAGGCTGCCCGACGTTGGTCTCTGTAAATTGCGGATGCCCCGAAGCCGCAAAATATTTCTCCCATGAAAATCCGGGCATCAAAGTCCGCAGCTCCGCCAGCTTCATCCGGTGATAGGTCTTGTTCGGATCGCGCCGGTCGACATTGGACATGGATGCCTTCGCCAGCGTCGTCTCGATGGTCAACACCGTTGTCGCTTCGGGCGCCGACTTGTCGGCCGCATCCCCAGCAAGTTCGAACATCTTCGCCACATGCTTCGCATAGTCATCGCGCAATTTCTTCGACTTCTCATCGTCCCGCGTGTAGTAGTCGCGATCCGGTAGTCCCAATCCGCCCTGCACCATCGTAGCAATCACCTGCGTGCTGTCCTTCGCGTCCTGGCGCGACCCGAACCGGAACATGGCATCCACTCCGATCGACTGCAGATGCGCAATTTCAGCCTGCAAATCGACGGTGCCCTTCATCTGCGCGATGCGCAGCATCTCCTCCTCGATCGGCTTTACACCGGCCGCATCGATGGCCGTCGTATCCATGCAGCTGGCATAAAAATCGCCGATCTTTCGTTCATTCGAACCTGCCGCGGCGTTGGACTTGGTCGCCGACTCCAGAATCCCACGCAAGTTCTGCTGGTTCTTGTCCAGCAGCACCGTGAACGACCCCCAGCTAGAATATTCCGGCGGGATCACATTCGACTTCATCCACCCACCCATCGCAAACCGGTAGAAGTCATCGCAAGGCTTACAACTCTTATCCAGATTTGCCGTATCGAATCCCCAATACCCAGGCGTATCAGCCCCCGCCAGCGCCATTCCCGCTGCTCCGAAAATCAAAAGAATCAAGACAGCCACCGCGAAGACTCGGCGCAAGATCACGATTCACCCCTTGAATATTGTCGGTTCATCTGTCCGTCAATGGTCCATCGATCTGGACCCGCAACAGATCCTACTCCGCGATACGGCGCATCGCCACTTCGAACGGACTTCGACTCCTGCCGTTAGTACCAGCCGGGTCTAGTGCAGCACCGTCCCGTACAATGCATCGCGGCCGCCGCGCAGATCACGCCCGTACGACAGGACGACCAGCATGCTCCCCAAAATCCGAATCTTGCACTGCGCTCCCGTATCCCAAAGCCACTTCTGCGACCCGAATAAGCCCGACGAATCCGCAATGGCTCCGGTGTCCACAAACGGCCCGAGTTTCACGGTGAAGAATCCGTTCCCATAAACGTTCTTGTCCACTTCCCAGTTAGCCAGAAAATACCGCCGACCGAGCGGCGCAGCTCCCTTGCGCCCATGCTCGGTGCCGGCATGTCCGCGCAGCCAGAGGTCATTGTCACGCTCGATGCCCAGTTGAAAGAGTTCATCGAACGGAAGTTTGCCCTGCATATTTCCCGCGCGCACTTGTGTTTGCATTTCGTAATCGTCGCCCTTCGCTTGCGGAAACCAGTGCGCTCTCAGCGACCCGAGCACTCCGCCGAACGCTCCGACATCGTCGGCAAATTCGCGCCCGACCCGCGCCTCTGCCGCACCATCCACCGTGAATCGCCACTCCGGCACGCGATACAGCGACCGATCTACTCGCGCCCAATACACCAGCGACGTGCCGTCTGTGAAAAACGGCGATTCCGACGCCGAAGCGTGACCCGCGAGGTTCCGGAACGAACGGCCGACGATCTCCAGCCCCGTGCTCCAGCTCCACCGGCCATTCACCACCGAGCGCAATTCCGCTCCCCCTGCCACGCGCCGGACATTCAAATTGCTGAGCGGCGCGCCACCTCCCAAAAAAGTATTCGTCAGGTTCCAGTTTTCATTCCGCGCATCGAAATAAAATTGCAGGCGAAGCCTTGGATCGCCCAGTAACGGAGTCGAAAGCTCCGAAAAGGCTCGCCGCTTCTCCGAATCCCAGCGCAGCAGCGAAGTCACATTCACCGCGCGACGTCCGAGGTTGTAAAACTCAGGATACACGGTCGCGTACGGCAGGCCGCTCAGCAACGACATTGCGCCTTCCCACGCCGGGTTGCTCCATGGTTCACGCTCCGGCATATGCAGAGTCGCCTCGTAATTTCCACCGCCGGCAGCCGGGATCAATTCCACACGCCGGTGCGGATAAATTCCGAGATTGTCGAGCCGCGCATTCGCGCCAAGCAACCCATCGACGGTCAGCACCTGCGGCGCGTTGAACCCGATCGCGCGCTGCAACAGCGCCTTATCCAGCTGTGGCTCCGGCTGCACCGCAACACTCCGCAACCGCGGCTTGTCGATCACATTCCAATACTTCAGCGCCGCTTCCAGATCGCCGTCGAGAAAATAGAGCGTGCCGAGAAATTCGTGCGTGTAGGCGTCGCGTGCGTCCAGCTTCAGGGCAGCGCGGAGTTCGCCCTTCGCCGCAGCGAAATCGCGCCGCTTGTAATCGACGCCCGCAAGTTCCACCAGAAATCGCGCTTGCGCCGGAGCTTTGCCATGCCCAACGGTAAAAGCTGCTCGCGCGTCGTCCCAGCGCTGCAATTTCGCCAGTGCCAAGCCGGCCAGAAAGTCCAAATCGGCAGGTTGACTTGCGGGGCCCTGGGCGAGTCGCGCGGCTTGATCCCACTGCCCGGCGTCGAAAGCCTTCTGTGCTGCGGATTGCCGTGCGAAATCCGAATCCAGCTCCTGAGCGGAAGCTGGAAGGCCCAAAACCAAAATTAAGATGAACAGCGTCACTCCGCTGGTGCGGGCTGTGAAGGTACCGCGAGCAGCATCCAATTTCCAACCGCCTGCCATTGTTTTTCGAAATCCGCGCGTTCCATGCGCATCAGTTTGCCACGCGCCGGATCGTTCACGAAAACCGCTTCATGATCCCAGTCCATCCCGGTAACAACCACGTAGTGATAGGGCCCTTTATTTTTTTCGGGTTGCAGGCTGACGATCAGCGGCCGGCCCAGGGGTAGATTCTCGCGAAAATCCTTCCACTCTCCGCGCACCGTAAACGCGCGGAAGTCCGATTCCTTCATATAACGTTCCATGTCTGATGCGTAGATGCCGTGGGCCTTCTCGTTGTACAGCTTCTTCTGAATCGCGTCCGCATCAGATCGTTCGGCCGGAATGTCCGCGCCGTGCGCCGCCCAGTATTGAAGAAGCATCGCCAGCGACGCCGATCCGCAACCCTCTTCGGTCTGTTTTACATACGGAACGTCGAGCCAGACCCCGGCCTTGTTTTCCGTCGTGGAACCATCGCTTTGCTGGGAAGGCGCTGGAACTGTCGGCTCCTGGCCAGCCGGGAGGCACACCGGAATCGCCAGCGCCGCTGAGAAACTCATCCACAAACAGCGGCGAAGCAAGCAGCGCATGGCGAATCCAAGGAGATGGAGTTCAGAAAGAAATTCTCGTGCAACGCCTTAGTGTAACGCCGCGATCAGCGCGATCACCAGAACCGCAATGATCACAATCACCAGCAGGTCGCGATCGGACAAACTGCCGGCCGCAAAGTCATGTTCCACCTGGCGCGAGCGAGCCGCAAGTCTGGCCACTTCTTCGTCGCTCAACTGAGCGACGGCTTTATCCACTTTGGCATAGTCGATTTTGGCGGATTGCAGTGCCTTCTGCCCCTGCTCGGAAGACATGAGGTGGCGGATCGCGGTTTCATCGGCGTGCCGCGCTTCGCCCGGCGCTGCGGAATCCTTGCTCAAGTCGCTGAGGGTAACGACATGCCGGTTGTCCGGCGCTTGCGCGTTCGAGGTGCCGCAAATCGCGAAAGTCACAAACAGTATTGCCAAGGCCCGCATCAGCCAGGTCAGGCGCATTGCAAAATCCTCCTCAGTTTGTCGTCACGGCCGGGTCCATCGAGTTTACGAACGCTCCGTGGAGCCGGCAAGACGGTTCGGGTTGGGCTGTGCCGCGATGCCAAACAGTGGCGCGACTTGAGACAGCAATAACCGCGCGCTCAAAACACCACGGCGAGCACGATAGCCAGCACGATGATGAGGATGATGACGATCAGCAGGGTGCTGCCGATGGCGCCGGCAGCAAAATCCGCCTTGGCCTCACGGGCCCGCGAGCCCATCTTCGCTAGGTCCGCGTCGCTCATTTGCGTCATGGCCCTGTCCACGCGTTGGTAGTCCACCTTGGCGCGTCGCAGTGCCTCCTGCCCTTCCGCAGTGTTCAGTAAGTCGCGCACGGATTCTTCGTCAGCTTGACGGCTCTGCGCCGGCCGCGCCGCGTCCTGATTTAACTCGTCGGGGGAAACGACGTGCTGTGCTTGCAACTGGGACCCGCGAGTCTGTGCTTGCGTCGGCGCCGTTACGCCGGCCATCAACAATGCCGCGGGTCCGAAGACCGCAAGATAATTTTTGATTGGCATGGAACGCCTCCGAGAGTGAGTGTCTCGTCTTGGGACTCTCCAACCCGTTCGGAGCAAAGAAGTTTTCCGCAAGATTCGAGATTAGACTGCTTCAAGGAGCGAAAAGGTGCGAAACCCGCTGCTGCAACGGCTCTGTTCAGACATGCGAGGTGGGATGCTAAGTATCCATACCAACAAGACTTCGGGTTGGATCATTTGGTGGGAGCCTATTGTATTGGTTGCGCCAATTGCGAACGACTAGCCAGCACGCCTAAGAACGGGCGTCACACCTGCATTCTGCGGCATGAGGGCTGTAACTGCAGGCTACTTTGCCGGAGCTATGGGGGTCTGATACTTGGAAACATCGACCTGCTGCCATTCGCCCTTTTCGATCCCGTCACGAACCTGCGCAGGGGTCTTACCCTTCTTGGTCTGCTCGTAAGAATACAGGGCTTCGCGAATGCATACGCCGCACTCGGCGGCATGCTTCCCGGCGAAGCAGTCCAGCAAGCTGCCATGTCCTTGGCTGCGGTCGCAGTGGCAGTAGCAGGGTTGCTGATAAAGTACGCGCTTCACGCGCGCCGCCACAGCGTAAGCGTTTTGCACCAGCGCGCCGTCAAATTGTGAGGGCTCGAGCGTAGCGGGCAGCGGACCCTTCGGCACTTCGCTGTGAAACGCTGGCACCGGCTCGGAGTTGCCGGATTGCGCGGCCGGTGATGCCGCGCGTTCCGGGATCGCCAAAAGCACCAACCCTAATGCGACCACAAAGCCGCCAACGCAAATCACCGCTCGAAACTTCGACATGGCTGGTGCCTCACCCATGATTTGGAGTACGGCCTCACGCCGCCGCTTTTGCGATCACGCCCAAAAAACCGATAAAGCGGGAGCGCCCTCCCGCACTCCCAAAGCTTGACCTTGCCGTTCTTAGGTCAAGCTGCGTGCACGCGGTTCGCGAGGTATCTGGCCCGCAAATTCTTCTGCACCCGCCGGCCCCAGCCGCGCACAAAAGAAAAATTCATGGCCCCGCCGATCGCCGAACTCGCCAGCGGAATAATCCGCGCCACCCACTTCTCCGCCGCTTCCTGTCCGACTTTCACCGCCAGGCGTTTGGCGACCTTCGGCGCCAGCTTCTCGAACAGCTGCTTCTCCGCCAAATCCTTGCCATAGTCCACACCGGAAGCGGCGGCCGCCGCCATCCACAACTCCATCCGCTCATCGTGCCCGTGGGTCTCGAATCCATACAGCAGGCATAAGCGCTGAATCAGTCGCAGCGTGATGGCCGTAAGCAAACCGGCGTCGGGAATCACCGTGATCATTCCGCCCAGACCGAATCCCGCGCCCTCGGCCAGTGCCAGCCTCCCGGCATCCCGAATCAGCGCATCTGCGATAGCGTCCAGCCGTTCCAGAGGGACGTCATGCATGCGCTCGAAATTCGGCACCCACAGCCCATGCTTATCCACTAGCTGCTTCCGGAAGTCGTCCGGATTCACTTCGATCGAGCGCAAGCCCTTGCGGACGCCAAACCGCAACAGGCGCCTGCTCATGGAAGCCTTGTCGACTTTGCGTAACTTTGTCATCCCTGTAAGCATCCTACGGCGGTTAGAATCCCGGAGCAACCCCAGGGTTGCGCCCGAGGCCTATCCGGCATCAGGCGTTAACAGTGCCGAATATGCAGTTGCTAGGCACGTGACAATTGTTCCGCCGTACTACTTGACGCCGAGACGCTTTTCGGTAAACTGCCCTTTCTCTTATGGCCACAACGGCACAATTCATGCCTGGAACCGCCGAAGTCGCCACCGACTTCGCGTTCCCCCAGCGGGAGGCCGCGTTCTTTTACGGCCTGTTCCTACGCGGCCATTCGCCTGAACAGCTTCGCCGGGACATCGAAGTTCCGACCGCGGTGCTGGCCAAGTGGCACCGCGAAGCGGAGAAAGACCCCAGCTTGCGAGACATCCTGTATCGCATTGTCGAATACCGCCGGCACGTCCTCGCCATCTTCGACTCGCTGGTAGGCTGTGACACGCAAAAGCAAAGCATTCAATAGGTCCTCCCGGCTAAACCCTCCCCGTCCGTTTCCCGAAAAACTCAATTCGCAAGCGCCGATCTACCTGTACCTGGGAACAGTGTAAAAAAAGTCCAGGCAACCCGTTTCCCGGGCGCGTATTCTAAGCAATATCGGGGGCAAGTGTCACAAAATGCTGGACATTTTGCCGATTGACCCCGCATCAAGCCGGGGAGTAGACTTACCAAGTCCCAGACGTTGAGGTGTCTCTATGTCACGGGTTGTCCATACCTTATTTGCGTCCTTCTTTTCGCTCACTCTCATCCTCCCGCCTTTAGGGACGCAAGCGCAGGAGTCCAACGCGCCCCCCGTTCCGCAAAAAATGGACAAAGAGCAAAAGCGTAAGATGAAGAAGACGCTGAAAGAGCTCGACACTCCATACAAACAGTGGCTGAACGAAGACGTCGTCTACATCATTGCCCCGGAAGAGCGCACCGCTTTCCTGCAACTGTCCACCAACGAAGAGCGCGAACAGTTTATCGAGCAGTTCTGGCTGCGCCGCAGCAGCAATCCGGACCTGCCGGACAACGACTTTAAAGAAGAGCACTATCGCCGCATCGCGTATGCGAACGAGCATTTCGCCTCCGGTATTCCGGGCTGGCGCACTGATCGTGGCCGCATGTACATCATGTGGGGCCCGGCCGACGAAGTGGAATCGCATCCAACCGGCGGCACCTACGATCGCCCCATGGATGAAGGCGGCGGCTCAACCACGACGTATCCCTGGGAAACCTGGCGCTACCGCTACATGGAAGGCATCGGCGAGAACGTGATCTGGGAGTTCGTCGATCCGTCGGGCTCCGGCGAGTATCACTTGACGATGGACCCGGGTGAAAAAGACGCGCTGCTGCACGTTCCGGGTGCTGGTTTGAGCTTGATGGAATCGATGGGCATGGCGTCCAAGGCCGACCGCTTCACGCGCTCCGACGGCATGACCACTCCGACGACGTTGGGCGGAACGCCTTCCAGCATGAACGAATTCAACCGGCTCGAGCAGTACTCCAAGGCTTTTCGTCCCCCTGCGGTGAAGTACAAGGATCTGGAAGCGATCGTGACCGCGCGTATCGTGCGCGATCAAGTGCACTTCACGTGGCGCACGGACTATATGAAGGTTACCAACGACACCGTGCTTGTCCCGGTGACCGTGCAGGTTCCCAACAGTCAACTCTCGTTTGAGAACAAAGAAGGCGTGCACTCTGCGACGCTGAACGTTTTTGGCCGTGTCAGCTCGTTGACCGGCCGCGTGGTACAGACCTTTGAGGATCCCGTCAGCCGCGACTTCCCGGACAGCTTGTTCCAGCAGTCCGTGAAGCTGCAGTCCATCTATCAGAAAGCCATTCCGCTGCGCCCAGGTCTGTATCGCCTGGATATCGTTATCAAAGATGTGAAGAGCGGCAACGTGGGCGTGGTAAACACGCGTTTGCAGGTTCCACGGTTCGAGGACGACAAGCTGGAAACCAGCTCATTAATCGTTGCCGATGGCGCCAAACTCGAGCATGTGCCGTCCAAGCAGATTGGAAGTGGCCAGTTCGTGCTGGGCTCGACGAAAGTCGTGCCGCGCCTGGACGGTGAATTCAACGGCAACGAAAAGCTCGGCATCTACATGCAGGTGTACAATCTGAAACCGGACGAAAAGACTCACAAGTCCACCTCCAGCTTCGTCTATACGGTGAAGAAGGGCGACCAGCAGGTCATGCAGTTCAAGGAAACCGGCGAGTCCATGAAACAAACCGGCGAACAGGTCACCATCGAACGCCTGCTTCCCCTCGGGACGTTGACGCCCGGAAAGTATTCGTTGGAAGTGGTGGCCACGGACGGTCTTTCCAACAAGACGGTCACCAAAACTGCCGAATTCGTGGTAAAACCTCCGGTCGAGACCAAAACCGCGGCCAACACCGGCAAACCTGGCGGGAGGTAGCAGCATCGTGAAACAGGCGCGTCTCCGAATCCTGGGCAAGTGGGTCCTGGCCGGAATGTGTCTGTGCGTTGTTACGGTGTATCCGGCTGAAGCGCAGGTAAAGTCCGCTGCAGGAAAGATCGCCGGAGTAGTCAACGACACCTCCGGGGTTCCCCAGTTGGGCGCGACGGTAGAACTGGTTCCTGAAGTCTTGGGCACCGCCCCGGTCGATTTTCTGACCAACACGCAAGGCGTTTTCCGCGGCGAAAAGCTCACTCCTGGTCTGTATACCGTCCGTGTGACGCTGGCGGGCTTTCTGCCTACACTGCAGCAACACGTTCGAGTAACCGCGCACCTCACCACCGTCGTTCGCATTCAGCTGGAATCGATGTTTGCGTCGCTCGATCAATTACGGCACGCCCCGTCAATGAGCTCGGTGGAAGCCGACGACTGGAAATGGGTGCTGCGCTCAGCTTCGGCAACGCGCCCGGTGCTGCAATGGATGGAGACCGACGACGCACAGCAAGCCAAGCTGGACGCCCAGAAATACCGGCCCAGGGCGCGCCTGGAGTTTACCGATGGCGCGCGGCGCCCGGGTTCGGCCTCGAATCTTCCCGCGGCTCCGGCTACCGCTTTTGCCTACGATCAGAAACTCGGCAGCACTGCTCGACTGCTGGTCGCCGGGCAGATGAATTATCTGGATTCGGCACCCGGAGGAGGATTCGCCACTGTGTGGCTGCCGAACGGGTCGCTCGGCTCGGGCTCGCACACCACGCTGGTAATGCGCGAGGCCAAAGTGGGCCCCAACGGGCAGACCTTTCGCGGCGTGCGCCTCGAACAAGGCGGATCGATCGGACTGGGCGAGCGCTCCAAGCTGCTGTACAGCGGTGAATATGTGCTGGTTGGCCTGGGCACCGCAGCCTCTTCCTTGCGTCCACGAGTGGAATTTGAGACCCAGCTATCCGACGCATGGCGCGCGGCAGTGATTTTTGCCGAGCAGCCGGGCGCGGCTCTTCCCGTCGATTTCGATGATCTGGATTCGGGTGGTGCGCTGGCCGCCAGCCTGAATGAGCTTGATTCGTTTCCAGCACTCCTGTGGCGCGCAGGGCACCCGGAACTGGAAGGCGGCTGGCACGAAGAAGTTTCCGCCGAACGAAAAATTGGCCGCGGGGAACTGCAAGTCGCGGCCTTCCACGATGACAATCGGCACGTCGCGGTTTACGGGCGTGGCAGCGACCTTCCGAGCGCCGACTACCTGCCGGACTCGTTCTCGAATTCCTTCGCTTACGATGGTGGCTCGCTGAATACCTGGGGCGCACGCGCGGCGCTGCGCGAGAAACTGTCCGAAGATCTGGAAATCGCCGCGGTTTATGCGTTCGCAGGAGCGTTGTCTCCTTCAGAACTCGCGGACGGCGCGTTGCGCGACATGCTGCGCACCTCGATGCACAGCTCGATCGGGGTCAGCATGTCCGCCAAGGTTCCCCGGACGCGCACTAACGTGAATGTCGGCTACAAGTGGGTAAGCGGTACCGCGGTCTCTCGCGTGGACGCTTTCGGCGACTCGCTTTACCAGATGGATCCCTACCTCCACATCGGTGTTCGTCAGACTCTCCCCAAGTTCGGCCCCGGCCGCTGGCAAGCCAGCGCCAATTGCGACAACGTGCTTGCACAGGGCTACGTCTCGATGAATACGCAGGATGGCCGCACCGTCCTGGTGCCGTCATTCCGCACGTTCCGAGGTGGTTTAAGCGTTCAGTTCTAGGCAATTCTGGGCTTTAGAAAGCTGTATGTTTCCTTCCATTAAATGGATGGCTGTGCGTCGGAGTGCCGGGTCATGCCCTAAGCCATTGATTGGATTAGAGTTCTACGCCGTGCGTCCTACAATACATTGGAAATCGGCTTGCACCTGTTTCGGGCAACAACGGGTGTGTCTGTCCCGGCTCGGTTGTAAAGCGCGATGAAGCAGAACCTCAGAGTGAGTCTCGGAGCTGTCGTGCTGGCGTTGGCAACGCTGGCGGCGGTCATCTATGCCTGGATCAACTTCCGGCAGCGCGAGACTTACGAGATCCCCGACGACGGTGTGGCCTGGCTCGATACCTCGCACGGAGCCCAGGCTTGGAAGCTGGCGCCGAATTCGCCGGCCGCCAGAGCGGGCGTGCGGACGGGCGACATCCTCGTCAGTATCAACGGGGCCCGCGTCGATACCCAGGTTCAGGTGACCAAGCGGCTGTGGCGCGCGGGACTGTGGACCAAGGTGCGCTACGAGCTGGTACGAAATGGCGAGGACTTTGAGACGCAGTTGGTTACCGCGCCGGCGGAAAAACCTGCTTCGATCGAGAATTACGAGCGTGTCGTAGGGCTGCTCTATCTCTTCATCGGTTTGTTCATTTTCGTCAAACGATGGAACGCGCCGCGCGCCGTGCATTTCTTCGTCTTCTGTCTGGTCTCGTTCATTTTGTATTCGTTCCACTACAGCGGGAAACTAGACGCCTTCGACTACGAAGTCTATTGGGCGAAGATCGCGTCGCTGATGCTGGCGCCGGCACTGTTGCTGCATTTCGCGCTGGTTTTCCCCGAGCGCGCCGAAGCCGCGGCCAGATCGGCCTCCAAGCTGGGGCTGGTCTATGGGCCGCCGCTGGTCCTGTTGCTCTTCCACGTTAGCACCGCGTTGAACGCATTAGGCTTCGTGCCCTGGCTCGGCTCGCGCGTGATGCTCGACAAGATCGAGCTCAGTTATCTCGGCATTTACTTCCTCGCGGCCTCGCTCGTTTTCTACAAGAGTTTTCGTGAAGCGCCATCCGGCGTTTTACGCCAGCAGCTCAAATGGCTCACCGGCGGAACACTGGCCGGCAGCTTGCCATTTGCATTGCTGTACATCGTGCCGTTCGTGATCGATGCGGTGCCGCAGGCTTGGATGAAGTTTTCATCGCTCAGCCTGGTGTTGATCCCGCTGTGCTTCGGCTACGCCATCATCCGCTACCGTCTGATGGATGTAGACATCATCTTCAAGCGCGGCTTGGCTTATACCGCCGCGACCGCCGCTGTCGCTTCCGTCTATTTTGCGCTGATCGCGCTGATCGCCGAGATTTCTCACGCGCAAACCACCGGGCCGGTCGGCGGCATGATCGCCATCGTCATCGCCGCGTTCATGTTCCAACCCTTCCGCGAATGGATTCAGGGCCGCCTCGATCGTTTCTTCTATCGCGATCGGCTCGACTACCGCCGCACGCTGATCGAGTTCGGCCGCACCTTGACCAATGAAGTGCGCTTCGATCCCATGCTGGGTTCGGTGATGGATCGTGTGTCGCAGACTTTGCTGGTCGACCGCCTGGCCGTATTCATGGAAGACCCGGTGCAGCCGGGGCAGATGCGCATCGCACGTTCGATGGGCGTGCGTTTGTCCGAACCTATGGATCTGAGTTTCCTCGAGCCGGCCCGGCCCGAGTTTTCTCGGGGGGCGCTGTTTTTTGAGTCGCCCCGCGCAGCAAGAGAAGTTAGCGATTCGGTGCGTCATACCCTCGAACAGCTGGATTTGAACTATTTCATTCCTTGCCGCATACGAGAGCACACCGTCGCGGTGCTGGGACTCGGCAAAACTGTGGATGGCGATTTCCTGTCCAGCGATGACGTGGAACTGGTGCAGACCATCGCGGGATACGTGGCCATCGCGCTGGACAACGCGCAGTTGTATACCTCGCTGGAGCAGAAAGCGCTGGAAATTGCGCGCCTGAAGGATTTCAGCGAGAACATCGTCGAGTCGCTTAACGTTGGCGTGCTGGCGGTCGATCTTGGCGGAATCGTCGAATCGTGGAACACCCGCATGGAGCAGTTATTCGGCGTGCAGCGCCATGATGCCGTAGGTCATCAGTTGCGCGCCCTGCTGCCCGAGGAGCTTGCATCTGAGATTGCTTCGCGTCGCGATGAAGAACAAATCACCGGCATCTACAAGCAGCGCCTGCATCACCAGGGCAAATATCTGACGCTGAACGTTTCCATCACTCCGCTTGTCAGCAAATCCGGGGATCGCATCGGGCGCCTGCTGCTGTTTGATGACGTGACCCAGCGCGAGCGCATGGAAGAGCAGATGTCGCAGACCGAGAAGCTCACTTCACTTGGCTTGCTGGCCGCAGGCGTGGCGCACGAAGTCAATACTCCCCTCGCGGTGATCTCGAATTACATCCAGATGTTGGCGAAGCAGATGCCCGAAGGTGATCCGCGCCAGGGGATCATCGAAAAAATCGTGAAGCAGACGTTCCGTGCCAGTGAAATCGTAAATAATCTGTTGAACTTCTCGCGCACCAGCGCCACCGAAGTCGCTGACCTCGACGTTAACCGCGTAGTCGAAGAAACATTGTCGCTGGTAGCGCATCCACTGAAGACGTCGCAGATCCAGGTCGTCAAGCAGCTGGGTGAAACTCTGCCTGCCGTGCGCGGATCTGCGAACAAGCTCCAACAGGTATTCCTGAATTTGTTCTTGAATGCGCGCGACGCCATGCCCAGTGGCGGCATGCTGGAAGTACGCACCGCCGCACACAATGGCAGCGTCGAAATCGAAGTTGCTGATACAGGCGCGGGAATTCCGCGCGATCACATCCACCGTATCTTCGATCCCTTTTTCACTACCAAAGCCAGCGGGCGGGGAACCGGACTGGGCCTGTCCGTCAGCTACGGTATAATCAAAGAGCACGCTGGAAAAATTGACGTTCGCTCAACTCCCGGCAAAGGCACGTCCTTCCACGTAGAATTCCCCGCGGTCCGGAAAGCGGTCCATGTCTAAGGGCTCCATCCTGGTAGTTGACGACGAATCAGAAATCAGAGAAGGATTGGAACTGCTGCTGGCCAGCGAAGGCTATGGCGTCTCCAGCGCGGGCACTGGCGCGTCCGGTTTGGCCAAGTTGGAAGAGCGGCCCTTCGATTTACTGTTGCTCGACGTAAGCCTGCCCGATCGCAATGGCCTCGATCTCCTCCGCGAGATCCGCACCCGAGATCCACATCTGTCCATCGTGCTGATCACCGCGTATGGATCGATCGACATGGCGCGCGCGGCCTTCAAGAGCGGCGCGCTGGATTACATCACCAAGCCGTGGTCGAACGACGAACTGTTGGCCCAGGTGGCGCAGGCCGTCGAATCACGCCGGCTACGCGAAGAAAACGTTCAACTCAAACGCGCGCTGAAGCAGCGATTTAACTTTCCCAGCATTATCGGCAAGAGCGAGAAGATGCTGACGCTGCTCGATCTGGTAGCGCAGGTCGCGCCGTCACGATCCACGGTTTTGATCAGTGGCGAAAGCGGCACCGGCAAAGAGCTGATCGCCAAAGCCATTCATTCCGCGTCGCCGCGCGCAGACAAGGCCTTCGTTCCGGTAAACACCGGATCGATTCCCGTCGATTTGCTGGAATCGCAGCTCTTCGGTCATGTGAAGGGCGCCTTTACCAGCGCGGTCGCCTCCAAGAAAGGCCTCTTCGAGGTCGCCGATCAGGGCACTATTTTCTTCGACGAAATCGCCACGATCAGCCCGGAAACACAGGCCAAGCTGCTGCGGGTCATCCAGGAGCGCGAATTCATGCGCCTGGGCGGCACCGAGCAAATCAAAGTCGACGTGCGCATCGTGGCCGCTTCCAACATTGAATTGCTTACCTTGGTTCGCGAAGGCCGCTTCCGCGAAGATCTGTATCACCGACTCAACGTGATTCACCTCACTTTGCCGCCGCTGCGCGATCGTCGCGAAGATATTCCCGCACTGTTGCTGCATTTCATGGACCGCTACTGCAAGGAAAATGAAAAGACCACGCGACAGTTCACACCAGGCGCTTTGAAGCTTCTGATGGACTACGACTGGCCAGGCAACGTTCGTGAGCTGGAAAATGTTGTGGAGCGCGCCGTCGTGCTGTCCACAACGGAGCGCGTCGATGTCGATCTGCTCCCCGAAAGCATTCGCAGCAAGGAAATCGTTCGTGGCGTACGGCTGCAGCTTTCGGAATTTCTGCCGCCGCTGCCCGGTGAGCCGGGAGCGCGATCGGGCGCCGATCAATCGCAGCCGTCGTTGTTTCAGATCATGGACGAGATCGAACGCCGCATCATTATCGATATGCTGGAACGCACCAGCTGGAATCAGACCGAGGCCGCCGAACGCTTCCTGATCCCTCTTTCCACGCTCAATCAGAAGATCAAGCGGCTAGGCATTGATGTACGCCGCCGGGGCCGCAGCGATGAAACCTTCACCGCCTCGATCGGCAAATAGCACAGCGGCACAGCTGCATTCTGGTTTTGCCGCATGAAGGGCGGCGATTTCATTCGTCACTATGTCGCTGCGGCGCCGGCTGACTCTGCTCGAATGGGCGGCGAAAAACGACGCTGCGATCATTGAAGACAATTACGACAGCGAGTTCCGCTTCGAAGAGCGCCCAATCGAGCCATTGCACACGCTAGGTACGTCAGGTCGCGTCATCTATCTGGGCTCCTTCTCCAAAACATTGTTACCTGGCCTGAGGCTCGGATTTGTAGTGACTCCCCCAAGCTGCACGCCCACCCTTCACAAGGCCAGGCTCGTAGCAGATTGGCACGGCTCCACGCTGGTCCAATCCGGGTTGGCTCGGTTCATGGATAATGGCGGATTTGGCCGCCATATTGGAAAGCTTAATCGTGTCTACGCGGAGCGACGTGGGCAACTCATCTCCATATTGAATCGTGAACTATCCACGTATCTAAAAGTGATCCCATCGATTGCTGGAATCCATGTGACCGCTGTCTCCCGCGGTGCTTCAGTGAAACAGATTAAGTTCGTCGCCTGAGCGCGCGGCGCAACAGGGTGTCTCCGTACAGGAGTTATCGCGGTTGTCGATCGACACGCCTATGCGAGGTGGGCTGCTGTTCGGATACGGCGCGATCGCGAGTGATAAGATCCAAGAAGGGTTGCGCCGACTGCGTGGCTGCTTTGATGACGTGATCAGTGCTTGACGGGAATACAAGACCCTTTAGCCGATTGCCATCGGCTCCGTGCCAGAAGCACCGCAAAGTCCGAGAGCTCTTACAGGTTCTCCTGGATGAAGCGGGGGCTGAGGTGAATGTCGAGTTGTACTAGCGGCAAATCACCAACGGCCTTGAAGCTGTGGATCTCACCGGCCTTGATAACAAAGATGTCTCCAGCGCTACCCTCGAAAGTCTTGCCGTTGACTGTCCACACACCACGGCCTTCACGGATGAACTGGATTTCGTCGTAAGGATGCCGGTGCGGACCCGGCCCAGAACCGGGCTTTCC
>DATNCJ010000063.1:0-53785 GCA_035607215.1 Candidatus Eiseniibacteriota bacterium
AGCGCTGCGCCTGGATGCGCCCCGCTTCTGCATCAATCAGAAGAACTATCTGCTGGTGGAATTCAGCGAGTACTCGATTTCCCCAACGATGAACCACACCCTGCATGACCTCCAGCTGATGGGACTTCGCCCAATCATCACCCATCCCGAGCGTAACGCCATCTTGCAGAGCCAGCCTGGCCGTCTGGCGGCGTGGGTGCAAATTGGATGCTTCGGGCAGGTGACCGCGGGGGCTTTGACCGGCGGCTTTGGAGTCAAGTCCCAGGAAGATGCGTTGCGATGGATTGGCGAGGGCCTGATTCATTTCGTGGCCAGTGATGCGCACAACATGTCCTGGCGCCCGCTCACTCTGCTGCCGGCCTTCGAGGTTGTCTGGGAACGCTTCGGAGAAGAAACCGCCAGAGCGCTCTTTGTCGACAATCCGCTGGCAGCGTTCGAAGGGCGTGAACTGCCGTACGTGCCGGAAATTGCACTGGAAGAAAAGCCGCAAAAGAAAAAAAAGTTTCTGTTTTTCTGACACCGCAAGTTACAGCTGTACCCAGAACCCAGAGCGGATTCCCGGCGATCGACTGTCCCCTTGCTCCTATTTTATTTCTCTGCGTGAGGTGGCAGGCCGCCGCTACCGGGCGGGCTGCAAGGGTAATCCGGCCCAGGCGTTGAGCAGGCCCAATACTTCGCGAACGACATCGAGGGCGTCGTGGGTGTTGCGCCACCAGTGCGCCGCATCGAACCCATCGGTACCGGCCGCGCGCACGATAGCGCGCGTGTGGCCAGCAGCGAGTTGCCGCCATAGCCGGGCCACGCGACGCGTATGCACTTTGCTGGTCACGATCATCACGCTCGCGGCGTTTTCGCGAATCGCTTCAGCGGCGATGACCCGAATTTCATCGGCGGTGTTGTTGATGTGCGGCTCTAGCACACGAATGGCGCTCGCAGGCACGCCCTCGTGCTGAAGCACGCGGTCATTGAAGTAGTCCTCGCCTGAGTCCGGGATACCCATGGGATCAAGCGACGAAGCGGGTTGTTCGGGGCGTGTCAGCCAGATTTGCGGCGCATAACCATCGCGGAAAAGGCGGGCGGCTTGCAGGGCGCGCTGCGGCATGGCGCCGCTCAACACCACGATGGCTTGCGATTTCTCCAGGGCATTTTCGACCACCAGCCACCGGCCGACTCCAAAGAAAATCACGGCAATCGCCAAGATCAAAATTAGAACCGCGCTCGCGAGAATTACCGGCCCGCGGCCGGGAACGCGGTGGCGAGAATCGAAGTCTGAGATTGCGCCCATCAAGAGTTGCCGTCGTCAGTGGATGAATGTCGCCGATCGGCGGATGTGATGAAAGAACGCGCGCATGGTAGCGCCCGATTTGCTCCGTGGTCAATCGCCGGGGCCTCCGTTAAACTAGTTTGGCCTATTTTCATGGAGGAAGAATGCGTGCGGTGATCACGGGTGGTGCGGGTTTTCTGGGGTCGCATTTGTGCGACCGGTTCCTTGCCGAAGGTTGGGAGGTGTTGGCGCTCGATAACATGGTGACCGGCATGAACAGCAACGTCAGTCACCTGGAAAGGAATCCCCAGTTCGCCATCGCGCGCTGCGATGTCTCCAAATACATCGACGTTCCTGGGCCGGTGGACTACGTGCTGCACTTCGCTTCGCCCGCCAGCCCCGTCGATTATCTTAAGCTGCCCATTCAGACGCTGAAAGTTGGTTCGCTGGGGACACACAATGCGCTGGGGCTGGCGCTGGCCAAGAAGGCGAAATTCTTTCTGGCATCCACCAGCGAATGCTACGGCGATCCGGAAGTTTCTCCGCAGAACGAGGAATATTGGGGCCGCGTCAATGCCATCGGGCCGCGCGGCGTGTACGACGAAGCCAAGCGTTTTTCCGAGGCGATCACCATGGCGTATCACCGTTATCACGGCGTGGATACGCACATCGTGCGGATCTTCAACACCTACGGGCCGCGCATGCGGCTAAACGATGGGCGCGCATTGCCGAATTTTGTGTATCAGGCATTGAGCGGAAAACCGATCACCGTGTACGGAAGCGGAAAGCAGACCCGGAGTTTCTGCTACGTGTCCGACCTGATCGACGGAATTTACAAACTGGCGATGTCGGACGAGCATTTGCCGACGAACGTCGGAAATCCCCAGGAAATCACGATTCTGCAGTTTGCGGAGAAGGTCCGAAAGCATTTTGAGAACGCTCCACCGATTATTTTCGAGCCCTTGCCACAAGATGATCCGAAACAGCGGTGCCCGGACATCACCAAGGCAAAGAGAATCCTGAAATGGGAACCCAAGGTGAATTTGGAGGAAGGTTTGCGATCGACGATGACCTACTTCAAAGAGACCTTCGCAAAAAGCAGCCATTAGTAACGTAAAACGAGTGCCGTGCCGACGTGGCCCGTACCTAGCGGGCACTTTCGACGCTGCTTTGCACCGCTTCCCGGCCGAACGAGTAATATTCGAAGCCCAGGTCGCGCATACGTGACGGAGAGTATAGGTTGCGTCCGTCCACTACCAACTGCCGGGACATCAACGTGCCGGCGCGTTCCCAATCCAGATGGCGGTATTCGTCCCATTCGGTACAGACGAGTGCGGCTTCCGCACCGCGAAGTGCTTCGTACAAATCTTGGTGATAGGTGAGGTCCGGATAAATTGTCTTCGCACGCGCAATGGCGACCGGATCAGTGGCGTGAACGTCCGCGCCTTCGTGAATCATGGCTTTGACAACTTCCAGAGCCGGCGAAAAACGGACGTCGTCGGTGTTGGCTTTGAACGCCAGGCCCAGAATGGCGATGCGCTTCCCTTTAACTACCCACAGCGCTTTGTGGACCTTGGAAACAAAGCGATCGATCCTCTGCTTGTTGACCTGTTCGGCGGCTCTCAAGATGTCGAATTTCACCCCAACACTGCCGGCAAGGTGCACGAAGGCTTGCAGATCCTTGGGGAAGCAAAATCCGCCGAAGCCGAGTCCGGCGCGCAGGAATTGGCCGCCGATGCGCGAGTCCAGGCCCATGGCGTGCGTTACTTCCTCGACGTTCGCGCCAATCTGCTCGCATAGATCGGCGATCACGTTGGCGTAGCTGATTTTCAGCGCGAGGAAGGAGTTCGAGGCGTGTTTGATCAATTCGGCGCTGTTAATCGTGGTGACCAGAAATTCCGCTTTGGCGTCCAAGGGGCAGGCGCCGTTGTGAGCCGGGCACCGGAACGACCGTTCGATGATGGGACGATAGATCTCGCGAAGCTCCGCAGCGGAAGCGTCGTCTTCAACGCCGACCACGATACGATCGGGGTGGAAGAAATCCTGCACGGCAGTTCCTTCGCGAAGAAATTCCGGATTCGAGGCCACGCGAAACTCGATGTTGCTGCTGCGCGAGTAGGCATTAAGCGCGCGGCGGAGTTCCAAACCGGTGCGCGCAGGCACCGTGCTCTTCTCGACCACCAGCTTGGACGAGCGCGCTTCCTGCGCGATCTGTCGCGCCACGTTGTCGATGGCGGAAAGATCGGCTTCCCCGGTACCTTTCGGAGGAGTGCCCACGCAGATGAAGATCACATCGCTGGCGCGGAAGGCCTCACCGGCGTCGGCAGTGTAGGAAATCTTGCCGCTGGCTCGCGTGGAGGCGAGGATCTCGCCAAGATATTCCTCATATATGGGGATCTCGCCGGACTGGAGCTGCGCGATGCGTGCCGCATCGATGTCGGTGCAGATCACATCGTGTCCGGCTTCGGCCAGACAGGCTCCGGTTACAAGGCCAACATAGCCACAACCCACAACGGCAAGGCGCAAGGTAATTCTCCTGAGATTTCTCCGGCAGCCGGGGCGAGCGCTAGGCCAGGAGTGAAACAACATTGTGGCCTAAAGAGATGTGCTGGGCAAAGCATCACTGGAACGGGTAGTTCCACCAACTGCTCTTGGTTCCAATTTAGTCTGAAACATTACCCTGGAACGGCCTGCTTACTGTAGTGAACGTGGGCGTGCGGTGGTGTTCTTTCCGAGCAGCAGGCCGCGCAAGCCGAGCAGCGCGAGGCGCGGCTGACGGCGCAGCACGTTCCAGAGCAGGCGAGTGGACTCGTCACGGTTGATTTCACTCAACGTGTCACGAGTGGAGAGGTTCAACAGATCTACCAGCTGGGAATAATCCTTTTGCTGGAAGTGATGCATGGTGCGGCGGATCAGCCAGTGGGTGTCGAGTTCACGGCGCAGGGTCCGGAGTTCGCGGCTGCGGCCATTTTGCAGAATGGATTCGGCAACGCCCAGGGCTCCGCGGAATCCGGTGACGATGCCGCCGACGGTGGTGACTTTGACTTGCGCCGCGGCGTCGCCCACCAGATAAACCTCACCGTTGCCGACGCGGCGCTTCACCGGAATCCAGCGGCGATAGACCGGGATGCGCGCGCCCTGCCACTCGAGGGGTTCCATGTGTTTTTTCTCGAGGAAACGGGCCATGCAGCGCGCTGTGTCGCGGCCGTCTTCACCGATCACTCCCAGGGCGGCCCGGTCGGATGATTCGGGAATCATCCAGTAAAAGTACGGCGTATCGTCCGGCACGAACCAGACACGGGTGGTATCCGGCGGGCAGTCCTTTGGCAGGCGAATGATGGCCTGCAGCAACGGAACGGTTTCGATGGGCGGCCAGCCGGCAGTACGTGCGACGCGGCTGGCGGCGCCGTCCGCGCCGACCACGCTGGGGGCGTGCAACTCTTCAGAGCGTCCCTTGGATTCCACTTGCAGGTGCAAGCCGCGTGAGTTCGGCGAAAGTTTGAGGAAGCGCGCGTCAAAGGAAAGATTCGCGCCGGCCTGCTGTGCTTCGCGAGCCAACGCGGGGATCAGCCGGGCGCGCTCGATAATCAGATCGGGTTTGCAGAGCGCGATCTGCGCAGAGCGTCCATCGGTGAACAGCTCGAAACGGCGAATCTCGTTGAGGATGCTGGCCTTGGCGGAAGCGCCAAGCTGATTGCGGAAATGATCGGTGACGATCAGCGTGCGAGATGCTGGCTCGAAGTCGGGCTTGGATTCCAGGACGCGGACCTTGCGCCCGCCGCGAGCGAGTGTTGCAGCAGTGTAGAGCCCGGCGGCAGAGGCGCCGACGACGACGATTTCGCTGCCTTCCTTTGTCCGGGGTTCGGCGTTTGGTTCGTCTCTGTACACGTATCTGTTCGTCCCGTTCACATCAAAACGTGAGAATGATGCCGCACGGTCATCGCACTGCGAAAGCTAACTTCCGGTGAAAGTTCCCGCGATAGTACCGACCGTTTTACGGGCGGTGGGAGGGTCGTAAGTATAGCGAATCCAAAACTTCTCGCAAAATCATAACGGCGTGGGCCGATTGGCGTCCGCGCCAGCTATTTCAGGCCGCGACGGGGCGTTTTCGGGATTGCGCTTCGTAAGGAGCGCGTTCGAGCAAGGCAACGGCGAGCAGCACCACTATGGCGGTGATCACGGCCACGGCGATGGCTGCGGTTTCGGACAAATAAGCAACCAGCACGGCGAGGCCGCCGGTTATGGCTCCGAGCGAATACAGAGCCAGCACTGCGCCGCGCTGGCCCAGCCCAAGATTGGACAAGCGATGCGCGGCGTGATCTTTGCCCGGAGTGGTAAAGGGAAGAAGTCCGCGCCGTGAGCGCGAGATGGTCACCAGCGTAGTGTCAAAAATCGTGACGCCGAGAATCAGCAAAGGCGCGAGCAATCCGGAAACGTGGTTGGCGTGATCCAGGCGGAGCTTTAGGCCCAAGGTGGCCATCAGGAAGCCGAGGAACATCGCTCCGCCGTCGCCCATGAAGATTTTTGCGGGCTTGAAGTTGAAGCGCAGGAATCCGGTGGCGGCGCCCAGCACCGCAGCGGCTAGAACGGTCACCAAGGTTTGCCCATTGAGATAGGCGAGCATGGCAAAGAAGATCGATGCCATGGCGGCGACTCCCGCGCATAAGCCGTCCATATGATCCAGGATGCTGAACGACGCGGTGATGCCAACGACCCAGAAGACCGTAAGCGCGGCATCGGCCAGATATCCGGCGTGCCCGGGAATCAGGAACTCGAAAACCTGGGCGTGAATGCCACTGGCCAGCAGGATGCCAGCAGCAAGCGGCATGGCGACGAACAGCTTGACCTGATGATGCAGCCAGCCGCGATCGTCCAGGAAGCCGACCGCGGCGACCAGCGTTGCGCCGATCACGATGCCGGCACTCTGCGAGCGAGCGGGGCCATCGAAGGCGAATAGGATCGCCAGCATGACCGCGCCGAACATAGCGAGTCCCCCCAGCAGCGGAATGGGTTGCATGTGCATTTTGCGCGGGCCGGGAAGATCGACCATGCCGACGCGCAGGGCCAGCGCGCGGACCGGCACGGTGAGCATCAAGGATGCGAACAAAGCAATAAAGAAAGCCAGCATGCCTGCGGCCATGCGACCTCGTATGAAATTGTTTTTGGCGCACATCCAGCCGAGGGAGGGTAACGGCCGATGACGCGAAAATGATCGCCGGGTTGGGGGCCCGGAGTCTCAAGTAACTATGTAACAATCCAGTAATCTACACTGCCCCACGCAGTGTCATCACCTTACCGTAGATCGTGTTGCGCTTCCAACAAGAATGAAGGCCTTGCCCTTCAGCATTACCACCGGCGTGGTGATGCTCTGGCCACTAAGACTCCGCCGCTCGGCAAAAGGTTGCGCTGTGAGGGCGGTGCGCGCTCCATCCTGGTCTGTGACGCACATGGACGGGACGCGCTGGATTTGACGCGGCCAGGGGGCTTCCCTAGCGCTCGGTTAACATGCGGCCGAAGGTGCGCTGCACATCGTCGCGATTCTTGGCGCCAAAATACCAGTCGATGGTGCGCTTTAGCCCCTCACGGAAGGGGACCTTGGGCTCCCAGGCCAGCAGGCGCTTGGCTAACGCATTGTCTGCCACGCGATTCAGCGGCCCCGTAGGCATTTCCGGCCGCTTCTTGATTTCGGCTTGGTGCCCGGTGAACTCGCAAACCATCCGGGCGCAATCGAGCACGGTGATGCGCTCCATGGTGCCGAGGTTCACGGCCGTGCCATCACTGATTTTCTCGCCGGCGAGGATCGTGCCTTCGACGATGTCATCAATATAGGTCCAGTTGCGGATCTGCGTGCCATCACCCCAGATCTCAAAGGGATCCTGCTTCAGGAAGGCGCGCGCGATCATCGCGATGACCGCATGATTTTCAACGCCGCGGGGACCATAGACCGTGAAATACCGGCACGAAGCCGCCCCGATTCCGTGTTCTTTCGCGTAGGCCTTCAACGTAAATTCGGCCATGAGCTTGGCCCAGCCGTAGGTGTTGTCGGCATCATTGGGGCCATTGGTCAGGTCTTCGGTCAGGTAGACTTCCTTGTGGATATCCGATTGCAAAAAATTGGGATAGACGCAGCCCGACGATGCGAACACGATTTTCTTGGCCTTGGCTTTGACAGCCTCGGCAAACACCAGGCCATCGAGGAAAAAATTGGAGGCCGGGCCGGCCTGATGCAGATCGACGTAACCGCGGCCGCCGTGATCCGCAGCGAGATGGAAAACGGTGTCCACACCGTGCATAGCCGCGCGGGCGATGCCGGGCTCGCGCAAGTCGGCGTGGATGAAATCGACCTTGCCGCTTCCCAGCACACTGCGAATGTTGTCCAGATGCCCGCTGGTCAGATCATCGACGATGCGAACGTGCGCTCCACGATCGAGGAGTTTGTCCGTCAGTGTGGAGCCAATGAACGAGGCGCCCCCGGTAACCAGCACGCGCTTGCCGCTCCAAAGGGTCTCTGTTGTCATCTAGATACACTCTCCTCAATTATCGTAATAAAGTTAATAATTTCATTGACCCTGCTATAGTCATGCGCAGCGCCGCGCGCCGCGGCCGCCATCGATTGGAGCCTGGCGGGCTCCTGGAGCAGAGTTCTCACCACGGCAACCATTTCTTCGGGTTCGTCTGGGTCCGCGGAAACTCCAAATCCTCTCCGCGCGCCGAGTGATGCTGCATCGGTTTCCCGCGAGGCGACAACTAGGATGGGCCGACCCGCCGCGAGGATGCCATACAGTTTGCTGGGTACCACCACGCCTTCCAGGCCGCGCTTGACGGTAATCACATGGAGATCGCCGGCGGCCAGAACGGATGGGACCTTGCTCGCCGGGAAGAATGGCAGGAAGCGAATGTTGGCGGCGCCTGCTGCTTCGCGCTCGAGTTGGGCGCGCTGCGCGCCGTCCCCTACGAAGACGAGGCTCACACCATCCGGCGCCAACTGTCGTGCGCCCGACAGTAGCGTGCTCCACCCCCCGTAAAATCCGAGATTCCCCGCGTGCAGGAGCACGAATTTGAATCCGCCGCGAATGGCGCGGACCACATCTGGATCAACGGCGGCCGGTGGGGCGGCCGCATCGACCGGTGCAAGCTCGGTGCCATCGCGCACGGTGGATATACGCTCGGATGGGATTCCCTTGGCCACAATTCGCGCGCGCATGTCGTCGCCCAGCACGATGACGCGAGTGGCGCGCCGCAGCGCCCAGCGATGCAATAGCTCCCAGATTCGCTCCAGCAATCCCGGAGCGACAAGCGATCCGCCGACGGCCATGTCGGGATACATGTCGCGGATGTTGTAGACGTAAGGCTTGCGTTTCAGCAGCGCCACGAATGCGCCGACGATTCCTTGAAAGGGCGGGTCAGTCATGGCCAGCACCACATCGCACGGAACGAACAACGCGCGAGGGACACACAGCGCGACGTAGCTCAGATAGTTCAACACGCGGCGAGCCATCTGCGTACGCGGGTAATCGGTCGAACCGACGCGGATCACTCTTACATTGTTCGTGCGCTCCTGCTGCCACAAATGCCACGGCCGGCGCTCGGTGGGATGGTAGGAAGGCCGCCCGCAAACGATGGTGACGTCGTGCCTGGCTGCCAGAGGTTCGACAAACGCCGCTGCCATTTTCGCTGTTGCCGATGTGTCCGGCGGATAGTAGAGGTTTAACAGCAGGACTCGCACGCAGAGATTGTACAGGGAGACGCGCCGCGCGATGGCGCGGGGTGGCCGAAGCTGCTAGACTGTCGCCCGCTGTGCCGCCAACCACACGAAGACGCTTTATCTCTCATCTTCCCGGCGCCGCAACCGCCATCGCTTTCCCTTGGGCCGCACGCGATCTTTTTGCGATCGGCGCAAACTCATTGGCGCCCGAAGCCGGTCCTTCCGTGCAATTCCCGGCGGCGCCTCGCGAACGTCTGGCGATCGCCTCTTATCCGTTCCGCGATTTCATCGCCGGACTTGACTCGCCGAATTCTTCGGCGGGGAAGATGGACATCAAGGATTTCGCCGCGCACGTAGCAGCCAAATTCAATGTCAACAAAATCGAACCGTGGAGCCGTCACTTCCGTTCGGTGGACCGCAAATATCTGGACGAAGTGCGCGCGGGCGTCGAGAAAGTGCACGGTTTGATCGTGGACATTGCCGCCGACTCTAGACACAGCCAGTACTCGACGGATCGTGCCGAGCGCGACAAAGCCGTCCAGTTCGGCAAGCAATGGATCGATGTCGCCGCCATCGTCGGCTCGCCCAGCGTGCGCACCAATATTCCCGGCGCCAAAGACACAAAGCCGGATGTTAGTCGCGCCGCGGAAAGCCTGCGCCTGGTTGCGGAGCATGCCGCCGTTAAGAAAGTGGTTGTTCATCTGGAAAACGACAATCCGGTCAGCGAAGATCCGTTCTTCATCGTTGAAGTCGTGGAGAAGGTGAACAGCCCGTGGCTGCATGCATTGCCGGATTTCGCGAACTCACTGACCACCGGAAACGAAGAGCACGCGTACAAAGGGATCGACGCTATGTTCGCGCATGCCTACGGCATTTGTCACATCAAGGCGATGGAAGCCAACGATGCAGGCCAGGTCTTCAAGGTGGACATGCCGAAGACCTTCGCGATCCTGAAAGCCCACAATTACAAAGGCTACTGCTCAATGGAATACGACAGCCCCGGCAATCCGTATCGCGGGACCCAGGATTTGATCGATACCACGCTCCAATACCTCACCTGAAGCTTCGGTCCCTCGCAATTACTGCCCGCTGGGTTAATTTCGCGTAATCAGAAAGTCGCCCAGAACCAGCGCATCCATCTGGGTGCGTTGGAAACAATCGATCGCTTCTTCGGGCCGGCACACGATTGGTTCGTTGTCGTTGAACGAGGTGTTGAGCACCACGGGAACACCGGTGAGCTGTTCGAACGCCTTGATCAGCCGCCAATACCGAGGATTGGCCTGTGGGGTCACGGTCTGCAGGCGGCCGGTGCCGTCGACGTGCGTGGGCGCGGGAATTTGCGCGCGCTTTTCGGGGCGCACCGCGTATGCGAAGGTCATGAACGGCGAAGGATGTGATTTCTCAAACCAATCGCCAACCGCCTCCGACAGAATCGTTGGCGCGAACGGCCGAAAGATCTCGCGATGCTTGATGCGCCGGTTGAGAATTTCTTTCATGTCCGCACGCCGCGGATCGGCCACGATGCTGCGATTTCCGAGCGCTCGCGGCCCCCACTCCGCGCGTCCCTGAAACCAGCCCAGAATTTTTCCCTCGGCGATGATCGCGGCGGTGCGACGGCACAGCTCTTCTTCGGGTACTTCAGCGACTGTGCAGCCCCCGTCTCGCGCCAACTCGCTGCCCTCAATCGCCGCGTGAATCGCTTCGCGCGAAAACTGCGGTCCCCAGTAACAGTTCTCCATTACAAACGAGCGCGGCTTTTCCAGCTTTTGATTCCACACAAAGTACGCGGCGCCCACCGACAGCCCGCCATCGCCCGCCGCCGGCTGCACGTAAACATTTTCAAACGCGGTCCGATCGAAGATTTTCCCGTTGGCCACGCAATTGAAGGCTACGCCACCCGCCAGGCATACCGATTTCATGCCGGTTCGCGCCGCCAGCTTCCTCAGCATGCCAAGGTAGACTTCCTCCAGCCGCATCTGCAGCGACGCCGCAAGATTCCGGTGGCGCTGTTCCAGCGGGTCTTCGGGCCCGCGAGCCGGCCCCAGGCGTCGCGGTAGTTGCTCGGAAAATAATTTGCCTTGGGTTGGAGTTTTTCCCGCGTCGGCCCAGGTCATTTCCGGCCCGGTGCGATGATGAATGAAATAATCGAGCCCGAGACGAAATCCGTTGCCATTTCCGTTCGCGTCGAAGCGAACGATATCGCGAAAGGTCTCGAGTTCTTCCGGCTGGCCGTAAGCCGCCAGCCCCATCACTTTGTATTCGTCGCCAAACTTTGGGAACCCGAGATATTGCGTCACCGCGCTGTAGTACAACCCCAGCGAATGAGGAAACGCGATGGCGTCGTCGATTTCCATGCGATTTCCCCGGCCGATTCCCCACATGGTGCTAGCGAAATCGCCCAGGCCGTCGGCGGATAGCAGCGCGCACTGTTCGAACGGAGAAACAAAGTAGGCACTAGCGAGATGTGCCCGGTGGTGTTCCACGCGGTGGAATGTCGCCGGAATTGTCGCGGGATCGGCGTCGAACACCGCAGCCAGCGCCTCGCGGACGCCTGTAAATTTCACCATCACCTTGGCGCGTTCGCGCGCGAACGACGGCATGCGCAGCGAATAAAACAGTTTTGTGGCTAGCCGCGCATAGGGATTTCGCGGCACCGCAACATGGTCTATTTCGTTGAGCGTCAGCCCCGCTTCCTTCAGGCAATAGCGAATCGCCAGAGCGGGAAATCCGGCAGCGTATTTGACGCGGTTGAATCGCTCCTCCTCGACCGCGGCAACCAGCTTGCCGTCGCACACGATCGCCGCCGAAGCGTTGCCGTGATACGCATTGATTCCGAGGATATTCATTCGGTAAAGGCAGTGTACCGCAGGGAGGCTGACCGCGCGCGACGCGGCTACAAGTGCCGCCGGCACCATTCATTCAAAACATACAGCGACCAGGGTCGCGACCAGGAAGTTTTGCCCGCTAGGAATGCGCTCCACACCTCACGCACGCCTTGGCTGTGCAGATGTGCGCCAAGCGGAGGCGCGATATCGGCGAAACTCGCCTCCAGCCGCGGACGCAACGGTCCGCGCAGCCAATCCTCCCACGGCAGAGTGAACGTTCGCTTCGGCTGCGACAATATCTCCGGCGGAAGGATATCCCTCAGCGCCTCCACCAGCAGGCCCTTGTGCGTCCCCTCTCGATGACGCGCGGCATCCGGCAGCGAGATGACAAATTCGACCAGCGGCGTGTCCAGCAGCGGCACGCGCACCTCCAGTGATCGCGCCATGCTTACCGAATCGGTGTCGCGCAGCAGGGTACTCGCCATGTAGCAGTGCAATTCGAGCCACGAAATCCCCGCGATCGGCTCCAGCTTTCGCGCCACGTCCGCCGCGCGCTCCAGCCAACCGAGCCACGTG
Source organism: Candidatus Eiseniibacteriota bacterium (assembly GCA_035607215.1). Classification (GTDB taxonomy): domain Bacteria; phylum Acidobacteriota; class Terriglobia; order Acidiferrales; family UBA7541; genus Acidiferrum. The sequence goes on from DATNCJ010000063.1 coordinate 12,371, forward strand.
GGCTCCAGCGTGATTCCGTCCGCGTGCACGCTGCTCGGCCGGAATTTCGGCTCGATGAGCCGCGTCAATCCCGCGGGAGGAAACAGGGCTCGCGCGAAAAAATACGGATGCGGCAGGCGATCCGGCGACACCCACAACGCCGCTACTTTGCGGGCGGCATCCGGCCCCTTGCCTCGTCCGGCAAGAGTTCGCACCAACGGAACGAGCGCCGCGCGCAGAGGCGCTGGCGTAAACCACGCCAGTTTCATCAGGCGCTGCAACCGCTGCGCGTCAGCAAACGTCCGGTAGCCCGCAAAAAGTTCGTCGCCTCCCACCCCCGACAGCGCTACCTTGAGTCCCACCTCGCGCGCTGCCCAGGAGACAAAATAGGTGTTGATCCCGTCCATGGTCGGCTGATCCAGCGCGCCCAGCGCTTCTTCCAGCCGCGACAACATCGCGCCGCCATCCAGCGGCACTTCACGGTGCTGCGTTCCCGCGCTTTTGGCCAGCTCACGCGCCGCTGCCGATTCGTCGTAAGCCGTGCCGGGAAACGCCAGTGTAAAACTGCGGATCCCAGGTTGGACCCGCGCCGCCAACGCTGCAATCGCGCCAGAATCGAGCCCGCTGGACAGGAACAATCCCACCGGCACGTCGGCAATCAAATGCGACCGCACTGCATCTTGCAGCAGCGGGCGCAAAGCGCGAGCGGCCGTCGCCATGTCGCGCGGCTTTCGCGAATCGCGTGCCGCGTGGCTTCGCATCAGGTCCCACCACGGCCTCGCGCGCGGCGTGCGACGGCGTTCCGGCACGTACAAGAGCATGCGATGACCCGGTGGCAAAGAAAAAACACCCTCAATCAGCGTCACCGGTTCCGACACGCTCCCAAACAGCAGAAACGATGTCAGCGCATCCTGCGACACATGCTTTGGGACCGCGCCCGACGCCAGCAACGACCGCACTTCGGACGAAAACGCCAGCCCGTCCGCGGTCTGCGTGTAATACAGGGGCTTGATGCCCAGCGGATCGCGCGCCAGAAAAAGCAGCGGCGCGGTGGCGTAGCGTTTTCGTAAGTCCAACAGCGCGAACGCGAACATCCCGCGCAGCTCGTTCAGGCAGTCCTCGCCCCACTCTTCCCACGCGTGCACCAGGATTTCGGTATCGGATTGCGTCGCGAAGCGATGCCCGCAGGCCGTCAACTGCTTTCGGAGTTCCTGATAGTTGTACAGCTCGCCGTTAAAAACGACCACGACATCGCGCGCCTCGTTCCAGATGGGTTGATGCCCGCCGGGAAGGTCGATGATACTCAGTCGGCGCACCGCCAGGCCCAAGCCCGGCGCTCGCGGCTCGTTGAACAGGAATCCATCTTCGTCCGGCCCGCGATGCCGCAGCGCCGCTGCCATCGCGCGCACGCGCGGCACTACTTCCTCATCGCGGTTGACCAGCGCGACCCCGCAAATTCCGCACACGCGCTTACTTGATCTCCGGCGTACTGAAGAAGGCCGCGCCCGCCCTGAGGAAATGTTCGCGCAAGTGGAAGCGATGTATTCTCAAACGACAGTCGGCGTACCACGCCAAAAGAAAACGCAGCGCCAGAAAGAACAACACGCAGATTGCGGCCACCACCAGGGCGAAGAAGGATTCGCGTTCCAGCAACAGGCTCCAGTCCAATGATTCTTCCCAGCCGGGGTTAACGGCATCCAGCAGACTCCTCAGATGGAATCCATCCAATGGCAGCCGCGCGATGCGAATGTGCGCGAAGTGCGCGTAGTCGTATTCCTTCGGATAGTTCGGCACCACGCTGGTCGCCTGCGCGAAGATCGCCGGGTTCTGCAGTTCCTTGCGCGTCAGCAGTTTGCCTTCGGCGTCGCGCAGCATCACGCGAAAAGACGGATCGACGATCACCCAGCGCCCGTCGATCGGCACTTCCGCCACCACGTGTTTGGTCTTGCGCTCCGGCGTAAGCAAGAGCAGCCGCCGGGTATTCAACCCGGCGCTCCGCGACAAATTCAGGAACGCGTTGGTGGCCGAGCCGCAAACCGATAGCAGCTGCTGATAATTGAGCGTCGTCTCTGGATCCCGCGTCGACAACTCCGCCGGATTTGCCGCCACTTGCCGCGGCGGTCCGCTGCTCATCCATTCCAGGATCGCCCGGACCTGCTCTTCAGGAGTTGCCGTCGCCGGCACAATGGCGTCCGAAAATCCGCGCAAGTATTGCCGGACCGAGTATTCCCACCATCCGGAGTAGAGAAGCGAGCCCAGGGCTATGGCCAATAGCAGGTTGGTGCTCCACCAACCTGCACGAAACAATCGATGTCGGTTCTCTGCCACCGGGTACCCTCGGGGCCGGAAATTATGCCACGCGGCCGTGCGCGCTAACAACTTGGCTATACAAAGATTCCATCGTGACCGCAGGCTCTTCCCATCCCAGGCGCGACACCGCTTCGCGGCACCCCGCCGCCAGCTTCGCGTGCACACCGGGCTCGCTCAGCACGCGCTGAATGGCGCCGGCAATCGCCGCCGCATCATGCGCAACCACCAGCGCCGCGCTACCCTCCAACAGCGGCGCGATTCCGCACTCCTTCGTGACCACCACCGGAGTTCCCGCCGCCGCTGCCTCCGCCGCAGTATTCCCGAAATTTTCGTTCTGCGAGGGCAGCACGAACACGTTCGCGTCGCGATACGCGGCCCATTTTTCCTGCTCGAAAAGCGCTCCGGCGAAATGCACTCGCGAAGCGATGCCACACTCCCGAGCCATTTCCATCAAGCGCGCCTTCATTCCGCCTTCGTCAGGACCCACGAACGCCAGTTGCGGACCGCTGCCCGCAGGCTCGGGTGGCAGTTTCACAAACGCCTCTAACAATAGATCAGGGCTCTTCTTCTTCGATAGACGCCCGAGAAAAAGAACCAGGTTCGCATTCAGCGGAATTCCATGTTGTAAGCGAAACGTGCCGTGTTGGCCCACTGCTGGGGCTTGATCCACCCCGTTCCGCCGCAATACGATTCGGTCTCGCGGCAGGCCTGCTAAAGCCAGCTCTTCCACTTCCTGATCCGAAGTCGCAATCAGTAAGCGCGCGCCACGAAGCATCTTGTGGCCCCAAAGGCCATGATACATCCGCTTTAGCCACACGTTCCTCACAATTGGCAAGAACATACCGATCGGCTCGACTACGTACGGAATGCCGAGCCTCCGGCATTCCGCAGCCACTGCGGGTCCCAGAAAATCGTACAGCCCGAAAATATGCGCCACGTCAAAATTCTGCAGCCGCGCCCGCAAGAATCGGTTCACCGCCGGATTCCAGCTCAGCGCGCGATACCGAAACCACGTCGGCAGATAAATAGCCTGCACTCCATTTTGCTCCCATCGCCAGCCGAACGGGGAGCGATCCGCGCCGCTTGCTTCGAACGCATTACCAAGCCTGTTTTCGAATCCCCAATCCGCCGTTAATACTGTGATTTGATGTCCGCGCCGCGCCAGCGTCTCCGACAATGCTCGAACTTTCACTGGAGGTCCGCCAAATTCGAGGAAGGGAGCGTAGGTCTGCGTGACGTTCAGGATTCGCATAATTCGCGAAGAATCTTCTTCAGCGACTTGGCAAATACGCTGAATTTGAAATCGCGGTTGAGCCGCTCGCGCCCGCGCGCGCCCATTTCGCGGGCCAGCGCCGGATCGGCCAGCAAAGTCTCGATCGATGTCGCCAGTTGCGGCACATCGCCGTGCTGCACCAAATAGCCGGTCTTCCCGTCGTCGATTACTTCTGGCGCACCGCCATGCGCCCCGCCGATCACCGGCTTCCCCCGTGCCATCGCTTCCAGATATACCAGGCCAAATCCTTCGCCCCGGCTCGGCAGCGCAAAAATTTCGCAGGCCGAGTAGCACGCCGCTACCTGCTGATAGCTCAGCTTGCTCAGAAACGTCACGCGCTTGCGCACGCCGCACTGCTCTGCGATCTGCTCCAGCCAGGGCTGATCGTCGCCTTCTCCGATCAGCACCAGCTGCAAGTCCGTCCACTCATGAAGCAACCGCGGCAGCACCGAAATCAGGGTGTCCATGCCCTTGTAGCGTTCATCGGACATCCACCGGCCGACACTCAAGATCACCCGCCCTTGCGGAAAATTGGCCGGCAGTTCCGTCTGCAAACTCGTGGCCGCCAGCGCTTCAAACTCCGGATCGAGCGCCCAGGGCAGCACGCGCACCCGCTCGCGCGGAATCTGCTGACGCAGCGAAACGTGGTTCGCCGTATTTTCGGTCGGAGTAATGATCAGATTCGATTTTCGCAATGCCCGGCGCCGCAATTGCGGCAGCGGCTCCCACACTTCCACTCCGTGCGCGCACACCAGCGACTTCATTCTCGGCGCCGCGATCCTCATTGCTTGCACCACTGGCGCAAGAAATGGATGTCCGGCCACGACCAGTTTCGCGTGCCGCCGCGCCGCCCGCATTGCCGTCGCCGCGAATCGCCCCTTGGAGCGATCGCTGCCAGTGAACACAATTTCCCGCGTGCCCACCGCGATGCGATGCAATTCGGGCGAATCGTTCAGGCTCAGCAGGCGGCATTCCATCCCGCGGCTGGACGCAAATTCCGTCATCACCGCCGCCAGGTGCCGCCCGCTGCGCTGGATTCCCCCCGCCGTCGCCAACTCTGAGAAAAGTCCAATAATCACGCGCCGAGTCTGCCAACTGCGGCCTCGGAAGGCAAGTACACTTGCGTCTCTCGAAAAACGCGCGCGCAAGACCTCAACTGAGCCGACTCTCCGCGCCGTTAGCGATCACCGAGCTCAAGTCCGCGAATCGATCAATATACGCATCGGCCGGGTACGACTTCCGGTCGTGTACGCCAAATCCGAAATTCACCGCGATTGCCGCGGTGCCGGCGTTGCGCGCGGTCTGCACATCCACTTCGGAATCGCCGACGATCGCGGTCTCACGGGCCGCTACTCCCATCTCCTGCAAAATCGTATTCGCGCCCAAGGGATCCGGCTTTTTCGTCTCGAAGCTATTTCCCCCGTAGATCGATCGGAAATATTTTGCCAGCCCCAGCGCCTCAAGGATACGCACGCTGATCCGCACCGGCTTGTTCGTTAACACCGCCATCGGCAACTGCCGGCGCGAAAGCCCGGCTAAAGTCTCATCTACTCCCGGGTAAGCGCACGTGTTGTCGAGCTTGTGCTCCTCGTAGTACTTCAGAAAAAATTGCAGCGCGTGCGCGCATTTCTCTTCCGGAACGGCCGCACCCAGCGCCCGAGCCACCAGCACCGGCGCGCCGTGGCCGATGTAACCTGAAATCACTTCCGCCGACAGCCGCTCGCGCCCCATCTCCACCAGCATGGCGTTCACCGCGTGAATCAGATCCATCTTCGAATCGATCAACGTGCCGTCAAGATCGAAAATCAGCGCCCGCACCGAAGAGAGTTTTACTTGATCCATACACTTCACATTTTATATGTCGCCGCTCATTCATCGTCCCGGAATCTGCCCGCAATGTGCCAGCTACTTTTCGGAAATCTGGGCACTTCGCGTAAAATGAATGGCTCACGTGCTCGTGAAATCTTCGTCGGAGACTCCATGGCCCAGGTTTATCCCTTTCGCGCTCTTCGCTACAATCCCGACCGCGTTTCCTTCGATCGCGTTCTCACCCAGCCTTACGACAAGATTTCTCCCGCGGCCCAGGAGCGCTACTACAATTCCGACGCGCACAATTTGATTGCCGTCGAAAAGGGCCGCACGTTCCCCGCCGACAACGGCGAGAGTAATGTCTACACCCGCGCTCGCGCCGCGCTGCAAAAGTGGATTGCCGAAGTCGTCGTGCAGCAGGACCACGCCGCCAGCTTCTACGCCTATTCCCAGGAATACACTGTGCCGGGCACCGACGAGCGCCGCATCCGCCGCGGCTTCATCGGCGCAGGGAAGCTCGAGGAATATTCCGCTGGCGTCGTCTTTCGCCACGAGCACACCTTGTCCGGGCCCAAAGCCGATCGCCTCGAACTGCTACGCCACACCCGCACGCACACTGGCCAGCTCTTCATGCTCTACACCGACGAACAGCGCCGCATCGACGCGATCCTCGCCGACGCCGAAGGCGCCCCGCCGGTCACCAGCATGATAGACGAATACGGCGTCACCCACAGATTATGGGTGATCTGGCAGCCCGAGCGCGTCTCGGCCATCCAACGCGCCATGGCGGATCAAAAATTAGTCATCGCCGACGGCCATCACCGCTACGAAACCGCGCTCAATTTCCGCAACGAGCAGCGCAAGGAAGAAGGCGAGATCGATCCCAACGCTCCCCACGAGCGCGCCATGATGACCTTCGTCAACAGCCGCAGTGAAGGCCTCACCATCCTACCCACCCATCGCGTCGTCGCGAATCTCACCGATTTCTCCTGGCCCACCATGCGCCGCTACCTCGAGCCCTTCTTTGCCGCCGAATCTTTCCCCTTCGCCGGCGACAGCGCGAAGTCCGACGCCCGCGCCAAATTCCTGCATCGCCTCGTCGACGCCCGCGCTCAGCGCGCCATTGGTGTCTATCCCGTCGACGAACCGGGCAAGCGCGCCTTCTACGTCCTCACATTGCGCCCCGGCGCCGATCTCTCCCTGCTTCTCCCCAACGTCTCCCCGCCCCATCGCAAGCTCGACGTCGTCCTTCTCCACGAAGGAATCCTCGAACCCGCCCTGGGAATTACTCCACAAGCCGTCACCGCGGAGAAAAATCTCACCTACGAGCGCGAAGCCTCCGCTGCGCTCGACGCCATAGATCGCGGCGCCGCCCAAGTCGCCTTCCTCCTGAACCCGTGCGACGTCGAACAAGTCATGCACATCGCCACCAGCGGCGAAGTCATGCCCCAAAAATCCACCGACTTCTACCCCAAACTTCTAAGCGGCATCACCATGTACCGCCTCGACGCCTGATTGCTTCTGCCTCGTGGGTAGCACGAAAAAGTGGCATAGGCTTCAACCTGTGCTCTTACGACCTCCCACAGTTGCATGACAGCTCCTTCGACAGCGGAGCAATATTTCTCTGAGCGCTCCAAATGGTTGCTCAGGTCTCCGCCTGCACCACTCCCCCAAGCCTCACGCTGTCATCAACCTTTCACGCGCATCTTCATCTCACTGTTGCATACTTCTCTTGCCACATCTCTCCGCAGGAGCAGCACATGCCGTCCCCGCTCACCACTGATCAACTCAAAACCATGCACGCCTATTGGCGCGCCGCCAACTACCTCTCCGTCGGCCAGATCTACCTCAAGGATAATCCGCTCCTCGATCGCCCGCTGACCCTCGACGACGTAAAGCCCCGCCTGCTCGGCCACTGGGGCACCACCTCCGGCCTCAACTTCATCTACACGCACCTCAATCGCATCATCACCCAGCGCGACCTCAATATGATGTACGTCATCGGCCCGGGACACGGCGGCCCCGGCATCGTCGCGCACACCTACCTCGAAGGCTCCTACACCGAGATCTACCCGCACATCGAGCTCAACGCTGACGGCATCAAGCGCCTGTTCCGGCAGTTCTCCTGGCCCTACGGAATCCCCAGCCACGTCGCGCCGGAAACTCCCGGCTCAATACACGAAGGCGGCGAGCTAGGCTACTCGCTGCTGCACGCCTATGGCGCGGCTTACGACAATCCCGACCTGGTCGTCGCCTGCATCGTCGGCGACGGAGAAGCCGAAACCGGACCCTGCGCCACCAGCTGGCACTCCAACAAATTTCTCAATGCCGCGAAGGACGGCGCGGTCCTGCCGATCCTACATCTCAACGGCTATAAAATCGCCAATCCCACGGTTCTCGCGCGCATTTCACAGGAGGAGCTCGAATCACTCTTCCGTGGCTACGGCTACGAGCCCCACTTCCTTGAGGGTGACGATCCCATCGCCATGCACCGGCAAATGGCCGCGGTCCTCGACAAAATCTTCGACCAGATCCGGTCCATCCAATCCGCCGAACGCGCCAGCACGGCCGATAAAGATAAGAGTAAGACGCCCGCACGCCCCCGCTGGCCCATGCTCATCCTTCGCACGCCAAAAGGCTGGACCGGCCCGAAGACTGTAGACGGCAAACAGGTGGAAGGCACGTGGCGGTCGCACCAGGTACCCTTTGCCGAGATTCACGAAAAGCCCGGCCACCTCAAAATCCTCGAAGACTGGATGCGCAGCTACAAACCTGAAGAGCTGTTCGATTCCCACGGCCGCCTGCTGCCCCCCATCGCCGATCTTCCTCCGAAAGGCGCCCGGCGCATGGGCATGAATCCACATGCGAACGGCGGCCTGCTCATGCAGCCACTCCGCCTCCCGCCCTTCCGTGATTTTGCTGTCGAAGTGAAAACTCCCGGCCAACCCATCACCGAAGCCACCCGCGTGCTTGGGCAATATCTGCGCGAAGTGATGGACTGCAATCTCGCCAGCAAGAATTTTCGCGTCTTCGGCCCCGACGAAACCGCCTCGAATCGCCTCGACGCCATCTACAAAGTTTCGAAAAAAACCTGGGAAGCCGCGACCCTCCCGGTCGACGAAAATCTCTCCCCCGACGGCCACGTCATGGAAATCCTCAGCGAGCACTGCTGCCAGGGCTGGCTCGAAGGCTATCTGCTCACCGGCCGCCACGGCTTGTTCTCCTGCTACGAAGCCTTTATCCACATCATCGACTCCATGTTCAATCAGCACGCCAAATGGCTGAAGACCACGCGCACCATCCCGTGGCGCAAACCGATCGCCTCGCTCAACTATCTGCTGACCTCCCACGTCTGGCGCCAAGATCACAACGGCTTTTCGCACCAGGATCCCGGCTTCATCGATCACGTCGCCAACAAAAAAGCCGAAATCGTCCGCATCTACCTGCCGCCGGACACCAACTGCCTTCTCTCGGTCGCCGACCACTGCCTGCGCAGCCGCAACTACATCAACGTCATCGTCGCCGGCAAACAACCCGCCCAGAACTGGCTCAACATGGATGAAGCCGTCACCCACTGCACCACCGGCATGGGCACATTCGACTTCGCCAGCAACGACGACGGCAATCCCGAAGTCGTGATGGCCTGCGCCGGCGATGTCCCCACGCTGGAAATCCTCGCCGCCGTTTCGCTTCTCCGCGAGGAGCTACCCGACCTGCGCATCCGCGTCGTCAACGTCGTAGACCTCATGGCCCTGCAACCCACCAGCGAACATCCGCACGGCCTCACCGACGAAGATTTCGATTCTTTGTTTACGAAGGATAAGCCGGTCATCTTCGCCTTCCACGGCTACCCCACGCTGATCCATCGCCTCACCTATCGCCGCCACAATCACGACAACATCCACGTCCGCGGCTACGTCGAAGAAGGCACCACCACCACTCCGTTCGACATGGTCGTCCTCAACCGCATGGATCGCTTCCGCTTAGCGCTTGATGTCATCAATCGCGTCCCGCGCCTCCACAACATCGCCGGCAAAGCCACCCAACGCTTCACCGAACTGATGCAACGCCACAAACTCTACGTCTCCGAACACGGCGAAGATCTCCCGGAAGTCCGCAACTGGAAGTGGACCTTGAGATAACCTTCCAATGCCTTCCAATCCGATCTTCGTTCTCAATAGCGGCTCATCTTCCCTGAAATTCGGCCTTTTTTCTCCCGGCAACAACGGCGACGTCCGCCCGCTGGCCCGCGGCTCGGCCGACGGCATCGGCTCGGACCGAGGAAAAATCCAGCTCAAATCCTCCGATGGCAAGTCCCTATACGAGCAACCCCACGCGATCGACAATCAATCGCACGCCCTGCAACTGGTAGCCGCTCAGTTGAGCGCGCACAATCTCTCCGCTGCTGCCGCCATCGGCCATCGCGTCGTTCACGGCGGCCCGAATCTCACCACGCACCAGAAAATCACGCCGCAAGTCCTCGCTGAACTCGAAGCCGCGGCCCACTTTGCGCCGCTCCACGTTCCCGTCGCCCTCGAACTCATCCGCGAATCCCGGCGCCTCTTCCCCAATGCGGAGCAATTCGCCTGTTTCGATACCGCCTTTCACCGCACGCTCCCCGAATCCGCCGCGCGTTTCCCTCTTCCCGAAAATTTCTGGCAATCCGGAATCCGGCGCTATGGCTTCCACGGCATTTCCTGCGAATCCATCGTCCATGCGCTCGGCGAAAACATTCCGCCGCGCGTGATCATCGCGCATCTCGGCAACGGTGCCAGCATTACCGCCGTCGCCAGCGGCCAATCCATCGACACCTCCATGGGCCTCACTCCCACCGGCGGCATCATCATGGGCACCCGCCCCGGCGATCTCGATCCCGGCTTGCTCGTGCACATCCTGCAATCCCACAAAGACGATTCCACCCACCGCATCTACGAACTCGCTAAACTCCTCGACAAACAATCCGGCCTGCTCGGTATCTCCGGCCTCTCCAGCGACATGCGCCAGCTCCGCGAAGCCGCCGCCACAAACCCGCTCGCGAAACTCGCCATTGAAATGTTCACACGCACCGCAAAAAAATACGCCGCCGGCTACGTGGCTCTGCTGGGTGGATTAGACCTGCTCGTCTTTACCGGTGGGATCGGCGAGCACGACGCCGCCGCGCGCGCCGAAATCTGCGAAGGCCTGCAATGCTTCGGCCTGACCATCGACCTCGAAGCCAACCGCCAAAACTCAAAAAATATAGCCGGCCAGAAAAGCACCGTCGCGGTAAACGTCCTCACCAGCGACGAAGAATCCCAGATCGCCCGCCACGTAAGCCGCCTCTCCTAGTAGCACAGGCACTCTGCCTGTGCTCCAACGAGCGCTAATCAAAAAGCCACGCAGCTCAACGCCGTGGCGCGTTCTCCGAGAAGGCGCCGCTTTTCACGCCAAAGTATTTGCCGGCGCGGTCTTGATGTTCGGCGCAGCCAACTTTCGCTTATGGCGCTTGGCGAACCGCACGCGAACCAGCCAGTAAATCATAAGCATCGGAATAAGAAAGACCGGCAGAGTAAGCACGGGAATGCCGAAAAGATGCGCGTTGCGAATGACCTCGGGAAAAATATGCGTACGATTTCCGGATAACGCAGACGCTGTGGCGATGAACAGCGCGGTGCACATACGCCACAGATGACGGGAGACGCGTGGCCCGCCGGCAACACCGCCGCGCCGCAGCATGCGCGCATCGCCGGCCGCAGCCAGCAGCGCCACCGTGCCAAAGACAAAGTACACCGGCAGGGGAACATCACCACGGTTGGAGCTACGCGCCGCTTGCCAGCCCAATGTCAGCGTGGTGATGCTCAACGCGAAGGCGACAATCATCGCGCCCCATTCGAAGTTGCTCGTTCGCCCCTCGCGACTTCTCGCGGTCGACCATGCCGTTGCAACCAGGTAAGACGTCAATACGCCGGCGATGATATTCGCGGTTTGCTGCTTCATCACCGCGATGGTCACCGCGCTGGCGCACATCGTCAGTATCGACACGAAGAACACGTTGCCGGTTAGCCCGTGCCAGCGGGAGCCCTTGCGCAAAAATATCGCCGACCAGCCGGAAATCAGACCCACGAGTGCGCCGGCGATGTGCAGAATCAAGAGCGGTGAGTATTTCATGGCAACTTTCCTTCAGCAGGGACGAGTTTTCTTCTCTGTGTTCCTTTTATGGTTTCTCTTCTGCGGTTCCCGGGTCGCTAGCCGGCGGACGCCGAAAGAAAATCAAGGCGCGTTGAGTTTTTGCAGCATCGTTACGGCATTGCGGTTTTTGGGATTCAACTCGAAAGACTTGCGATAGTTGGCGATCGCCTGCGCCTTGTCGCCATCGTTCATATAGCCTTCGCCCAAACTGTCGTAAGGATTGCTCGCTTGTGGATATGCCTCGACGTTGAGCTGAAAAATCCGAATCGCCTCTTTTACCTTCCCGCCGTGCAACAGCTCATAACCCAAGCTGTCGAGTTCGCTCTCATCGAGGTTGTAAGCCGCAGGCTGAGCAACTTTGAGTTCGTGGTATTGCCGAACAGCCTGCTCAACGCTGCTCGACGCGATGGTCATGGACAGCGTCTTCGCGATCGATATGCGGCTGTCGAAGGCGGTTTTGACCTTCGGCGCCCAGTCGGCCATGACCACGACAGAAATCCCGGCACCCATCCCTAGCGTGAGCACAAAAAGAACGCCGGCCATCGCCAAGCGCGCTGCCGTGCCGCCTTGCTCCTTCGCGCGCAAATAAAATTCCAGAACCGTCAGCGGCACAAGGTATTGCGCGAAAACAATGAAGGTGAGAAACGGTCCCGAAAACGTGCCAGGATCAAAACCAAAGGGGCCGTGGTTGAGGGCCAGGGTGAGGAATAGCGCTGCCCTGATGAATATGGATGCGCTCACCACCAGGTACAAACGAAGCGCCCATCGCCGGTGCGTTTTGAAATCCCGAGCCAGCGCATGACGCAATGCCATCACCGCACACAGCATCATCAGCACTGCCATGAGGCTGCTGCCCACGTGCTGAGATAGGTCCCCAACGCTTCCGCGGATCCACGTCATATAAAGTCCCGCAATGCTGATCGCGAACGCCGTCACCACGTAGAAGCGCCCATTCCAGCGATGAAAGATCGGAAAGCGGTTGCGGATTTGCGGAATCAGTTGGAGTCCACCGGCAACGATGATGACCGCCGCGGAGAAAAGATGTGTAGCCACAGCCAGATTCCCGAGCGTGTCGCCCGGAACGTAGCCATGAGTTATGGATCTGCTCCACGCGTGCGCCGAATTCCCTCGCAGCGCCGCCAAGCCATAAAACGACGCCACCGCAAACGCGAAGATCGATTGCCCAACGACCATCACTGCAAACCACAACCTCGTTGCTGCTTTTAAGGATCTGTCCGCAAGAGAATTCAGTTCCAGTCTGGTGCTGGACAAAACCGCGGTGCTCATGTTTTGTTCTCCTTCCCCACGCACCCCATCGGCCGCCCGATCGCCGCCGCCGTTACATCGGTTCGCGATAACGCCGCAGGCGGACCGTCAACGCTAGGAATATCGCGGCCACGATCAGGCCGATCCACAGACCCGGCAACGCCAGGAATTCGCCAGGCGAAAGCGTGTCCAGCGGATCCATGGATACGCGGCCGGTTGTGAGCGCGTGATGCGACGGCGCCCCGAGAATGCGATAGCTCAGGATCGACGCGAAATGCGACGTGTTCAGCGCCACTTTTTCCAGTGCGTGAAGCGTCAGCACCGGTATCACCGCCCACAGAAATGCCATGCGCCGCGCCCACGCGGATACCAGCAACAGCCAGCAGTAGAACGGCGCGTACCAAAGCCCGTGAAGAAAGACCAGGTGGTTCAGCAGCGTTAGCGTCATCTGCCACAACGGCATACGTGACCACAGCGTCGCGGTGCCCACGCCGCTGCCCACCAGCACCACCGTGCTGATCAGATACATGATCCAGATGGTGACCATGCTGATCGCAAACGTCAGCAGCGGGATAATCACCAGCGCGATAGCGGCCTTGGAAAGAACAGTGGTGAGATCGGAAACCGGCAGCGACTTCCAGAACAGAATGCTGCGATCCCGCCGTTCGCCTTGCAGCGCGTCCAGGCAGTAAAAGAACGCCACAACAAACGTGGCGCCCATGATCAGCAGCGCGGCGAAAACGTATGGTTGCTGGATGAGTTCCTGCTGGCGCGACGCGTCGAGCGCCGCGAGGTCGCGCATTTTTTGCGGCAGCCGAACCGTGCTGATCAGGAAGCCGGCCAGAAAAACAGCAGCGACAGCGAGCGGAGCGATATAGATGGAGCGATATTCCCAGAGCTCGCGGCGGATCGACCAGTAGAACGGGCGCGTCGGCGATTCCATTGCCGGCGCGATCGTTTGGGTATCCAGCGCGGAGCCGGGCGTGGCGTTCGGTGGCGTACTCATCGGCCCATTCCTTGCTCCCGGCCGGGCTGATTGCTCATCACCGCAACGAACAGGTCGGCGATGCTGGGCGTACGGACCTCGCCCAGAGCGGCCAGTTGCTGGCGATCGACCCGATCGAATAGCAGCACGCTGCGACCTAACACTTGGCGCTCGTAAATGGGACGGAGCGCACGGGCAGCAGCCACATTTTCCGGATTCACCGTCAACTCCTGGTAGCGCGACTCGAACTCTTCCATTCCGCAATTGAAGACGATACGGCCGTGGTTGATGAACATGAGATCCGTCAGAACGTGCTGCACCTCTTCTACCTGGTGCGTGGTCACCACGATGGTGCGGCTGCGATCGAAGTAGTCGTTCAATAGCGTGTCGTAGAATTGCTTGCGATACAGAATGTCCAGCCCCAGCGTCGGCTCATCCAGCACTAGCAATTTCGCGTCGATGGCCATGATCAGCGCCAGGTGAAGCTGCGTGACCATGCCCTTCGACAATTCCCGCACCTTGCTCCCCCGGCGTATTTCCGTTTTCGCCAGGAATCCTTCCGCCTTGTTGCGGTCGAAGCGCGGATGCACTCCGGCGACGTACTCCAGCGCCTGGGAAACCCGCATCCATCGCGGCAATACCGCCACGTCGGCGATGAAGCACACGTCGCGCATTAACTGGTCGCGTTCGCTCCATGGATCGCGCCCCAGTACTCTCAGTTCACCTTGAAATTGCGTCAGTCCCAGAATCGCGTTCAGCGCCGTGGTCTTACCCGCGCCGTTGGGACCTATCAGTCCCAGGATGCGGCCCTCTTCCACGCGCAAATCCACGCCATCCAGCGCGATGGTTGCTCCAAAGGACTTGCGCAGGCCGCGTGCTTCTATGCATGTCATGACGTCAGCGCTCCCCGTCCAGATCTGGTTTGTCTTTCGGCTGTGCGTCGCGTTTCGCAGCTTCCAGCAGTTCTTGTGGCGTCAGGCCCAGTCGCTGAATCGTTGCGTGGATCCGCGGCCACTGTTCGGCAAGAAATTTCTGCCGTTCGCCCTGCAGCAGCAATTGCCGTGCGCCGGTCTTGATAAACATCCCCAGCCCTCGCCTCTTTTCCACCAGTTGCTCGTCCACCAGTTCCTGATAGCTCTTCAGCACCGTCAGTGGATTGACCCGAAACTCCGCCGCCACAGTCCGCACCGATGGCAGCGGATCCCCTTCCCGCAGCACGCCGTCGAGAATCATGGCGATGACGCGGTCGCGGAGCTGGCGGTAAATCGGCTGCCCGTCGTTCCATTCCTGATCCATCCGGTGTTCTCGGAAGCTCCGATAAGAGGGCACATCTCACCGCTGCCACTCTATAGTGTTATAGCTAACTATAACACTAGATCGCTGTCAAGCTTTATTTTGCTTTACCGTCGGCGGGCAGACTTCCGAAATTCATCCGGCGTCTTGTTCTACCACCTGATGCTAGAACAACCCCTTTGTTAACAGCACGATACAGAAACATGGGGGCGGGAGGCCAGTCCCAGCGGTGCGACCCACCTGCAGGATCGGCAGAAAACAAGAAGGGCACGCGCATGCGTGCCCTCACATCCATCCAGATTTCAGTGTTCGAGGGCGGCTATGCCAACTAGCTGCAAGCCACTCGATCGGGGTGCCTTATGCTCCGGCGCCCTTGGAGAAGCTCGCTACCGCCGCCGCTTCGGTGTCGTACACCTCGAACACCGTCAGCAGCTTCGTGATTTGCAGCACTTCCTGGAACTTGCTGCCCAGGTGGCACAGCCGCAGCGACGCGCCCTGCGACTTCGCGCTGTGGTGCGCTGCCACCAGCGTGCCCAAGCCCGCGCTGTCGATGAACGTGATGTTGTCCATGTTCAGCACAACCTTTTTCTTGCCTTCCGCAATCAGGCTCTTCACTTTTTCCCGCAGCGCGTTGCTTTCTTCACCCAGGACGATGCGGCCGTCCAGCGCCACCACTGCCACGCCATCCACTTCGCGGTACGTCATCTTCAATGCCACGTTTGTTTCCTCCTCGTCTTCTTTCGGCTCGTCGTCTTCGGGCTCTTCTTCACTCGCGAACGGTGCCGGCGGCAACCGGGCCGGACCGCAGTGCTCAGTAATAGTCCGCGCAGGACATGTAATAGCCACACTCGGGACAAATCAGCTTGCAGCGTTTCGATTCCAATCGCCGCGAGCAGACCGGGCAATACCGCGAAGCATCTTCGCTCGTGCTCACCGTTGTGCGGTCAACGTCTGCGGCGACCGCAACGCGGTCGACATTCGCCGAGCGATTTCCCTCCGCGGCCGTCCTCGGATCGTGCGAAGCAGATACTGCCTCTGCAGATACAGCAGCGTTGCGCTTCGATGCGCTCGAAGCGGCCTCTTGCTCCCAGGCACGTTCCACGGCCCGATGGTTATAGCACAACCCCTGCCAAGGGCAAAGCATTGCAACAATCCGGAAAGGGACGCTGCGAGTTGGATGCTGGCGGGCACGCTTCGGACGTTCTCTCGACTTTTCGCCACACCTTTGCCCGTATTTTCGTCGCCTCGCTCGCAAAATCCCCATGCTGAAATCTACCGTACAGTACTTCGGTAACCTTGAAACCAATGCCTCCACAGGCGCATCCTTCTAATGAGACCCCGCTCGCATTCCGGGGGAGGTGCTTATGCGCCAATTTTGGATCCGTGCGAGCTTTACCTTAGT
The DNA here is from genome assembly GCA_035607215.1 of Candidatus Eiseniibacteriota bacterium. Classification (GTDB taxonomy): domain Bacteria; phylum Acidobacteriota; class Terriglobia; order Acidiferrales; family UBA7541; genus Acidiferrum. The sequence continues at coordinate 28,856 of DATNCJ010000063.1, forward strand.
TTTCGTAGCTGTAGTAACCCTTGCGCCCTCCGCACAAGCGCAACGTCGCGGCGGCATGGCCGCGGGCGGCGCGGTTGCGCCCGCGCGAACGGCCGCTGTTCCCGCGCCCCGCTCTGTTGTTGCTGGCGCACCGCGGGCATCCGGCACGGCACCACGAATGGGTGCTCCGGTTCGTGTTCCCGCTAGAACCTCCGTCGGAGGTGTCGGCCGCGTGCCCGTCGGCGGCACGCCCATTCGCGTCGCTTCGCAAGGGCGGCGTACCAATATGATGTCCGGTTTGTCGACCTTGCCTTCGTTCGCTACCAGTTTCGGGAATGCTCCGGGCCTGGGTTTCGATTTCCCGCACATCGCTGCCGTGAATTCTGGGCGCGGATTTGGACGCCGGCATTCGCATTTCAATAATGGCTCGTTCGGGTTCGGCGGGTTTTTGCTCTCGTCGCCCGAAGTGATCGTGGTGGAAGGCCAGCCTGGTGAAGCCACGCAAACCGTGTCTGACGACGAAACTGTGGCCAACGCCGCCAACGATGGCGTGAAGAGTGATAGAAGTTTGGAAAGTCAATTTCTGCCGGCCGCAACGCGCCTGGGCCCGCCCGCTCCGGTGCGCGACGCCTCGGAATACGTTTTCGTTCGCCGCGACGGCACACTGTTGTTTGGCGTCGCCTATTCCTGGGACAACGGCACGCTGCGCTACGTCACCCGCGAAGGCCAGCGCCGTAGCATCTCGCAAGACACCCTGGATATGGATGCCACGCAACAATTCAACGAACAGCGCGGCGTAAATTTCCATACCCCAGCGTAATCGCGCGGGCGCGAACGCGTTCGTGACGGCCGATTTTCCGGGAATGAACGAATTTTGTCGACGCAGCAGCCTGAAAGAATTTTTCGTGATTGCTGCCAAACAATTTGAAGTAAGACAACGAATGCAAGTGAAGACGGACAAAAAGCGTATCTATTTTTTCGCGGGCTCGGGCATCACGTAGCCTGAAGTTGCCGGCAATCCGGCGCGCTCCAACTGCACGGTCGTGTGGCCGATGCCGAAATCCTTCGCTGCGCGCTCCTGAATTGAGAGCAGAATCCGCTCGCATTCGTCCATGTGCATGTCCGGTACTCGCGCATGCAGGCTCATGGCATTGCGCCCGCCGCCGAGCGACCAGATGTGCACGTCGTGCACTTCATTTACGCCTTCGATTTTCAGGATCGCGCGCGCCACTTCTTCGATGCGCATCTCTCGCGGCCGTCCTTCCAGCAAAACGTGAGCGGATTCGCGCAGGATGCCGATGCTGGACCACAGCACCAGCAAGCCGATGGCAAGACCAAGGATCGGATCGATCCAGCTGAGACCGGTCATGCCGATGATCACGGCGCCGACGATGATGGCGATATTCGAAAGCGCGTCGCCGAAATTGTGGATCAGAATCGCGCGGAGATTCAGGTCGCCGCGGCCGCGCACAAGCGCCAGAGTGATGCCGCCGTTTACCGCCAGCGCGGCAAGCGAGGTCCAGATCATCCAGCTTTCGACGACCTGCACGGGCGCGCGCAAGCGCTCAATCGATTCGTAGCCGAGCCAGAGCGATAGCAGCACCAGGCAAATCGCATTCGTGAACGCCGCGAGAATTCCGGCGCGGTGATAGCCGTAAGTTTTCTCGGAGTCAGCGGGGCGCTCGGCCCAGCGCATGGCGAGAAAGGAGATGCCGATGGCAGGCACGTCGGAAAGATTGTGAACCGCGTCGTTGAGCAGCGCTACCGAGTGTCCCAGGATTCCGCCGACGACTTCCGCCGCTACCAAGCCGAGAGTGGCGGCCATGGCCCAGCCCAGCACTGAAGGCCGCAGAGGCGGGTGCGCATGGGCATGCCCGTGACCATGGTGATGCCCATGGTGGCCGAAGCCGTGGGAATGATCGTGGTCGTGACCATCGCCATGGGCGTGGCTGTGGGGCTCGCCGTGCGCTTGGGAATGGGAATGCATTTTGCGATTCTATTGTACGCGCCTGCAGAACGCGATGCAGCGGTTGGGAGGCGCTTAGTGGGCAGTTTGACACTTCGGCCGGCGATTTCGTTGACGCTCCGCGCGGTGGCTGCGAACATCAATCATTAAGCTCCGATTCGAATTTCGCCATTTGCAAACGGGGCGGCCGCGGAATTTTTGCGCGAGCCGGCCAAGACGCTGAACATGACTGCTCCGGCAGCAAAATTGAGCTTTTGGGGCGTGCGTGGCTCGACGCCGACGGTGGACCCGGCGACCTGGCGGTACGGCGGAAACACGCCCTGCCTGGAGTTCATCGCGCCGGACGGAACGCAAATCATCCTGGATTGCGGAACGGGATTGCGGATGCTGGGAAGCCGGTGGACCGTGCCCGGCGAAAAGCGTTTGCCAAAAACGCACATTTTCGTGACCCACTATCACTGGGACCACATCCAGGGCGTGCCGTTTTTCGCGCCGTTCTACGCGGAGAGCAACGAATTTCATTTCTATAGCTTCCGGTCGAAGTTTCTGGGTCGCGACAGCCTGAAGCAGGTTTTCGAGACGCAAATGGCGTCGCCGTATTTTCCGGTGGATATGTCGGCGATGAGCGCGAAGCGCAAATTTCAGGAAGTGGGCGGCGACGAGTCGTTCACCATCGGTGAAAACAAGATCACAGCGAAGTGGTTAAATCATCCGCAAGGTTGCCTGGGATTTCGCATCGAGACGCCGGCGGGAACGGTGGCGTATGCGACGGACAACGAGCCCGGCGATGCGGAACTGGACAAGAGTTTGCGAGAGCTGGCATCGGGCGCGGACATATTCATCAATGATGCGCAGTACACGCCGGAACAGCTGGCCGGGGAGCGGCGCGGCTGGGGCCACTCGAGTTGGAAGGAAGGAGCGCGAATCGCGCGAGAGGTTGGTGCGAAGACGCTGGTGCTGTTCCACCACGATCCGGATTCGAACGACCGCGCAGTGGACTCGTTGCTGCGACACGCGCGAGAGGAATTTGATTCGGTGTTCGCGGCGAGCGAAGGAATGGTGATCACGCTGGGGGCGCCGGGTGGGCGAGTGGACGCGCACATGCCGGGGACGCGGACGGCGTTGCGCCGCGAAGCCAGATTCCGCGCGAAGGTTTGCGGTGTGACCGAGGGCGGGCACGCGTTTGAGGAAGAAACGGTGGTGAGCGATTTGTCGCTGCAAGGAGCCATGATCGCACTCAAGCACAGCCCACGGCTGCAGTCGGAGCTGCAGGTGACAATGCAAACCCCGGGAGCGAACGGATTGCAGGTGATGGAGTTGCGCGGCTACGTGGTGCGGATTGACGGGGGTACGGAAAAGGGTCAGCGAACCGTCGGCGTGGTGTTTACGGATTGAGCTGCGCGGGTTCGTGGTTTTGAGCAGGCAAAGAGCTGAAAATAGATCTCCTTTAAGGCTCCGCTTATTCCATTCTGGCGTTCAAATCGATTTCCGGCGAGTCCTGAGCCGCAGTGAGGCGGTTTCTGTGGATCGCGAGCGACGATTGGGTGCAACTTCGCAGACTGGACGCGGCGTGTTTCGTTCTGCGCGTATTGTTCGGGGCATAGCGATTTCTTACGGCGTCAGTTTCGTCCGGTCTCGCGGATAAAGGGTGGCTTGCCGCACATTCGGGAGATTCAGGATCTGAGCCGTCAAACGCTCCAGGCCAATTGCGAAGCCTCCATGTGGGGGCATTCCTAACTCAAACATCTTCAGATGGGGTTCGAAATTTGCAGGATCAATTCCCCGTTTGCGCAAAGCGTGTTCGAGGTCTTCGCACCGATGAAGTCTTTGACCGCCGGTGGTGATCTCCACTCCCTGGAACAACAGGTCGAAGCTGCTGGCCGCGCCGAACGTTCCGCGAGGTGCGGTGTAAAAGGGACGCCCGGAGAGCGGAAAACCAAGCACGAATACGGCGGGGACACCGGTTTCGCGTTCAGCCAGCTGACACAGCTCGCGTTCCGCCTGTGGATCAAGGTCATCGGTTAAATCCGAGCGGTTGAAGTTCTCTTTGAGGAGTTCGAGGCATTGCGCAAATTCCCAGCAGGGCACCTCACGCATGGAGGGAAGGGGCTGCTTCCGGTACGAACTGAGAATCGTAGCGAAGTCTTTGTTGAGGCACTTGAAAATGAGAGTTAGCAGCTCGCGCTCAAGTTGAATAAGGTCTTCCGGGCCATCTATGAAGCCGAGTTCGAGATCAAGGGAATAATATTCGGTCAGGTGCCGGCTGGTAGCATGAGGCTCGGCTCGATAGACGTGACCGGTTTCAAAGACACGTTCGAATCCGGCCACTCCGTGCTCCTTGTAGAACTGAGGACTCTGCGCCAAGTATGCGACGCGGTCAAAATACTTGACCTCAAACAGGTTCGTTCCGCCCTCGGTGCCGGAGGCCACCAACTTGGAAGTGATGATCTCGGTGAAATGACGCTGTGTGAGGAACTCTCGAAAAAATCTCAGCAGCGCGGCTTGAACGCGAAATACGTTGCCAACGGCCTCGTTGCGAAGCGCGAGCGGGCGATACTCGACCAACGCTTCAGGGCCGATCAAATCCAGATTGGAGGAGGAAGTAAATGGGAGATTCCGACCGGATCGACTGAGCACACGTAGTTGAAGGATATCCACCTCGTAGCCGGACTTGGAGCGCGTTTCCACGCGCACTCGCCCAGTGATTTCCACGGTGTCTTCGAGCTTCAGGTGATGCGCTTTGATGGAGTCGGGTGAGGCAACGCACTGGACTTCACCGGAGCAGTCCTTCAGAACAACGAAAGTTGTTTTCCCGAGGACGCGCATGCGGCACACCCAGCCGCGGAGAACAACCTCCTGCTGGACAAAATCAAGAAGGGAACGGATGAAGACGCGCTGACTAGTGGTGGGCATCCGACGCAAAAACCTCCACGCAGGAGAATTCCTGCTGGAGCCACGATTGCGGCGGTGCCATCCAGCTTCCGGCCGAAAGACCGGCGCTCAATTGACGCTGTTTCGTAGCGCTACGTTTCTCTCTACTAGGGCCGACTGAAGCTCAGTCTCCGTTTCAAGGGAACCTCTCAGAGGGGTCTGTCCTCTTCAACGAGTTCCTTCCTTTTACCACTCGTGTTGGCGACAACGCAAATCTGCGTTGGGTGAGTCGTGGTGGAACAGCGTCTGGGGATAGATATTGCGGAGGCCAGAGCACTGGAAGAAGAAATGACCGGCGCGCTCAGTTGTCTGAGAATGCGAACACTAGAGGCGATGAAAATCGGGGTTGCTTGCGCGAGTTCGCGTCAATAGCGAGGAGCTGCCGGGACAGGGACGGACATGAAGTCCGCCCCTAGACAGGATTGCCGCCCAACCTCGCGGATTTGCTTGCAGTTTCGCCTAAACCCGCACCCTTGAAAAGCGAAGGTGCGGCACCCGAAGTTGCGCACAGCCAGAAATGGCTGCGCTAATTAGTGGACGTTGAGGATGATGCGGCGGTAGGAGGTCAGCTGCGGGGAGCCGTTGTCCGTGACGGCGAGGATAATGTGGGCGATGCCTGGGCCTTGGCATAGCGGGCCGAGTGGGAGCCATTTGGCGCGGCAGGCGGCGGTTGCGGTGACGGTCACGCTTGGGGTGTCGATAGATCTTGAGGGTGGGAGGGGTTTAAGGATGACGTCGGCGAGATTGCCATCGGCGACGCCGGCCTCGGCGTAGTGGAACCAACGGTACTGCAATGCTTGGCCTGCGTCAGGATCGGTACTGGCGCTGGCATCGAGTGTGATCGATTTGCCGATTTCGGCGTCGATAGTGATGGGAGTTGTGCCGGCTTGGCCGTTCACGATGGCGATCGGATTGTGATTGGCGTGGGCGAAGTCGGCGATGGTCCAGTCGATGCGGGCGGCGAAATCATTTTGGAAGGCCCGGCGCCAGCGCCAAATGCTGGCTTGATCGGAGATGTACTGGCGGCCATCGGTGCCGGTGACCGTGTCTTGTGACGTGGCACGGCCGAATTCGTCGCCGCCTTGCGTCCAGATGGCGTGCGACTCGCCGTACGGCTGGCGATAAATGTAGCGGCCGCCCCAACCGCCCCAGTCGGGGCGGCGCCAGGAGTTGAGACCGTTATCGATGAGATTGAGATAGGAGGGCGTGTCGCCTTCCATGATGAACATGAACTGCGGATACATTTTGCCGAGCGGGCCTTTCCCGCGGACGTTGGCGTCGAGCCATTCGTTGCTGACGGTGGAGAAGTCGGCGCCGACGGCGTTGCGGTAGTAGGCGTCGCCGCTGATGCCGGTCCAGGTGGCGTAGAGATATTCGCCGCTGGTGGGAGTGGATGGCTGGACGATGTAGAAGAGCTTCGGGAATTCGCGGCGAATCCAGGGGCCGGCGTCGTCCTGGTCGGATATGGAGTAGACGCGGAGTTTGGCGACGAGTTTGTCGAGGTCAGCGGGTGAGCGCGTGGTGCGCGCTTGGAGTAACGCCTGGGCGAGCGTATTGGCGCCTCCCCAAATGCAGATCCAGAGCGGGCGGGAGTCGTTGCGATCGGCAGCGCGAAGGATGGCTTCGGCGCCTGCGGACATTTTGCCGGGGCCGGTGGCGGCGAGCCCGTAAGCAGATTGGCCGGTGAAGACGATGCGGTCGAGGTCTTCAGCCGGGGGCCAGCCTTTGGCATGGAGGAGAAGGTTCGGGCGAACTTGGCCGTAGGCGCCGACGATGGCGTGCATCGTTTCGGGATGCGTGGCGGTCTTTTGCCAGGTGGAGGTGGTGGCGATCAGGGCTTCCAGGTCGATTTCGTTGGAGTAGAGCAGGAGGCGGACGAAGGACATCTGATCGTCGGGCTCGTTGCCCATGTCGGAGATGATCATGGCGCGCGCGTGGCCGACGAATTCGTCGATGTGGGTGGGAGGAAGCTGCCCCGCGCGAAGCGGCCAGGCAATTGTCAGCACGCATCCCGCGAGTAAGAAAACACATTGCAAGAGAAAGCCCAGCCTCTGGAGGATCATCGAACTCCGCGTTTCCCTTCGCGGAATGTGCGGAACAGATTCCATTGCCATCGACATTTCCGGGCCTGCAGTAGTAGCAAACGCTGGCCGCATGATAATGCAGGTCATGGTTGGTGGCCGGGCTGGTTGTCTGAAGGTCTGACCCTGGCTCCCTTGTCAAGCGCCATTGGCGCGTAGTTAGGAAAACGAAGATCGACGGCGGTCGTCTTGCCAGACTCCACCAAAACGATGGTACAAGTGGGTGCGAATCCGTCGGAGTAAGCAAACACATCCCAATTGCCGGGAGCAAGTGACGCGGAGAACCGGCCGGCGCCATCGGTTGTCACCTGAAGCGATGTCTTGCGCCGCGGCTTTTGTTTGCCTGGACTAACGTAGTTCCAGCGCAGTTCGATGTGTGCGTTGCTGACCGTCGCACCCTGCGGGTCGACTAGAGTTCGGTTCACGGTTCCACCTTGCTGCGTACGGACAGTACCGGTGAAGTCGTTGATGTGATTGGGCGGGAGCTGGGCGAGGAGCGGAGCGGTGATCGCGAAGGTCAGGGCCATGGCGGCGAGCAGTTTTGAGCGGAGATGGTGACGATTGGCTAGCAATTTCGTCTCCTGCCTAGGCGGCTTTGAGAGCGAAGTGCATGATAGTCCATGCGGCGCATGGACGTGAGACGATTGCTGGCGCCTTAAGTGTGTGCTGACGCGATGGGACGAAGGGACTTTCACCACAGAGGACACAGAGTGCACAGAGCAGATCGCAGGAGAACGACCAGAGCGATTTTGGTGGTGTTGGCGGGCGTTGCCTGCATTTCGGGCGCGGCGAAACGGCCGAGTGTGCGCGCGATGCGAGGCGAATCGGGGACGTCGGCGCAACCGCTAGCTGTGCCCGGAGCCATCGAGCAGGGCAAATTTGTGCTGCATAAGTTTGAGCAAGCGATCGGCGAAGAAACCTATCAGATCTGGCGAGATGGCGAGACGTTGACGGCGAAGGTGGAATTCAAGTTTACCGATCGCGGGACGCCGGTGCCGCTGACTGTGACTTTGCGAACGGCGCAAGACCTGACGCCGGAGGCGTTCGAGATCAAGGGCAAGACTTCGCGGCAGTCGTCGATCGATGAAGAAGTCCAGGTGCAGGCCGACAAAGTGCGCTTGCGGGACCGCGAAAAATGGGCGGAAAGCGCGCGGCCGAAGGACTTTTTTGCGATTGCGGGATATGCGCCAGCGACGATGCACATGCTGCTGGTGCGCTATTGGGCGACGCACGGATCGCCCGCGGAGCTGGCGGCGCTGCCGAGCGGGCACGTCAAGATATCGGCGCGCGGAGAAGATGCGGTGACCGTGGGGGGACACGAAGAGAAGCTGAAGCGGTACACGGTGGAAGGATTGGTGTGGGGCCGCGAGGTTTTGTGGTTCGACGCGAAGAACAATCTGGTGGCGGTGATAACGTGCGACGCGGAGTTCGATCATTTCGAGGCGGTGCGCGAGGGCTACCAGAGCGCGCTGGGCACGTTTGTGGGGCGAGCGGGCGCCGACGGAATGGCGGCGCTGGCGGAATTGGCGAAAGGGATTTCCGGGAGCCGCGCGGAAAAATTGGCGCTGGTGGGCGGCACGTTGATCGATGGGACGGGCCGAGCGCCGGTCGCGGATGCGACGGTGGTGATCGAAAAGGGGCGGATCACGGGGGCGGGCCCGCGTTCGCAGGTGAAGGTTCCCAGTGGGGCAACGGAAATCGATGCGCGCGGGAAAACGATTTTGCCGGGGTTGTGGGACATGCACGCGCATTTCGAGCAGGTGGAGTGGGGGCCGGTGTACCTGGCGGCAGGCGCGACTACAGTGCGAGACGTCGGAAACGAGCTGGAATTTATCACCGCGGTGCGCGACGCGATTGCCGACGGGCACGGATTGGGGCCGCGGTTGTTGCTTGCGGGCGTTGTGGATGGATCGGGACCGCTGCAACTGGGCGTTGAGCGGGTAGACACGCCCGAACAAGGGCGTATGCGGGTGCGCCGATATCATGAGGCGGGATTTCAGCAGATCAAGATCTACAGTTCGGTGAAACTGGAGGTGCTGAAGGCGGTGACGGCGGAGGCACACCGGCTGGGAATGACGGTGACCGGGCACGTGCCGGAGGGCATCGACACATTTCAGGCCGTGGAGGCTGGCCAGGACCAGATCAATCACGTGCAGTACATTGCATCGATGATGCGGGAGCCGCTGGCGAAGAATGCGACGCGCGCGGAACGACTGGGCGCAGCAGCGGCGATCGATGTGAACTCGGAGCGAGCCCGGAAGGCGATTCAGTTTTTGGTGGCGCACCATACGGTGGTGGATCCCACTCTGGCGATTTTTGAATTTTTCGGGGCCTCCACGGCGAAACCCACAGCGAGCTTCGAGCCGGGAGCGGCGAAGGTGGCTCCGGAACTGGCGGCGCAGCTGAATGACCTGGGGCCTCCTTCGCCAGAGGCAGCGTTGATCGACAAGGCGTTCGAGAAAGAGGTGGCGATCGTCGGCGCGCTGCACAGGGCCGGTGTACCGATCGTGGCGGGGACAGATCAGATGGTACCGGGACACAGTTTGCACCGGGAGATTGAGTTGTATGTGCGGGCGGGGTTCACGCCGATGGAGGCGATTCAGGCAGCAACGATGGTGCCGGCGTGGGTGATGGGGTTGGAGAAGGAAGTCGGCACGGTGGAAGTGGGAAAGCGAGCGGATGTGATTTTGCTGGACGCGAATCCGCTGGAGTCGATTCGGAACGTTCGGCGGGTAAAGTATGTGATCACAAATGGGACGATGTATGACTGCGCGGAGTTGTGGCGGAGCGTGGGATTTCAGCCTTAGCCTGGGTGAGCCAGCGTTGACGATCGAAAAGCAGGCAAATTTTGTGCCGGTGGGGGCGCTGGATAAGCGGCGGGCATCGAAGCGGGAGCTTTTGCGCGGGCTGGTGCGGCAGGCGCCGTTTGTGGCGAAGAATTTCGGACTGTACTTCCGGAATGGGTGGCGGCGGCAGGTTTTGCATACGAAGCTGGTCGCGCCTTACGCGGTGACGTTTTACGTGACGCACAGGTGCAATCTGGATTGCAGTTACTGCACGCAGAAGGAGCCGGACGTTTTCAGCGACGAGCTGGATACGGCGGGGACGTTGCAGGTGCTGAAGCGCATCCGGCGCGAGAGCGATTCGATCGTGATCACCGGAGGCGAACCGACCCTGCGCGCGGACATCGAGCAGATCGTGACGGCAGCGCGGTTCGGGTACAAGTTTCGATCGGTGCTACTGATTACGAATGGGACTTTGTTAGATCGGAAGCTGGGAATTCTGAATGGAGTCACCGGGTTGGTGGTGAGCCTGGACGCGCTACAAGCGCACCCGACGAACCCGCTGTCGAAGCCCGCGGCGGTAACCAAGGTGCTGGAGAATCTGGAGCTGGCGAAGGGGCGGCTGGGGAGCCCGCCGAAGATCACCATCAGCACGGTGATCGAGGAGTGGAACGTCACCGAGGTGGAGCGACTGCTGGATTGGTGCGGCGAGCAAGGATTTGTGTTTGCGGCGCAATCCGCGCAGATGGAGAAGATGCCGAACCTGGCGCTGCTGAAGAGCGCGAAGTATCAGGCGCTGGTCGACAAAATCATTGAGCGGCGGCGCGAAGGAAAGCAGGCGATCAACGGAACGCCGAAGACGATTGAGACTTTGCTGCGATTTCGCGATTTTCAGTGTTATCCGACGATGTTTCCGCGGGTTTATCCGAACGGGGACGTGTTCTATCCGTGCGAGCCGTTGCGGAAGATTGCGGGAAATTTGTTGCGTGATGGGTCGTTGGTGAAGATTTTTGCTGCGGGCAAGAAGAAGTATGGGGATATTCCGCCATGCCAGGGGATCTGCTATTTGTTCGGGAATGTGTTGTCACATTACTACGTGAATGATTTTTGGGGATTGGCTGGGGATTTTATACGCTAGCGGTTGGGTTGTGCGCGCGGGCGATCTTGCAGATCCGAGTTGACAACTGGAGTTGCGTTTTGAGCGTGGCAGGGTGCTTAAGCGACGCCCCTACAACTTCACGTAAGAGGCGTTGTGAGAAGGACTAGCCGAGTTCGGAGATTTTTTTGTCGAGGTGGGCCAGGGCGGCTTCGAGGGATTTGCGGTGGTTGGGGTTGGTGGCGCCGGCGAGATCGTTGCTGATGCGGGTCTTGGAGAGCTGGAGATCCTTGATGCTTTGTTCGCGGAGCTGTTGCGTAGGGGTCTTTTCCGCGTGGCCGGAAGCAAACTTCCTGGGTTCGGCAGAATCGACTACCTGAGCCTCCACGTCCTTGCTTTCCCAACCTCTCGCCATACACCTATTTTCGCACAGATCGCGTTGATGGGAAGGGATTTATCGGAGAAAGTTTCAAGGAGGCCGTGGAGATGGTTGTGGAGATGTTTCGCGCCGGCTCGATGAAGAAAGTAGCGGGCGGCTGGACGTGAAGGACTACGCGCCGGCGGCGCGTGTGCGTTGTGGGGGTTGGAGGATCGGGAGGTTGGCGGGCATGACGCTGCGGATGCTGGTTTCGGCGACGCGAGCGAGATGTTCGGCGAAGATGCCGGAGTAGAAGAATTCGGCGGCGTGGTCGGTCCAACGGACGCGCAGGGCCCAGCCTGACGAGGTTTCCTCAGCGAGCGCTGACGAGATTTGCGCTGTGGGAATGGTCAAGAGCGAATGGAGATGGGAATTCATAGCCCAGATGGTGTCCGAGCCCACGAAGAGTTGAACCGGTGAGGCAGGGCCGGTGCCGGGGCAACATTTTCCGCCATTCACAACGACCAGGGCACCCAGTTCACGGGCTTTGTCGTCGATTTCGTCTACGGGCTGGGCCGGCGGAGCGAGGACGGCGGCAAGAAACAGGACGAGGCCCGCGATTCCGGCCAGCCAACTGTTCCAGAAGGCCAGCGGCAGGATAACCAGCCCGGCGCCAGTCAAGCCCATGAGGATGCGGAAGGCCAGCCAGGAGCGCTCGTCGCGGCGCACGTGGAGAATTTTAGGCACGAGCAGAACGGCGGCAAAGAGCGCGCCAATGGCGGCGTTGCGCAGGCGCGTGCCGATGTTTTCGTGTTGGGCGGCGGCGGTTGTTACGGTGCTTTCCATATGCTACGTAGTCCTAGATTTGATGACTTTGCTGAGCTCCCGGATTTCGAGTGGCATCGACGGTAGCGCGTTCTTGAAGGGCGAAAACCCAAAGAAGGCGAGCCGTCTTACCGGGAGCGAAAGCTCCCAGGTCCTGAAGGATCCGATTTGCCACCCAGACTCCCTGGGTCTTAGCTCCTATTTTCCATCCTGGCCGAAGGTACAGGTCGAGATTCGTCGAGTATTGCACGCTTGTGCAGCCAGAAAGGCAACATCGTATTTGCGCACGGTATTTGCGCGGGGCGATCTGGCGCCGAGACGAATTCGAGTTGCACTCCCACCACTTACGACTTCTGCGGGGCAAGATTGTCGATTTCGCGCATGCGGGCAAAGGCACGTCGGACGTGCGGGATGGTGATGGAGCCTCCGACAACCAGGGCCACGTTTAGCGCGTCGATGACCTCGTCCCGGTTCCAGCCTTCCTCGGCACATCGCACCAAGTGATAAGTGATGCAGTCATCGCAGCGTAGCACCGCAGAGGCGACTAGGCCCAATAGCTCCTTGGTTTTGGTACCAAGCGGCCCGGGCTCATAGGCCTGGTGGTCGAGGGCGAAGAAGCGCTTGATACCGAGGTGGCCGCAGTTGAGGATTTCCTCGTTAATGTCGGCGCGAGTCTTCTGGAAGTCATCCAGACGGTTAGACATTTATTCCTCCGCGGCAGCATTATGACCGATTTCTTGGGGGAGGACGGGCGCGGACGTGGCAGGGCGTCTTGCACGGTATTTGCGTTTCTTTAACTCTATAAGACAAAGTACTTGACATACTGGAGTACTTTGATTATTTTGCAAGCACCAGGGCCGCAGACCTGCCGAAAGGTGTTCTTCGATGATGAGACGTATCGCTGCGATTTTCCTGATCTTGAGCTGCACCTCGATAGCCTGGGCGATCTTGGGCACAACCATATTTGCGCGGACCTACGATGTCGGCTCGAACCTGGCGAGCCGAGTGGAATCGACCTGGGGAGCCCCCGAGGAGCAGTGGCCACCGGCGATCGGCTATCTACGCCAGCAAACCAAGAAGGTGGAGACCGAGGAAAACGGCAAGAAGGTAACTCGTCTGGAGAACCAGGAGATCACGTTGGCAGTGCCGATTGAGGCCAGCCGGATCACGACCGACTTTCACATCGACTACAGGCAGAAGGGACTACTTTGGTTCAGCACCTATGCCGTGAGCTTTTCCGGGCAATACGACTTCAAGAATCCCAATGGCTCGGATGAAGACTTCATGCTGCGGCTCCCTTTCCCCGCCAAGGAAGCGGTTTACGACAACATCGAATTCTTCCTGGATGAGAAGCCGCTGCCATTGCAATTCAATGGAGCAGAAGCGAAAGCGCGGGTGCGAATGCCGGCGAACGTGAATGGCGTGTTGCGCGTGGCCTACCGGTCGAGAGGGATGAACAGCTGGCGCTACAAGCTGGGACAGGACGTGTCGGAGGCGCGGAATTTTCAATTGCTGGCCCGCACCGATTTTTCGGGCTTCGATTTCCCCGACAATTCGCTGTCGCCGACGGCGAAACGCAAGATTGGCCAAGGGTGGGAACTGGAATGGAACTACCAAAACATGGTTTCGGGCTTTGATATCGCACTGAAGATGCCGCAGAAGCTTCAGCCGGGCCCGCTCGCGGGACGTATCTGCTACTTTGCTCCGGTATCGCTATTTTTCTTTTTCTTTGTGATTTTCATCCTGTCGACCTTGCGGGGAATCGATCTCCACCCGATGAACTATTTTTTCCTGGCATGCGCCTTCTTCTCGTTTCACCTTCTGCTGGCCTATCTGGCCGATCATGTAGCGATACACGCGGCGTTTGCGATTTCAGCGCTGGTGTCCGTGGCGCTGGTGGTCAGCTACCTGAGGCTGGTGGTGAGCACGCGGTTCGCGGTGGTGGAATCCGGGCTGGCGCAGCTGATCTACCTGGTTTTGTTCTCCTACGCCTTCTTTTTCGAGGGATTTACCGGGTTGACGGTAACCCTTGGCGCGGTGGTGACGCTATTTGTGGTCATGCAGATGACCGGAAAGATTCGCTGGGACGACAAGTTCGTCCGGCGAACGGCGTAGCCCGTCCCGCGCATTGTTTTCAGACGGAGCTATCTAAGAAGCACGCGGCCGGGCTTGGCGCCGGTGGGTTTGTTGTCGGACCAGACCAGTTGGCCGTTGACGAAGACTTTTTCGATGCCGCTGGAGAGCTCATAGGGCTTGGCAAAGGTTGCATTGTCGATGACGGTGTCGGGGTTGAAGAGGACGAGGTCGGCGTAGGCGCCGGCACGGATTGTGCCGCGATCCTTCCAGCCGAGGCGTTGAGCTGGGAGTGAAGTCATCTTGCGGACGGCCTCGGGCAACGTCAACCAATGTTTTTCGCGAACGAAGCGGCCGAGGACGCGCGGGAAAGTGCCGGCGCCGCGCGGATGGCCGGAGTTGATGCCGCCGTCGCTGGCGACCATGACCCACGGCTGCTGGTAAAAGGCTTTGATGTCGTGCTCGACCATGGATTGGCCGATGACGCCGGCTTCGATGTTGGCGGCGTCGCCTTCGCGGATCATTCGAATGTACATTTCGACGGGCGTAATGGAGTTTTGCCTCGCGAGTTCTTCGATGGTGTGTGTTTCGTAGCTGCGGTTGGGTGAGAAGTCGGTGATGGTGACGTGGCTTGCGCCGCCTACGTCAGCGAGGGCCCGTTCGACGCTCTTCGGATTCTGCCAGCCTTTGTCGGGGACGAGGACTTTGATGTTGGAGTGCCAGGCGTCGTAGGGGTAGCAGTCAGCGAGGAAATCCACGCCTCGCTTTTGGGCAGCTTCGATGATGCGGATGTATTCCGGTGCTTTGTTCCAGACGCCCACAGTGCCGAGCTTGATGTGCGAATGCTCGATGGGGATGTGAGCCTTCTCACCGATTTCGATTTCTTCCTTCAGGGCTTCGAAGCTTCTGTCGGCTTCGTCCCGGATATGGGTCATGTAGAAGGCGCCTTGGAATTTGGCGGCGGCCGCGGAGATGGCGACAACTTCTTTGGTGTCACTGTAGCTGGCAACTTCGTACTCTAGGCCGCTGGACAGGCCGATAGCACCCTCGTTCATTGCTTGCGTGACCAGTTCGGACATTTTTGCGATTTCAGCATCGGTGGCGACGCGCCGGAAATCCTTTTGGAGTATCTGTTCGCGGATGGTAGCGTGGCCAGCCATCGCGGCAATGTTGAGGGATGCAGGATTCTTGCGGCGGTCGTCGAGATAGGAAGCGATGGGCCAGGGAGAATCGCCGTCGGCGCCGAGTACCAGGCTGGTGATGCCCTGAGAAATTTGGCTTTCGGCGAGCGGATCGGTAGAGAGGCCTTCGGTGGAGTGATTGTGGATGTCGATGAAGCCAGGAGCGAGGACGAGATTTTTGGCGTCGATGACTTGTTCGTTGGATTTTGGTTTCAGGTCGCCGACCTCGGTGATGTGGTCGGCGGTGATGCGGACGCTGGCTTTGCGGAGGGGTCTGCCGGTGCCGTCAGCGACTCGGGCGTTGAGGATGAGGGTGGAGCCGGCATTGTTCTGCGAACCGGAGATGACGGTGAGAAAGATGAGGAAGCAGAGAGATAGCCTCGTGTTTCGCAGAATGGATCGGGTCATGGAGTCTCCTGCCAGCTAAGAATGGTCACGGTCGTCGGAAAAAAGTGGATGGGAGTGTACCGCAGACACGGGCACGGACGTGGTGCAATAGTTCGGACTACAGGTGCATTTCGGATCCGGCGCTGCGAGCGCGGAGTTTGTACCAGAGCACGATCAGCGCGACCGAGACAGCGAAGATCAGGGTGGAGATGGCGTTGATTTCGGGAGTGATGCCGCGACGGAGGCGGGCCCAGATTTCGAGAGGGAGGGTGTTGTCACGGCCAATGAGGAAGAAAGTGACGGCAATTTCGTCCATCGAGAGAGTAAAGATGAGCAGGCCCGCGGCGATCAGGGAAAGCTTCAGATTGGGGAGGGTGACGCGCCAGAAGGTTTGCCAGGGCGTTGCGCCGAGATCGAGCGAGGCTTCCTCTTGGGCGCGATCGAGTTTTTGCAGGCCGGCAAAGAGTTCGGTGGTGGCGACGGAGATCAGGGCAGTGGCATGACCCAGGAAGACTGTGAAGAGGCTGAGTTGTGCGCCGACGAAGACGGCAAACATGAGCAGCGAGAGACCGGTGATGATGCCGGGGAGGATGAGCGGGAGGAGCACGAGGCGGCGGAAGAGCGGCTTGCCGGGGAAGTTGGCGCGGTCGAGGGCGAGGGCGGCGAGCAGGCCGAGTGAAAGAGAGAGAGCGACGCTGCCGACGGCGACGAAAAGCGAGTTGAGGACGGCGTCCCAGATGGCAGCGTCGGCGAACAGCTGGCGGTACCAGTCGAGCGTGAGGTGACGCGGAGGGAAGCCGCCGACGCCGTCGCGATTGAAAGAGTAAACGACGAGCACGACTATGGGGAGGTAAATGAAGGCGAAAACCGCGGCGGCGAACGCGGTGAGAAACGGTGCGCGTCGTGTCAAGGCAGTGCTTGCGGAGGAAGGTGCGCTCATTGAAAGGACCAGCGTTTCTCGAGGCGCTCGGTCAGCGAGAGCAGTGCGACAGTAGTCAGGAGAATGCAGACGGACACGGCGGCGCCCAGCGGCCACTCGTAAGCGGCGCCGAAGAGGCTTTGCACGATGTTGGCGATCATAGTGCCGCTCGGTCCACCGACAAGGAGTGGAGCGAGGAAGTCACCGAGGGACAGGACAAAGGCGAAGGTGGCGCCGGCAAGGAGACCGGGCATCGAGAGTGGGAGGATGACGCGGAAGAAAGTCGAGCGCCGGTTTGCACCCAGATCGTGCGAGGCTTCAATCAGCGGTCGAGGAATGTGCTCCAGCGCGGCGTAGATGGGGAGAAAGACGAAGGGCGTGTAGATGTGAGTGAGCATGAGGACGACCGCGAAGGGACTGTAGAGGAGCGCGCTGATTGGCTCGCTGGTGATGTGCAGATATTGTAGGAAGCCGTTGAGGACGCCTTCGCTGCCGAGGATGGTCTTCCAGGCGTAGCCGCGGACCAGATAGCTGACCCAGAGCGGCACGATGACGAGCTGATAGAGGAGTTCTTTGCGCGGCCCGGCGTGGAAGGAAATGTAGTACGCGAGTGGGTAGCCAAGAAGGATCGAGAGCGTTGTGACCGAAGCGGCGATGCGGACGGTGCGGGCGAAGACATCCGAGTAAAGAGGCGTGGTGAGGAGCTTGTGATAGTTGCCAAGATTCCATTCATGGAGGATGAACCCGTTTTGTACCATCCAGAAACTGTGGGCGAACATCAAGGCGTAAGGCAGCAGAAGGAAGAGCGCAACCCAGAGGAGCGGCGGCGCGGAGAGCAGCGTTTTGTAGGCGCGGGAGTACATTTCTGTTGTCGAATTCGATCAGGACCTATTCCTTCACGCGAATGGCGTCGATCGGGTCGAAGGCAAATTCGTGCTCACCAGTGAGCTGAGCTCGAGCGGGGATGCGTGCGCGAAGAGATTGTGTGCCGGCGCAGTGGAGTTCGAGCAATTCGCTGGAGCCGCCATAGATTTGTTGGCGGATTTGACCGCGGAAGCGAACCAGATTCTTGTTGGAGACGTCTGTGGCGAGACGGATCGATTCGGGTCTGAGCGAGTAGAGGGCGGCGCCATCAGCGACATCACCGGTGCCGTCTGCGGGCCAGCGTAGCGGACCGCAGGTGGCGATACCGTTGCGGATTTCGGCGCGGAGCAAGTTTGTCTGGCCGATGAATTGAGCGCTGTAGGCCGTGGCAGGGTGGGTATAGATCTCGCGCGGCGCGGCAATTTGCTCGAGAGCGCCATCGCGGAGAAGCGCGATGCGATCGGAGAGAGCCATGGCTTCTTCCTGATCGTGGGTGACAAAGAGGAAGGTGATGCCGACTTCGCGCTGAAGGGATTTGAGTTCGCTTTGCATTTGTTTGCGGAGGTTGGCGTCGAGGGCGGAGAGAGGTTCGTCGAGGAGGAGTAGCAGCGGGCGATTGACGAGGGCCCTGGCAAGAGCGACGCGCTGTTGCTGGCCGCCGCTAAGCTTGGAGGGGCGTGAAGCCGCGTATTCGTTCATCTTGACCATACGAAGGGCTTCGCCGACGCGGGAAGCGATTTCGCTTTTCGGGACCTTGGTGACGCGGAGGCCGTAAGCCACGTTCTCGTGAACGCTGAGATGAGGGAACAGTGCGTAGTGCTGAAAGACCGTGTTGACGCGCCGCTTGTGCGGCGGACCGGAATCGAGGCGCTCGCCGCTCATCCAGATTTCGCCGGAAGTAGGTTGTTCAAATCCGGCAATTAGGCGAAGGAGGGTGGTTTTGCCCGAGCCGCTTTCACCAAGGAGGGTGAGGAATTCCCCGGCGGCGATGTCGAGCGAAAGGCTTTTCAGTACCTCGCGCGGGCCGAAGCGTTTGGCTACCTGACGAACCTCAAGCAGAGTCGTTGCCGGCCCATTGGAGATCTGCGAGGAAGTGGAGCCGGGCGAGGTCACTGCGCGTTTTTCACTTCATTCCAGATTTCAGTGTATTTAGCGCGGCGCGGAACATCCTGCCAGAAGTAAATGCGCTTCATGTAAGCATCAGGATCGTCGAGGTGGAGGCTTTTCTTTTCTTCGGGAGTCAGGAATTGCGTCGTGCCGGGATTTGCCGGCGTGTAGTGCGTTACGTCCGTGACCAACTTCTGCGTCTGCGCTTCGACCATGTACTCGAGGAATGCGCTGGCGAGTTCCTTGTGAGAGCTGGCAGAGGTGATCATCAGGTGATCGATCCAGCCGGTAGTATTTTCTTTGGGGATAGTTTCACCGATCGGGAAATTGAGTTTTTGGAGCTGGTTGGTCATCAACGGCCAGCCCATTGCAGCGATGATTTCGTGATTCTGGAAAAGATTGGTGAGTTCGCCGCCGCTGGACCAGTACTTGCGGATGTTGGGTTTGAGCTCGATCAGTTTTTTCTTAACCGCGGCGAGCTGCTCGTCGGTGAGGTTGTAGAGCTGATTGGGGTCGGGCTTGTCATAGCCGAGAACTTGCGCGGCCATGTAGACACTGGAGAGCTCGTCCCACAGCGAGATTTTCCCTTTGAATTTGGGGTCCCAGAGAACGCTCCAGGAGTCGGGCGCCTGTTTGAAAGCGGTGGTGTCGTAGAGAAGCGGATTGGGTCCCCAGACGAAGGGCACACCGTAGGTCTGATTGTTGGATTTGACGAGCGGAGAATCGCGAAGCCGCGGAGAAAGCTGCGAATACGAAGGAATTTTTGCGAGGTCGAGTGGGGCGGCGAGTCCGGCGCGGACGATGGACGTGGCGACATCGCTGGAAGGCGAGATGACATCGTAGTTGGAGGCGCTGCCACCGCGGAGTTTGGCAACGAGTTCGTCGCTGGAGCCCATGTAGGAGGCGACGACCTTGCAGTGATGCGCTTCTTCGAAGGCATGGATGAAAGTGGGGTCAGCGTAGCCCTCCCAAACGAGGAGGCTGAGGGATTGTTGTCTCTGTCCGCAGGCGGCACAAATCAGCGCGACAGCGATCGCAAGGGATAGAAGAGCGAGGCTTGCGACCTTTGAGGCAAGCACGCGCCTGGTGCCGCTGATTTTCATGTGAACCTCGGAAAGCGAAATCATAAGCTCAATGGTGCGGTCGGCAACAACATTATTAGAACGTCGGAGGGGTGTTCACCCACAAGAGCCAGGTTTCGGTGCGGCCGGGATTGCGCCAGCGATGAGGAGTCGAGCTTTCGAAATATAGGCTGTCGCCCGTTTTCAGCCGATAGTGTTCGGTGTTGTTGAGCCAGATCTCGAATTCTCCGCGCAAGATATGCAGAAATTCCTCGCCTTCGTGTGCGTAGGGTTCGCCGCTGCCGCTGTTTGGCTTTACGCGGAACAGGTGTGGCTCCATTGCGGTGTTTCCCCATGCGAGTAATTCCATGCGCACGCCAGCCGTTGTTTCCAGGATTTTTCTCTGGCTGGGCCGTACGAGTCGCGGATTTTCTCCCGCGGCCTCGAAGAGCGAGAGGATGTTCGTGCGATAAAAGCGGGCGATGCGGCGGAGTGTGGCGACCGAGGAACGCATCTGGCCGCGTTCGATGGCGCTGAGAAAGCCGACGGATACGCCGGTGGCTTTGGCGACTTGCGCGAGAGAAAGGCCGCGGCGCGTGCGGAGGCGGCGAAAGCGTTGCCCGGGAGCGATCGTGGTTTCCGGAGGCGGGGATACGATGCCTTGCCGCTTGAGAATGTGGACTATGGCGGCGGGGTTCATGCCGCGAGCACGGCGAAGAAATATTGCGCGCTGGAGCAGACGGACATCGCGTTCGGTGTACAGGCGATAGCGGCTGGCGGTGCGCTGTGGCACGACAAGCCCGAGGGCTTCCCAGGCGCGCAGTGCGGATGAAGAAATCCCCACGCGGCGTGCGACTTCACTGATGCGAAGCATGCGTCCCGACTGGCGCGCGGTCGATGGAGAGGAGAAATTCTTTGCGCTTGACACTGGTCGGGGCTTTCTCTAAGTTTGCGGCATTATAGTAAGGTTCCGGTGGCACCGCAACCTCGAAGAATCCGCAGCGCAAAATGGCACAGCGATAAGGGGTGAAGTCATGAGGGAAGACGGTTCGAGTCGGCAGAGCAGGTCGCATTGCAGCATGTACGGCCGTTTGATCGCGCTATTGACAGTTGGCTGGCTAAGCATCGGTTCGTTTGCAAGCGCGCAGAGCACGGGCGGACGCATCCGGGGAACGGTGACAGACCCCAGCGGCGGCGCGGTAGTGGCGGCAAGAGTGGTGATCGTCAACGATGCGAACGGCAGCGCGCGCGATACCGAGTCGGGCGCAAACGGCGAATATATTTTCCTGGAGGTTCCGGTAGGAGCCTACCGGATACAGATCGATCAGCAGGGATTCAAGAAATATTTGCGTAAGGATGTAACTGTCGAGCTGAACGGCGTAGTTACGGTAGACGTCATCCTGGCGGTTGGGGGTGCGACAGAGATTGTTGAAGTGACAGGCGCGCCACCGCTGGTGGATACGACGTCCACGCAACTGGGAGCGGTGGTGAATGAGCGGTCGATCAGCCAATTACCGCTGGCGCAGCGGGACACCTATCAATTGCTGCAGCTGCAGCCCGGTGTGCAGTCGCAAGTAGGGTTGGATTCCATTTATGGGAGCGACCGCGCAGGTGTCGTCAGCGTGAATGGTGGGCGGGGCCGGGACAACAACTTCACGGTGAACGGCGGCGACGGCAACGACCAATTTGCGGGCTTGCCTGCGATTCAGCCGTCACCGGGTGCGATTGCCGAATTTCGCGTACTGACGAACACGTTCGACGCCGAGTATGGGCGTAATGCCGGGGCGGTTGTGAACGTGGTGACGAAGTCTGGGACGAATAATTATCACGGAAACTTGTACGAATTTTTCCGCAACCAGGGGATGAACGCACGCGGATTCTTCGACAGCCAAAAGCTGGACTATTTGCAGAACCAGTTCGGGGCCACGTTCGGCGGACCCATCAAGAAGGATCGCACCTTCTTTTTCGTGACCTACGAAGGCGACCGGATCAGACGTGGGACTTCTTCCGATACGGTAAGCGTTCCGACGGATGCGGAGCGCGCCGGTGACTTTTCGGCCGGATCTCCTTTTTCGGGCGCTCTTGCAGATGACACTTTTGCAGGCATCTTGAATGCCCGTCCGGGTTGTACTGCGGCGGTCTCCGCGGCTGGTGGCGCGCCGATTGCGGCGGGTACGGCGTATTCCGATATTTTTGTGAACAATCAGATCCCGACGAGTTGCTTCGATCCAACTGCGGTGGATCTCCTGAATCAATTCGTGCCACACGCCAACCGACCCGACGGAACGTTTCAGGCAGTCCCGCTGGGACACGAGCGTTCGAATCAATTTACGGTGAAGATCGACCACGAAATCACGAAGAACCAACGCCTTAGCGGCTACTATTATTTCACGCAACATTATTTAGAAAAGCCGTTCGCGCGCTTTCAGTCGGGCGGCGCGAATCTGCCGGGATTCGGCGACCTTACCGACGACCGTGTGCAACAGATAAATATCAGTCATACATGGACCATCGGTGCGACGGCGGTGAACGAGGCACGCTTTACCTTTTTCCGCGAAGGCCAGGGGACTTTCCTGCATCCGCAACACACCGCACTGGTGTCGGATTCTTGCGTGACGGTGGCGACGGCGGACTGCTTTGCCGATCCCGCAAACCCGGACCTGGGCATTCATCCGGGACTCGGGGCAACCCGAGAGGGCGTGCCGTTTGTAAATATTTCGGGTGGATTCAACCTCGGCAATAACTTTGAAGGTGAATTGCCGCAAACTGGGAACACGTTCCAGTGGTCGGATAACTTCGCCAAGACGATTGGAAAGCATGACATCAAGTTCGGCGGGGATATCCGTTACCAGCGATTCGATCAGACGCTTTATTTCGATATCAACGGTCAATACTTTTATTTCGGAGGCGGGCCGAACGATCCTGGCTATCAAAACTTGTATCCCAACTACCTGCTGGGGCTGCCTGACGAATACGGGCAAGGTTCGGCGCAGGAGGAAAAGGTTCGCAGCAAGTCTGTGTATCTGTTTGCGCAGGACAGCTGGAAGATCCGGCCGAACGTGACGTTGAACTATGGCTTGCGCTGGGAATTCAACAGTCCGTTGGCGGACGCCGGACAGAAAGTGCAAACGTTCCGTCCGGGTCAGGTCTCGACGGTTTACCCGTGCGAGCTTTCGTCGCTGAGCCCGCTGTTTGGCGCGGGCAACGATTGCGAGAACACCGGCGTGGTTCCTGTTGGCCTGGTGGTTCCGGGTGACAAGGGCATCCCGAATGGGCTTTCGGATTCCTACTATAAGTCTTTTGCACCGCGAATCGGCATGGCGTGGAGTCCGGACGCAAAGGACGGCGTGCTGGGAAAGATTTTTGGCGGTCCGGGAAAATCCAGTATCCGGGCGGGCTTTGGCATTTTCTATAACCCCGTCGAACAATTGGTGCTGGAACAATTCAGCGCGGAGCCACCGTTTGGCGGGAGTACGTTCCTGTTCAACACGCAATTCAATACGCCGTTTGCAGGCCAGGACGGCACGGTGTTTCCGAATCCGTTCAACGGGATTTTGAATCCGCCGCGGGGACAGCCTGTGGATTGGTCGTTGTTCCGGCCGATTCTCTTGTTCGGACAGGCGGCCAAGAACCCGCGGACGCAATATGCGGAGCAGTACAACCTCACAATCCAGCGCGAGCTTGCAAAGGATTTGTCATTGCAAATCGCGTATGTTGGCCGACAAGGCCACCGTTTGCTGGCCACGCAGGATTTGAACCCAGGCAATCCGCAAACATGCCTGGATTTGCAGGGCATCGCTGATGCAATCCCAGCACTATCGAGCGATCTGTCTTGCGGTCCATTTTTTGCGGACAGTTCCTTCTTTATCCCGGGCGGCACAACTCTGCCCGTGGATTTGCACTTGCCATACGGACCGACATCTATCATTCCGAGAGGCACCACCATAGGACCGGACGGGATTACACTTGTTGGTCTTCGTAAGTATTCGTCGCCGCTGTGCGATCCGACGACGGGCGGCGGATGCCCGCCGGATGGCTTGGCGGTGTTCTCCAGCATCTTCACTCAGAATACGATTGCGAACTCGGCATACAACGGCTTGCAGGCTAGCCTCGAGAAGCGCTTCTCGCACGGTTTACAATTTGAGGCGGCGTATACATACGGCAAGTCGATCGACGAGGCTTCGACGTTTGAGAACCTCGTTGACCCGGTGAATCCGAAGCGGAATCGTTCCTTATCGCTGTTTGATGCTCGCCATCGCTTCGTGTTCAGCTATTACTGGGAACTACCGATACCCAAGTATGAAGGATTTAAGGGAAAGGCTTTGAACGGCTGGGCA
The DNA here is from genome assembly GCA_035607215.1 of Candidatus Eiseniibacteriota bacterium. Classification (GTDB taxonomy): domain Bacteria; phylum Acidobacteriota; class Terriglobia; order Acidiferrales; family UBA7541; genus Acidiferrum. Next base: position 52,804 of record DATNCJ010000063.1, read on the forward strand.
GTATCGGGGATTACGACGTTTCAGGCGGGCTTCCCGGTACGCATCACGGAGCAGGGTGATATCGAGCTGCAGTCCAGCTTCGATTTCGAAACTCCTGGTCAGCCAAACGTGGTTGCGCCTTTCAAGTCGATCAATCCGAAGAAGACAGTTTGCGCCTTCGGTACCGGCCCGACTGCGGGAACGGGCGTGGACTGCCAGCTGATCAATGCCGGATTCGATCCGAACAATAGTTTCACGGAGGATACCGTTGCGCCCGGGACGATCGGTAATGCCCCTCGCACGGTTTGCTGCGGCCCCGGCATCAACAACTGGGAGATAGGTTTCCAGAAAGTGACGCAGCTTGACGAACGATTCCGGATGGAATTCCGGGGCGAACTTTTCAACGTGTTCAACCATTCGCAGTTCTTTCAGCCCGACGGGAACACGACGGATGGAACCGATTTTGGGCGAATCAAACGAGCACGTGATCCTCGATTGGTCCAATTGGCTCTGAAGCTGTACTTCTAGCAGCGAAATCGGAAGCGACGGATAATGGGAGGGCTCGTTCGTCGTGCCGCGCTCTCGCGCATCATGACAGGTGGTTTGAACGACACACTGACAGCAGGGAACAGACCTGCCCGGATGACCTGACAGCCATCCAGTACGGAGTATCTCCATGCACGACGCACTGCAGAAGGAAATCACGACTTACGAAAAGAGGACGCCGAAATCGGCGGCTGCGCATAAGCGCGCTCTGGAACGCATCCCACTGGGCGTGGCTAGTAATTACCGGCACTACGAGCCGTATCCCATTTTCGTGAGGGACGGTAAAGGCAGCAGAATTCACGATGTAGATGGGAACGAGTACATCGACCACAACCTTTGCTTTGGCGCGCTGATGGCCGGCCACTGCCATCCGGCTGTGGTGAAGGCAGTGGAGCAGAAGTTACACGAAGGCACGACGTTTGGAATGCCGCACGATCAGGAATGGGAGCTGGCGGAA
>DATNCJ010000077.1:0-47921 GCA_035607215.1 Candidatus Eiseniibacteriota bacterium
TCCAAGCCCATCTCGCCGAGCCAATGACCGAAAAGCCCGGCCTCACCCATTTCCTCCCCGCGAAACTCGAATGGCCCGCCGGCGCAACCCCGCAAGTCCGCGCGCTCCCCTGGCAAGGCTCCGGCGACATCGCCACGCTAGCCCAAGCCAACTGCTTCCTCGTCATCCCCGCCGATCGCGACAAACTGCAAGCCGGCGAAACCGTCAGCATCCTCCTGCGTAAGGACGTAGCGTAAAGTAGACCCATGCCCAAGCTCTCCCACTACAGCCCCAAGGGCGAGATCCACATGGTTGACGTCTCGGCCAAAGCCGTCACCACCCGCACCGCCGTCGCGCAAGCCTTCGTCAAAATGCCCCCCCACGTTGCCCGCGCCATCCGCCGCCTCAATAACCCCAAGGGCAACCCCCTCGAAATCGCCCGCATAGCTGGAATTGCCGCTGCCAAGCGCACCTCCGAGTGGATACCTCTTTGTCATCCACTTCCTCTCACGCACATTGATGTGACCCCCCGCCTGTGCAAAAATGGCATTGAACTTCGCTCCAGCGTAACGGCCACCGCCCAGACCGGCGTCGAAATGGAAGCCTTGGTCGCTGTTACTGCCGCAGCCCTCACGGTCTACGATATGTGCAAAGCCCTGGATAAAGGCTTGGAGATCACCGACATCCGCCTGCTCGAAAAAACCGGTGGAAAGAGCGGCGACTACCATCGTGCCACACGCAGCGGCCGTGCACCGCGATCGCGGGAGAGCCGCACCCCATGAGCGCCGCTGCTGCCAGCACCAAAAGCGTCCGCCTGCTCCTGGTGGAGGACAATCCCCTGGTCCGCAAACTGATCGCCGACGGCCTGGAATCTGTCTGTGAAGTCGAAATCGCCAGCGATGGCGGCGATGCCCTCCTCAAAGTGATCGACGAGCCGCCCGACTGCATCCTCTGCGACTACAAAATGCCTGGTCTCGACGGCCGCCAGCTCTTCGAAAAACTCCGCAGCCGCGAAAAAACCCGTCATATCCCCTTTCTGTTTATGGCGGGCCGCGCCGACATTGAGGAGCGCCTCCGCCCGCTGGTCGATGGAGTCGAGGATTTCATCACCAAGCCTTTCCTGCTCAAAGATTTGATTCGCATCACCAAGAAGGTCGTCGATCGCCTGCACCTCGAAAAATTGCAGAAGAGCGCTTCGCGCCCGGGCGTGATTCAGGGCCATCTCGAAGAGATGAGCATGACCGACCTGCTCCAGTCATTGGAAATGGGCTCGAAATCCTGCCGCTTGATGGTTCGGCGAGGCACCGAGCGTGGCGAGCTCTTCTTTTCCGGCGGCCAGTGCCGCGATGCGAAAATCGGCGACCTCGAAGGCGACGACGCCGTCTACAAAGTCATCCTCTGGACCGACGGCGAATTCGAAATCGACTTCAACGCCGCCAGCGCCAGCCAGCGCACCACCACAACAAAAACCACCACCGGCCTCCTCATGGAAGCCATGCGCCTGATGGACGAAGCCACCCGCGACGGCGAAGCCGTCGAAACCCAGTAGCCGATTTTTCTTTACCTCGTTACTTCTTCACTTCTTTGCTTCCTTTGATTCTTCTGTTTCTGTTCGCTACCATCCTCTTCCCATGCGCGTAGCCGTCCTCACCATTTCCGACTCCGTCTCCAAAGGCGAGCGCGACGACGCCTCCGGCCCCGCAGTCATCGCCTTTTGCCGCGGGCTGGGCTGGGAAGTGACCACCAGTCTCTGCCTCCCTGACGATCCCGCCACCATCGGCGAGAATCTCCGCCAGCTCGCCGACTCCGGCCGCGTCGATCTCATCGCCACCGCCGGCGGCACCGGTATCAGCCCCCGCGACAACACCCCCGAAGCCACCCAGGCCATCGCCGACCGCGTCGTCCCCGGCATCGCCGAAGAAATGCGCCGCAAAGGCCTGGAGAAGACGCCGACAGCCGTCCTCTCCCGCGGCGTCGCCGCCACCCGTGGCAAATCCCTGATCGTCAATCTCCCCGGCAGCCCAAAAGGCGCCGTCGAATCCCTCGAAGCCATCGCCCACCTGCTGCCCCACGCAATCCACGTCCTCCATGGCGCAAAACACGACTAGATCCAATTCCTCAAAACGCGCGACTGATCTTGGCACCGGGGGGGCGGACATTCAGGTCCGACATTGGACTACGGCTCAAATGGGCTTTGGCCCCTGAGGAAACGATTTTTCTTGGTTGGTAGACGTACAAAAGACTTATGGAGTTACTTCGCCACAATCGGCAACGTAAGCGAGGAAGCATGCCCCGCATCATGCCAAATCCGAATATGCCCCACGCGGATCGCCGCAGACGTCATCTCCGACTCCCCGGTCTGCAAATTCCGCGCAAACTGGGGAAATAACGCCCCGGAAATCTGCACCCGAATCCGATGCCCGGCCAAAAACGCATTGCTGGTCAGCATTCGATCGAAGTTCAATTTATAAACGTGCCCGGTCTCCAGCAATTCCGGTTTTCGCGCCTCATTTCGGTAACTGGCCCGCAAAACCTCCGACCCCGGACTATTCAGATTGAATGCCGTCCCGTTCGGCCACACATCGATCAGCCGCACCCACAAATCTAGATCCGGCACGTCCGCTGAAACGTACATCTCCGCATGAATCGGCCCGGTCACTTCCACATCCGCAGCCAGTGGCGCGGTGTCGAACACAAGCACATCGTCGCGACCCGCCAATGCCCGATAATCATGCGCACCATAGTCTGGATAGATATTCGTCACCGGGTGCGCCGGATCCGACGCGAACTCCGAATACGCCCCAGACTTCCCGGATGCGTTCAAGCTCAACGTCCCTACGTTCTTCGTCGCCATTTCTATCGAACCATCCCCGCCCTGCAGCAAATATCGCTCGGTCCGTGCCCGCTTCAACGGCCACTCCTCCTCATCCCTCCACGCATTCTTCCCCATCACAAAAATACGCACCGGCTTCTCCCGGCCAACGCCGTTATCCATCCCCCGCACATAGTGATCCATCCAACGCAAAATCAATTCGTCGTAGTCGATCGCCGCCGACAAACCGAACTCGCGCGCTCCCGATCGGTGCTCCTCCTGCCCGCCATGCGTCCACGGCCCGATGATCGTTCGCGTCCGGGGATCCTTCTCCCCGCGCTGCGCCGCCAGTAATCCATTGAAATTCGTCGTCGCACCATCCGGCCCGTAAGCCTCGTCGTACCACCCGGAAATATTCAGCACCGCCGCATGCACCTGCCCATATTTCCCGCGCAGTTCCGCGAAATCCCACCACGGATCAGTCGGCGGATGCTTCATCCACTCGTAATAAAACGGTGCCGCCTCCTTCAGATCCGGCAAGTCGCTCAGGGGCAAAACGCTCTGCATTCGCTGATGCTCGGTCTTCCACGCCGCCGCAGCCTCTGCATGCGTGCGCGGCCCCGCCAGATTCTTCTTCCGCCGCAAATCCGGCGCGATGTTGAACCATGTCCAGTCCAGCCACGACCCATCGAACACCCCTCCCGAATAAAAAAAGTTCCGCGGCGTGGAAAACGTCATCGCTGGCACCATCGCCTTTAGATGTGGCGGGTTCTCCACCGCCGCCAGCCATTGCACCGCTCCCGGATACGACAATCCGAACGTCCCCACATCGCCGCTCGACCAAGCCTGCTTCGCCGCCCACTCGATCGTGTCGTATCCGTCGCGCCCCTCATTCTGATAAGGCCAGAACTCCCCATCCGACGCATACCGCCCCCGCACATCGCAAATCACCACCGCGTACCCGCGCTCGATCGCCTTCTGAAACGTCGTCTGCCTCGTCGCTAGATGTTTACCGTACGGCGTACGATAGACCAGGGTAGGAAAGCGCCCGCTCGCCGCAGGCAGCCACACATCCGCGCGCAAAACCACGCCGTCGCGCATCGCCACGGCCACATCCTTCGTGAAATTCTGTGGCCCCGCCGGATCGCCTTCCTTCTTGGCCTGCGAAGCAAGGAGCAGGCCGCCGCCAAACATCGCGATGCACATCGTGCAGATTGTGATGGTGGTCCGAAAGGAAGAGCCGAATCGTGACGTGTTCATTGCGCGGGCATTCTACAGCATCCGTCGCGAAACGATGGGCACACCATTGGCCAGAGGCCACGCCACCGCGATGCCACCTTCACACCGAATACGCCGCTGAAACTGGGTCACCCTTGCTCCGCTCGCGCTTCACCGCGGCAGCCGACGGCAGCATCTTGTAGTGCAAACGAATGATGGTAATTCCGACAAAGGAAACGGTGTGGTCCGTGCGAAGTGTTCCTTCGCTGTCAACGTAAACGCGAAACAATTCGTGCAGCGTCGTGAAATTTCGTACCCGCCAGTGGCCCGGCCCGCCGTCGACCAGCCGGTAGAATCCCGAGCGTCCGAAACCCGCGCCCGAAGAATCCAGCCCAAACGAGCCGTCCGAATGTGCGATCGGCCGCAAATAGACATTCGCGCTGCCGCGGCACGGAAATGTCACTTTGACGCACGGATTCTCTTCGCCCGGAATCTGTACCGTCGAATACAAACCAGCGTAGATCACATTGCCGGAAGATTTCAGACGCCGCAGCCATCCGGTCGCGACCACGCGCCGCGACTCCCGCTCCTGCAGTTGAAGGACCTCGCTGCTCATGCCTTTCGCGACTTCCAGCGAAGAGATCGGAAAATTCAACTGGTCCATGCGCCGGCTGATGAATTCCACCAGCAGCCACAAGAAAAAACGCCCCGCCAGCGAGACCTCGCTCCACACTTCCAGGTGATATTGCGCCGCGTGCTCGTAGAAGTCGCGAATCTCGGGCCGAACCGCGTAGGGATTGAAAGACGGCCCGCGCAGCGTATTGAAATCCGGAATCAGTCCGGCGTCCGCAGGCACATCCATCCGCAGGCCTGCCTCTGCCGCGATGCGCTCGTAAATGCCGGTGCCGATGCGACCCGGCTGCCCGAGAAAGCAGCCGAGCCACGGTGCTTCCTCCTTAGCCACGCGCTTGCCCGTCGTGCGCACCAGAATCTCGATGCCCCATTCCAGGCAGAATCCGATCGCGTTGCGGATCCCCCTCCACAAACCGGAAGACGGCGGCTGGGGCGGGGCGGTTTTCGAGCCTGCGCGCTGCGAAGGGGAAGCCATGAGCATTGCGCAATCTTGACATTTTCAAGACTTCCCTGGGGTTACGCGTGCGCCATTGTGCCGCGTGAATTAATGGCTCAATTTCGTTGGAAAAAAGAACCGGCGCCAGAGCGCCACGCAAAGGGCCTCAGATCGCGAATCTCACGTTGACCAGATTGCCGTTCGCGTCAACAATGTTTCCACCATGACCCAAAAACTAGCCGGCAAGAAACTCGCCGTCCTCGGCACCGGCAAACTCGGCGGCATCCTCCTGCGCGCCTACCTGAAACAAAATCTCTTCGTGCCAAAAAATGTGACCGCCACGGTGAAGCACACCGAGAAGGCCGCCACGCTCGCCAAAGAGCTCGGGGTCTCCGTCACCACCGACAACCGCAAGGCCGTCCACGGCGCCGACATCGTTCTTCTGGGCGTGAAGCCGCAGGTCGTCGGCGACGTCCTGAAAGAAATCGCTCCCGAGCTCAGCGAAAAAACGCTGGTGATCTCGGTAGCCGCCTCGGTCCCAACCAACTACATCGAGCAGCACGCCGGCGCTAAAGTCCCGGTCATTCGCGCCATGCCCAACACGCCCTCAACTGTCGGCTGCGGCATGACCGGCATCTGCCGCGGTTCCAGCGCCACCCCCGACCATCTCGAAATCACCCGCGCGATGTTCGACACCGTCGGCCGCACCGTCGTCGTTGACGAAAAAAACATGGACGCCGTCACCGGCCTCTCCGCCAGCGGTCCGGCCTTCGCCTACATCATTCTCGAATCCCTGGCCGAAGCCGGCGTAAAAGTTGGCCTCCCCCGCGACGTTGCCACCCTGCTCGCCGCACAAACCATGAAAGGCGCCGCCAGCGTCGTCCTCGAAACCGGCGACCACCCCGCCCTCCTCAAAGACGCTGTCACCACTCCCGCAGGCTGCACCATCGACGGCATCCTCGAGCTCGAAGAGGGCAAACTCCGCGTCACCCTAATCAAAGCCGTAGTAAAAGCCACCCACCGCGCCGGCGAACTCCTTTTCGAGAAATAGCGCGGACACATGGTTAGGAGCCAAGACTTCATGCGTCCACTCTTTACGCTGGCTTGCCTCCGTTGCCCTCCTCTGCTGTGCGGCCCCGTCGTCGGCTGTGCCGACTGACCTTGCGATCTTCCTGCTGGTGTGAATAGCGCCATATCTCAGAAAGCTCCCGGTGCCAAGGCCGTGCATCTAACCGATTTGGATGAGTACAACCGAGATCTCTTTCACGAAAGATCCCGGATCCCGGTGTCCAGGATTAGTCGAAGTCACTTTCTATGGTGCTGGCAAGCCAACTTGGGCGGTAGTGTTGATCTCAGGGGAAGACGAGTAGCGTAATGCACAGCTTGTCGTCGTTCATCGAGTGAATGACAAACGGGAGGTCCGTATGCTCGATACTGCGGGGTCGCGCGCCAGTTGCCTGGCAGGGTAAGCCCGGCACGTATGACGATGTTTACGGCAGCAAAAGTATCCGCGCGACATATCCGATTGTCGTTTTTTGTGGCTACGAATCGTGGGCTATCGCCTATTCTTGGAACGGCAAGACCGTCAACAAGGTCTTGCTTTCGGACTGAATCGTGGGGACAAAACCTGACGATCAATCGCTGACACCCGAAGAGCAGAAGGTGAAGAAGTATTCCACCACGACTGCTCTCGCGCTCGAACTACCGTTCACCATCGTCGGTGCGGCGTTAGTCGGTGGTGTGCTCGGCTACTTCCTCGATCACTGGCTACACACCCGTTGGGTCTTCACCCTGATCCTCGGTGGTCTAGGATTCGCCGGCGGCGTCCGCGAAGTCATCCGCCGCCTGCCGTAGTTCCATTGCGTCTTGGCACCGGGGGTCGGACCTTTGGGTCCGACATAAAGCGGCAAGGCAAGAGGGCTTTAGCCCCTGAGGAAACATCTTGGCCTTCTTGAGCCAGCTTTCAAGCCCTACAATAGTTCCCAAGTTCCAGTGACCATCCAGACCAATTCAATCGATCAAGCCACCCCGCCGATCGGCGCCGCTACCGAACACCGCATCGCCTGGCTCACCCTCCTCATTGGCGGCCTTGCCGCCATCGCTGCCTTGATCCTCCACCGCCCGCTCTTCGCCGCCGGCCTCACTATCGGCACCATCCTCGCCTGGCTCAATTTCCGCTGGCTCGCGCGAGGACTCGATGCCTTGGTCGCCCAATCCACCGCCCAATCCAGCGCAGAAAAACCCCGTGTCCCCATCAGCACCTACTTCTTCGCCGTCTTCCGCTACACCTTGATAGCCTTAGCCGTGTGTGTTATTTTTAAGTTTCTGTACGTTCCCCTTGTGAGCATGATCCTGGGACTGTGTGCTCTCGGTGCCGCCGCAATTGCGGCAAGTGTGTACGAAGTTCTGGCGGGCCCAAAGACCTGAAGCAACAAGATTCTGGGGCACTTAACGGTAGCGGAGACCGATGGAAGAACACGTAAGTTGGATCACCCACATCCTGAATCACTACCTCGGCAGCGCCGCCCTGGCCCTGCTGAACGCTCTCCACATTCAGCCCGAGCATCCCGACCTGCCGATCCCCGAACAGGTCTGCATGGCCTTTACGGTCCTGGTAATCGCCACGATCCTCGCCCTGATTCTGAAATCGCGCCTCTCCGTGGAAAAGCCCGGCTCCTTCCAGCAAATCGCGGAAATGCTCATCACCAATCCGATGGGTTTCGGCGCCAAAGATCTCGTCGAAGAAAACGTCCATCATCATCCCGAGCGCTACGTTCCGTGGATCGGCTCCATCGGCATCTTCGTCCTGCTCTCCAACCTGATGAGCGTTTTTCCCGCTTTCTCCGCTCCAACAGGCAACAAAACCGTCCCCCTGGCTTGCGCGGCGCTTACCTTCCTGTATTTCAACTATGCCGGTATTCGCCAGCTGGGCCCGCTGCACTATCTGAAAAATTTCGCGGGTCCCGTACCCTGGCTCGCGCCGCTCATCTTCCCGGTAGAAATCATCAGCACCTCGGCCCGCGTGCTTTCTCTTACGGTCCGCCTCTGGGCCAACATCCTGGCCAGCGACCTGATCTACAGCATCTTCTTGAGCCTGTTCGCTAGTGTCAGCTTGTGGGGATTCGAGAAATCTCCGGTGCTTGGCGTGGCTCTTGGCATGTTGCCGGCCACGATCCCGATCCTGTTCATCGGCCTGCACATCTTCGTCGCCATCGTCCAGGCCTACATCTTCACGATTTTGCCCTCGGTCTACTTGGGCCTGGCCACCAGCGAAGAGCACTAACGCTTCGCCGGCGATAAATTTTCTTCGTAGGGGCGCAGCTCGCTGCGCCCCATCTCGGCAACGCGTAGCCTTCGGCATACGCGGCGGCCCACCCGGCCGATACGAACGACTTTGCTGCACAGCGTGAGCCCGGCTGCACGGTGTCCGGGAACCACCTCCTGGCAGCATCACGCAGCACAAGGAGGCAGTATGAAGAAGTGGTCTATGGTTCTAACGACGCTCGCGACGATGATGCTCATCGCTCCCGCAGCGTTCGCGCAGGGAACCGAAGCAGCCGCTGGCGGCAACGCCGCGCGTGGCCTGCTCGGCATCGCCGCAGCCTTCGGCATGGGCATCGCAGCCTTCGGCTGCGGTCTCGGTCAGGGCCGCGTAGCGTCCGCCGCGTGCGAAGGCATGGCGCGCAACCCGGGCGCAGCCGGAGCCGTCCGCACCGCGATGATTCTCGGTCTGGTCTTCATCGAGACCCTCGCGCTGTTCACTCTCGTTATCATCTTCGTGAAGGTCTAGGGTCGGAAGCTAGCTATCAGCCCATGAAAGGTATTTGGCGGCCCGGAGCAACAAACTTCGGGCCGCTCTTGTGTAGTTCGAGCCTCCATCGGCTAAAGGCCATAGCCAAGTCATCAGAGATAACTTAACATTCTGATAATCCCTGCTACACTTATCTCCTAGAAAACCAGGTCCAAAGCGGCAGCCATCTGACGCTTTTTTATTTTCCGCGCTGGCCAAAACGTACAAGCCTTTGCCCGCCTCCCGCAACCGTATGAAACCCATAGATTTATAAGTCCAATAGGTATTACCCTTACGGGAAACGCTCCGGTAACCCCTTAATCTACTGTAAATACGTCAGCACTCGCGGTGATATCCCCGCCACCCGATCGAAAGACGGGAAGCGCCGGGAGTCGAAAATCTGCCTTCTTTCTAGTATCCAGCTAGTAGCAAGCCCAGCGCACCTGCACCGAAGATCAGCTTTTTTCTCGGACCCTGCGCCTTCATCCTGAACCAGGAGAGTGCGCATGAACCGCCCTGCCGCTGTCGTTTTCCTCGCCGCGATCACCCTTCTGGGCGGCTGCAAAAAGCAGGTCGACGCATCCACAACCGCCAGCGTCGACGTCTTGCCGGCCCCGGACCCGATTTCCGTCGGGGATGACAGGTTCTCTCGCTATACCGATCCGCCGAGTGTGGACGTCGGCCTCTCCGTCGATCAAGCCTATGCCGCGATTCCGCACCGTCGCACCGCTTGGACCGAAAGCCAGACCACCGTGCCCGCCGATGAGCGCGCCTATCTCCGAACCATCTTCATCGTGGTGGACGAAGCCATCGCCGTGCGTGTCGCCGGACTCCAGAATTTCTCGCAGCAGCGATTCGACTCCATCGACGTGGACGGTCAGTTCGACCGCCTGATCTCCTTCATGCGGAGTTTGTCCGTCCCCGCAAAATTGAGCGCGTATCACCGGCAGATCCTCGCCGCGCTGTCCAGCGATCGCCAATTTTTCGTCGAATGGAAAGTGCAAGGAGCAAACTTCCCCTACGCCCGGCAAATCGCCGCAAACGGCAACGTGCAAGCCGCCTCAGCAGCAGCCCACGCCGCCTACAGCGAGCTCATGTCCAAATATCCGGCCGAGAGCCAGCAAAACAAGAATGCCTTCTTCGACTACCACTGCGCGCTGGATTTTCTGTAGTCCGCCTTGAAAACCACAAGCCAGACGCCATAGATAGAGCGGCCCATCCTTCGCAAGAGAAACAAAGGACGGGCCGTCCCACAAGCTGCACGCCAACTACTTTGCCGGCAGGTAGCTGAGCTCCGCGCGGAATTTGTCGATTTGGCTGGTCACGCCGTCCACGCAGGAATCGAGACGCTTGATGATGGAGTCGGATTCCCCTTCGCCGAAGGCATCGGTCAGCATCTGGCGGAAGGGCTTCATGTCGGGTTTTTCCTCAAATTCAGCCCAACTGTTGCGAGGTATCACCAGCGCATAGGTACCGGTGGGCCCGCCGTTTGCCAGAGCGAACCACAGGAAGTTCACGGGCCACTTGGTTTTGGTGATGCCCTCGGTGATTTTGGCCAGCAGCGTGTTGAACTCAGCGTCTTTTCCGTAACGCACGTGGTAGGTGATGATCTCGCTGAACTTGCTCATTTTGCTGTCGGCGGGCGGGCTGCTTACCTTCGGCAGGTATTCATAATAGCGCGAGACCACCGATTGCACCGCCGGCCCCAGGACTTTGTTGAATTCGTCGAGGTCCGCCTGATCGGGAACCGCAGGCTTGTCCAAATCGGCCCAGTGCTGGTTTAAACGTCCAACGACGTAGCTTCCAGTGTCGTCTCCGCTCATGACTTCCCAAACAAAGAGCGGAAGCGGATCCTTCTGCTGCTTGTGCCACTCGGCCTTTTGTTTGCGGCCATCTTCGTACTGCTTGACCATGCCATTCTTGGGCTTCTGAAATTCCAGCGGCGCTAAGGTGCCGGGTTTATCCTGCGCTGGCGTTGCGACAGCAGCCAGCACTGCGAACCCCAAGATACACACAAATTTATTCCTGATCATTCGAGCTTTCTCCTTGTGCAAAATCACAGACTTACTGGAGGGAAAATCGGGCCGACCGGGGTCGCGCGAAGCGGTCCCGACCGAGACCGCCGAACGCCGCTGTGACTATAAGCCTTGTGGTAAATAATTCAAGGATTTAATAAAAAATGATCTGTATTTGGAGAAACCGAAAGCGCGCGCTCGGCGTGCGCCCTACCCGATAACGGCGGACAATTGCTGACGGCGCTTCATCGCAAACGGACGAAATGTATGCGCTACCTAGTGCCCCAGAAGGTTTGTCTGGAGAACGAAGCTGAGGACTTGGTTGGGGAACAGGCCGAAGTACACGGTGCCCAGTGCGGTTACGGCAAGCACAACGTTGACCGGCAAGGGGAACCCGACGACCACGGGCGCGGGCCCAGTCTGCACGTTGGGCTCGCGCATATACATCACCACGATCAGGCGGAAGTAGTAGTAGGCGCCGATCACCGAATTGATGGCCATCAGCACCGCCAGCCAGATCAGGTGCGAGTTCACCGCCGCTTTGAAGACGTAAAACTTGCCAAAGAAGCCCGCGGTCACCGGCAGACCTAGCAGCGACAACAGGAAAAGACTCAGAACAGCGGCGACCACCGGCTGGCGCCGGCCCAGGCCGGCATAGTCATCGAGCGAGAGATGCTTTTCGCCTGCTCCGCCCAGTTGCGACACGATGGTGAACGCGCCCAGCTTCACCAGCGCGTAGCTCAGCAGGTAAAACAAAACCGCTGCGTATGCGGGCGCCGCACCTGCCGGTGAGCTTGCGGCGAGCGAGGTGACTGCCGCGAAGGCCACCAGAATGTACCCGGCGTGCGCGATGGAGCTGTAGGCCAGCAGCCGCTTCACATTGGTCTGCACCAACGCGCCGAGATTGCCGACGAACATGGTGAGCGCCGCGAGCACGCAGAACGCCCAGAACCAGAAGTGCGTCGCCGCGGGCACGGTCGCAAAAATCCGCAACAGCAGCGCGAACGCCGCGGCTTTCGGCCCCGCCGAGAACAGCGCGGTCACCGGCGTGGGCGCGCCCTCGTACACATCGGGAGTCCACACCTGGAACGGCGCGGCGGCGACCTTGAAGCCGAGGCCGATCAAAATCAGCGCGAAGCCAAGCTTGGGCAGCGTGCCGGTGGTGTCGGCGTGCCCCATCTGCAAGAGGTTGGTCGTGCCGGTGACGCCGTAGACGAACGCGATGCCATAGAGAAAGAAGGCCGTGGCAAACGAGCCGAGCAGGAAATACTTCATCGCGGACTCGCCGGCCTTCAGCGATTCACGGCGGTATCCAGCGAGAACGTACGAAGAGATCGAACTCATTTCCAGTCCGATGAATGCAGTCAGGAGTTCCTGCGCGGAAGCCAGCACACCCATGCCTGCGGTGGCGAACAACACAAGGGCATAGAACTCCGCAGTTTCCAGTCCCTCGCGCTCAAGATACGGACCCGCGGCGAGCACCACAAGAATCGCCACGACGCCGACGAGCAAGTGAAAGAAAATCGCAAACGCATCCAGCTGAATAAGGCCGCTGAAAGCCGACCCGGCACCGACCGAGGTGTAGGCGTAGATCGTGGCCGAAGTGCCGAGGATTGAACCGAGCAGTGCAGTAAAGTTCAGCACGGCGCGGCTGCGCGTGAACGGCTGCATCAGCATCAGCAGCAGGCCGAAGAGGCACCAGACGGTCTCCGGCAGCACGCGAATCAGATCTTCAGGGCGGGGAATCATTTAGCGAGTTCCGGGCCTTTCCAGAGAAGTTGGTGCGAGGGCGCCAACTGCGACCGCGGGCTTAGCGGTTTTCGGCGCGGCGGCCTCCTGCGGCGACTGGCTGCCCATTTGTTCCAGCACATTTTGCACCGACGCTGCGGTGCGGCGCGTGATGAAGGCCGATCCGAGGCCCATCCACAATGTAACCACTGCCATGCTCAGGAGAATCCACTTTTCGCGCATGGAGACATCGGGCAGCGTCTTGTTCTTCTCGACGGTGACTTCACCAAAGAAAACACGCTGATACGCCCACAGCAAATAGCACGCGGAGAGAATCACCCCGGTAGCAGCCCAGCTCGCCCACCCGGCGTGCAACGAATACGTGCCCAGGAGAATGAGGAACTCGCCGACGAAACCGTTGAGCATCGGCAAACCAGCCGAAGCCAGCGCGATGAACAGAAAGAAAGCAGCCAACTGCGGCATTGGCGTGGCCAGGCCGCCGAATTGGGTGATTTCAAACGTGTGGCGGCGATCGTAGAGCATGCCGACGAGCAAAAACAGCGCGCCGGTGGAGATGCCGTGCGCCAGCATCTGGTAGACCGCGCCTTGCAGCGAAATGTTGTGCACAGCGAAGATGCCGAGAACCACGAAACCCAAGTGGCTGACGCTGGAGTACGCGACCAGTTTTTTCAAGTTGGGTTGCACGAGCGAAACCAGCGCCCCGTAAATAATGCCGATGATCGCCAACACCGCAATCCATCCGGCACATCGCCGCGATGCATTCGGGAACAATGGCAGGCAAAAGCGCATCATGCCGTAGGTGCCCAGCTTCAACAGCACGCCGGCGAGCATGACCGAGCCTGCGGTGGGTGCTTCCACGTGTGCATCGGGCAGCCAAGTGTGCAGCGGGAACAGCGGCACCTTGATCGCGAACGCGAAGAAAAACGAGAGGAATAGCAGCAGCTCGTTGCGGCGAATCAGCTCGGCACTCGCGCCCAGGAGTTCGGGCCGCGTGGCCAGCGCCTGCTGAATCAATGGAAGATCGAAGCTCCCGGTGACGTTGTAGAGCCAGATGATGCCGACCAGCATGAGGATCGAGCCGGCCATCGTATAGAGCACGAATTTGACGGCGGCGTAGATGCGGCGCTCGTGGCCCCAGATGCCGATCAGGAAGGCCATGGGGATCAGCATCACTTCCCAGAAAAGGAAGAAGAGGAACAGGTCCAGCGACAGGAACACGCCGACGACGCCGACCTCGAGCATCAGCAACATGACGAAGAACTCTTTTACGCGGTGCTCGACGCTCTTCCACGACGCCAGAACGGAAATAGGCGTGAGGAAAGTGGTCAGGATGACCAGAAAAAGGCTAATGCCGTCGACGCCGAGGCGATAGTGAATGGGCGGGTCAGTGATCCAACGAAAATTTTCGACCAGGCTGTAGCCGGAGACACCGACGGGGACACGAGGGATCAGCAGCAGCGAAAAAATGAATTCGACCACGGAAATGGTCATCGCCAGGCGGCGAATCCAGAGGTGATCTTCGCTGCGGAGAAGCAACAGCGCGAGCGCGCCCAGCGCAGGGAAGAAGATCAGAACGGAGAGCAAGCCGGGCATCAGCGCACCATCCCGACGGCCGCGGGCTTCAGATACGGCCAGAAAATAACGGCGATGACGACGATCGCGCCGATGACCACCCAGACCGCGTAGCTACGCGTATTTCCGGACTGCGCATGGCGCACATTGTCGCCCACCCCGAGGGCTCCCGCGGCGACCCCGTTTACGGTGCCGTCGATGACCTGCACATCGACGCGCTGCCACAGAACATTGCGCGAGATCCACACCAGTGGCTTGATCACAACCGCAGCGTACAGTTCGTCGACGTAATATTTGTTGAGAAGCGTGGTGTAGGCACCCTTGAGCGACTTAGCGAGTTTCTCGGGCTTCTTCGTGTCCTTGATGTACAGCCAGTAGGCGATCCCCAGACCGATCAGCGCCGTGATCACCGCGACGATTGCCAGAGGCACTTCCAGCGCATGAGCGGCGGCTTCCCCAGCTTCGGCGGCGCCGGCAGCTTCCGCACCGCTCGAGAAGACCGGCGCGAGGAACTTGGTGAAGTAGTCCGTGCCGCCCCAGAATGCAGGCGCCGCCAGCCAGCCGCCGACGATCGACAGGACCGCAAGAATCATCAACGGCACGATCATGCTGTTGGGCGATTCGTGAACGTGTACGTGGTGCTCGTCAAACCGCGGCTTGCCCGAGAAGGTCAGGAAGATCAGGCGGAACATGTAAAACGACGTGAGCAACGCGGTCAGCAGGCCCAAGGCGTAGAGAATGTGGCCGCCATTCTCGCCCTGATAGGCGCTCAGCAAAATCGAGTCTTTACTGAAAAACGCCGCCAGGGGAGGGAAGCCGGCAATCGCGATGGTGGCGATGAGCATGGTGGCGTAGGTCTTGCGGATCATGTTGCCGAGGCCGCCCATGTGGCGCATGTCCTGCTCGCCGCCCACCGCGTGGATCACGCTGCCGGCTGCGAGAAACAGCAGCGCCTTGAAAAAGGCGTGTGTCATCAGGTGGAAAATGCCGGCGGAAAACGCTCCGACGCCCACCGCCAGAAACATATAGCCAAGCTGACTGACCGTGGAATAGGCGAGCACGCGCTTGATGTCGGTCTGCACCAGGCCGATGGTGGCGGCGAACAGCGCGGTGGCGCAGCCGATGATCGCGACGATCAGCATCGCCGACGGCGAGTGCGTGAATAAAACGTGCGAGCGCGCACAAACGTAAACGCCCGCAGTGACCATGGTGGCCGCGTGGATCAAAGCGCTGACCGGCGTGGGGCCTTCCATGGCGTCGGGCAGCCAGACATATAAGGGGAGCTGCGCGGACTTGCCGGTGGCGCCCATAAACAGCAGCAGGCAGGCTATCGTGAGCGTGCCGTACTGCCCCATCAGATCCGCCGGCATCGGCGACGCCTTCGCGAACAGCGGCACGAAATCGAGCGTGCCAAAGGTGCGGAACAGCAGGAACATGCCGAGCATGAAGCCGAAATCACCGATGCGGTTGACGATGAACGCTTTCTTGCCCGCGTCGCTCGCGGACTTTTTCAGGAAGTAGAATCCGATCAACAGGTAACTGCACAGGCCCACGCCTTCCCATCCGACAAACAACAGCACGTAATTCGCGGCCAGGACCAGGATGAGCATGAAGAACATGAACAGGTTGAGATAGGAGAAGAAGCGGTAGTAGCCGCCTTCATGCGCCATGTAGCCGGTGGAATAGATGTGGATGAGCCAGCCGACTCCGGTCACCACCAACAGCATCACGACGGTGAGCTGATCGATTTGCAGATCGAAACCTGCGCGGAAGTTTCCGGCCACGATCCAGGAGAAATACTGCTTCACCCAGGGAATCTGCTCAGGCGAGAGCTGGAAAAATTCGCGGACGGCTTCGAGCGCGCACAGGAACGCTAGGCCGGTCGAGCCGACGGCCACGGAATTGACGATCTTGTTCGGCCACTTTTTCCCGAACAGGCCGTTGATAGCCGAGCCGAGCAGCGGCAACAGCGGAATGATCCAGAGATTGTCGAGTATCGGCATTAAAGTTTGAGCAAATCCACGCGCTCGACGTTGAGCGACTGCCGTACGCGCGCAATGAGGATGATGATTCCGAGTCCGACAGCCGCTTCCGCGGCCGCGACCACGATTACGAAAAGAACGAAAACCTGTCCGTCGAGACGGTTCCACGCCTGACTGAAAGCCACGAACGCGAGGTTCACGGCGTTGAGCATCAGCTCAATGGACATGAAGATGGTGATGATATTGCGGCGAAATACGAAGGCGACCGTGCCCAGGCCAAACAGGATGGCGCTGAGGATCAAGTAGTAGTGCGTCGGGACCATGTCAGGCTTTCTCCCGCTGCGCCAGTACGATGGCGCCGAGGATCGCGACGAGAATCAGGAATGACGTCAGCTCAAAGGGATACACAAATTGCTGGAAGAGTAGGCCCGCGATTTGCTTGGTAGGCGCGGCCGCGCCGGGTTGCGCGGCGTCTTGCACAATGGCGCTGGAACGGGCCACGGTGGCAGCCATGAAGCCGAGCAGGGCGATCGTTAGCGGCAATCCGGCCAGCGTGGCGAGCTTGGAAAAGCTGGTGCGCTCCTCGACCCCCGCGTTCAGCAGCATGATCACCAAGACGAACAGCACCATGATCGCGCCGCCATAAACGATGATCTGCACCGCGGCGACAAATTCGGCGCCCATCAGCAGGTAAAGGCCAGCGAGAGCGACCATCACAACGATCAGCGACAACGCGCTGTGAATCGGATGCTTCTGCACGATCAGGCTGATGGCGCCGAGCACGGCCATGATCGCGAGCACGAAGAAAACGATGAGGGGTGCGTTCACTAGTGCTTCCCCCAGAACAGAATGGCGGTTGCGGTGATCACCACGTTGGCGAGCGATACCGGCAACAGCAGCTTCCAGCCGAAAGCCATCAGCTGGTCATAGCGGAAGCGCGGAAGCGTGCCGCGCATCCACACGTAAACGAACAGGAAGACGAAAATCTTGGAGAGCAGCCAGAACGGGCCCTGGATAAATTCGTTCACCGCGGGCAGCGCGATAAACAGCGCGCCCAGCACGGTAATTACCGTGCCGAGTCCCGGGAGAATGACGCGCCCAAAGATCGTTTCATAGCGGATGCCGTCGTAAATCACCCATAGACCGAAAGGAATCAGGATCAATGAAGGCAGATAGTGCGTGAAAGTCCACGAGGCGGGGAAGATGGAGAGCCAGCCGCCGAAGAACATGATCGAGCAGAGGCAAGAGACAGTGATCATACTAGTGTATTCAGCAATGAAGAACATGGCAAACTTGAAGCTGGAATATTCGGTGTGAAAGCCTGCGACCAATTCGGATTCGGCTTCAGGAAGATCGAAGGGCACGCGGTTCGTTTCCGCGATGGCGGCGATGAAGAAGCACAGGAAGCCGAGAATCTGCGGCCAAATGTTCCAGCCGAAGATGCCTAGTTCTGGATGGGATGCCTGGGCGTTAACGATGTCACGCAAGCTGAAGCTGCCCGCCATCAGCAGCACGCCGACCACGGACATGGTGAGCGCCAGTTCATAGCTAACCATCTGTGCGGAGCTGCGCAGCCCGCCCAGCAGAGGGTATTTGCTGTTCGAAGACCAGCCGGCCAGCGCCACGCCGTAAACGCTCAGCGCGGTGATGGCAAACAGCGCCAGGATGCCAATGTTGAGATCAACGATGCCGAGATAGATGTCGTGGCCGAAGACGCGCAGCGGGTCGGGACCAAAAGGAATGATGGCGATGGAAGTCAGCGCCAAGGCCAGCGCCATCAGCGGCGCTAGGAAGTACGTGAATTTGTCCACGCCCGCAGGTGTTGGATCTTCTTTCAGCAAAAATTTAGCGCCATCGGCCAGAGGTTGCAGCAACCCGTGCGGCCCGACGCGGTGCGGCCCCCAGCGCGACTGCATGTGCGCCACGACCTTGCGCTCAAACCAGGTGAGGTACGCGTTCACCGTTAGCACGATGAAGAGCAACAGCGCTATTTTGACGAGCGTGATGATGATTTCAGCGTGCCCCGACACAAAGTTGGTAAGGAAGTCGATCACGGCTGGATATCGGCCTCCTGCAGAGAGTCCATCATGGTGCAATAGCGCCCCAGCGTGCCGCTCGTGAATAGTGTGTCCTGCGCGGAGCGAATCAGCCCGGCGGGAACGTCGTACGGAGCGTGGCCGTTGCGCGCCACATGCACGCGCGTCGGCTCGGCGCCGCCGGTCAACAGGCCCGCGGGTTGCACATCGTAGCCAGCAACGGCTTTGCGGATCTCTTCGAACACCGCGGCGGGATTCTTGTAATGGAAAGCCTTGCCGATCCCGACTTTCTCCAGCTGATGCGAAACAATGCGCAGCAGATCAAAGTCGCTGCGCGCGCCCATGACTTCCGCGGCTTTGCGCAGCAATTGAATTTCGCCGGATGTATTCGTGACCGTGCCGTCTTTCTCGTACGCCGATGCCGCCGGAAATACGATGTCCGCGGGCCGCGAAGTATCGGTAGGGAATAGCTCGTGCGCGATCAGCAATTGCAGATTGCCGCGGCCGAAGCCCAAAGTGCCGTAGTGTGTCAGGGGATTGGCGCCCACGACGTAAAGCGCGCGCAGCTTGCCGGCCTGCGCGGCCTCCACCATTTGCGGCGCGGTCATGCCCGCCTTGGTGGGCAGCACGCCGCCCCACAATTGTGCAAACGCGTCGCGTGCGGTGGCGTTGTCGACATACGCGTAGCCGGGCAGCCGATCGGGCAGCAGTCCCATGTCGGCGGCACCGCGCGAGTTGCTGTAATCGCCCAGCGCCATGTAGCGCGTTCTGCCGGGCAGCTTCGACCCGAAGGCCACGAGCTGCTCGATGGCCTTGCCGGAAACTTCCGCGCCGAACACAATGGCCACATCGGAAGCCTGTTCGAGCTGCGCCTTGAGCTGCACCAGTTGCTCAACCAGTTGGCTCTCGAGATTTGCCTGCTCGCTGGCCAGCCAGCTGAAAACGTGAATTTCCTGCCCTTCGGCGATCTTGACGACCTGCGTGGCCTTGCGCGCCAGTTTGGTGTCGCGCTCGTTCACGATAAACAGCTTGGTCCCGTGATGGCGGATCCCGGAGCGGATTTTCCAGGCCACCAGCGGATTCTGATTCGTCGGATCGTTCCCGACGACCAGCACCGCCTTCGATTTATAGAGCTGCTCCATCGTGAGCAGGGAATCGCCAGCGCGTTCGCCCAGCGCGGTCAACAGGCCAGCGTAATCAGCGGTGCGATGGTGATCGATGTTGTTGGTGCCGATCGAAGCGCGCGCCAAGCGCTGCAACAGATAATTTTCCTCGTTCGAAGTGCGATTCGAGCCGATGAAGCCGATCGAATCCGGACCGTAGGCATCGCGCACCTGCTTGAGTTTCGCGGCGGCGGCCTGTGACGCCTCTTCCCACGATACCGGATAAAGCTTGTCGCCCTTGCGGATCAACGGCTGGCGGATGCGGTCGGCGTGCTTGGTAAAGTCAAAGCCGAAGCGGCCTTTCACGCACAAGAAATCTTCATTGATTCCGGACAGGTCGCGGTTGTTGGACCGCATAATCTCGTGATTGCGCACGCTCAACGTCGTCTTGCACCCGTTCGAACAGTGCGTGCACACCGTGGAGACATAATCCATCTCCCACGGCCGCGTTTTGTAGCGATACGTGCCGCTGGTGAGCGCGCCCACCGGGCAGATGTCGATGCACATGCCGCACTCTTCGCATTCCAGGTGATCTTCGCGGTTGGGAATGATCACGCTGTGGGCGCCGCGCATGCCGACGCCAAGCGCCTTCACATCCATACCTTCGTCGCATACGCGCACGCAGCGGAAGCACAAAATGCAGCGCGGGGCATCGTAATAAACGAGTTCCGACCATTTCTCTTCGGGCCGGTGAATTTTTTCTTCCACGAAGCGGCTGGTATCCGCGCCGTAGCGGAAGACCATATCCTGCAATTCGCACTCGCCGCCCTTGTCGCACACCGGACAATCCAGCGGGTGGTTGGTCAGCAAAAACTCCAGCATGTACTTGCGTGCACTGCGCACCTGGTCGGAGTTGGTCTTCACGACCATGCCTTCGGTTGCCACCAGTGTGCACGCGGTCTGCAGCTTCGGCATCTTTTCGACTTCCACCAGGCACATGCGGCACGCAGCTTGCAGCGAAAGTCCGGGGTAATAGCAGAACGACGGCACTTCGGTGCCGATGCGCCGGGTAGCTTCAATCACCAGCGTGCCGGGAGGCACCTGCACGTCGCGGTCGTTGATCTTCAGCGTGACGAGCTTCTGTTCGTTTTGTTCAGGCATCTCGCGGCCTAGGCCGAACCCCAATCCTTAACAGCTTTGATCTTTACCGCGCACCGAGCAGCACTGCGTCGGCGGCTTTGTTGTATGCACAGCGTCCGTTCAGGTGATCCACAAATTCGTCGCGCCACTTGCCGACGATGCTGATGGTCGGAAGCGCCGCAGCATCACCAAGCGGGCAGAACGTGCGTCCCAGCATATTCTTCGCCAGGTCGCCGACCAGGTCGATATCTTCGGGTCGCCCAAAGCCTGCGTGGAAGCGCTCCAGCATCTTGCGCAGCCAGGTAGTACCTTCGCGGCAGGGAATGCACCAGCCGCACGACTCGTGCGCGTAAAAGTGCATGATCCGACGCGCCATGTCCACCATGCAGGTGTCTTCGTCCATCACCACCATGCCGCCGGAGCCCAGCATCGAGCCGGCCTTGGCCACCGAATCGTAGTCCATCGGGATATCGATTTCGTCGGCCTTGAGCAGGGGACAGGAACTCCCGCCGGGAATGACGGCCTTCAATTTCTTGCCATTGGGGATGCCGCCCGCGGTCTCGTAGATAAACTTCTTCATGTTCATCCCCAGCGGAACTTCATAGATTCCAGGCTTGTTGACATGCCCGGCGACGCAGAGCATGCGCGTACCGCCATTTTTCGGCGTGCCGCGGCTGGCGTATTTTTCGCCCCCTTCCAGGATAATCGCGGGAACGGTGCTCAGAGTTTCGACATTATTGATGATCGTCGGACATCCATATAGGCCGACCACCGCAGGGAAGGGCGGCTTGATGCGTGGATACCCGCGCTTGCCTTCCAGCGATTCCATCAGTGCGGATTCTTCGCCGCACTCGTACGCGCCCGCGCCGGTATGCACTACCAGATCGAAATCGAATCCCGATCCCAGAATATTTTGGCCGAGATATCCGCGCGCGTAAGCCTCATCCAGTGCGGTCTGCACGATGTCCAGCACATACCGATACTCGCCGCGAATATAAATGAAGCCCATCTTCGCGCCGATCGCGCGCCCTGCGATAGTGATGCCCTCGATCATCTGGTGCGGGTCCATCTCCATCAGCGGCCGGTCCTTGCAGGTGCCCGGCTCGGACTCGTCAGCGTTGCAGATCACATATTTCGGTTTCGGCGAATCCTTCGGCACGAAAGACCACTTCATGCCCGTCGGGAAGCCCGCACCCCCGCGCCCGCGCAAGTTCGACTTCTTTACCTCGTCGATGATCGTTTCCGGCGTCATTTCCCGCAGCGCCTTTTCCAGCGCGCGATAGCCTTCGTGCTGCACGTACACGTCGATCTTGTGCGAATCCTTAATGCCCCAGCGCCGGCTGATCACCGGAGTCTCCGCCCCATCGCGCGGATGCAGCGCCCCGGCGGTCACCGGTTCGGGCGGCGATTTGCGGCCGGCGTCCAGATCCTCGATGATGCGGTCGAATTTCAGTTGTGTGACGTTCTCGTAGAAGTCGTAGTTGACCTGCAGCGCGGGAGCTCCGGTGCACGCGCCGATGCACTCGACCTCCTCCAGCGAAAAAACGCCGTCCGCCGTGGTCTCCTTGTGCCCGATCTCCAGCCGCTTCTTGGCCGACTCCAGCAATTGCGCTCCGCCGCGCAGCATGCACGCCACGTTGGTGCAGATCTGCACGTGATGCTTACCCATGGGCTTGCGGTGCAGCATGGAGTAGTACGCCAGCGTCTCTTCCACCGCCACGGTGCGCAGGTCCAGCCGCCGTGCAATCTCCGCGATCATTTCGTCGCTGACGTAGCCGTATTCATCCTGCGCGTACATCATCATCGGAATCAGCGCGCTGCGCTTCACCGGATAGCGGTTTTGCAGGGTGTCAAAGCGAGCCGCGAGTTGTGGCGATAGTTGCATATCCCCGACCAGCACCTCATTCAACGACGTTGGCTGCCCACGCTTGGTGACTTTACAGCTGGCCATCAGCGCTGCTGCCCACCACGGCCGCGCGCCGGCGTTCTAGCGGTCTACGTCCCCGAGCACGATATCGATGGTCCCGATACACGCGATCACATCCGACAAAATCTGCCCTTCGATCAATTTCGGCAGCGCCTGCAAGTTGATAAACGATGGCGAGCGGAAGTGCACGCGCAGCGGCTTGGACGAGCCGTCGCTGGCCACGAAGCATCCCAGTTCGCCGCGGGGCGACTCCACCGTAACGAACGCCTCGCCAGGCGGCGGCGCGAATCCTTCCGTGAAAATTTTGAAGTGGTAGATGAGCGCTTCCATCTCCGTCTTCATCTTTTCGCGTTCCGGCGGCACGATGCCCGGCGCGTCCGTGCGAATCGGGCCTTCGGGAGTGATCTTGCCCAGCGCTTGCCGGATAATCTTCAGGCTTTCGCGCATTTCCGCAACCCGCAGCATGTATCGCCCGAAAGAATCCGAATCCGTGCGCGTGGGCACGTCAAAATCGAATTCTTCGTAGCTGGAATACGGGAACACCTTGCGATTGTCGTAAGCCAGCCCCGCGGCGCGCAGCGTTGGCCCGGTCATGCTCAGCGCCACTGCGTCTTCCGCCGAAATCACCCCGATACCCTTGGTGCGTCCGAGCCAGATGCGGTTCCCGGTGAGCAGATTTTCGTATTCGTCGATCCGGCCCGGCATCATTGCCAGGAATTTTTCGACCCGCTGCACCCAGCCGGTCGGCGGCTCCAGCGCCAGACCGCCGATGCGGATGTAGCTGGTCATCATGCGCTGCCCGGCCACAAACTCAAAAATCTTCAGAATCTCTTCACGCTCGCGGAAGCAATACAGAAACACCGACATCGCGCCGAGATCGATGGCATGCGTTCCCAGCCACACCAGGTGCGAGGAAATCCGCTGCAGCTCCACCATCAGCACGCGGATGTACTGCGCACGCTTGGGCACTTCCAGGCCGAGCAGCTTCTCTACCGCCAGGCAATAAACAAGGTTGTTGCCCAGCGGATTGAGGTAATCCATCCGGTCGGTCAGGGTGATCGCCTGCGAATAGGTCTTGTCCTCGCAGGATTTCTCAATGCCTGTATGCAGGTAGCCGAGATCGGGAACGGCCTTCACCACCGTCTCACCGTCCAGCTCCAGCAAAATGCGCAACACTCCATGAGTCGACGGATGCTGCGGCCCCATATTCAGGACCATCGTCTTCGCCTGGCCGATGGCGGTTTCCACAGTGGTGGTGCTGGCGGGAGCGCTGCTCATGGGCGGCCCCTTGTATACCGCGTCGCGATGGCCGGAATGTCCCGGTAACCCTCGACTGGAAAATCCTTACGCAGTGGATGGCCTTCCCAATCGTCCGGCAGCAGGATCCGCCGCAGATCGGGGTGCCCGGCGAAGCGAATGCCCATCAAATCGAATATCTCGCGCTCCAGCCAATTCGCTCCCGGCCACACCGGCACCAGCGAATCCACCACCGGATCATCTCCCGACAGCTTCACGCGCAGCCGCAATTTGTTTTTCTTGGGAATCGATACCAGGTGGTACTGCAGCTCGAATCGGGGTTCCAGCGGAAAACGGTCAACGCAAGTTGCGTCGGTCAACAAATTGAATTGCAGTTTTTCGTCTTCGCGACATCGCGCTGCTACTTGCAACAGCACTTTTCGCGGGATCACCAGCGTGGTTTCCCCGCGAAACTCAATCACTTCCTCGATGGCGTTCGCGCTCCACGCGCGCAGAACCTCTACGGCGGGATTACTGCTCTGGCTGCCTTTTTCCGTCACGGATTCCGAATCCCCGCGGCGCGCGCCTACTTATGCCAATCGAACGCGCCCTTCTTCCATAGATAGATATAACCGACCAGGAGGATGGCAATGTAGATCAGCATCTCTACGAAGCCAAATCGTCCGAAACTCAGCGACGTCTTGAACATGTCGCGATAAATGTAGGCCCAAGGGTATAGAAAGATGGCCTCTACGTCGAACAGAATAAAGACCATGGCCACCAGGTAGAATTTTACCGAGAAAGGCTCGCGTGCGTCGCCGGTGGGCTCCATGCCGCATTCGTAAGCTTGTTGTTTGGCGCGATTTGGCCGCCGCCAGCCAACCGCAACCGACGCACCCGTCAACGCACTGGCCAGCACCACCGCGATGATCAGGTGTATGAGAAGCGGAGCGTAAGCATGTAGACCCGAACCACTCATAGGCGAAGCGTTATAATAGCGACTCACCTGCCGCTGGGTCAATGCGGCGCCGAAAATTTCATGCCGCCGCCGGCTGCGGCGAGCGCTTTTCCAGGGCTAGGGATCGAGGACCATTGGAATGTTGTTCGGGCACAACACAAACGTAACCGTCGCTGGCGTGGTCATTCACGTCCAGACCGAAGATCGGGGCACCCACAGCGCCGTTCTCGACACCACTGTCTATCATCGCGGCCGCGTGCTGCACCGCCGTACCAGCAAATACTCCGACTTGCTGCCGCTGAACCCGGAAAATGAGAAAACTCTAAAGACCCGCCTCGATCACCAGCACGCCGCGGTCGTCGACGAGCTTCGTTCCGGCAAGCTGCAGGTGTCCATCGCTCCGCCGGCTCCGCCCGCGCAACCACCGGCGCCGCTCGTGGCGGCTCCCGTTCCGGCGGCTCCTCCTAAACAGGCGGCGCACCAAAGTCTCACCGTCGATCTGCTGAATCCGAGAACGTGGCTTGCCGGAAAGCACGCTACGCTGTACTTGGTGGTTCGAGACAGGATACTCGGCACCGTATTGAATGGCGCGCGAGTTTCCGCGCGTATTGAAGGCGGGGTGGAAAAGACCGAAGTGACCACGATGACCGGCGCCGACGGCCACGCGCAACTGCAATTCGATATTCCGCGCTTGGCGGCAGAGGATGCCGCCTTGGTCATCGAAGCGGTTTCAGGCGAGGCGCGAGGGCAACTCCGCTTTCAACTCCGCGCCAAGCCCAAAGTTCCCGCGGCGGGGTGACCCGGCGACAGGATGAGCGCAATGTCTACCAATCCAGTTTCAACGGGCGCGACGCTGGCAATCACCGTAAACGGTGAATCCCGCACGATCAAGCCCGGTGCCACGGTCATCGATTTGTTGCAGGAAATCGGCCTCAGTTCCGGCCGCGTCGCCATCGAGCGCAATCTTGAAATCCTGCCCCGCGATCAATGGCCCACCACGATCATCCAACCAAACGACCGCTACGAAATCGTCCACTTCGTCGGCGGCGGCTGATTTCTTCGCGCTTCTATCTTGCTTTCCGCGCTCGCCACTGCTGCGCGGTGATTTCCCACATCTCGGATGGCAGACGCCCGCTCACGTAGTCGTTGTCTTGTGTCGCAACCACGCGCATCCCTTGTCTCTCCGAGATTCGCCGCGATGCTTCATTCGCAAT
This sequence comes from Candidatus Eiseniibacteriota bacterium, assembly GCA_035607215.1. Classification (GTDB taxonomy): domain Bacteria; phylum Acidobacteriota; class Terriglobia; order Acidiferrales; family UBA7541; genus Acidiferrum. Next base: position 25,801 of record DATNCJ010000077.1, read on the forward strand.
GGCCTTCGGCGCCCGCAGCACCGGCATCTTCAGCACCTCAAACCAGTATTCGGTCACCGCGTCGCACGCCTCGCTCATCAGCCCTTGCCGCTGCCATTCGGGACTGATCCAGAATCCCCGATTCTCGCCCTCCGTTGTCAGCAGGCTGATCATTCCGATCAGATTGTCGGGCTCGGCCCTTCGGCGCAGCGTCCAATGCCACGCTTGGCCGCGCTCCATTGCTGGCAAGGCCAGGTCTCGCAAATACCATTCCGCTCCGTCAGGTGGATAAGGCCACGGCACCTTGTTGTTGAGATAACGAACAATTTCCCAGCGCGGAAACAGCGTCTGAATCTGCGGAGCATCCGCCATGGTCAGCGGCCGCAGCAATAATCGTCGCGTCTGCAACTCCGGAAAGGGACTCGGCATGACCTGGGACCTTGGTTCAGATACCGTCGAGCAGGTGGCCCATTTTCTTCTTCTTCGTCCGCAGATAGGCGCGCGAGATTTTCGAGACGCGCGGCTGGCAGGGAACGCGTTCTACGACGCTAATGCCGGCGTGCTCCAGCAGCCGCACTTTTTCCGGATTGTTGGTGAGCAGGCGGATTTTTCTGGCGCCGAGTTGCTTCAAGATTTGCGCGGAAAAATCGTAGTCGCGCGCGTCGGCCGCAAAGCCCAGCTGCTCATTGGCTTCCACCGTATCCATTCCCGCGTCTTGCAACTGGTAGGCCCGCAGCTTGTTCATCAGCCCGATGCCGCGGCCTTCTTGCGGCAGGTACAACAATATCCCCGAGGGTGCTGCTCCGATCTTTTTTAGCGAAAGCTCCAGCTGTGCCCGGCAATCGCAACGCAGCGAAGCCAGCACATCTCCCGTCAGACACTGCGAATGCACGCGCACCAGCGGCGCGTTCCGTCCGTTCACCCTGCCGCGCACTAGCGCCACCGCCTCTTCCGATGGCCCGCGGCCCTCAAATCCATAGATCCGGAATCGCCCGAACTGTGACGGCAGCTCCGCATGCGCCACCGCGCGCACCGCACCCGCGCCATTCTTGTTGCTCTTCTTCGCAGCCTTCTGCTTCGCAATCGCTCGCATCGGAGGCAATGAGTTTAACAGGAGTGTCATGTTTCCCCGGAATATAGTCCACTCGAACCTCATTCGATGCGCGTCCCTGCGTTTTGGCCACATATTTTACGCCGCTGCAACAAGGCGGGACACTTTACATCGGGAAGTGGATTGGCTAGCGTTAGCGAAGCGCTAAATGATCGACACCGCATTCTCCGTCCGAGATCTTCTCTTCACGCTGCTGCTCAAAGTCGGCGTGGCCGCATCCTTCGCCGCGCTGCTGGCACGCTGGAACACCTTTCGCCGCGTGTTGTTCACCGAGGAGCGCGACCCCGATCAGAAGTTGAAGCTGATGTTTTTCATGACGCCGCCACTGATCGTTGGCGTTGCGCTACGCTTGGTCGGCCTGCCGTATCGATTCGCGGATTTGTCCGTAGAAGGTGCCTTTCTAATGGGCCTGTTGGGTGGCCGCGTCGTGGGCCCCATCGGCGGGGCCATCATCACCATACCCGCGCTGATGGCCCATGAGTGGCTCGGAATGCCTGCCGCTTCCACCGCCGGCTTGATCGGCGGCTTGATGCGCCAGACCATCCCGAACAAGGAGGAGCTTTGGAATTTTGGGCCTTTTACCTTTCTGAATATACCTCGTGACCTCGTGCGCCTGATACGCAGCGCGCGCATGTCCTGGGAACTCCTTCCGCTGCTCGCCTGCGTGGGCCTGGAGCTTGGCCGCGTGGCTCTCGTGGTCGCCACCAATCCGAAGTGGCTTTTTGCCATCGATCCGCAGTGGAACTGGTGGCTGATGCTCTCCGTGCTGGCCACGGTAATGGCCGTCGCCGCGCCGCTGAAAATCTGGAACAACACGCGTATCGAGATGAACCTCGAGCGCCACCAGCAATTGTTGCTGAAAGCGCGCATGGATGCGCTTTCGAGCCAGATCAATCCCCATTTTCTTTTCAATACGCTCAACACCGTGTCGTCGTTGATCCGCTTCGATCCCGATATGGCCCGCGGCGTGGTTCTCAAGCTGAGCAACATCCTTCGGCGGCTGTTGCGCAAGCACGAGACTTTTGTGCCCCTGCGCGAAGAGCTCGACTTCATCGACGACTATCTCGACATCGAAGTCGCGCGCTTCGGCCGCGACAACCTCGAATTCATCAAATCCGTCGACGAGGATGCGCAGGAATCCTTCGTCCCCAGCATGCTGATCCAGCCGATTGTCGAAAATTGCCTGAAACATGGGCTGGCGCCGAAGATCGAGGGCGGCAAAATCCAGCTGCGCGCTACCAACCGCGACGGCCGCCTGCGCATCGAGATCGAAGACAACGGTGTTGGCATCTCGGAAGAGAAAATGCCCCATGTATACGTGGAGGGCATTGGCCTCAGCAACGTCCGCGAACGCCTGCGCGTCCTGTACGGCGCCGATTTCCACTTGTCGATCGAGAGCCGGCCCGGGGAGGGCACGGTCATCCGCATCGATGTGCCGGAACTGGTGTCGACCATGACGACCGTCGGCTGACCGTCTTTTTCCTGGACTTCCAGTTACCACTATGCTAACATCGGCCGTGTTACCTCGAACGAACCTCCGCCAGACCGCCCAATCGCCGATCTCGCGTACACCTTCGTCCTTTGTTTTCCATAACTTCCAGCGTCGTATTCCTCGTAAAGCCTGTGTTTTCATGTGCATGCCCAAATGTACGGGGGGTTGGGGGGCTAAAAGCGAAGCCCCGGTGAAACCCTTCCGGGGGCAGCCAGGAGTCGCCCTATGAAACTCCTTTCAGGCGAACTTCGCCTGGCTGCCACCGACGTCAGCAACCACTTGGCCTGCCGCCACCTGACTGCCCTGGAACTCCGCGTCGCCCTCGGCGAAATCAAGCCCCCGGAATGGCGCTCGCCCGACCTCCGCATCATCCAGGAACTGGGTTTTCAGCACGAGGCGCGGTATCTGAAAGCGCTCGCGGGGCAGGGCTTGAAGGTCGTCAACCTCGACAAGGCCGGCAGCGAGAGTCGCATGGTCGAAGCGACTTTGGCGGCGATGCAGGAAGGCGTCGACGTCATCGCGCAAGGCGCCCTCAGTTGTGGCCGCTGGTTCGGCCGACCTGATGTGCTGCGGAAAGTCGACAAACCCTCACCTGCATTCGGCAGCTACTCCTACCAGCCTCACGACTGCAAGCTGGCGCGTGAAACCAAAGCTACGACGATCCTCCAGCTTTCGTTTTATTGCGAGCTGCTTACCGAGATTCAGGGCGTCGAGCCAGACGAAATGCGCGTCATCGCTCCGGGTACGGGCTTCGGCGGCGAACCGTACCGCGTGGCCGAATACGCCGCCTACTACCGTTATATGAAGGATCGCCTGGAGAAGGCCACGGCAAACGGCGACAGCGCACTTTCCGCAGGCACGATTCTGGAAACGGTCTCGACCTATCCCGAGCCCTGCGCGCATTGCGATATTTGTCGTTGGTTTCAGGAATGCGAGAAGCGGCGGCGGGACGACGACCATCTCTCGCTGGTCGCCGGCATTCGCACCCAGCAGCGCACGCAGCTGGCAGCTTGGAATCGCGACACCGTCGTAAAGCTCGCGGACATGCCCATCCCGCTGCAGGAAAAACCGCTCCACGGCTCGCGCGAAGGCATGGAACGCGTGCGGGAGCAGGCGCGCGTTCAGGTTGCAGGTCGCTCTCAGGGAAAACCCGTTCATGAATTGCTGAAAGTTGAGCCGGACACGGGATTTTGCAAACTGCCTGAGCCCAACTCCGGCGACATGTTTGTCGATCTGGAAGGCGATCCCTTCGCCGGCGATCTGGAAGCTAGCGGTGGGCAGGAATATCTGTTCGGCTTTGTCGCGGCGGATGCTGGTGGCGCGCGCTTTTACGAAAAGCGATGGGCGCTCACTGCGGAAGAAGAGAAAACCGGATTCGAGTGGCTGGTCGACCACGTAATGCGTCGATGGAAAGAAAATCCCTCGATGCACATTTATCACTTCGGAGCGTACGAGCCGAGTGCGTTCAAACGGTTGATGGGCCGATACGCCACGCGCGAAGAGGAAGTGGACAGTATGCTGCGCGCGGGATTGTTCGTCGATCTGCACACGGTGCTGAAGCAGGCGATGCTGGCCGGCGTAGAGCAGTATTCATTGAAAAAATTGGAGGCCTTGCCCGGCTTCGTCCGCAAGACGTCGCTCGCCGATTCGCGTGAAGCGATGTATTTCGTGGAGCACAAACTCCAGCTGGGTCGCGACTTGGATCTACCTGACAAATATCGCGAGGTAATGGAGGGCTACAACAGCGAGGATTGCCTCGCCACCGCAGTTTTACGCGACTGGCTGGAATCCCAGCGCGACGCCGCGATCGAAGCCGGCGCAATCATTCCGCGACCGCCCCTGGGCGACGGCGCACCCACTGAAGAACTCGACGAGCGCCAGAAGCGTGTAGCGGCCCTCGTTGAAAAGCTAAGAGCCGGCATTCCTGTCAAGCCCGAGGAGCGCACGGGCGAACAAGCCGCCACCTGGATGCTCGCGAATCTTCTCGACTGGCATCGCCGTGAAAACAAAGCCGGCTGGTGGGAAGGCTACCGCTTGCAGGAACTCGATGACAACGAACTGCTCGAGGAACGCGCCGGCCTGTCTGGGCTGCAATTTCTTGAGCGCCTTGGCGTCGAAAATAAAATTCCCATCGACCGCTACTCCTTCGACAAACAGGATACCGAGGTTCGCGCGGGTAGAGATGTCTACAGCTGCATCCCCGCTGACGAAACATCATCACCGGAAAAGTCAGCCGCAGGAAAGCCATCCGGGAAAGCGGTTAGCGGTAAATCCGCCGAGGAAAAGCGGCGGCAAAGGGTCGGATGCGTCGTGGCCATCGATCTCGCCGCTCGCACCATCGACATCAAGAAAACGCGCAAGACCGCTGAGCTGCATCCGCCTGCAGTTTTTGCCTGGGATTCGCCGGTGAACTGCGACGTGCATGCCGACGCGTTACTGCGTCTTGGTGATGGGGTCTGCGACAACGGAATCGACGCCGAGGGCCCGCTTCGCGCCGTCCGCGATCTGTTGCTTCGCAAAATTCCGCGGCTCGCGCGCCGCGAAGCACTCACGCTGTTGCCCCTCGAAGAACCGGTGGTTACCGCCTGCCGCATTGCCACCGCGCTGGATCATTCTGTCTTTGCCATTCAGGGACCTCCCGGTGCCGGAAAGACATTCACGGGCGCTCGCATGATTTGCAAACTGGTGGCCCAAGGGAAAAAGGTCGGCATCACCGCGCTAAGTCATAAAGTGATTCGCAAACTTCTCGACGAGGTCGTCAAGGCCGCCTCCGAAGACAAAATTCGTGGCGTGAAATGCATGCAGAAGCTTGGGGAAGACGACGACCTGGAGCCCGACGAGAACATCGCGATCGCCAACGACAATATTGTGCCGCTGGCATCTCTGCACTCCGGCGCGGCGAATGTTGTCGGCGGTACTTCGTGGATGTGGACCCGCCCCGAGTATCTGGAAGGCGTGGACGCGCTATTTATCGACGAGGCCGGCCAGATGGCGCTTGCCGATGTCGTCGCTCTGGGACAAGCCGGGAAAAACATTTTCCTGATCGGTGATCCACAGCAACTGGAGCGTCCGGTGAAGGGAAGTCACCCGAATGGCGCGGAAAAATCCGCCCTGGAACACCTGATCGGCAATCACAAAACGATCCCTGAAGGCCTCGGAATGCTGCTGCCCGAAACCTGGCGCATGCATCCGAAGATTTGCGAGTTTACGTCGGAGATGTTCTACGAACGGCGCCTGCACTCCCGCGATGTTCTGAAGCACCGCGTGCTTGCCTATCATCCATGGCTGAGCGGTGCGGGCCTCTGGTTCGTGCCGGTAACCCATCAAGGAAATCGCAACTCTTCGGCTGAGGAAGCCGAGGTCATCGAGCGAATCGTCAGGAGCTTGGTCACCGGAAATGTGAAATGGTTTCGGACCGCGACCACCAGCAAGGCGATGGAGCTGACCGATGTTCTGGTGGTCGCGCCGTACAACGCTCAAGTCAGCGATTTGCTCGCGCGGCTACCCACAGGGGCGTGCGTCGGCACCGTCGATAAGTTCCAGGGCCAGGAGGCAGCTGTGGTGATCTATTCGCTCACCACGTCGTCGCCCGAAGACGCTCCCCGCGGCATGGAATTTCTGTACAGCCTCAATCGCTTCAACGTCGCCACCTCGCGCGCCATGTCCAACGTCATCGTCGTCGGTAGCCCGCGCTTGTTCGAGCCGGAATGCAAAAGCCCTCGCCAGATGCAGCTCGCCAATGCGCTGTGCCGATACCTGGAGATGGCGACGCAGGTGGATCCCAGCACGATCTGAAGAGCTATCGGGGGGCCGGAGAAGCAAAGCCCATGTTCGCGATCGGGATGTTTTGTTGAAGGTGATCGATCTGGACGACCGATTTGCCGGAAGGCACCGAAGTAGTGCGGCGGAAGGCGATTTGTACGCCGTCCGCGGCGCGGTAGTCGGAGTAGTCGATTTGCGTGGGATTTGCGCCGAACGGCGAGTCGGCGTAGCGAATTTGGCGGATCAGCAGGCCCGTGCTTTCGTCGAAGTAGAATTTTACCGTTGGCTGACCTTCGCGGATGCCTATGAGCACATAGGCTTCCCGACCAGCGATTGTTTCCGGATATTCGCGGCGAAGCTCGGGGAAAATTTGCCGGAGATGGAGCGGGAATTGGAGGTCGGCCTCGAGAAGCGCGCCGTCGAGATCGGCGCCTTGAATGGGGCGAGCGGGACGGCCCGGCATGAGGAACCATGCGGAGTTGTTGCCGATGGTGGTGAGGCTATCGCCTTGCGCGAGGTGGCGGACGATGGATTGCTTCTGAGGGGCAGTGAAGATTTCGATCGGTGTTGAGATGGTTCCGAAAATGGCGAAGCCCTTTTCGATGCGGGTCGTGATTTTTTGCAAGGCTTCGGCGCCGCCGAGCGCGGCGACGTAGCGGTCGAGGATTTCGGAGACCGTCGGGAGATTTACCGGCAGCGGCGCGGTATCGCGTGCGAGTGGGGAACCTGTGGCGGCTGTGGGCAGCGTGGTGCTTGACGGCGAGTGCATGGCGTTGTTGCAACCGTTTGCCGAGGCGAGCTCGCCGCTACACGAGCCGGCGACCGCGGGAATATCCGCAGGATGTTGCGTGCCGCGGTGGCAGGAATAGCAGGTGATTTCGCGGCGTGAGCCGAAATTATTTTTGTTGAGCACCAGGGTCATGCGCATCATGGCGCGGGCCGTTTGTTTGGGCTTCTTGTCGTCCTTGTCGAGGTGCTCTTCCACATGGCAGAACGTGCAGCGCACGCCCAGCGATGAGGAGATGAATTCCATCGCCGGAAAAATCTGGTCGGCTGGCGTGCCTTTCAGCACCTGTATGTTTTTGAACACTTGCTCGGCGGTTTTTCCGGCAGATGACGCAGACGCATTCGGCGCAGACCGGCTCGCGGAATCTGCACTGGCGGAGATCGATGGCGGATGCATGAGCGTTTCGATTTTTGCCGTAAGGGCGTCGGCTTCAGTAGTTCTGCCTTGACGCCGATAGAGCTGTACCAGCGGGCCCGCGGCGGGGAGATACAGCGGATCGATGGCCACGGCTTTCTCCAGATGCCGGCGAGCACTATCGAGATCGCCGGCCTGCGCGAAAGCGGAAGCAGCGTTGCCTTCGTTGACGGGAGAAGTGGGGGCGAGCTGAGCGGCACGCTCGAAGGCGATTTCGGCTTCGCGGGATTTGTGGCCCAGAAGTAGCGCCTGTCCGATCCAGGCGAAGAGTTCGGGATCGTTGGGGAATTGCGATTGGACTTCGGCGAGTTCGCGATAGCCCTGGACGACCATCGATTGCGAGCGGCGGCCGACGCCGGCATCGATGTGAGCTATGCCGAGGTTGCGTTTTTGCAGAGCGGCAGCCGGCTCTCGCCAGGCGACGATGTCGGTGCCCGCGGGGAGATCGGATTCGGGCTCGGGCCGACGCTGGATGCGGTGATCGGTGAAGGCGGTGTGGCCGCCGTCTTGGGCGTCCCGGCGGGGCATGTGGCAACTGACGCAGTCGGAGTTTTTTACGGGATGCGATGACGCGATGCGAGTGCCGAAGTCCGAAGCATGGCAGGCCAGACATTTTTCACGGTAATAGGCGACCGGCTCGGCGGGCTTGTTGTGCGGATCGTGGCAGGTGCCGCACCAGAGTTTTTGGTTGCTGCTGCGGGCGCAATGGCTGAGCGCCAATTGTTCGACGTGGCTGATCACTTTAAAGGCGCCTGCGGATAAGCCAGCAGGAGTCGCATGGCGATAGATCGAAAAAGTTTGCTCGAGGGGCTGGCCAGCCAGGAAATCGCTGAATTGTTTGCCGGGATTGGGGACGCGAGCTACACCGAAGAGATGGCATTGCTCGCACGTGGAATCGCGCGCTGCGGGAGCGAGGTTGGCGGGATTGACGATGGTGCCGGCGCGCGGATCGGAAAGGTGGCGTTCGACCGGGCCATGGCAGCGTTGGCAAGTGATGGATTCGGCGGCGAAAGGCGGCTGGCGAAATTGATTGAGCGTGTTGGGTATGGACAACGCCGTGCCGGAGTGGCAGAAGACACAGGCTTCGCCGACCGGGCGTGTGAAGTCCGGATGGGAAATACCTTCATAGCCGGGGGCCACGTCGTAGGACTGTCGGCTGCGGTAGTAAGCGATGGGCGACTGGAACAGATGGCCGCCCAGACTAATGAGGTACCCGCTGGCGTGGTTGCCGGAACCGATGACGTAATCGACTTTGTAGTCTTGTGATTGGCCGGAGGCTTCCAGAGTCTGGTGGTAGCCATACAAGCGATTGGTGGCCGAGATTTTTGCGGTGGGAAGGGAAACTTCGCCGGCCGGCTCCTGAGAACTGCGGCGGAGGGCATGAGCCATCGAGGATCGGGCGTAGCCTTCGACTTCGGTTTGGTGGCAGAAAATGCATCGATCGGCACCAGCGATGGTTCCAGGCGGCAACTGGGGTGCCGTCGTCTGGGTTGTGGAAGGCCGCCCGTGGCTGGCTGAGAGCATGGCGAGAGACAGCAGGGAAATCATGGTCACAAGGAGACGTTTGTTAATTCGGAGGGGGCGGCGATAGCGTGCACGCGGGGTAGGCGAGGGAACCTGGCCAGTTTGCTGAATGGGAGACATGACCCGGTGAATGGGGATTGGACGGCCAAGAAAGCCGGAAAGGTACGAGAGGGCTTGACAAGGAGGGGTATCTGCGGTAAGTTCTGTAATAACAGAACATAAAGAAATGACTGCCACAACGATAACACCGACGAGGCGGCTGCGCATCGTGATCCCGGGCGGCAGCGGACATCTGGGCCAGATCCTGGCGCAGCATTTCCATTCCCGAGGACACGGAGTCACCGTAATCGCGCGGACGCCGGTCGGAGGGCCTTGGCGCGTTGCCGCCTGGAACGGGCATGGCCTGGATCGTTGGGTTAACGAGCTGGAAGGCGCCGACGTGCTGATAAACCTTGCCGGCCGCAGCGTGGATTGCCGTTATATCGGCGTGCACAAGCGGGAAATTCTGGACTCGCGAATCTTGCCGACGAGAGTTTTGGGTCAGGCGATCGGGGGACTAAAAACGCCGCCGAAATTGTGGATGAACGCGAGCACGGCGACCATCTATCGGCATGCGCTGGATCGGGAGATGGATGAGGAAACGGGCGAGTACGGCAGGTGCGAGCCGGATGCTCCGCGGGCGTGGGGTTTCAGCGTTGATGTCGCCGAACAGTGGGAAGAGGAGTTCTTTCAGGCGAAGGCTCCCGGGACGCGGAAGGTGGCGCTGCGCAGCGCGATGGTAATGAGCGCGGAAGGCGGGGCGTTTCCGGCACTGTTGCGGCTGGTGCGGCTTGGGCTGGGAGGAGCGGCGGGTTCCGGCAGGCAGTTCGTGTCGTGGGTGCATGAAGCGGATTTTGTGCGGGCGGTGGAACATTTGATCGCCCGTGAAAACATGGGCGACGTTGTGAATGTTGCGGCTCCGTGCCCGCTTCCGAACCAGGATTTCATGGCGATGCTGCGCGCCGCCTGGGGCAAGCGCTTTGGACTGGACCTGTCGGAGCGGATGCTGGAGTTTGGCGCGGTTTTTCTGCGGACGGAGACCGAACTGATACTGAAGAGCCGGCGGGTCGTGCCCGGCCGGTTGCTGCAGGATGGATTTCGATTTGCGTTTCCGGGATGGGCCGCGGCGGCGCGGGATTTGGTGGATCGCAGCCGGAATGCGCGGTCCAGGAAAGCGGGAACGACGCGGAGAATGCCGACGATGGCGGATTTTTTACATTGAGGATGCCAATGAGCGAGATGACGAAGAGCGAAGCGAAGAGTGGGCTGGCGCCGGTGGCGCAGAAGTTCATTTTGCACTGGGGTGAGATGGGAACACGGTGGGGGATCAACCGTACGGTGGCACAGGTGCACGCGCTGCTGTATTTGTCGCCGCGGCCGGTTCCCGCGGATGAAATTGCGACGACGCTGGCGGTGGCGCGGTCGAACGTGAGCACCAGTTTGCGGGAGTTGCAGGGATGGGGGATCGTGCGCGTGGTGCACGTGTTGGGCGACCGGCGGGATCATTTTGAGTCGATCAAGGATGTCTGGGAGATCTTTCGGATCGTGTCGGAAGAACGGAAACGGCGGGAGATCGATCCGACATTGCGGGTGATCGGGGAGTGCGTAGCGGAATTGAAGGCGAATCCTTCGGGGGATGCTTATGCGCGGCAGCGACTGGAGTCGATGCTGGAATTTTTGACGGTGATGAGCGGGTTGTTTGAGGAAGTGATGCGCATGCCCATGCCGGCGTTAAAGGGGATGGGCAAGCTGCGGGGGAAGGTGGTGACGCTGCTGGGGAAGAAGGCCGGCTAGAGGCAAACGGCGATCGGCCAGCGAAGGAAGGCAAGCGCAAGAATAACGCAGAGACGCTAAGGCGCCTGAGGTTCGTAGCAGTGAAGAAGACCTAACCGAGAGACTGTGAAGATCGAAGCATAGAGATCTTAAAGGCGGAGAAGATGATTTCCCTGGCGTCGGAATTTACGGATGGAAAGGGACGGCACGCGCGCGGGTGGTTGTTTTTTGATGCGGAGTGTGGGTTTTGCACGCGCATCGCGCGGTGCGTGGCGCCGATTCTGGCACGGCGAGGGATTGGTGTGGCGCCTTTGCAAGACGCGCGGGTGGCAACATTGCTTGGATTGTCCCGCGAGGAATTGATGCGGGAAATGCGCGTGTTACTGGCGGATGGCACGCGCTGCGGAGGGGCGGACGCAGGGGTGGCTTTGGCGCGGGAGATTTGGTGGGCGCGGCCGGTGGTGTGGTTAGCTCGAATTCCCGGAGTGATGGAATGGTTGCGGCTCGGCTATCGAGGGATAGCGGCACGTAGGAGTTGTGCAGCGCAGAGAGGGGAGTGCCTGCGATCGCCGGCGAAGTCAAACGGCACAGGAAACTGATACGTCCGTCTGGGCGGAACAAGAGGCAGCCAACAGTCGGAGCAGGGCGACAGAAAAGTGGAGACCGAAGATGGGCTTCGTCGATCTGTGGAAGTGGGAGGGCAAGGTCGGGCGTAGAAGGTACGCATTGGTAGGGCTGATTGGATTTGCGATCAAGCACAATATCGACCGGTTGATTGCAGCCAGCTTTTTCAAGAGTAGTCAGCGCGATGTTGTTGGCTATTGGTTCAACTATTGGGCGCCGCTCGGAAACGCCGCGCGATTGGGTCATTTGTCTCCCACCGAGGCGAAATTCTTGACCACGATGCTGGTGCTATCGCTGCCGTTCATTTGGATAGGCATGACCATGACTCTGCGGCGATTGCGAGATGCGGGGCAGCCGCTATGGCTGGTTACGTTGTTCTTTGTGCCCTTTGTGAACCTGCCTTTTTTTCTGACCCTGTGTGCGTTGCCATCGCGGGAGCGTGCGATCGAAAGCGAAGCGGCGCCCTGGCCCGGGGTTCGACCGCTGGATGTCATCATTCCCAGGAGCCGGCTGGGAAGCGGCGTGCTGGCTATTGTTGTGACCACTGCGATCGGGCTGGTGTTTTCGGTATTTGGCGCGACGGTGATCGGTGCTTACGGCTGGAGTCTGTTCGTGGCGTTGCCATTTTGCCTGGGACTATTTTCGGTGCTGTTTTACAGCTACCATGCGCCGCGAGAACTCGGAGAGTGCATGACGGTGTCGCTCATCCCCATCGGGATTTTGGGAGTGGCGCTGATGGCGATCGCGGTCGAAGGAGTGATCTGCTTGATGATGGCGGCGCCACTGGGTTTGGCGCTTTCCGCGTTTGGAGGCGCGATCGGCTATCACCTGCAGGCGCGTCACTGGCGTACTGCCTCCCCCGCGATGATGTGTATCGCATTGCTGGCAGTGCCGGCATTGTTTAGTGCCGAGCGAGCGGCCGGACTGCCACCACCGAAGTATGTCGTGCGTAGCGCAATCGAAATCAATGCACCGCCCGAGACAGTATGGAAGCAGGTGGTCGCATTTGCGGAGATTCCGCCGCCTCGGGAGATTTTGTTTCGGGCAGGGATTGCGTATCCGATCCGCGCGGAGATTTCCGGGCGAGGACCGGGGGCGATTCGGCGATGCGTCTTTTCAACGGGACCATTTGTGGAGCCGATCGAGGTTTGGGATGAGCCGCGGCTGCTGAGGTTTGGCGTGCTGGAAGTTCCGACGCCGCTGAATGAATTGACGCCTTACGGGCACATCGAGCCTCGGCATTTGCATGGTTACTTTGTGTCGGAGCGGGGGCAATTTCAGCTGACGGAACTTCCAGCAGGCCGAACGCGACTGGAGGGCACAACGTGGTATCGAGACGCGATCTGGCCTGCGGCGTATTGGCGCGCGTGGTCGGATTACATTATTCATCGGATTCATATGCGGGTACTGGAGCACATCAAGACCGAAACCGAAGAGTCAGTGGGACGGAGCGCCGATGGTTACCGGAACGCGCAGAGCCATCGCCATTTTGTTGATGCTCAGACTAAAGGGAATCAAGAACTCTTCGCGGAGAATTTCTCCCGGATGTACCGGCTTGAGCTTCTTTGGCATTTGGCCTCCTAAGGGAGCCGAATTGCGGTGACGGGGTTAGATTCTAGCGGCTGAGGATGCGGCGGCGTCGAGGACGCGCTGGTAGTAGGCCTCGTAGCGGGGGATGACGTCGTTGGCGCAGAACTTTTTCTTGGCGTTGAGGCGGGCGCGTTGGCCCATTTCGCGGCCGCGGTCTTCGCGAGAAAGAATGTCGAGGGCGTAGCGTCCGGCGGATTTGACATCGCCGGGTTCCACCAAATATCCATCCAGGCCGTGAGTGACGACTTCGGGGAGGCCGCCCACGTTTGTGGCGATTACCGGGACTTCGCAAGCCATGGCTTCGAGTGCTGCAAGCCCGAAGGATTCGAGCTGCGACGGCAACAGGAAAAGATCGGCGGAACTGAGCTTCTCGTAGACGGCGTTTTGCTTGCCGAGGAAGAAGACGTCCTTCTGGAGGCGCTTCTTGCGGACCAGGTATTCCGCGGCGCCGCGGTCCGGGCCGTCTCCGATGAGGACGAGCTTGGCGGGCATTTTGGCGCGGACGATGGCGAAGATCTCGACGGCGTCGGTGATGCGCTTGACGGGGCGAAAATTGGAAAGGTGCATGAGGATGGGCTCGCCGTTGGGAGCCCATTGGGCGCGCTGGGCTTCGTCGGGCTGGCGGATGTAGAGGTCGCAGTTGACGAAGTTGGGGATCACGTCGATGGGGCGCTTGATGTCGAATTCTTTCAGCGTCTGCGTGAGGAGATAGTTGGAGATGGCGGTGACGCCGTCGCTCTGCTCGATGGAAAATTTGGTGATGGGGAGATAGCTGCGATTGCTGCCGACCAGGGTGATATCGGTGCCGTGCAGCGTGGTGACGAACGGCAGGCGGCGGGGTGCGGCCATGGAGCGGGCCAGTATGGCGCTGACCGAATGCGGGATGGCGTAGTGGACGTGGAGCACGTCGAGACTTTGGGCCTCGAAGACTTCGAGCATTTTGGTGGCGAGTGCGAGCGTGTAGGGCGGATGATCGAAGAGGGGATAGGAGGCGACTTCGACTTCGTGGAAGTGGATGTGGGGGTCGTTGGGGTTCATGCGGATCGGCGGGGCGTAGGAGATGAAGTGGACGTCATGGCCGCGTGAGGCGAGTTCCTGGCCGAGTTCCGTGGCGACGACGCCGGAGCCGCCGTAGGTGGGATAGCAGGTGATGCCGATGCGCATGGGTCTGGTCCTTTGTCAGCGTCGCTGGTCGGCGATGATATAGTTTCGCACTCTATTTGTTGTAAACGCTGGTTGAAGCTGGCGTTGACGTCCTTCGCCTGTCCGCATGCGGATAGGCTCAGGATGACAATTCCTGGCTTATTTTGCACCTTGCCGCAAGCATCCGGTTAGACGCGGGAGGGGGCGAAATCGTGACGCGGCGGGGCCTGAGGTGCGTGGACAGCGTGCAACAAGGCTAGACGGGATGAGGGAAGGGCGACGGGAGCGAGCGGTTTATGGCTAAAAAGCGCCAGGGGAAGACGCGGGACTATGTGGAAACGGCAAACCGGACGCTGCGGGAGAATCCGGCTACGAGTTTGCTGGGGTTTGAGGCGGTGTCGGTGACTCAGGGGCGGGCAGTGTTGAAAATGGAGGTGCAGGCAAAGCACCGGCAGTTGCATGGGGTGGTGCACGGAGGGATTTTGGCGGCGTTGGCGGATACGGCGGGCGCGATTGCGGTTTATACGACCGTGCCGCGTGGCACGGCGTTGGCGACTGTGGAATTGAAGATTAATTATCTGGAGGCGGTGCCCGCCGGGCGCGTCAAAGCCGTGGCGAGCGTGCTGCGCACGGGACGGAACTTTGCCGTGGCGGAGTGCGAGCTGGTGGATTCACGCGGGAAATTGGCGGCCAAGGCATTGTTGACGTTTGGGGCTGCGGGTGGGCATTCGCTGAAGTAGGCAGGAGGCCAGGAAGTAGGAAATTCAGGGAGTGTTGCGGCTGGCGCGATAGATTTGCGTTTGCGGAGCAACCCACCCTTGGCAAAATGCGCAAAGGATGGGCCACCCAAGAGGTCTTGGCGCATTGCGTGGCTATTTTTGTGGAAAACGACACCGGGCTGAAGCCCGGCGCCTACATGGCCACCCTTACATTACGACAGCTGCGGCGAGAGTATTCCCCCGCTATTCTTCACCGTTTTCGGATTCTTCGCCGTCTTTGTAGGCGTATTTGATGACGCGTTTGAAGACGAGGAGATTGGGGCTGCCCTGGCGGGTCAGCTTGATGCAATCGCGGTCGTACCACTCGACAGTGCCGCGGAGGATCTCGCCGTTATCGAGAACGATAGCCATCGGCGTTCGGCCCTGCATTTGTTTCACCCAGTAGAAATTTTCAGCGTGGGTGGTCTCCGGTGGGGCGGGCTTCTTGCTGGGGGCGGGGCCGCCATTGCCGTTGCCGTGCTGGGGGCGAGGGGGGGCTTGGTCCTTAACGTCCGCAAAACCAGGACGGAACATCCTGCGGTTCACCATGACTACTCCTTAAGGTGGGGTTGGTTGTCTTTGTTAGGATGCATTTCAACCTCACCGGGTTACAGTTGCAATAAAAAAAGCACTGACGAAGTCGCACCGCTGGTTGCTTTTACAAGCGCGTTTCCAATTGCGGCGGCTGCGCTTTGGGCGCGAGCGAAGCGGCCAGCGCGTCGAGGCCCAACTGACGATTGAGATTACGTCGCGCGCCGGCATACAGCTCGTCAAATCCAGCTATAGCGCGCATAACCCAGGAAGAATTAATTCCCTTTGCCAGCGCCTGAAGTTCCCTGGAAAGGGCCACATTGCGAAGGACCGGTTGTGACACTCCGGAGGTCAGCTCGAGAAGATCGCTGAGCAAGCCGTAGAAGACGTGGAGTTGCTCTTCGAAGGAAGATTCTTTGTCTTTGGCGATGGCGGAGGTGTCGGCAAAAAGCTGGGTGAAACCTTCACCGCGGGCCGCGTGTTCGAGGATGCGCAGAGCGGTGCGGCGCTGATCGGCGACTTGCTCGACGTCTATTTCCATTGCGAGGCCGGGGCTGCCGTCGGCGAGTTGGGCGGCTAGTTTGCGCTCGGCGGGCTTGCAATCGGTTCTTTTCTGTAAGATTTCCTCGACTTCGCCTTGAGGGAGTGGCGCGAAGTTGAATTGCATGCAGCGGGAAACGATGGTGCCAAGCACGGAATAGGGAGAAGGAGCGGTGAGGATCAAGGTGGCGGAGCCAGGCGGCTCTTCAAGGACTTTGAGGCAGACATTGGCGACATCGCGGCGCATGGTTTCCGCGCCGTCGAGCATGAAGACACGGCGGCGGCCCATGGGCTGGAACGAAGCGGCGCGCTGAATGGCGCGGATCTGGCCGATACGCAGCATGGGCCGTGCGACGGGTGTCTTGAGGCGAACGGGATCGGGGACGAGGGCCCAGACGTCGGGATGTGATTGCAGGATCAGCGGAGTGCGCTCGACCGTGGCGGCGTCGGCGCTTTCGCCACGTTCGGCGAGGCCTTGCTCGATGAGTTTTTGCGGATCGGCGAGGAGCGCAATGCGCTGGCAAGTATGGCACTGTCCGCAGAAATCGCCGGTGAGGCGCTCGCAGTTCGCTGCCTGCGCGAACATGCGCGCAAGGGTGAATTTGCCGACACCCCGGGGGCCGGTGAAGAGCAAAGCGTGGGGCACGCGTCCGCTGCGGAGCGCGCCCTGCAGAGCAGCGACGACGCGTTGGTTGCCGAGAAATTCGGAGAAGCCCATCAGCGTGCTCCTGAATTCGACTGTGACGCGAGCTGGCTGCCGATGACCGCTTGAATCGCGGCCCAGACCTCCGTGGCGATATCGTCGGGAGGGCGCACGGCATTGCGGGCAGGATCGAAACACTCGATGGTGACCCACGGAACGTCGCGGGAGAGCGAATCGTACATGTCCGCGGCATCCTGGAGATGACGAAGGCTGGCCTCTAGCAAGTCTTGTTTCGCGTTGGTGTAAGTGCGTTGCGACTTCAGGTTGACGAGTTTCTGCGCTACTCCGGGCGGCACGCGAAGGTAGATCACGCGATCTTCGCGTGGGAGATCGTAAATTTCGTATTCCAGATGGCGAATCCAGCGGCCAAATTCTTCGCGTTTTGCCGGCGCGACTCGAGCGGTCTGGTGCGCGAGGTTGGAACCGATGTAGCGATCGATCAGGACGATCTTGCCCTCGGCAAGGGCGGATTCAATCTTGCTTTTGGCCTCGAAGCGATCGCCGGCGTAGAGCAGAGCGGAGAAATGCGGATCCACTGTGTCGAGGGAACCGAGTTCACCGTTGAGGAATTGGCCGACCATTTTGCCGAACCAGGAGTCGTACTGGGGGAATCCGGTGGAGTAGACGTTGACGCCCGCATCGTTGAGGGCGGCAGTGAGCAGATCGAGTTGCGTGCGCTTGCCGCTGCCGTCGATGCCTTCGATGGCGATGAGCTTGCCCAGGGTTGTGGTATTCGCGCGGGAATGCAAGGCGACCTCGATCCGATCCCAAAGAGAATGCACCGCGGCGAGCGACGGTTGCATCTAGTGTAACCACAGCGCTGCGGTGCCGCAACGTCACGCGTGCTAGGATTTTGACGGCGAGTCATGGCGAATCGTTTCGTGCAGGAGAATTTGACGCTGGTGCAAGAGCGCGTGTTGGCGGCCGCCCGGAAATCAGGGCGCCACGCGGGCGAGATTACGCTGATCGGGGTGTCGAAGACGCATCCGGCGGAGCGCATTCGCGAGGCCTACGAGGCGGGTTTGCGGCACTTTGGCGAGAATCGCGTGCAGGAATGGGAAGGCAAGCGTGGCGGAATTGAGGATTTGGCGGCCACGTGGCATTTGATTGGGCACTTGCAGAGCAACAAGGCGGCACGGGCGGCGCGGATGTTTCATCGCGTGGACTCGGTGGATGATCTGGCGCTGGCGCAGCGGCTGGATCGCGCGCGGCTGGAGATGGGCGCGGCGGAACGCATGCGCGTGTTGATTGAAGTGCGCGTTGCCGAAGAAGAAAGCAAGAGCGGAGTACCCGCAAGCGAACTGCAGGAGCTGGCCGAGAAGGTACTGCTGCTGCCGCGGCTGGATTTTGCGGGATTGCTGTGCATTCCACCGTTTTTGGATGAGGCCGAGCAAGTGCGTCCCTATTTTCAGCGGCTGCGGGAATTGCGCGATGACTTGGCGAAGCGGCTGGGCAAGTCCTTGCCGGTGCTTTCGATGGGAATGTCGCACGATTTTGAGGTGGCGATCGAAGAAGGGGCGACGGAAGTGCGCGTGGGGACGGCCATTTTTGGTGAGAGGCCCAAGCCGGCGCCGTCGGCGAGTTCGCCGGAATAAATGGATTTTTGCGGAGGCGGTCGTTGAAGCTATTCAGTCCTTATCGCGTTCGGGAAGTGGAATTGAAGAACCGGATCGTAGTCTCGCCGATGTGCGAGTACTCGGCGAAAGATGGGCATCCGCAACCCTGGCACATGGTGCATCTGGGTAGCCGCGCGGTTGGCGGGGCGGCGCTAGTGTTCACCGAAGCCACTGCGGTGGAAAAGCGCGGGCGAATCTCGGCGGCTGATACCGGAATTTATGAGGATGCGCATGTCGAATCGTGGCGGCCGATCGCGCGATTTATTCGCGAGCAGGGTGCGATACCGGGAATGCAGCTGGCCCATGCGGGGCGGAAGGCGAGCACGGGCGTTCCGTGGACGGGAGGCAAACCGGTCAAAATCGAAGCGGGCGGATGGGAGCCGGTGGGACCCAGCGCGCTGGCGTTCGATCAGGGCTATAACCTGCCGCATGCTTTGACGGGGGCGGAAATTGACGACCTCGTGGTTGCGTTCCGGCGAGCGGCTGAGCGAGCGCTCGGTGCGGGCTTTGAAGTTATCGAGATTCACGGCGCGCACGGATATTTGCTGCACCAGTTCCTGTCGCCGCTGTGCAATCAGCGGACCGATGAATACGGCGGGAGCCTGGAGAACAGGATGCGCCTGGCGGTACGCGTCGCAAAGGTCGTGCGCCACGTTTGGCCGGAGCGCTTGCCGCTGTTCTTTCGGGTTTCGGCGTCGGACTGGGCCGAAGGCGGATGGGATTTGGCGCAAACCATCGAACTGGCGAGGGAGTTGAAGTCGCTGGGCGTCGATCTGATTGATGCTTCGAGCGGTGGCGCCGTGCCGCACGCTAAGATTTCGATTGGTCCGGGGTACCAGGTGGAATTTGCAGCAGCGATTCGGCGCGAAGCGGGAATTGCAACCGGGGCCGTAGGCATGATCACGGGAGCGGCACAGGCGGAAACGATCTTGGCGACCGGGCAAGCGGATTTGGTCTTCCTGGCGCGGGCCATGTTACGGGATCCGTATTGGTCCCGCAGTGCGGCGGCGGAATTGGGAGTGAAAATTGCAGCGCCGGAGCAGTATCAGCGAGCCTGGTGAGGCGAGAAATCTTGCTCGAAATCACGCGTACGGAAGACGGCGTGGTTTTCACGGTGCGAGTCCAGCCGCGAGCCAGCCGTGACGAAGTGAGCGGCGTCCTGGACGGCGCGATGAAGGTACGTTTGCAGGCTCCGGCGCTGGAAGATCGCGCCAACGAGGCGCTCTGCGAATTCCTGGCCCGGCTTTTGAAAACGCCGAAATCGGCTGTTAGAATCCTCAGCGGCGAGCGAAGCCGCATCAAACGAATTGCCATTCGCGGCGTAACCGAGCCAGAGGTTCGCGGGCTGCTGACGCGAGAAGCATAGTGGCACTTGACGCGCGCCGGAATCAGGACATCCACGACATGAGCATCGACTTGCAGGGGATTCAGAGCGATCTGCGCGCGGCCAAACTGGATGGCTGGCTGTTTTATGATTTTCGCGGACGTGATCCCATTGCGCAGCGGATTTTGAAGTTGCCTCCGGGAATGCGCACGCGCCGATGGTTTTACTTCGTACCCGCGAAGGGGACGCCGCGCAAGCTGGTCCACAAGATCGAGTCGGAATCACTGGCGGCAATGCCTGGCGAGACGATGTATTACGCGGCGCAAGACGAGCTGAAGAGCAACCTGGCAAAGACGCTGGGTCACGCGAAAAACGTGGCGATGCAATATTCGCCGAAGAATCAGATTCCCTATGTATCGATGGTGGATGCGGGGACCATTGAGATGGTGCGCGCAGCGGGCGTGAAAGTCGTCAGCTCGGCGGACCTGGTGCAGAAGTACGAGGCCTGCTGGACCCCGGAGCAACTGCAGTCGCATCTGGACGCCGGGGTCATTATCGATCGCGTGATCAAAGGAGCCTTTCAGCAGGCGGCGAATAGTGTGCGCGAAAAGCGAACACTGACCGAATACGATTTGCAGCAATGGATTCTGCGCGAATTTGACGCCGCAGGAATTGTGCGGGAGGTGGGGCCGGACATCGCCGTGAACGCGCACGCCAGCGATCCGCACTACGGGCCGGCGGAAGGAAAATCGTCGCCCATTCGCGAGGGCGACTTGCTGTTGATGGACGTGTGGGGCAAGAAGAATGCGCCAGGCAGTGTGTACTACGACATAACCTGGATGGGTTTTCTCGGCGCCCAGGTGCCGGAGAAGTATGCGAAAGTGTTCGCGGTTCTGCGCCAATCGCGCGACACGGCCATCGATCTAATTCAGTCGCACGTGTCCGCAGGGAAGCCGTTGCAAGGCTGGCAGGTCGATAAGGCGGCGCGCTCCGTAGTGGAGAAGGCGGGTTACGGCAAGTATTTCTTTCATCGCACCGGGCACAGCATAGGTGAGGCGGTACACGGGAACGGCGTCAACATGGATGGACTCGAAACCAAGGACGTACGCCACCTGATTCCTCGGACGTGTAATTCGATCGAGCCGGGGATTTATCTGAAGGAATTTGGCATGCGCACAGAAGTGAATGTCTATATCGACGAAAGTGAAGCACGCGTGACAGGTGCGATCCAGAAGGAAATTCTTCCGCTGCTGGCATGAAGCCGGCTATCGGCAACGGTCCCATGGTAGAAGAAGCGCAGGCTGCCACCGACGTGATCGATTCCAAACGTCAGAAATTGGCATTGGGAATCGGTTTGGCTGGCTGGATCGTACCGGGCCTGGGGCATGCACTACAGAAGATGTGGGGGCGAGCGGTGGCGTGCTGCTTGACGGTCGCGGCGCTGGTGTTCATCGGCGCGGGAATGCGCGGCAACTTGTTCACCTCGGAAGGCGGCGACGCATTTGCGACGCTAGGGTATCTAGCGGACTTGGGCGCAGGCAGCTTTTATTTCGTTGCGAAAGCGCTGGAGACCAATGGTCCCGATGTGTCTCGCGCGGACGGAGACTACGGCACGCGATTCCTGGCAGCCGCCGGGGTTTTAAATCTGCTAGCGGCGCTGCATGCCTATGAAGCAGCACGCGGACGGAAGGCCTAGGCAGAATGTCGCTGCATCTGAGTCATCTTCAAGCGATGTTGTTGTTCGCGGTGGTGATCTCGGTGGCGTTCGGGTTTCTGAGCCGGCGGCCGGCGATGGAGCGGCTGAAGTATATTTTGTGGTCGCTCGGACTGTTCCTGCTGATCGGGATCGGGATCGGCTGGGTCATGTATCCGTTCTCTCACTGAGCAAGACAGGCGCGAACAAATCGACAAGTCGTTTGCAAGAACGCTGGCTCTCGGGATGAATTGACAGAATTTTTCTACGGATGCTAAGGTGGATTCGCGAGCCGAGGTAGCTCAGTGGTAGAGCAGCCGATTCGTAATCGGCAGGTCGTGGGTTCAACTCCCACTCTCGGCTCCAGTTTTTACCCGCATAAACATTGACGATTTGAGAGTTTGATTTTAGCTGTGCCCACCGAGTGCCCAACTTTTACGCACTTGGGAGTCTATCGTCGCCTGTCTTTCGGGTACGAAACGCGCGTAATACCGCTCAGTGATTGCCAGTTTGCGGTGCCCCAATAACGTACTAACGGTTTGCAGACTGACTCCAGCGACCAGCAAGTTTTTGCTGAAGGTGTGCCTCCATCGGTGAGGCGTTGCCTCAATGCCAGCGTGCGCGAATAGCCTGCTGAAAGCTTCGTGCCAAATAGATGTGCAGGTTGCAGGGGCGCTAGTGCCCGTCCAAAAGGGATGCTCGCCAGGAAGCGCCAGAA